>CAWBWO010000024.1:0-46082 GCA_963792445.1 uncultured Caryophanaceae bacterium | reverse complement strand
AGTGAAAAGTATACAAAAATCGAACCACTTAGAATAAGTAGAACACTGATACTCAATAGCCAAGTCAGGTAATTGTCAAAAGAAAAAAAATCAATCATTTCAATAAGTCCTATTGTTACTTTTTTCGAAGTAGGTTGGTCTTTTAGGATAGCCAATTCTTGTTTAAAAGAAATGATTCCAAAAGGAAGTAAGATTATTCCAATAAGAATCAGCATTATACCAATGATCATCATCTAAATTTTCCTTTCACAATATTTTAAGCTGTTTTTCACAGATTTTTGAAATCAAATCGTACCGCCTAATACTAGGAGGCTATCGCAGTTTTTCATCAATAGCAATAAATTGTGTCACTAATTTTAATTGTTCAAACTTAATTCATAATGATAAAATTGCGAATCCCGTACATATCCATTTTTCTCATATAACTTTTGAGCAGCATCATTATCTGGTGCTGTTTCCAAACTAATACTTTTAGCACCTGTTTCAATCGCATAATCTTTTGCTTTATGTAAGAGCATTTCTCCTATTCCTCTTTTTCTATATACTGTATCCACATACATATCATTTAGTATCCATGCTCTTTTCATGGATATGGATGAAAACGTGGGATAAAGTTGAGTAAAGCTGATATTCTTGTAGATCTTTCACAACGAATATAACAGAATCCTCGTTTTCTAAACGATTTTTTATATACGTTTTAGCACCTTCTAATCTGATGTTTGCTCATAAAAAATACGATATAAATTAAATAAATTTGATACTCCTTCTAAATCTTCAATGGTAGCTTGGTAGATTTCCATTTAAATAACCTCCGTTTATTGAGATAAAAGAATATTATGAATTTAATTAAATATTACCGAAAGAATAATTATAACAACCACTCACCCTGAGCAATTTTCTCCACTTTTCCTCCTACATATACCTTGATTTCCCCGTTTTCTTCACTTGCCTTTAAAAATAATAAAGAGGGTCTTCCTATTTCATATCCTTGTTCAACTCGAATATTGATGTCACTTGTGTGATCATATTGGTATTTTACTAAGTAGGAAGCTAAACATCCATTTGCACTGCCTGTTGCTGCATCTTCAGGTATACCAAAATAATCTGCAAAGTCCCGAACATTTAAATCATTTTCAGAATGGTACGTTTCTGGAGAAAAAATCATAATGGCTTTTGCGTCTAAATCTTCAATTAACTCGAAGTATTTTTCTTTATTGATGCTGACTTTTTTAACTGCTTCTAAAGATTTTAAAGGCACAATAATCACAGGAAGTCCTGTAGAAACTTCTTGAATTGGAAAGCGCTCATCTATGTATCCCTGATCGATATTTAAAACATCAGCAACCTGATTTGTCTCTAAAACGCGGCCAAATGTTGGATTATTTTGTAGCATCCACAGTATTTTCTCTTGTTGATCAAACGTTACCGGAATTTGTCCAGCTTTAAAATTCAAAAGAAGTTTTTCTACTGGTTCCTCTTCTACTTCATTTTGAATAATGTAGGCAGTTCCTAATGTTGGGTGTCCAGCAAAGGGTACTTCCTCATTCGGTGTGAAGATACGAACTTCATGACCATGGTTTTTCTTTTTATCAGTTAAAATAAAAGTAGTTTCTGAATAATTTATTTCCCTGGCAATTTGCTGCATTTTACTTGTCGGAATATTTCCCGCATTTTTAAAAACAGCAAGTGGATTTCCTGTATATTTCCCCTCCGAAAATACATCGACAATTGAATAATTGATCGTAGCCATAAAATCTCTCCTTTTCTTTAGCTATTTTACATAAAAATACCATTAACTCTATTTACACAAATATAACATATCTAAATACATAAAATGCTCATTTAATTAGTTTAGGATATCTGTAAACATCACCATTGAACAGACGGAAAAATTCGCTATTTGTTAGCCCATTTAAAAGTTTTTTTCAATTTATATCGTGTTTTGAAGAAAAATACTACCGAATAAAATAGCGAGTGATGGATTTGTGATTGTCTGGTCATTTTTGTATAGATTTTTTTATTTCAGCACACCCTGTTCTTGTTAAACAAAACAAAACGAAATGGAGTGTTATTATGGGTAT
The DNA here is from genome assembly GCA_963792445.1 of uncultured Caryophanaceae bacterium. Taxonomy (GTDB): domain Bacteria; phylum Bacillota; class Bacilli; order Bacillales_A; family Planococcaceae; genus Rummeliibacillus. The sequence continues at coordinate 44,001 of CAWBWO010000024.1, read as the reverse complement.
TCTAAGCGGTAATCCAAAAGATCAACCATTACACTATGGAGAAGTAATGGCAGTTTGGACGAATCTTGCTACTAACAATGGTTTAATAGCTGCGTATCAAACATTTTATAATCACACTGGAGATACAGATTTAGCCAAAATTCTTGAAGAATCTATCCAATGTTGCAAAGATGAGAATGAGCAATTAGAAAATATTTTAAAAGTAAATGGTGTTGCTCTTCCTCCTGCGCCGCCTGAACGTCCGAATGCAAGATTAGAGGATATTCCAGCTGGTGCAAGATTTTATGACCCTGAAATTAGTGCTGCTCTTACTCGCGATGTTGCTACTGGTTTAGGTGCATGTAGTGCAGCTATTGGCATGTCAATACGTGAAGACATCGGAATGATGTTCACTCAATTTCATATGAAAAAAGAACAATTCGGGGCGAAACTCCTTAAACTAAATAAGGAAAAAGGTTGGCTCATTCCTCCTCCAATGCATATTGACCATATTGAAGAATAATCCTAAGGGCAATTTATATTGCCCTTTTTATTATGTGTTTACGCAAACTTCCGCTAAATTTTTGTCTTTAGTAATAGACGTTATGATTCTAAAGGCATTTATCAAGATTATAGAATGGTGAAGAAATCCCCCTCCCCTACTTATTTAGCAACTAATTTTTGGTAAATGGCTACTGATTTATGTCAGCATCAATCATAAGCATTACATAAAACACTGACTAACTTCCCTTAAACACTATTCTATATACATGAATAATTTACCAATACTTCCAAGGAATATGGTCTAAGAATAGTTCATAGAATTAAAAGAAATAGAATGGCTAGATGCTGGACTTGGAGGGATGTATGATATGGATACCAGTATGATCCAGCAGTTGATCAGGTCACGGCAACAGGAATTAGTTGACCTTGCTGCTTCATTTATTCGAATACCATCTGAAAATCCATCACCAGGTTTTTTAAAGCATACCGCAGAAATGGGACATACGATTAGCCGATATCTTGCGGCAAAAGGATGCCTCATTACAGAGCACCGCAGAAATGCTGAAAATTCTCCGGTTAGCCTGGTCTGTGATGCTCCCTTATCTAAGATACCTGGTCCACGGCTTCTTTTTTGTGGACATACAGATGTCGTACCTGCTGGTGATCGTTCAAAATGGAGTTTTGATCCTTTCTCAGGTGAAGTCAGGTCAGGAATGCTTTTAGGTCGGGGATCCTCTGATATGAAAGGAGGTTTGGCCGCACTGATTTTTGTAACAGGACTTCTTCAGGAGTTTGCCTCCGTTCTTCATTTGAAAGGGAGTCTTAGTGTGATTACCTCTCCGGATGAAGAGACTGGCGGAATGGAGGTGTCCACGCTCTTGTCTCAAGGATTGATTAAGGGAGATGCTTGTCTAATCGGTGAACCCACTTATCCCCACCAACCGAATGCAGGTGAAAAGGCAGAGGCATGGATGCAGGTGACCATACCGGGCAAGTCTGGGCATGGTAGCCAGTATCCACTATCCGGTATTTCCGCCGTACGAAGAGGTGCAGATGTGGTCGCAGCACTATCCAGAATAAGTGAGCTAAAAGCTACGCCCCCACTAGAGCTTGGTCAGCTTTTGTACAATACAGAATGGTTTTTCACTCAGTACCTAAAAAAGCCCTTATTATCACAATTACTTTATCACCCTTCTTATAATCCAGGTGTCATTCGGGGTGGTACAAATGTAAACGTTGTTGCTGACAAGTGTGTTATTCTAGTGGATTCTAGAGTTCCATTTGGTATGAAGCCTGAGTTGGTACTAGATGTCGCGAGGAATATTGTCAGTACTGTAGCTCCTGGTGCAATTGTAGAGCAAATGATTCCCGCTTCTAATCCGAACTGGACCTTAGAGAATCGCCCCATTGTATGCGCAACAGAACTTGGAATCCGGCAAGTCTTGGGAATGGGAAAACCTGTCTTCAGCATACTCTTAATTGGCTCAAGTGATGCCTCTCATTTCAGACGTCATGGCATCGATACCGTTAATTATGGTCCAGGGAATCTTGACACCATCCATGGGTACGATGAACAGGTTTCTGTGCAGAATTTAGTAGAATCTGCAGAAGTTTATGCCGAAACAGCTATCAATTTTCTTAGGTCCTTTTAACTCCATTGAAAATACCTCTCCTGAGTTTGACCAAAGAACTTTTACATTTTCTTCATTTAGCCACAAAAAGAAATAACAAAAAAACTAAAGCCTTTAACCTAATGAGGCTTTATTTTTTTGGTTTATCATTTTTTATATTATTTACTTTTCTCTAGCACGCTGATTCGTGTTTTTTCAATTTCTTGCGCAAATTACATAAGTAAAAACAAAAATTTGCTCTACAATTATTTATGTTGGTTTATTATTTCTTTGTAAAGGTGGTCTTAGGAATAACCTATAGACAAGTAAAATCAGATATTTTCCAATCATTTTTCGTTGTATGATATGATTAAAATAATTTATTAAATTTAATACAAGGTGCTATTTAACTCAATAAGGCATCTTGTGTCATTTTCTGAGAATCTATAAGGAATTTCAATATCTTTTCCTATATTAAAGGAGATTTTTATGCCAGAAACTGAAATTAAAAAATCATCACATGTTGAACAGCATTTTATGGCTTCCGATTTAATTCGTGATATTGTAATCGGGATGTCTGATGGGTTGACAGTTCCATTTGCACTTGCTGCCGGTTTATCAGGAAGTATTTCAAATGCAAGTTTAGTTGTTGTAGCAGGCGTTGCAGAAATTGCTGCAGGGTCAATTGCAATGGGACTTGGCGGTTACCTTGCTGCACGTACAGATGAAGAGCACTATGCATCCGAACTAGAGAGGGAAAGAAGAGAGATTGTGGAATTGCCCGATCGAGAACGAGAAGAAGTAGCTGACATATTGCGTGAATGGAATATACCAGAAAGTGCAATTAATGAGACAGTTGATGCAATGAGCAAAGATCCTGAAAAGTGGGTAGATTTCATGATGAAGTACGAACTTGGACTTGAGAAGCCGGAGCCAAAGCGTGCATTAACTAGCTCCGCTACCATTGGTGTTTCCTATATTGTTGGGGGTCTTATTCCATTATCGCCATATATGATCATCTCAAATTCTAACTCAGCCCTTCTAGTTTCGGTCATTATGACTATCATTGCCTTGTTCATTTTTGGATTTGTAAAAGGAAGATTTACAGGTTCAAAACCATTTAAGAGTGCTTTCCAAACAACATTGGTCGGTGGTTTAGCTGCCGGGATTGCCTTTTTAATTGCGAGATTAATCTCGTAACTTTTTTCACACAAAAAACAATAGTTGAATTTGGGCATGTAAGGCAATGTGACTTACATGCCCTTTTTTCCAATTGTTCCAAAAGTCACCATTATCTCCTGTGTTTAACAATTCCAGAAAAAAACCAATTGCTCTGAAATCTAAAACTATCTTATAAGACAAATAATACATTTAAAATAAAATTCGACATGATATGAAATAAAATTGTAATGCTAGACAAGAAATTTAGCAGATATAATGAATTTGAGGTAAAAAAAACATCAAGTGAATTAATGGTCAATGAAAACGGTGTCGTCTTCCAAGACTTCAACCTTTTTTTATTTAAAGGAATCTATACGCGTAAATACATAGAACAGATCGTTTAATGTACATACGGGAATTTTTTATAATATGAGGTGGGTTACAAATTGAAAGGACAATCACAGAAATTAAGCAAAATTATTGCGGCAACACTAGCTCTAACAGTCGCGATTCCATCGGTTAGTGTCGGGGCAGAATCTTTAAATGATTTGAAAACCCAACAACAAGAAGTAAATCAAAAAAAAGCTGATTTATCTTCTCAAATGAAGAAAAAATCTTCATCAATCAATCAAAACAAATCAAAAATAGCTGGATTTATGAATCAAATTAAGAAACTGGATACTAAAATTAATCATACCGATGTAAAAATTAATAAAATTTTAGCAGATATTAAATCTACTACTAGTGACATAGCTCAATTGAACAAATCAATTACAAAATTAGAAAAAAATATAGATGAACGCGATGCTTTATTACAAGATAGAGCTCGTTCTATTCAAGAAAGTGGCGGCTCTATTAATTACATAGATGTATTATTAGGGGCAAATAGTTTTGTAGATTTTATAGACAGAATTACAGCTGTAAATACATTAATAGAAGCTGACCGTGATATTATCAATGCACAAATGAATGATAAAAAGAAACTGGAAAAACAACAAAATATTCTTAAACAAAAACTTCTTAAACAACAAGAAAATCGAGATCAATTAAAAACTTTACGAAGTTCATTGGATACTCAAAAGAAAAATAAAAATAGAGTTATTGACAATATAGAAGCTGAACAATCAAAATTAATATCTGAAAAAAAATTAATAGAAAAAGAATATTCAGAAGCGCTATCAATTAGCAAAGAAGTTCAAGCGGGTATTGAAAAAGAACAAGCACGTTTAACAGAAGTAGCTCGTCAAAAAGCGAAAGCAAAACAAATTAGTACCAAAAAAACTTCCGTTTCCACTCCTAGTCCTTCAAAAGTAACACCAAATGTTTCAAGTGGAACTTGGACAAGACCGACAACCGGCCGAATAACATCCAACTCTGGTGTCCGTGATATAGGGGCAGGTGCTGAAGTCCATTATGGGACGGATATTGCAAATGCACAAGGTACACCAATTGTAGCTGCAGCAGATGGCGTCGTATTTCGTGCGAGTCCATTATCTACTTATGGAAATGTAATTATGATTACCCATTCAATTAATGGACAAACTTGGACAACAGTCTATGCACATTTAAGTGGTTATAATACAAGTGTTGGACAATCTGTTAAAAAAGGTCAAGTAATCGGCTATATGGGCTCAACTGGTCGCTCAACTGGTAGTCACTTACATTTTGAAATGCATAATACTCCATGGCAGGGACAAAAAGTTGGTCTAGTGAATCCTTTACGTTATATTTCATTCTAAATGCATAGTGAAGAGGTCAAAATAAAGTTAATTAAAGACTTAATTTTGGCCTTTTTTTATTTTATTCATTCTCACTAAACCTAATTAGGAAGCCATTTTTCGGCAACTTTCTACGCATTTAAAACATGACTCGGCACATTTTTGGCAATGTTCTCGTTCATGCATTTTACATGAACTACCGCATGCTTCACATATTTCTGCACATAAGTGACAAATTTGTTTCGCAAAAGTACTATTTGATTGCATTGATTTTGCTGCAAAAGCACAAACATCTGCACATTCTCTATCCAACCGTATACATTCTGCCATCATTTTTACATCATCTTCTTTTAAACAAGCATCATAACATCGATTGCAATCTTCCATACATTCAAGACACGCTTTTATACATTCCTCATAATTCATTTGCATTAAAATGTTCTCCTTTCCTATCGGTATCTCTTTATTAGATAGTCATTTTCTAATAGCTTACTAGTAAGCAAACCTCCTTAAGCTTGCATTAAAATTTGTTTATATTATTTAATTTCCCTATTTGATTTGTTTTAAACTTTAAACATACAAAAAGAAACTATTTTGACTAATCATTCAAAATAGCCTCAACATGTTTTGTCTCTAATGAAAAAAAGTTATAAACTTCTTACCTACTCGGGTAGCATTTAATAGATAGGAATGAAGAAAGCTTTCATCACCCATTATCTGGTGCTCAGGAAGCATCTTAACGTCCTTCTTATAAAACTAATTGGTGCTTTCATTGAATTGCAAAAAACGCATGACATTTTTTCGCGTCATGCGTTTTAAATTCTAATGAATATTATGCTTTTTAAAGTTTCCACCTTTTACTTCTGCTACATCGTAAACGGTAACAAAGGCATGGGGATCAATTTCATGAATGATTTCTTTTATTTTGCTTTCTTCTAATCGGTTAATGACACATGTAATTTCCTTGAATTGTTCATTTGTATAACCACCATAAGCATCTTTATAAGTTGCTCCACGACCTAATCGATCACGAATCGTTTCGACCATTAATTCGGGCTCTTTTGTGATAATTTTAAAAGTTTTAGAACCACTTAAACCTTCTTCAACGATATGAATAACTTTTGAAGCGATAAAGTAAGCGATTCCTGATAGAATAGCTCCTTGTAATCCAAATACTGTTGAGACAACAATAAAAACAAACAAGTTTAAGAAAAGTATAAAATCACTGGTCCCAAACGGTAATTTTCGAGCTAGCAATACGGCCAACATGTCAATTCCATCTAATGCACCACCATTACGTAATGCTAACCCCATCCCAAAACCAATGATAATACCACCAACAACCGTTACTAACAATGTATCACCATGAATAATCGTTTCGACATGATGCATAAGGCTAGTACCAATCGCCAATGAAAGAATACCGATAATGGAATAAATAGCAAAACTCTTACCAATTTGTTTATAACCTAAAAATATAAATGGTATATTGATGATCCCAATTAGTAGTCCTAATGGCACTTCAAATAGCTTTGAACCAACGATACTAAGACCTGTAACACCACCATCTGATACATTATTTGGGATTAATACAGCTTCTAGTCCATATGCCGCTATGAATGCTCCACATATTATTAATAATCCACGTAAAACTTTTTTTAGTATATTAGACTTATATTTTTTAATTGTACTCAAATACATTCCTCTTTTTCAAACTATTTTCTGTTTTATTTACTATGAAATTTTTTATTAATTAGACTTTATTCATAATTACCTATGTATATTTTATCATTACTTTCCAACATTGTCCTGTCTCGTCCATTATGTAAAGCAATAATATTCAAATATAATTTTCTAACCTTTTATATAACAAGAGTTGGTTTTGCTATCTAAGATTAGAATCCAATTCACTAAAGTTCGTTACCTATTAGTAATAGAGGTAGCTTAATCCCTAGCCATGATGTAGTAATTCACTTCTACTAATATAAATAATTGCTATAAAAATCTTACGAATCTAATCAAAACAACTAATTGTATCAATTTACTTTGAATATTTTATAGTAAGCCTTAAAAAGGGGAGGGAACATCATGAGCAACAAGAACAACTTTGCGTTAATTGTTGTCCTATTCATCCTGTTAATAATTGTTGGTGCATCTTTTATGAATAATTATTAACTAAAAAGTTTCAAGGAACTCTATACACTATGGAGTTCCCTTTTAATATACTAATAAGAAAAAAATTCTTTCTAATTTTTTTTTTTTTAAAAAAAAAAAAAAAAAAAAAAAAAAAAAAATCTATGATTTTCTATATATCGCGAGTCTATTAAAAATAAAATCTTAATCACAATAGAATTCATATTATTTTCTATATATCGATCTATTAAAAATAAAATCTTAATCACAATAGACTCACCTTTTTTAATATGAATAAGCTTAATCTCATCTTTCATCTTATTTAATTGTTATACATATTTTTTGAAAATGTAATTAATAAAGAGGATTAATCATTTTCATTAAACAATTGAAGCTTAATCTCATCTTTCATCCTCTTATTTAATTGTTATACATCATTTTTACTCCCCATTTCTATTTCAAATGTGATATGCAATTTTAAGTTTTAGAAGGGATTTTGAAAATGTAATAAAGGAGAGTTAATCTATTTTTCATTAAACAATTGACTCCTCCATTTTTTTTTCTATTTCAAATGTGATATGCAATTTTAAGTTTTAGAAGATTTTATTTTTTCCTCATAGAGGTATCATGAGTGTTACAACATTAAGACTGCTGTTCATGATAAATTAAAAAAGACGACTTCATATTCAAAATTCGAATGAAAATCGTCCTTTTAGAAATATTATTTCGCATGTGAAAAAGAATTCAGTCTGTAAAACAGTTCAATTTATACATAATTAAATTCTAATTTTACTTGATATTTCATCTGCTGCTTCTTTCAGCAATCTACCTTTCATAAGTAGCTCTTCGTTATCATATTGAGCTGTCAATCCTACCATCGAAATTGACATTTCCACCTTATTTTGACTAGTAAAAATTGGAGCAGCTACGCCACATATTCCCTTTAAGATTTCCCTCGTAATAGGAAATATTAAAGCCATCTTTTCTTAATTTTTCTAGCTCTACTTCAAGAGTATCAATTTCTTCTTGGGTAAATAATTTACCTTTATAATGCTTTAAATGATACTTTCTATCGATCTGATCCATGTAAGCTAGAAAACACATCCCATATGAACCATCAGTAATGGAAAAATGTCTACCAATTGAAACACTTACTCCAAAGTTACTTGCTTCAACTTTTGCTGTAATTGCTACTTGTTCTTCGCTTATTTTATTGATAAGCATGGAAGTCATTCCGGTTTCTTTTGTCAATTTTTCAAGATAAGGCATGATAATTGATAAATAATCTAGATGTTCTTTTGCTCTCTCTCCTAAAACAACTAGATATGGTCCTAATGTATATCGCTTTTTTTCTTCTAGATAACGAACAATTGATAAATCTTCTAGACTTTGTAATATTCGATAGCATGTTGCCGGACTTAAATCTAGAGCATTTGCAATTTCTGTAACAGTGCTCTCTCGAAAGCTTTTGCGACTTAATAATTTCAAGATGGTAAAAGCATTTTCTACAGCAGGCACTGAATATTTACGTTTTTCTTTTGTTTTTTGAATTTCCATTATTCCACCTCTTATATTTTATTTTATATACAAAATTTTTAACGTCAATCAAATTTTCAATTTTCTTAATTCAGTAAATCTACTATCTTAAAAATCCATTCGATCAATCCATAATCAGAGGAAAATCACTTAAATTTTCTAAGATCATTATCTTTGTTTTATCTTATCGCTATTTTTCTTGTATTTTTACAAAACGATGAATGAAGAGATCGTTGTTAATTGAATAAAGGCGCAAAATTATATTTATTAAAATTCACTTTGTTCTAGTTTTGTAAACGGACCTTTTTGAAATCATTAAGAATCCTTCCTAACGATTTCAAAAAGGATAAATTTCTGAGCCTTTTTTTCGATTTTTTTCTGATAATAGGCTTTTTATAACGATTTTGTTTAAATAAATTGTAAATAAAAAGGAAGCAAGACATGAGAGCTCCCTTCCTTTAAAAAGAATGATAGGCAAAATAGGCAAAAATCTGTATTACCTAACTCTATAATATATTTAGTTTTTATTCTAATGAAGGGCATGGTTATTTAGCCATTTTCCACCATCCATTGTGATACATTCTCCATTAATATACTCTGCTTCTTTTGATAATAGAAAGTTTGCTAAATTTGCAATCTCTTCTGCTTTACCAAATCGTTTAAGGGGAACTTGATTGATTGCTTTTTGGTAACCGTCCTTTGCGTCCAATAATCGAGCCACACCTTCTGTATTTTCAATTGGACCAGGGGCAATACAATTTGCTCTAATTCCATATTTAGTTCCCCATTCGACAGCAAGGGTACGTGTCATTGCCAAGATTCCGGCTTTTGCACTTGCGGCATGGACATTTCCTGGTGCAGCTCCCCATGCCATGGTTGCGACTATATTGAGAATGCTTCCGCTTTGATCGTTTTCAATCCATTCTTTTGCGACTGTTTGAGTACAATACCATGTCCCGTTCAAATCAATGTCAATCACCGCATTCCAACCATTTGGCGATAATTCTTCAGCAGCACAGATAAAGTTTCCAGCTGCGTTATTGACAAGTCCATCGATTTTCCCGAAAGTTTTCTTTGTAATCGCAACCATGTCTACTACATTTTCAAGTATTCTAACATCCATCTGAAAATCTAACACTTGACCATCAAAGGTTTCAATTTCAGCTTTAGCATTTTTTAAACGATCCGCATTTCTACCTGTAATGACAACATTTGCCCCTTCTAAAGCAAATTTTTTTGCCATTGCTTTTCCGATTCCACTCCCCCCACCCGTGACAATAATGGTTTTACCTTTCATATATAAAACCTCCTACATTGTTTACTTTTTAATTTCAAAATGCCCTTTTACTTTCACTTCTCCAGCATCATTCACAGCTTCAGCTTCGCAAACAAAGCGATCTGCCAATTCTTGAACGATGTTTCCTCTAACTGTGATTCGTTCACCTGGTTTTGTCATCGCTTTAAAACGAACGGAAAACTTTGCTAGATCATCGACTGAAAACCATTCGCCGATTGCTTGACCTATATAGCCCATGATCATCATGCCGTGTGCGATGACACCGCCAAGACCCGCTTCTTCCGCAAAAGGAACAACAGTATGAATTGGATTAAAATCCCCAGAAGCACCAGCATATTTTACAAGCTGAGTATGCGTAATTTCTTCTTTTACAATGGGTTTTAATTGATATTGAGTACTCATATTTTTCCCCCTAATGTCTTTCGATAATTGTAGATCGTGCAATCAAAACAAGTTCACCGTTTTCTTTATAAAACTCCTTTTTCATCACTACAAAATTCATAGAGGATTTTGTATAGGCATCCTCGACTACTCCTTTTACGGTAATTTGATCTCCAGGCTTGATTTCACCAAGATATTCATATTCCTGTTCTCCGTGTAATACCTTTTTTACATTTAGTCCTAATAATTCGGATGAAGATTTTCCTCCACCCCAGAATTCTAAAACCGTTGCGAAAGTTGGTAACAACTTTTCCCCATTTAAATATTCTTCTTTTAAATCTCCAATAGCTAATGAAAGTTCTCTTATTTTTCCAGACTCTACTTTGAACGTGTACGTTTCTAATGTCGTGCCAATTTTTTCTTGTAAAAATGTACTCAAAACAATTCACCTCGTTTAAATTTATTGAATATTAAGATAATTCTTTTCCTACGATGGAAACAAACGATACACATTGCATTGGCGTTCCACCAAGATTATGTGTTAAGCCAATTTTAGGATTATCCAATTGCCTTTTCCCTGCTTTTCCTTGGAATTGTAAGTACATTTCATACAACATTCTCAGTCCGCTTGCACCAATTGGATGGCCAAATGACTTTAATCCCCCATCTGGATTAACTGGCAGTTCACCGTTTAATTCAAATACGCCATTTAATACATCCTTCCAACCTTTCCCTCGCTCACTAAATCCTAAATCTTCATAAATCACGAGTTCAGTTGGTGTAAAACAGTCATGCACTTCTGCCATGCTAATTTCTTTTCGAGGGTCTTTTATACCCGCTTCACGATACGCAGCACTTGATGCATAAAGATTTTCTTTAATGGATGTAAAATCAAAATCTTGTCGTAAACGGCCATCCCCTGGTCCAGATGCAATTGATAGTGCTTTTACATACATGGGATCTTTGCGATATTTGTGTGCATCTTCTGTCCGTACAATAATAGCGGCTGCTGCACCATCAGCTACTCCTGAACAATCCATTACTCTCAGTGGTGCTGCGACCAATGGAGAATTTGAAATTTTCTCCATCGGTACCTCACTACGGTATTGCGCTTTAGGATTTAATGAACCATTATAATGATTCTTATAGGCAATTCGAGATAATACTTCTCTTCCTTGTTCGTTTGTTAATCCATACTTTTTAAAATACGCTGGGGCAAGAAATGAGAAAGAAGCAGGTGAAGATATATTCGGCGCTGTCCCATCACTAGGCGGTCTTGGAACATTCAAACCGCTATACCCTGAATCCTTTAATTTCTCCACTCCAATGGCTAAAACAATGTCATAGGCACCAGAAGCAACCGCATAACAAGCATTACGGAATGCCTCAGATCCTGTCGCACACATATTTTCTACTCTCGTCACAGGAATATATTGTGTTTTTAATGGTCCTGACAGTGTAAAACCTGCATAACCTGATATCATCGTTCCTAACCATGCAGCTTCAATATCAGATGGCTCAATACCAGCATCATTGAATGCTTCATATGCCGCTTCTACTAATAAATCATCCACACTTTTATCCCAATGCTCTGCAAATTGCGTACAACCCATTCCGATCACAGCGACTTTATCACGAATACCCTTTTTACTCATATTCTTATCTCTCCTCTTCCCTAATTGGACGAGCTTTCCAGAAATAGGTATGGATGCCTCCAGCTTCGAAAAGACGTCTAAACGTCATTTCTACATTTACCCCAATCTCAATCTCTTCCTGGCTACAATCAGTCACTTCACATAGAATTCGCCCACCTTCATCGAAGTCAACAACTGCTGCAATGATGGGAGAAGATATCGATGCCGCTAAATGGTCCAGTGTATAAGTCATTACTTTTGCGGACTGTCCGACAAAACGGTAGTCATCCATCTGATCTTTTTCATGACATTGTACACATACCCGTTGTTTAGGAAATTGTGCCGTTCCACATTTCCGACATTTGGAACCTGTAAAGGAAAGGTTTTGATGATAGCCTCTATTTAAAGCTGGTGCTGAAGGGCGATCGAAATCAGGTCTTCTCGGTGGTTCCGTTTTAATGATTTCTCTCCATTTTAGATAATCGCTATATAAAACTTGATTGTTCTTTTTCGTTAAATAGCTTTTTATACCCTTTCTTTCTTCAAAACTAGTAATTTTCTCTGTAGCTTCAAAAAGTATAAAATCCAGTCCCTCTGCAAATGACATGACAAGGAATTTATCACCAGGTTTAGCTTGTTCCAATGCGGAAATCAACATCATTGGAGCATGTGCATTTCCTGTTGAACCCACTGAATCTAATAGTGGACTTTGTATTTGATCTTTTTGGAATCCAAGGGCTCTCGCTGATTGCGTATGAGCCCTTGTTCCTTGACCTGCGATGATTACTTTTGAGATTGAGTCGGCTGTCAAATCATTTTTTTCTAGAAATGGAGGAATGGTTTTCTTTACTAGATTCAAAAAGAAAGTAGAACCAAGCCGTTCTTCCCAGTTTTGTGTAAATTGATCTTTTTGATTGCGCCATTGACTCATAATTTCCCCTTGTAAACTACCGGCATCCACTATATTTGCAATGACATCCTCACCGCTACCGATTAACAAAGATGCTGCTCCGTCTCCAAACCATAGCTCATTCTGCCCATTGGGTGCTCCGAGACGGCAATCTGCAGCAATAATCAATGTTTTCTCATCCTCTTTGGCCGCGATGATGGAAGAAGTTCCGCTTCTAAGTGAAGAAGCTGGTTCAATTCCATAGATCGTGTCCTTTAAATCTAAGGCCGTTGCAATTGTTGGAACGGAACCCTTTTCTTTGTACGGTGAGGTCGTTGTTGCAAAATATACAGCATCCACATTGTGTGAATTGATATTTTTTAAACAATCAAGAGCTGCTTCGACTCCCATCGATACACTGTCCTCATCATAACCTGCAATCGCTTTTTCTCCATCTATTCCTGGGTTTCCATAAAACTCACAAACTTTTTTTCGTTGGAGACGATTATAAGGAATATACGCCCCGTAAGAAATGATCCCCTTCACTTCCATATCCCCCAATCAGTTGATGCATCATCACAAATTCATACATCTTTTTCTTTCAAAGATTAGACATTCACTGTAGGTGCTTTTTTCACATATTCTTTATGAAGCTGTGCTGCAATGATATTTTTTTGAATTTCTGATGTTCCTTCATAAATTTTAGTGATTCTAGCATCACGATAGTATCTTTCGATAGGAAATTCTTTTATATAACCAATTCCTCCGTGGATTTGGACAGCTTTGTCTGCAACGCGATTATAGATTTCAGAACCTAGCAATTTTGCCATTGCAGCTTCTTTGATGACATTCATACCTTGGTCTACCATCCAAGCAACACGGTAAGTGATGGAACGCAATGTTTCCACATCCAATGCGATTTCAGCTAGATAGTGCTGAATAATTTGTTGTTCAAAGATTGGCTTACCAAACTGTTCACGTTCGTGTGCATATTTAACAGATAATTCTAATAATTTTTGGCAAGATCCAAGGTTTCGAGCTGCTAATCCTGCACGTCCATTTGCAAGAATTTTTAATGCATTGACATAACCTAAACCTTCTACACCAAGCACATTTTCTAGAGGAACTTCACAATCTTCAAAAAAGATTTCAGATGAATGTGAACCGCGAAGACCCATTTTTTCTTCTGTTTTCCCTACTATTAATCCTTTAAAATCTTTTTCTACGATAAATGAAGTAATGCCTTTTGCTCCTTTAGTTGGGTCTGTAACAGCCATTACCGTAAATACATCCGCAATTGGACCGTTTGTAATATAGTGTTTCGATCCATTGAGAATATATCGATCTCCCTTTCGAACGGCTTTTGTTTTAAGTGCAACAGCGTTTGACCCAGCACTCGGTTCGGTTAAGGCAAATGCGCCGATCAATTCTCCTGACGCCATCTTTGGCAAGTATTTTCTTTTTTGTTCCTCATTCCCCATCTCTACAATTCCAACTGAACCAATACCTGTGTGCGCACCGATTACTGTTGTAAATCCATTTGAAGTACGTCCGATTTCTTCATAAATTGCACATTTTCCGACCATATCAATGCCTAAACCACCGTAATTCTCAGGAATACTTAGACCAAATAACCCTATTTCCTTACTCATTTGCATAATATCTTCAGGAATTCTGTCTTCTCTTTCAATTTGATCCGCAACAGGGTCTACTGTATTGTCTACAAAATCTCTTATAGCCTTTTTCATTTCGATTAGTTCTTGGGATAATTTAAAATCCATTACAATCGCTCCTTTTATGATCATTTTGTATGTGTTTTTATACGTTTTGCTTATTCATAAATTCTTCAACAAGCTTTCTTCTCAAAATCTTTCCAACAATTGTCTTTGGCAGTTCATCTTGAAATTCAATGCTTCTTGGTATTTTATATCGCGCTATTTTGCCTTCACACCAGCTAAGCAATTCTTGTTCACTTAGATCTGCATCTTTTTTAAGTACAACAATCGCCATTAACTTTTCCCCAAGATAAGGGTCTGGAACACCAAACGCACATGTCTCAGCAATGGCAGGATGTTGATAAAGAACATCCTCAACTTCAGTTGGATAGATATTCAATCCCCCTGCAATGACTAAATCTTTTTTTCTTCCTACAATGTAATAGAATCCGTCTTCATCACGCGTTGCAATATCGCCTGTATAAAGCCACCCATTTCGAATGACCTCTTTTGTTTCTTGAGGCTTATTCCAATAGCCTTTCATTACCTGTGGTCCTTTTACAATGAGTTCACCTTTTTCACCAATCGGCATTTCATCCTGTCCATTTTCCATGTCGACAATCTTAGCTTCTGTACAAGGAATCGGTAAACCAACACTACCAATTTTTCTTGTTGCCCCTAATGGTGTCCGATGGGTAGAAGTGGTTGCCTCTGATAAACCAAAACCTTCGAAAACAATGGCACCCGTTTTTTGCTCTAATTTCTTGATTACTTCAACAGGTAATGGTGCAGATCCTGAAAGACAGATTTTAAAGCAAGATAAATCGTAATTTTCCACATCTGGATGATTTAATATCGCAATATACATAGTAGGTGACCCTAAGAAATAGGTTGGTTTATATTTCTGAACTAACTCAAGCACTTTGGTGGCATTAAACTTTTCAAGAATAATATATGTAGCTGCATGCAGCACAGAATAATTCATGTTCGTCATAGCCATTGCATGAGTTAGCGGTGCCACTCCTAATATCCGCTCAGCTCCTTTTTCTATTGCCTTTGCAAAAACATAAGCTGATTGGTGGATATTTGCAATAATATTGAAATGACTAAGCATGACGCCTTTAGATCTTCCTGTTGTACCACCTGTATACTGAATAACAGCTATATCTTCTTTTGAATCAATGTCCAAAGGAGGAAGTTCCGTCACCAATTCTTTTAGTTGTATTTGGTCCATGCCATTTTCATTCTTCGTATAAATGATATTGATCTTTTCAAACAAATCGATGTTCAGTAATTTCTCTTCTTGATAAGGTTGACAAACAAACCATTTTGGAGTTGCATCCGCAACAATGTATTCGAGTTCGTACTTTTGATAAACTGGATTAACTTGGACTACTGTTCCACCTAAACGCTGAGTTGCATAGTAAGAAATCAAATAATGGATCCCATTCGGTAACATTAAACCAATCCGATCCCCTTTTAGAAATCCTTTCTGAACTAAAACAGAGGCAAAAGCATCTACAGAATCCTTCAATTGTGAATAAGTCAGCTGAAGGGAACCATCAATAACTGCTAAATGATTTGGGTATTCCTTAGCAGTCTGTTCTAACAGTCCATAAATCGAAAGTTGAGATAGATACTCAAGATTAATCAGTTTCAATTCCCCCTATTAAACTTTGTTTTCATAACAATTTCTAATTTCATCTGAATGTTGCCCAAGTCTAGGTGATGTTGTTTGAGTTGAAATATTCGTTACAGTCGAATATTTCGTTGATACGTGGCGAATTCCTTCTTTTTCTATAATTAATCCCCTGTCCTTAAAAAGTTTTTGGGTATATAGCTCACTTGTTTCAAGAACAGGTGCGATACAACAATCTACAACTTGCGAAAATTCCGTCCATTCAGAGAGGGTCTTGCTTGCGAAAATCTGCTTTATCTCTTCAAAAATAGGGTTTTCGTTCTGCACGAATGAGAATTGTTCTGCTAGCCAGTTTTCTTTGTTTAATGCTATACAAAAATTCCGCCAAAACTTAAATTCTAAAGCACCTAAACTAACAAACCGGCCATCTTTTGTTTCATAGAGGTAATAGCAAACATGTTTGTTGTGTAATTTAGATACACCATGTTCTTCGCCAGTAACACTCTCGATCACTGTATGATTTGACATAATGGAAAGTAATGCATCGGTTATAGAAAGGTCAATGTAGGAACCTTCGCCTGTTCTTAGCTTTTTAACTAAGGCAGCTAAAATCGCTTCACTTGCTGAGATTCCACCAACAAAATCAGCAATCGTTGTACTTGGCAAAACAGGACGGCCAAAATCATCTTTCAATTGAGCTAAAACACCACTTAATGACATGTAATTAATATCATGACCACCCATAGAGCTCATATCGCCTGTTTGACCATAACCTGTTAAGGAACAATAAATAATATCTTTTTTTACCTTTACAATTTCTTCATAACCAATTCCTAAGCGACTTGCCACACCTGGTCGAAAACCTTCCAGTACGACATCTGCATCGGAAATTAGGTTTATAGCAATTTGTTGGTCAAATGGATCTTTTAAATTTAAAACGATGCTTTTTTTATTGCGATTTTGCGTTAAGAAAACAAGTCCATCTCCCTTTTGATCAGTAGTAGGACGTGCTGGGTCACCTTGTGGAGATTCTACTTTGATTACTTCTGCACCCATATCAACGAATCGTAACGTTGCATGTGGTCCGGGGAGATACTGGGAGAAATCAATGATACGAATTCCTTCAAGCAAATAGCATCCCTCATTTCCAAATAGTAAAATGAATTCATGCATGCATCATGTGAGGGTGTTCAGGGGGTACCCTTTAAGTGGAGACCCCTAGAATATCCATTTAGCCGTTTTTAAACTAATGGCTCATATGGAAAGACATCACTGCTCACTTCAAGTGGCGTAAAGCTATTTTTTAATGATTCCTTAATCGTACTTAGCTTATCAATGGACCATCCTTCAGCATCGTAAACGGAACGTACTGGTCGAGGTTGTGAGAATAGTACAATTTCTTTTCCTCTTACACCAAAAATTTGTCCACTGACATCACTTGCTTGCTCTGAGCTTAAGAATGCAACAAGTGGTGCAATATGTGCTGGTGACATTTGTTTTAGTTTATCTACTCTTGCTTTTTCACTATCTGTTTCTGTTGGTATGGAACCAATCAATCTGCTCCATGCGAACGGTGCTACGGCATTTGCCGTGACGTTATAGCGCGCCATATCCAAAGCAGTGGATTTCGTAAGGCCTGCAATACCTAATTTTGCTGCAGCATAGTTTGCTTGACCAATATTTCCGATTAATCCTGATGTAGAAGTAAAGTTGATAAAGCGACCACTTTTTTGTTCTTTAAAATACGGAGCAGCAGCTCTAGTGACATTAAAACTGCCTTTTAAGTGAACTGAAATAACGGCATCCCATTCCTCTTCACTCATTTTAAACAACATTCGGTCTCTTAAAATGCCGGCATTATTCACTACAATGTCAATTTTCCCGAATGATTCTATTGCCGTTTGGATAATTCTGTTAGCGTTTTCATATTCAGTAACTGAATCATAATTTGCTACTGCTTCGCCACCAAATTCTCTAATTTCTTGCACAACTTCATCTGCAACCTTCGTATCATTTCCTTGACCATCTATGCTTCCACCCAAGTCATTAACAACTACTTTTGCTCCTTCTCTAGCTAGTAGTAATGCAATCTCTCTACCAATTCCTCGACCTGATCCTGTAACAATCGCAACCTTATTTTCTAAATTTCCCATCACTTTACCACCTTTTTCGTCTATTTTTTTAAATACTTTTTTATAGGCCAAATTGTTTCGCAATAATGACTTTCATGATTTCATTTGATCCTGCAAAAATGGAGGTAACCGGTATATCCCTGTAACGGCGGGCAATTTTGTATTCTTCCATATATCCGTATCCACCATGCAACTGCACACATTCAAAAGAAACACGTTTTGCCATATCCGTAATCCACCATTTTGCCATAGATACTTCGGTTACAATTTCTTTAGAATCCATATGTTTTCTGATTAAATCATCAACAAAGGTTCTTCCAATTTGGATCTCAGTAGCCATTTCAGCAATTTTAAATTGTGTATTTTGAAATTTACCAATAGGTTTTCCAAATGCTTCACGCTCTTTTACATACTGCAATGTCAGTTGAAGCATGTCTTCAGCAGCTACCAATGAATTAATGGAAGCAACTAATCTTTCTTGTTGAAGTTTTTGCATTAAGTAATAGAATCCTTTTCCTTCTTCTCCAAGGAGATTTTGAACCGGGACTCTTACATCTTCAAAAATAAGTTCTGCTGTATCCTGACTATGCATCCCTACTTTTTTCAATTTTCTGCCTTTTGAGAATCCAGGCGTATTACTTTCTACAAGAATTAAACTAATCCCTCGATGAGCAGGAGTAGCATTGGGATCTGTTTTACACGCCACAACAATTAAATCTGAATGAATGCCATTTGTAATAAAAGTCTTTTGGCCATTAATCACATAATGATCACCATCTTTTACCGCTGTCGTTTGAATATTGGCTAAATCAGATCCAGCACCAGGCTCTGTCATCGCAACAGCAGTAATGATTTCACCTGATACACATTTAGGTAAATACTTTCTCTTTTGTTCCTCGGTTCCAAACGAATCGATATAAGGAACAATAATATTACTATGGGTACCAATTCCTGATAAACCTGCACCGACCCTTGATAACTCTTCGCTTAAAATGGCTGCAAAACCAAAATCTGCGTTCATGCCTCCAAACTCTTCACTTACCCAAGGACAAATAAAACCGTTTTCGCCCAATTTCAGCCAGAATGAACGTGGAATGAGGCGCTCTTCTTCCCAATGATCAAAATATGGAATCGCTTCTTTTTCTAAGAATTTTCGAAGAGAATCACGAAACATATAGTGTTCTTCACTAAAAAAATCTCTGATTGCCTTTTTACTTTCTAAAACGGATGACTTTGCCAACATAACTCACCTCTGCTTTAAAATAGATTAAGATACCAATTCTTTCTGTTCTGTCGATTCAATTTCTTTATTTTCATACGGGTCATACATTTTTTCCCGAATAAACAATGCAGGGATAATTCCAGATAAAGCATAAGCAATACCAAGTGTTGCCAATCCGAAACCAATCGATTTAGCCTCAGCAATAATTCCAATGACAACTGGTGCAATCGCAGCGCCAAATCTTCCAATGTTATATGCTCCACCTACAGCTGTTCCACGTATTTTTGTTGGGAAACTTTCACTCATATATGTTGAGTTAATTCCATATTGCGCACCGTATAGGAACCCTAAAATTGTAAGTAAAACAATAATATTACTTGGTGAATTAAACATATAAATAAGCGGCAGGAAGATTGCCGTTGTGATCCCAGCGATAATATAGATATTTCGTCGACCAAAACGATCGGATAAAAATCCTGCTAGAACTTTACCTAAGATCATCGCTGAATAGCTACCGACAAGGTAACCCGTCATCGCTTTAAAATTAAATCCTAAATCCTCTACCAAGTATGATGGCAACCATGTTCCTACACCGTAATATCCAAATTGTAAAAATGTTGAGGTTAGAATCCAAAAAATGAAGATATTCCTCGTTTTTGACTCTTTAAAAATAGATGACCATTCATTTTTCTTAATCTGTTTCGGTTGTACCTTTGCCCTTTCTTTTTCTTCAACCCATGATTTTGGTTCCTTTACTTTCATTCGTAAGAAGATTGCTAATACAACAGGAACAATGGTAAGCATATAAAGTGGTCGCCAACCAAATGTTGGCAAAATTGCTCCTGCAAGTAGAGCTGCTACTAAGTAACCTACGGAATAAGCTGCTTGTAACGTTCCTAAAATGGTCGTTCTCCTTTTTGTTGGTACATATTCTGCCATTAGCATCGTCACTATGGAATATTCTGCTCCTATCCCAATAGCAGATATAAAGCGGATTAGGATAAACTGTTCGTAAGAATGAACGAAGCCAAGCAAGGCAGTTCCTATACAAAACAGTACTAGCATATAAGTTGCCATTCTTACCCGTCCATATCTGTCAGATAACCATCCACCTATAATTCCTCCCACGGCCATTCCTACCAATGACCACGTACCGATTACCCCAGCTTGTGCTTTGTCAATCTGGAATTCTTCCATTAGAGAAGGCATGGTTAACGATAATAACTGTAAATCCATTCCATCTACCACAAGACCTAAAAAACAAGCTACGAATACTAAAATCCATGTTCGGTTGGTTGCTTTAGCATCTACCATTATTTTTCCTCCCTTTTTGGTATATTTTTTAGATCATAACCCATTTATTTTTTAGATTTTCAATTTGATCACTAGTATAACCAAGCTCAGTTAAGACCTCATTTGTATGCTCTCCCAATAATGGAGGAGCGTGTCTAACTGCAGAAGGTGTTTCTGAAAGTTTTACTGGGAAACCTGGAACCTTTAAGTTTGGAATATTCGGATGTTCGATTTCTATCATCATCTCACGTGCTAAGACTTGAGGATGATTTAAAACTTGATCAATTGTATGGATTGGTCCACATGGGACACCTGCTTTGTCCATCTTTTCAAAAATTTCTTGACTGTCTAATTTTTTAAATCTCTCAGAAATCATACTTACAAGTTCTTCACGATGAGCCACACGATCTACATTTTTGATAAATCGTTCATCTTCAAGTAGATCAAACCAATCGAGAGCTTCACAGCACTTTTTCCATAAACCATCATTGGCAACAGCAAGAATAATATCCATATCCTTTGCCTTAAAGGCTTGGTAAGGAACGATAGATGGATGTGCTGATCCCATTCTTCCAGCTGGAATTCCCGTTGCCATATAGCCAGTTGCCATATGATTCAGTAAGGAAATTTGCCCATCAAGCAAACTTACATCGACATACTGTCCGATACCTGTTTTTTGAGCAAAAAACAAAGCGCTTAATATCCCATATACAGCAAATAAACCGGTTGTTAAATCTGCTATTGACATTCCCGCTTTTGATGGTCCGCGATCCGATTCACCTGTGATGCTCATTAGCCCACCAAATCCTTGCAGTAAAAGATCATATCCTGCTCTGTTTTTTTCTGGACCTGTTCTTCCAAATCCTGATATTGAACAGTAGACTAATCGAGGATTGATTTCCTTTAGTGTTTCGTAACCAAACCCTAGCCTATCTAATGTACCTGTTCGATAGTTTTCGACTAATATATCAGCATTTTTGGCTAATTTATAAATGATTTCTTTTCCCTCTGGACTTTTTAAATCAACCGTAATACTTCTTTTGTTCCGATTTGATGTGACAAAATAACAGCTTTCATCATTCCATGTTGGAGGAGTAAAACGCCTAGACTCATCACCTTTTCCAGGCTGCTCAACTTTTATGACTTCAGCTCCTTGGTCCCCAAGAAGCATCGTACAATATGGACCTGCAAGAGTTCTAGATAGATCAAGTACTTTAATTCCTTCTAAAGATTGCATGCTAGATCAACTCCTATTTCTCTTTGAAAGAGTATGTGAACGAAATTAGAAAAAATATCTTATACATTTAATGCCTGTTTGAATTGTGCGGAAAGTTCTTCACGGAATTTTGGGTGTGCAATTGCAATTAACTCGTTTGCACGTTCTTGCAACGTTTTTCCAAAAAGCGATGCAATACCATACTCCGTAACTACATAATCGACTGCGGATTTTACGGAAGTGACATATGGAACTTTTGCTTTGATTCTGGATTCAGTTCCTTTTTTTGCTGTAGAAGGGAGAGCAATAATCGCCTTGCCTCCATATGAAAGTCTGGCTCCTTGCATGAAATCCATTTGCCCACCCACTCCTGCAAGTGGATAAGTGCTAACCTGTTCTGCATTGATTTGCCCTGTCAGATCTACCTCTAAAGCAGAATTAATCGAATAAAAATGACTTATCTTTGCAATAACGGAAGCATTATGTGTATAGGTTACAGGGTATAACTCAATGTTTGGATTCTTGTGAGCATATTTGTATAATTCTTCTGTGCCTGTCAACGTAGTGCACACTGTCTTATGTGGATTGATTTCTTTTCTTTCGTTGGTAATAACACCAAGATTGATAAGTTCAATGACGGAATCTGTAATGGATCCTGAATGAATTCCTAAACCTTTTTTTGATTTCAGTGCCAATAAAATACTATCTGCGATTTTCCCCACTCCCACTTGAATCGTTGCATAATCAGGGATTAGCTCTGCAACATAGCTTCCAATCTTTCGATCAATCTCTGTTAAATTACCACTTGGAACAGTAAGTATTGGACGGTGAGACACCACAAAATGGTCGATTTCTGAAACATGTACCACCGTATCTCCATTTGTTATTGGAAGTTTATTATTGACTTGAGCTATGACAATTTTTGCTTGTTTAATAAGTGCTGGGATGACATCGACAGAAATTCCCAAATGGCAAAAACCCTCTTCATTTGGAGGTGACACTTGTATAAGTGCTACATCTATTTTTTCATGCTCAACAAAACGTGGTATTTCTGAAAGATTTAAAGGAATATAGTCACACGCATTATGTTGATAGGCATTTTTGAAAGAAGAGGAGCCTAAGAATGTTCGAATTTTGAAATGACCAATACAATCTGGTGTAGCATATAAACAAGGGCTTCCAATAACTGCATTATATAGATAGACATCCTTCAAACGCTCCTTTTGTTTAACCATTTCCTCTACAAGAGTTTGTGGTTCATTACAAAATGGTGCGAGAAATACTTTCTGAAATGATTGGATAAGGGAAATTGCATTCTTCGCAGAAGTTAAACGAGAATGATAGATTTCAAGATTATCTTTCTTACTCATTCGAATTCACCTCCTTTGTGTAGGGATCAAGGGATAAATGACTTTTAAACAATTAAAATGTTATTTAAAAATTAAAAATATTCTGAATTCAAAACTTACACTTGTAAGTTTTCAACGATTGTCGTAATCCCTAAGCCCCCACCAATACAAAATGTAACTAATCCATACTTCTCTCCACGTCTTTCCATTTCATGAAGTAACTTCGTCATTAAGACTCCACCTGAACCACCAATTGGATGGCCTAACGCTATGGCGCCTCCATTTACATTTACACGATTGAGATCTAGTTCTAGTTCTTTGATAACAGCAAGTGATTGCGCTGCAAAAGCTTCGTTTAACTCAATAAGTCCAATATCGTTAAGTGTTAAGTCTGCTTGCTTTAAGGCTTTACGAGTTGCCGGTGCTGGTCCAATCCCCATGATGTCAGGTGAGACCCCTGCAACAGCTTGTGCAATGATTTTTGCTTTTGGCTGTTTCCCATAGCGTTCTGCCGCTTCTTCTGACATTAGCAAAACAACTCCAGCCCCATCATTTCGTCCACTGGTATTCCCTGCAGTCACTGTCCCATTTTCTTTAAAGACAGGTTTTAATCTAGACAATGCTTCCATACTTGTTTCCCTAGGATGTTCATCCACCTTAAATTCAAGGGACCCTTTTTTCGTCTTCACTTCGAATGGTACAATTTGTTCTTCAAACAGCCCAGATGAAATAGCTCTACTTGCATTTTCTTGGCTTCTTAGTGCAAATTCATCTTGCTCAGTGCGTGAAATATTATATTTAACAGCCAAATTTTCAGCCGTCATTCCCATCGTTAAATCGCCATAAACCTCCATAGGCTGTGCTCTAGGCTGACTCTCAGTATTGGGATCTAGAAGCAGACCTCTACCCGCTCCGTAGCCATAGCGAGCATTTCGAAGATAGAATGGAGCTGTACTCATACTTTCAGCACCGCCAGCAATGACGATATCTGATAAGCCACACATTATTTGTTGTGCACCATTGTTCATTGCTTGGATACCGGATCCACATTGACGGTGTACTGTATAACCAGTAATTTCAATCGGATATCCTGCACGCAATAATGCTAAACGGGCTAAGTTTGGTGAATCTGTGCTTTGTTTTGCTTGCCCCATAATTACTTCATCCACTTCACTTTTTTCAATTCCGGTACGGACAATAATTTCATCTAATACCTTTGCTGCTAGATAATCTACTTCAACGTCTTTCAATGTTCCTCCCATACGACCTACTGCTGTACGAACAGAATCTATTATTAGAGCATTTCTCATTCAGATCTCTCCTTATCTATTTCGCTTTAAGATTTACTCGATAAGCTTTTCGCAAAAGGTATGATTTTCTTTAGTTCTTCGTAATCTGCTTCTGTTTTGCATCCCATTCTCGTCACCATGTTTAACAATTCTTCAGTAGAAAGGTTACCCGTTGCGCCAGGAGAAAATGGACAGCCACCAAGGCCACCAATCGAACTATCAAACTTCGTAACCCCAGCTTGCATGGCAGCAAGTACGTTTGCTAAAGCCATTTTTTCAGTATCATGGAAATGGCCAACAAAAGTTGTATCAGGATATAAGTCTCTTAATCTAGAAAACCTTTCGTATACAAGCAATGGATCCGCTTGACCATTCGTATCGCCAACGTCGATTTCATCAGCGCCAAGTTCTACGAAACGATCACATACATATTTGACTTCTTCAAACGACACATCGCCTTGGAACGGACATTTAAAAGCCATCGAAATATAGGCACGTATGAAAGTCCCTTCTTTTTTGGCTCTTTCGAACATTGGCACACATTCTTCTAAGGATTCAGAAGTAGTCTTGTTAATATTCTTTTTATTAAATTCAGAACTTGCACCGATAAATACTGCGATCTGCGGTACTTTTAACGCAATCGCCCTCTCTAATGCTTTGAGGTTTGGAGTTAGGGCAATATAGGTGATTCCAAGTTCGTTACAATAGTCAGCAATTTCTTTCGAATCCGCCATTTGAGGAACCCATTTTGGATGAACGAACGATGCTGTTTCCATTCTAGAAAATCCTGCTTTTGCTAGCTTTGCTATAAGCTTTTTTTTATCTTCAGTTGAGATGGGTAAGGGTTCGTTTTGCAATCCATCACGAGGTCCGATTTCGATAATTTCAACTTCTTTCGGTATGAACAATTCGCACGCCTCCCGAATTAGTAAGATCTTGGTAAACCAAGTACATGCTCAGCAACAAATGATAGAATTAAATTAGTTGATATAGGTGCTACTTGATAAAGTCTTGTTTCTTTGAACTTTCTTTCCACATCATACTCTTCTGCAAAACCAAATCCCCCATGCGTTTGTAATGCTGTATTCGCCGCTTCAAAAGAAGCATCTGCAGCAAGCAATTTTGCCATATTGGCCTCTGCTCCACACTTCACACCTGAATCAAATAAAGCCGCAGCTTTAAAACGCATAAGATCTGCCGCCTCAATATTTACATAAGAACGGGCAATTGGGAATTGAATGCCTTGGTTTTTACCTATTTGACGATCAAAAACGATTCTTTCTTTTGAGTAATTTGCTGCTCGCTCAACAAACCAACGTCCATCTCCAATACATTCAGCCGCAATTAATATACGTTCTGCATTCATGCCATCCAAAATATATTTAAAACCTTTACCTTCTTCTCCAATCAGATTCTCAACTGGAACTTCCAAATCTTCAATAAACAATTCAGTTGTTGAGTGGTTCATCATTGTTCGAATTGGCTTGATTGTTAAACCGTTTCCAACTGCTTCTCTTAAATCAACAAGTAAAACAGATAGACCTTCTGACTTTTTCTTTACAAGTTCTAAAGGAGTAGTTCGAACAAGTAAAATCATGAGATCTGAATACTCTGAGCGTGAAATAAATACTTTTTGACCATTTACAATGTATTTATCACCTTTACGCTCTGCAAATGTTTTTAATTTGGTCGTATCTGATCCAGTATTTGGCTCAGTTACACCAAAAGCTTGCAACCGTAAAGAACCATCTGCAATTTTTGGGAGATATTTTGCTTTTTGTTCTGCACTACCGTGACGAAGCAATGTGCCCATTGTATACATTTGAGCGTGGCAAGCGCCTGCATTCCCACCAGAACGGTTAATTTCCTCTAATATAATAGAAGCTTCCGTGATACCAAGACCTGAACCACCGTATTCTTCCGGAATTAGTGCTGCCAAAAACCCGTTTCTAGTAATATCATTTACAAATTCTTCGGGATAGGCTTGTTTTGCATCTAATTCTCTCCAGTAGGCATCAGGATAATTGCTACAAATTGCACGGACACTTTGTCTTAATTCTTCATGAAATTTTGTATTTTCTTCTACAGTTATACTCAATTTATATTCCTCCCTAATTGTAAAATTATTGATTAAAAACAGGTTTCCGTTTTTCGAAAAACGCGTTAACCCCTTCTTTAAATTCGGCTGATTCAAAACATAAAGATTGTCCTAAAGCCTCTAATTCTAGTAGCTCATCGAGATCATCGCATACACTTCGATTTACAAATTTCTTCATTAAGCCTAGTGCGAGCTTAGGTCCTTTTGATAATTTTTCTGCGAGGTTATTCGCCTCTTCTAGTAAAACGTCATCCTCTACAACTTTATTAATCAATCCAATCGCTTGTGCCTGTTCTGCGGCAACCTTCTCACCCAAGTACATAAACTCTAAAGCACGATGTCTTCCAACTAATTTTGGTAAAAAGTATATAGAACCAAGATCTGGAATCAAGCCAACTTTTACGAAGCTTTGTATAAAAAATGTGGATTGACTGGCAATAATAATGTCACAAGCGACTGCTAAACTAACCCCTGCTCCTGCAGCTACACCATTTACTGCAGCAATTACTGGTTTTTCCAGATTTAAGATGGCACGAATCAATTCATGACCAGCTTGTAATCTCTTTCTACCTGAAATGGCATCAATGTTCTTTAAGGCACTTAAATCTCCACCAGCTGAAAACGCTTTCCCTTCACCGGTCAAGATAATAGCTTTTACTTCATCATGATTCTTAACTTCTATAAAGAAATCTTTCAATTCTTCTCTCATCTCAAGGCTCATTACATTTCTTACTTCTGGACGATTGAGTGTCACTGTGCAGATGCCGTTTACCATTGCTGTTTTAATACTTTGATAATTCAAGGATCATCTCCTCCTCTCACTATTTTCCAGCAAACTGTGGCTCTCTCTTTTCGACAAAAGCACGAACTCCTTCGAGTCGATCCTCTGTATTGATACAATCATTGTAAAAGTCGATTTCAACTTTTTTAGCATCTTCATTTGGCATGCCGAACAATTGTTCAACAGAACTTTTACAGTTTTGAACTGCTAACGGTGCATTCTTTGCGATTTGTTCTGCCATTTCAAGAGCTTTCTCATGAATTTCGTTTGAATTTGCTAGCACATTTAGAAGCCCCGCCTGATTTGCTTCTTCTGCACTAACAATTTTCCCAGTACAAACCCATTCCTTTGCTCGGTGTACACCAATTCGCTTTGATAATAATCTTGTTCCGCCACCACCAGGCATAATTCCTCTTGTTACTTCCGGTAAACCAAATTTTGCTGTTTTAGCAGCGATAATCATGTCGCAATTTAACACGATTTCAAAACCACCAGCAAGCGCATACCCATCTACGACTGCAATGATTGGTTGCTTCATATCGTGAATGGTATTAAACATCTCTTGAAATAGTAAATGTTGTTTCTTCCACTCGGTCTCTGTCATATTGTTTCGTTCTTTTAAGTCAGCTCCAGAACAAAATGCTTTTTCTGTCGATGAAGTAAGTAGGACAGCTCTTGCCTCACTGTTGTTAACCTCTTTGCAAATATTTATAATTTGTTCTGCCATCTCTGTTGTGAATGCGTTTCTTGCTTCTGGTCGATTTAAAATGATTTCTGCAATCTTCGTGTCTTTTCCAACTCTTTTCCATTCTACAAATGCCATTATGATCGATCCTTTCTTCATGTATCTAGTAGTGGTCTATATCCAATGTTCGTGTTATTAACTAAACTGAAATTAGTTTAATAGAATATTTTTTAACTTTTTGCCGTTAGAGTTTGTCCAATTACCCCACTATTTCTAATCTGTTCGATCTTTTCTTTTGAGTAACCCAATTGGATAAGGATTTCCTCTGTATGTTCCCCTAGAATAGGCGAATGCGAATGGATTTCTCCTGGTGTTTCAGAAAATTTAATCGGGAAACCAATCTGCTTAATCATTCCTGCAACTGGGTGGTTCATCTGTGTGAATAATTCACGTTCGATGATTTGTGGGTCGTTAAATATTTGGTCAATATCGTTAACTGGCCCTACACATGTTTCTTCCATCGCGAGTAAATCAAGCCATTCTTTTTGATCCTTCTGCTTGAAAACTTTTGCTAATTCACTTTTCAACTTCTCTTGCACTTCATCTGGTCCCTCATGTAGAGTGATCCATTCCGGTTTCCCGATGAGTTCACAAATGTTCTTCCAGAATTTCAGTTCTGATGCACCAACTGAAAGATATTTTCCGTCCTTTGTTTCATAAACGTTATAAAAAGCAAAGTGGCCATCTAAACGATTATTTCCTCTTTCAGGAATTTTACCTGAAGCAAAATAATCGGATGCCGCTGCATAAAGCCATGTTACAGCTCCATCCAACATTGAAATATCAATATATTGACCTTTACCTGTTCTTTCTTTATGGAAAAGCGCCATACAAATTCCAGAAAGCGCCATCAATGCTCCCCCACCAATATCGGCAATTTGGACACCTGGTACAACTGGTTTTCCACCTTTTTCACCAATAAGACCTAATATCCCACTGTATCCAATATAATTAAGATCGTGTCCTGGTAGGTTACGGTACGGACCCGTCTGACCATACCCTGTCAACGAGCAATAAACGATCCCTTTATTTATTTTTGAGATTTCATCGTATCCAAGCCCTAAACGATCCATTACACCTGGACGAAAGCTTTCTATAATAACATCTGCTTCTGCAGCCATTTTTTTAAAAATTTCTTTTCCTTCATCTGTTTTAAGATTTAGTTCAACACTTTTCTTATTGCGATTAATGGTCAAATGTCTAGCACCGATTCCTTCAATTGCCGGTTTTCTCCATCTAATGTAGTCTCCATTTCCCGGTTCTTCTATTTTTATTACTTCTGCCCCATAATCTGCCATCATTAATGTGCAATACGGCCCTGGAAGTAATCTGGATAGGTCTAAAACTTTTATTCCACTTAGTGCGCCCACGTTTTATCCTCCTTCTAAGAAAAACAATTGATGGTTATGAAAGAGATAAAATATTCGGTGTCGATCCAGAAGATGAAAGTGCTCTCAAATTTTATTTCAGTTCATTCTCTTCTTATCTATAATTTTATATATGAAATATTTTTTTGTCAATGAAATTTCTGAATAATCCGTAAATTGTTTATGAAGATAGAATTCTATTGTAATCAATCCTATGAAAATGCTACATGGATCGTATTGTGTTAGAAATTAAACGATTCGAACCAGGCCCATTCAATATCAAAATGTAAAGTGCTATTTTAATGATTTGATAATTTTAAATGTTCCAACTGACTTTGCCAGAACTAAACCATTACAATCTTTCACTTCGCCTTCTGCAAAAGCAATACTCTTTCCGCTCCTGACCAAATTCGCTGATGCAATCATTTGATCTCCTTCTTTTAATGGCGCAATGAAATTGATCGTTGAATTGATAGTTGTAATAGGGTTCTTTGTTACAGATCGAACAGTAGCCCCCATTACCGTGTCAAGAATACTAAAATACACTCCTCCATGAATTGCCTGATTGACATTTTTGTGATCAGGAGTGACTTTTATTGAATAAACTACCGAACCTTCTTCGTACTTTTCTAGCTTTATCCCTAAATAATTATTAAATGGACTAGATTCATAAATTTCCTTTAACTCATCAATAGATTCGAACATTAATATTTGCACCTCTTTTTCTTCGTTTTAGTTTGCAATTCATTTAAACAATTCGCTTTTGTTATCCACCAAGATAAAGTCGACGGACCTCATCGTTATTCTTTAATTCTTTTGAGTGTCCTTCCAAAGCAACACGTCCGTTCTCTAAAACATAGGCATAATCAGAAGAACTCAAAGCAAGATTAGCGTTTTGCTCCACCAACAAGATGGATGTCCCATCTTGGTTTATTTTTTTAATGATTTCAAAAATTTCTTTTACTAAAATAGGTGCAATCCCTAATGATGGCTCATCTAATAGAAGAATTTTCGGTTTTCCCATTAATGATCTACCGATTGCGAGCATCTGTTGTTCACCACCGCTCAATGTCCCGGCTTTTTGTTTAATCCTCTCTTTTAATCTAGGAAAATAAGAAAATACTCTTTCTAGATCCTCTTTTTGACTTTTGTCCTTTCTGCAATAGGCACCCATCTTTAAATTTTCTTCAACTGAAAATAATGGAAATACCCGTCTATTTTCCGGGCAATGAATAACCCCTCTTTTTACCATTTTGCTAGGATTCTCTTTCATCATCGATTTTCCATCAATTTCAAAGCTGCCCTGTTTTGATTGAACGAGTCTTGAGATAAACTTTAAGGTTGTCGATTTACCAGAACCGTTTGCTCCAAGCAAAGAGACAATATTCCCTTCCTCTATCGTCATATTAATTCCTCTTAATGCATGGACGTGGCCATAATATACATGAACATCAGCTAAGTTGAGCATTTTCTTCCATCTCCCCTAAATAAGCCTCAATAACAACAGGATTTTTCTGAATATCACTTGGTATACCTTCAGCAATTTTCTTACCGAAATTCATTACCGTGACAAAGTCCGAAACTTCCATCACTAAAGACATATCATGCTCGATTAAAAGGACTGTGTAATTCATTTCTTCCTTTAATCTCAAAATGAGTTTACTAATATTATTGGTTTCCACTGGATTCATACCCGCTACAGGTTCATCAAGCAATATGAGTTTTGGAGATGAAATAATGGCTCTACCGATGTCGACCATTTTTTGATAACCAAAAGGTAAATTTGATACTTTTTCATGAGCCAAATCAGTAATCGAAAGTAAATCCATCACTTCATAGGCTTTTTTTATCGATTCTTTTTCTGTTCTTCTTACCGAAGGCAAATTCAACGCAATGGTAAATAGATTCTTTTTTAATGTGGGATGCAGACCTGTCAATAAATTATCTAGGACCGTCATCTCAGCAAATAATTCTACATTTTGAAAGCTTCTTGCAATTCCTTCATGAATAATTTGATGGGGTTTTAACATTAATAGATCTTTTCCATGAAACGTTATTTTTCCTGTATCCGGTGTGTAAAAGCGGCTGATACAATTAAATACAGTACTTTTACCTGCCCCATTTGGGCCAATAATCGAGTAGATTCCACCTTCTGGTACTTCAAAAGAAAGTTCATTTACTGCAGTAATTCCGGCAAACTTAACTGTCACATCTTTAAAAGTTAGCATATCGGCATTCCCCCCTACTCTATGTCAGGAATATAAACTTTAGATTCACTGATTTTCTTTTCACTTGATTTTTTAAACTTAAATAATCCTACTAATGACATGATTCCGCGTGGACGGAATAATATGACAATCACAATAGCAATACCAATGATAATATTCGTTAATCCGATGAATGATTTCGTAAGCTCAGGGAGAACTGTAAAAACAATAGCTCCTATAATTGCACCTGGGATGGA
Source organism: uncultured Caryophanaceae bacterium (assembly GCA_963792445.1). Classification (GTDB taxonomy): domain Bacteria; phylum Bacillota; class Bacilli; order Bacillales_A; family Planococcaceae; genus Rummeliibacillus. Next base: position 11,849 of record CAWBWO010000024.1, on the reverse strand, counting down.
TGCAAGACCACCTACTACAATCATTCCTAATAATAAAAAGGATGTGAAGGAAGTAAAATCATTCGGGCTGACAAATCCAATCCAATAGCCATATAGTCCTCCTGCAATGCCGGAAAAAAATGCACTAATGACAAACATTAAGGTTTTATAGAACGCGACATTGATCCCAGTAGCTTGTGCGGCAATCTCACTTTCACGAATGGCGATAAAAGCCCTCCCCATTCTGCTTTTTAAAATATTGCGCAGTAACCAAGTAATCAAGATTGTGACTACGATAATAACATAGATAAATTGTTGATCACTTGAAAGCCATTCCGGACGATAAAGAGCCATACCTGAATACCCACCTGTTAGTGAGTCCCAATTTAGAGCAATCTGTGGGATTGATAGGCCAAACCCAAGTGATACAACCGCTAGAAAGTTTCCGCTTAAACGTACAGCAGGCAGACCAATCAATAAGCCAATTATTCCAGAAATGATACCTGACAATGGAAGAACAAGAAAAAACGGGAGAGAAAGCTTAGCAGTTAGTATGGCAACAGAATATCCGCCAATTGTTAGAAAACCAGCATGACCAATCGAAACCTGTCCACCAAAACCAATGAGAAGGTCTAGCGCCATAGCCGTAATCGCATACACGCAAATCATCACAAAAATAGAAATGATGTAGCTAGACTGTCCAACTATAAAGGGAAAAGCGAGCAAGGAAAGGATGAGCAATACTATCCAAGGGCTCTTATTTGTAAGGTACTTTTTCAATATTCATCACACCTTTTTTATCATTTTTGAACCGCCAAAAATCCCCTGCGGTCGAACATATAAAACAAAAACGATTAGCAAAAATACAAAAACAATTTTTAACTCTGGTGAAATGTAATAACTAATTAAGTTCTGAAATACCCCGATAATTAATCCACCAACAACTGCTCCTGGTAAACTTTTAAATCCACCGAGAACCGCTCCTGCAAAAGCAATAATTAATACTTCTCCCATCATATTTGTACTCAAAAAAGTAACAGGTGCAGTCATCATACCGGCAATACCTCCAAGAACTGTTCCAATCGCCCATGATCCCATGAAAATCCCAGAAACTTTTACGCCCATCAGTTCTGAAGCCATGATGTCCTGAGAGGCTGATCGCATTGCTAACCCCATCTTTGTAAACCTGAAAATGAGGAAAAATAATAGCATGAGTACAATAGTTAGCCCAACCATAAATACATCATTTGGTGAAAAATAAACACTCCCTAATTGAAATGTCTTACCTTTCAGTGCTTCTGGATAAGAAGTGGTATCGAATCCCCAAATGATTCCGGCTAGTCCGTTAAAAGCCATAAATAAACCTAATGTAAGCACAACTTGATTGATATGAGGAGCAGATTGAATTCGTTTCATAAACAAAAGATACACAACCATGCCAAAAACCGTAGCAAAAATAAGTGATAATATGAAGGAGAGTGAATACGATAATCCATAACTTTTTAAAAAGACATAGCTTACAAATGTTGTAATCATAGCCATCTCGCCATGCGCAAAGTTGACAACTTCAGTCGTTTTAAATATCAAGACAAGACCTAAAGCTGCTAGTGCATAGATACACCCAAAGACTAAACCACCTACAATAAGCTGCATAAGAGGGTCACCTTCCTTTTTAAATTAAAATTGAACTAACTGATTTACTTTAAAAATTTAAATATTCTGAACATTTTACTTACAATGATTCTAAACCATCGATTCAATTAATTTTAGAAGAACAAATGCCAATACCGACTTCTTCCATACCAGATCATCAAATCCCTTTTTTATTTCAACTAAAATCACCTCTCTTAAGTTCAACATTGTTAAAATGCTGAATGGTAGGCAAATACATTTCTAGTAAACTCTTAATACATAAGAACTTGGAATATTACGCCAAAATAAGTTCTTATTTGGCTATTTTATTTACAAAAAATTTTTTTGTCAATGATATTTATAGTTTTGCCATGTGCATTTTATGAGACGATTGTGTGATCAATCTTTAAAAAATAATCTTGGTTTCTTTTATATTCTTCCATTCAGTTTAAATACATTCTCACTTTTTTCTTAAGTGATTCGCTTCAAAAAATATGTATTTGGCATAGGCTAACCCTTTTTTATTAGAACAATTATTTCCTCTGGATACATATTTGTTCTATTTCTTCAGGACTAAATTTAGAATATTTTTATTTTTGTTGACAAAAAAACATTTCGTCTATAAAATGTTAGTTTATAGGAACAATAACAAACAGCTTAAAAACTAGAATAATAACATGATCATTTTGTAAACGATTTCACCAATACGTATGAAAATTAAAAACATAACGATAAACACTTCAACTGAACATTTCATACCCTTTGATTTATCTGAATTTCATATATATTCAGTTAAAAATATGATTAATAGGAGTGATGAAAACTTCTTCATAATAATCGATTGAAAACATTAAATGCAATGTATGTAAATCATAATTGGGGGGATTTTATTGAAGAAAAAGTTTTCGTTTTTATTGACGTTATTATTGGCAGCAGTAATGTTAGTAGCCTGTGGAGGACAAAGTCAAACAACTGGTGGAAGCTCGAAAAATGGTCAAAAATTAGCACAAGGCATTACAGATACGGAAATAAAAGTTGGTTTGACTGGACCACAGTCTGGGCCTGTCGCTGAATATGACAAAATACGTAAAGGTGTACAAGCTTATATCAATTATATTAATGATAATGGTGGAGTAAATGGAAGAAAAATCAAGTTAATTGCTTACGATGACCAATATCAGCCAGCAAAAGCACTCCAAAGTATGCAAAAGTTAATCAATCAGGATAAAGTGTTTGCCCTCTTATATCCAATTGGTACAGCCAATATCGGCGCAACACTTCCATTGATTGAAAAATCAGGTATTCCAGTAATAAGTCTTGGGACAGGCGCTAAAAAGTTTGTGAACCCACCGATTAAAAATATTTTTGGTGGAACATTCAACTATGAAGTCGAGTCAAAAATCTTTTTAGACTACGCCGTGAATAAACTACATGCTAAAAAAATTGCAATTGCCTACCAAAATGATGACTTTGGGAAACAAGGACTTGAAGCAGCACACGATAGTATTGGGCAATACAATGGCGTATCGATTATAAAAGAAGTTCCATTCTTAGCAACTGATAAAGAATTTAGCGCTCAGGCCAAACAGTTAAAAGAAGCACAACCTGATGTCATTATAATGAATTCAACCCCAGCTCCTGCTGCAGGTCTGCGAAAAGAATTATATAAAATTGGTGCATCGAAAATTCCATTCATCGTTTCAATGACTGGAGGCGACGATGTGAACCAATTTAATTTAGCAGGAAAAGAAGCATGGACCGGGGTAATCTCTTCGGCCGATTTATTACATTATGATCAATTAAGCGATTCAAAAGTAGAGAAATATAAAGAATATGTAACAAAAGATTATGGAAAAGATGCTTTAGGTCCACTTTCACAAAAAGCTTGGTCTGCTGGTCAAATATTTGTGGAAGGATTAAATCGTGCTGGAGATGATTTAACTTGGGATAACTATATTAATAAGTTAAATACATTTGATAACTGGACAGAATCATTCTACACTAGCATCAACTATTCTCCTGAGCATCATTATGGCAATACTACTTTATACATGACGGAAGCAAAAGATGGGAAGATTGAGCCTATATCCAAAAAGATTTACTACGATGCAGAAAAAAATGAAATTATCTACGAAAAATAGGAAATAAAAAAAGCTGGCTGGAGATAAAATATTATCATCAGTCAGCTTAACTTTTTGTTTCATCAAAATAGAGATTATTTATTGTTATGAATCAAAAAGAACAATCCCACAATCAGTAATACCCTATTTCGCATTCTGATCTGGTTGATGAATGCCGAAAATATTGCCTTCTGGATCAATATAATATCCTTGCCACGCCATTCCAGGCAAAGCGTATTTTGGCAATGCAATTTCGCCGCCATTGTTCAAAATTTTCTCTTCAGTGGAATCGTAATCTTCCACGCCCATTGTACATGCATATCCATTTAAAGCTTGATTTTTTGCTGGTGGAGGACCTTGACGTTTCATCAATGCGCCATTTATCCCCATTTCATTTTCATCACCAGTTACAGCTCCAAAATAAGGCATGCCAGCATAATCGCTCCAATCTTCAAATGTCCATCCAAATACTTCTCCATAAAACTTTTTCGCTCTTTCCATGTCATCTACATGAATTTCAAAATGAACTAATCTTCCCATAATTTCCTCCTAATTTTCACATATAAATTTTAAATTGCTTAATCTTTTCTTATATATTTTCTTTAAATTTCTTTTCGGTAATCCTTCATCATTATTGAAATCAATCTACAAATTTATTCAAGAAAGGGAAAAACTGCCTATCAAATAAGCAGTTTATTAACGAATCATTTTTAATTTATAATTTAGCCAACTCTTTGAACACTTCTACAGCTGTTTCAATGAGATTATCCTTAAAGTCATATTCATAACTATGAAGGTTTGGATAGTCTTCTCCATTCCCAATATAAAAGTACGAACCTTTGGTTAGTTTAGTGTAATAGCCAAAATCTTCAGATCCACGAAATGCTTGGGTCATTTCAGCTATTGGTAATCCTTTTTCATTACAAACTAGTCGAACTTTGTCAGAGCTTTCCTTATGATTTGAAGTTTCAGGGAATTCATCCTGATACTCAAAATGAACTTTCAACCCATATTTATCCCCTTCTAGTTTGGCCATATCCTCCAGATTCTTCTGAAGTTTTTCCAATTCATCTTCATAAAGTGCTCGAATCGTCATTCTTATAAGACCTTTGCTGGCATTAACGCCAAATGCATTTGCACCGATATCTACTTGAACAATTGTACAAAGAACAATCCCCCTATTTTTTGCTGGGTCAATAAATCCCTCAATAGAATCTATAATCTTTGAAATAGCGAATGATGGATTGATCCCTTTCTCCGGTTCGCTTGCATGCGAAGGAACACCTACCATTTCAATCGTCATACCTTTGGAAGCACAGTGGGCTGTACCATCAATAACGTGAACAACATTATTTTTAAAGCCGCTCATATTATGCCAGCCGAATATTTCATCAATTTGATGTTCTTTGATAAAAACAGCACACTCAACTGCACCATCCCCCGTTTCTTCCGCATGTTGGAAAAGGAAGAAGATGTTATTGTCTGATCCAGTTTGATCAATTTCAAGTGCAAAGCCTGCTAATGCTGCTGAGTGCCCGTCATGACCACATTTATGTGATACACCTGTAAATTGAGAACCATAAGGAAGTTCGATCGTTTCTTCTATTGGCAGTGCATCAAAGTCTGCTCGGAATGCTACATTTCTTTTCCCTACTTGAGAATGATAAATAGCATAGAACCAACGTCCTCTGTCTACTATTTCAAGATTCGTATTTTCTTTAAGAAAATCAATTAAATGCTGTTTTGTCCAAACTTCGTGATTAGATAATTCTGGATGTGCATGGAGTTCATGGCGCAATTCAATCGCTAACTCTAAATTATTTTTTTCCAATATATATGCCTCCTAAAAACATCGTATTCTATCACTATTTTTCTAGATAACTAACAGTGGGAAAGTTAAAGGGTTTTTTATTTTATTTCCGTATCTTTGATATGTGCCTCAATGAAAGGTGTAAAATCTGGTTCTTTCAATTTTCCCTTTTTATATAAAATACTACCTATGATAAAGTAAACAATTAGCAATGGGGCTCCAATATTAAATGAAAAACGAGTTTCAGGATTGTAGGCTGTATAAATTGCGATAGCGACTAACACTACTAAACATACGATAGTTGGAACAGGGTAACTGCTCATTTTAAACTTTAGCTTTTCTACTTCGCCACCTCGAGCCACCAACCATTTTCTGAACCGATAGTGTGAAAGAAAACTACTGAACCAACTAAGCAATGTATTGAATCCTGCAATAGAAATTAACCAAATAAATACTTTGTCCGGAGAAACGAAGCTTGTAATAAGTGAAATTTGGCCAAGGAATAACGTAAGAAATAACCGCATTTATTGGAATGCCTCGTTTATTGATTTTTCCCAAGACAATGGAGCTTTTCCTTCTTTCGTCATCGCTACAAATATTCTGCTTAATGAATAAACTACTGAATTTGCTGCAGAAATCAATGATGTTAAAATGACGATATTCATGATTGTAGCTGCACCAGGTATTCGTGCCATTTTCATAAGTCCTGCGTAACCATTACTCAAAACACCTACATTCGTAAACGGTACAACTAAACCGATTATGAAAACCGAGCCAACATAGAAAAGTAAAATTCTAAAGAAAATAGTATTAATTGCTCTTGGTACATTCTTTTGAGGGTTTTCTGTTTCACCTGATGCTACGGCAATTGTTTCAATACCGAGATAAGACCAGATTACACTTGTCATCATCAAAATTACCGCTGTCATGCCATTTGGGAACATGGATGCGCTATTCCAGTTTGAAAAACCAATAAACCCTTGGTGGCCAACCAATCCAAAAATCATTAACGCACCAATGATCAGGAAACCAATGATTGCCAACACTTTAATGCTTGAAAACCAGTATTCAGCTTCCCCATATGTCTTTACATTAATCATGTTTAATCCGAGCAGTATTACTGAAAGAATAATGCAAAAAGCAACCGGTGGAATGATTGGGAAGAATTGATTTAATATCATTGCTCCACCGACAATTTCAGCTCCAAGTCCTAGAAACCGTTGATCAACAAATTCCAACTAACCGTAAATCCTAAAACCGGGTGAACAAATAAGCTAGAGTAAGTAGTGTCACCACCTGGGACAGGCATAAAGGTGGACATTTCTCCAAGACCTTTCATTAATATAAAAACTAATATGCCAATCAGTAAATAGGCAATGGGTCCGCCAAGAGCACCCGCCTTAGAAACTACATTTCCTGATGCAAGGAATAGCCCTGTTCCAATGGTGCCACCTATTGACAACATTGTAATATGTCTTCTAGTTAATCCGCGGTGTAATTGATTATTTTGATTGTCCGTGGACATTTCCTCGTGGTTTTCCTTACTGTCAAATCATTAGCTTTTTTACCATGTGCATTCCTCCATTTTTTTAAATGCATTACCCCTAGTAATCATTTTTGTAAAAAATAATAACAACCAAATAATATAGTCTTACCTCTATCAATATCTTTTGAACATATGATAAAACCATATTTTTATAATAATCTGATAATTAAAAATAATCAATATTTTTTATATTATATATTATATTCTCTTATATTATTCCCTCAAAAATATATATTGTTCGTTGTCTTGTATACTAATCCTGCTTATTACCAGTCGATTGTAGAAATAGCATTGCAGAAAAAAATTATTTTATGGCAAGCTAGAGAAAAAAATGAATCAATCGGAGGAATATCAATATGGAACAAATTCCAAATTGCCCACAATGCCAATCGGAATATACGTATGAAGATGGCGCATTATTTGTTTGTCCAGAATGTGCACATGAATGGACAGCACATGAGCAACAAGTTGCAGCAGATGCTAGTATTATTCGAGATAGCGTAGGAAATACTTTATCAGAGGGAGACACCGTAACCGTAATAAAAGATTTAAACGTCAAAGGTGCTACTTCGAATATTAAAATCGGGACAAAAGTAAAAAATATCCGCTTTGTCGATGTAGATGGACACGATTTAGAAGGTAAGGCTGATGGATTTGGCGCGCTTTATATTCGTTCCAAATATGTAAAAAAGCTATAATTTATTTCTTTTAACATTAATCGCAATCCATCTTCAAAGAAGTATAAAAATTTTTTCTTATTAAAAAGCAAGGGCTGAATTCAAAATCATGATTTCATGACTTTTGAGGCAGCCCTTTACTTCAAACTATTGTCTTTTCTTTGTCTTTTTATTATTAAGCTTTTCTGTTGTAGTTAATGGTTCGCTTGAAAATTCCTGATTGAAATCTCTTGATTGTTGCTTACGAACCGCTTGTTTGTCACTGAAATCTTTGCCTAATTGTTTACTCATCTTCTGAATTTTATTCAAATTTTCCACCTCCATAAAAATAGGTTTTGCAAATTCTTATGAAGTATTCAACACCCATAAGAAAAATATGAGCCACATGAATCGAGCATAATTTCTCCTATTTGGAGCAACTTATTCTCTATGGAGGTGAACATCATGCCAAAACAAAATGGGTATACACCTAAGAATAAAAAGAATCATAATAGCAATTTTACGGATGTACAAGATCGAAATACTACAAATGATCCACGTAATAGCCCTGATAACTATAAAGAAGAGTTTGCTGCTGAATGGCGAGAAAATGCCATCGCAAATATTAATAAGCAATCAAATGATCGCATAAGCAAATAATATGTTGATTAGAAAGTAGCTGGAGAAAAATAAAATTTTTCTCCAGCTACTACTTTTTCCCTGTAGGTTACCGCTTTAGTATTATAGCTAATGCAGTAAAGAAAAGGCGGCAAAAAAGATTACTTTTTTACCGCCAATGCTTCATCTATTCCAAATTTTGTCGTGCTACTTGTTTTGCTTGCTCTTTCTTCTGTTCCAAAGTTTTATCTTCGTCCTGTTTTTTGTCTTCCTTTTCTTCTATATTAATAAATTTCTTTCCATCTTCTTCAGTGTCAAAACGGCCGTGTGATTTTGGAATTTTATTATCTGGCATACAACACCCTCCTCATATATTATTATTTTATTTCTTGTTTTTCATATTCCACTTTATATAGACTTTTAAACCTTAAAACTAGCGAAAATTCTTTTTTATAGAAAGCTTAATTTGTTGACAAGTATCAATGGGTATTATACCTTTGTTTCGATAAGCGAAAATAATATCCTTAAGATGTTTTGCATAAATAAGAAAATACAAATCATTCTTGATGGTTACATATGGAAGGATGAAACGAATGGCAAATATCAATATACCACTTTCTGTATTGAATCTTGCCCCTATCCGCCAGGGACAAAATGCGAAACAGGCTATCGATTCAATGGTCGATCTTGCACAGTCTGTGGAAAATATGGGCTATACGCGATACTGGATTGCGGAACATCATAATTCACCAACTTTAGTAAGTTCCGCTACATCCATTTTAATTAAACATACATTAGAACATACAAATCATATCCGTGTTGGGTCAGGAGGTATAATGTTGCCGAATCATTCGCCTTTAGTTGTAGCGGAACAATTCGGTACGATGGCTACTATTTATCCTGATCGTCTGGACCTTGGTCTTGGCCGTGCCCCTGGTACCGACATGCATACTGCCAGTGCGCTGAGACGTTCAAAACACGATTCTGTCTATACATTTCCTGAGGATGTTAATTCCCTACTGACCTACTTCGGACCAGCTGAACAACAAGGTTACGTAAAGGCTTATCCAGGTATTGGAACGAATATCCCTATCTATATACTGGGTTCATCTACTGACTCCGCCTACTTAGCGGCAAATCTAGGTTTACCTTATGTATTTGCATCTCATTTTGCATCACAACAAATGGAAGTGGCTATATCAATTTATCGTAAAAATTTCCAACCATCTAAGTATCTGGACCGTCCATACATGATCGTTTGCTTAAATGTAATCGCAGCAGAAACGGACGAGGAGGCAGCAAAATTATCAACGACAATGCAACAATTTGTCCTCAATATTATCCGAGGGACAAAAGCGCCATTACAACCACCTGTCGATGACATCAATGAAATATGTAATGCTGCAGAAATAGAAATGCTAAACTCTCGGTCAAGTATCACATTTTTAGGAAATAAAGAATCAATTCGAAATCAGCTAACAGAATTCCAGGAAAGATATGATGTTCAGGAAATCATGGTTGTTTCGTATATTTTTGATCCAGAAAAACAAAAACGTTCCTATGAAATATTGAAAGAAGTAGTGGATGGTAATTAACTCTTAATAAACACTCTATCGTTTAAACCCAATCCTTTTTTTATAGAGAAGAAAAGCTTGGTTTTTCCATTCACTTTTGCAAAAAAAAAACAGGCTCAAATATTGTAATCCTGAGCCTGTTTTTATTTATTCAAATTCCATAAAGTTACGGCTATAAATCCCTATTAACTGTTATTTCAACTTGTTGCTACTATCAATTATAATGAATTTGATACCAATTCTTGTTCGAATGCCTTTGCACCAGCTTTTGCTACTGCAACATCATTTGGAACCGAGCTACCACTCACACCGATTGCACCGATTACTTTACCGTCTTGTACCAATGGAATACCACCGCCGAAGACAACCACTTTACCATTATTTGTTGTGTTGATGCCGTATAACTCTGCACCAGGAATTGTTGCTGCTTCTAATAGTTCTGTTTCAAGTTTGAAAGCTACGGCTGTCCATGCTTTTCCTTGTGCAATATCAACACTACCGATCCATGCATCATCCATACGATGTACTGCAACTAAATTGCCTCCTTCATCCACGATCGAGATGACCATTTTCAATTCACGTGCAAGCGCTTCGCTTTCAGCTGCTGCAATTAATTTTTTTGCTAATTCTAAATTCATGTTATCTACCCCTTTTTATGTAATGGTTTCCTATCCAACAAATTTATTGAATATATGGAACTTTTTTAATTTTAACATAAATAATTAACTGTATATGTAAAAATTTCTTACTTTTCAAAAAATAATATCCGTGACTTCAATTAATAACAAACATCAAAAGAGAGAGATTGAATATTCCTTAAGGAAATGCAAATAACCAGGATGAATGGATGAAAAAACTTCAACATCTTTATAAAAAATTAATTAAATATGGGCAAAATGAAGGGATTTTTTCTAAAGAAAATACATATGTACAAGAAATGATTCTAATGAACACGGTGAATCCGTTAATGGTCAAAGAAATTTCAGCACACCTGCCTATTGAAAAAGTTCCACAAATACTTTCTGAAATCGTTTTGAACGGACTTGTTATTAGAAAATAATTTCTCTATCAAAAAAGGCTATGACAAGTTATAAAGGTCACAGCCTACTTTATTAAGAAACACACACAAATATTGACTTCCCATCTCTAGATTTGGGAATATATTATAATTAATCTTTGTTTACAAGCAAAAAGCTGTGACAAGAGTTAATAAAACACTTCCATCACAGCTTTCCTATTTCCTATTTAAAACTATCTCTCCAGGCCTCTCTCTGCCGCTTTATCTGCGATTTCCTTTTCCTTTATTTGAATTTCACGTTGACGACGGTAATTCTTTTCTTCTAGATGTTCAAGTTTCCTCTTTTCCTGCAAATTCCATGCTGATTTCTGCTTCGCTCATATTCTTTTTCGTATTTTCAATCATATTTTGGATTCTTGCTGCGCTTGTTGGATTTCTATTTTGGGCATTTGCCATTATAAGTCCTCCTAAAATCATTTTTATTACGGTATTAGTTTGTTAATCGTTGATCACTTTATACAGGAGAAGAACATCAGGGAAAAGCTGTGGCAAAATTTTGGATTAACCTTTTGCCACAGCTTGCATCAAATTATTGTTCTCCCCGTTTTCGTGCTTCTGCTTCATCATGCATTTCTGCAATAAATGAATCAAGCGCTTGATTTTTCGACGTTCATTTTTTTCTTTAATTTTTTGAGCTTCTTCAGGTCCCGCAAATTCCATGCCAAATTCTGCTTCTTTTATATTCTTTTTCGTATTTTCAGCCATTTGTTTTAAACGTTCCACATTATTAGAGCGGTCATCTGGATTTGGTGTATTTTGATTCGACATTTAAAAACCTCCAAAATATTTTTTTCGAATTGCTCGATTAGTTTGTTTAATTTTATTTACTTTATACA
>CAWBWO010000023.1:0-25933 GCA_963792445.1 uncultured Caryophanaceae bacterium | reverse complement strand
AAATTCCCCATCCAAATCAATCACTCCTGCTGGTAATAAGCTTTTTTCCCATGTTCCATCAAGGCTACCTCTGCCCCATTGTCGATGGTGATTTTGCCACAACTGCAGAGAACAATGAAATCCATTGTTTTTGACTTGTTAAGATAGGCAATTCATCTTTTTCAATATAAGTTCCATCACCATTTCCATCTAAAATACCGAGTAGTTTATCAACACCTGAACCAGTTCCGATGAACACTTTAACGCCTAAGTCAAACGCTGTTTTTGCAGCGTACAACTTAGATTGCATACCGCCAGTCCCTACTTTTGAGCCTTCTGCAGTCGCATATCCTAACATTTCATCCGTAATTTCTGCTGCAATGATTTAAGCGAACGGCATTTGGATTTTTCTTTGGATTTGCATTATAAAGGCCGTTTATATCTGTCAGAATAATCAGTTGATCTGCATGCACTAAACCACTTACTAAAGCAGATAACATATCATTATCACCAAATGTCAATTCCTTTACAGAAACGGTATCATTTTCATTGATAATCGGCATCACAGATCTTTCTAATAATTCAGATAGCGTTGCGTATGCATTTTTGTAACGATCTTTTTTGGAAAAGTCCGTTCTTGTCAATAAAATTTGTGCAGTTACAATGTTATATTTATTTACTGTTCGGTATACGATTGTACGAGTAAATTTTGGCCTACAGCTGCAGCCGCTTGCTTACCTTTAATCGTAACGGGTCTTGACGAATATCCAAGTTTTCGGAAGCCGCAAGCAACTGCACCTGAAATAGTAGTACCACTTCATGGCCAACTTGTTTCAATTTCGCAATTGCTTGTATATGATCAGTAAATTTCTTTTGATCAATTTCACCTTTCGAATTGGTCAAAGAGCTGCTCCCAATTTTCACAACAATTAGTTTCTTCTCCATCGCAAATCCATCCTCCTAATAAAAAAAGCCCTTTCCATCCTTAAAAATTAAGGCCGAAAAGGGAGATTTTCGTGGTACCACCTTAGTTGAACATCAGTTTTGACATCCCACTCATTCCTCATAACGCTTGAGACTGCGCCTAGTTTTGCTAGGAGCTATGAAGTAACTTCCGCATAGTTCTATTACAATGTCTTTCAGCCGGTGAACATTGCTCTCTTTTATAGAAGGGATACACGTACTAGTCTTCACTTAACGCATTTATATTTACATATTAGAATGCAACAGATTAAAAATATTGTCAATACATAATTATTTTATAACAAAAGAATTTTTAAAAATTACCTATTATAATGTTCGATATTTTTTCAAAGAAAGTATATTTAAGACGATAAATACAAGGGCAAATCCAACTAATACAGATAAATCTATTACAATATCGTGAAATCCATATCCTTTATACATGACCCCTGTAATCGCATCCGAAAGATGATCGAGTGGCATAATTCTGCCAATATTAACAAGCCAATCCGCCATCCCATCCATCGGAAATAGCCCTGTAAAGAATATTTGTGGAATAATAACCAATGGGATAAATTGCACCATTTAAAATCGGATGATGCAAAACTTGACAAAAGAATACCAAGTGACAATGCAACTACGCTTAAGCAAATATTAATCAGAAGTACATTCCAAATCGAGCCTTCCAATACAACATCAAGAATATTAACTGCATAAAAAACGACAAGTAAAGTTTGTATAATAGCAAAAATGCCATACCCCATTAAATAGCCTAGCACGATTTCAAAACGTCTGATTGGTGTTGAGAGCAATCTTTCTAAAGTTCCTGTTTTACGTTCTTTTAACAACGCAATCCCAGCAATTAAAAATACAAAAAAGAATACAAAAAAGCTAACTAGAATAGGGCTAATCACATCAAATAATGCAGTATTCCGATTGCCATAAACATAATCAATAGAAATTGACGGGCTTTGTTGTGGTGTACCAGAGAGTGCTTGTTTTAGCTTTAATTGAAGCGCTTTTGCTCGACTAGGTTGATCATTTTGTAGTGTTAATGAAAGTTTTCCATCTCGAACTTCTAACCATCCATCGAGTTTTTCATCTAAAGCCTTATTTGTAGTTAAGTTTTCAAAGTTTATTACTTTTATATCGGACTTTTCAATCGTTTTCACTATCTTTTCATTTACATTCACAACCCCCAATGTTGTATCGACTTCATTGGAATGAAAAATAAAATACATTAAACTTAACACAAGTAAAGGAGCCAAAAATAACAACGCCATTGTTCGTTTATCTCTAAATATTTGTTGAATGATTCGGGTAACTAATGCGAGACTTCTCATACCAGATGACCTCCCGCTTTAAGGAATACATCATCAAAATTGTCAGCTTCAAATTGAATTTTTAGCTCTTTAGGAGTACCTTGTGCGATTATTTTGCCTTCTCGCATTAATGCTAATTCATCACATTTCTCCGCTTCATCCATTACATGCGTTGTTATAAAAATTGTTTTTTGTTCTTCATCTCGTAATCTCTCAAGTTCTTGCCAAATGGTTTTCTTTAAAGCCGGATCAATTCCCACAGTTGGTTCATCTAGTATTAGGATTTCTGGATTTTGAATCAGTGCGATTGCTAGTGAAAGTCGGCGTTTCATCCCACCAGAATAATCCTGAACTTTCTTTTTAGAAAATCTGTTAATTGTACAACTCCTGCAGCATAGGAAATTTGTTGATCTCTTTGCTTTTTCTTATATCCATATAATTTAGCAAAAAATTGGAGGTTTTCATAACCTGTCAAATCAGTGTAAAGCGCATCGGATTGAGCCATGTATCCTATTTTATCTAATAGATCAAATTGCGGAACTGATTTGTTTAAAACTTTTACATTTCCATGGTCCGCTTTTAACATGCCAACTATCACTTTAATTAATGTTGTCTTTCCGCAGCCAGAAGGTCCAATCATACCAAAGATTTTACCGTTTTGAACAGACAGATTAATATCTTGCAAAACTACATGTTTATGAAATTGTTTAGTAACTTCTGTAATTTTGACAGAAACGGTCATTTTCATCATCCTTTCACTAAACACAGTGTTGATTATATACTAAGTGTAATGGAGGTTATTTTAGAACTCAATAAACAGTCTTTTGGAATGTGTTGAGTCTATTTTCATCATTTTTAAAAAAAGTATTCGGATTCTCCATTATAATAAAGATAAGACCTAACTATTATTGTTTTTTTCATGCGAAATATTGTAAATCATATACTAATAATATAAATTAATAAATCGTACATTTCTTTATTCATATGGGAGGTATTTCATGAGAAATAATCAACCTAATAATCAACCGAATTTGAATGAAAATTACGCTGCCAAATTAGCCGTTATTGCTTCCGCGATCACAACTTTAGGTGATGGGCTTGCAACGATTGCTGCAGCATTGGCAGTACAACAAGCAGCAATTGAATATGAAGATGACAATCGAAAGCAAGAAAGTGTTGATCTACAACTTGAACAATTACAAAAGCAAATGCATCAAATGGCAAAAAGATTACGAAGCTTGAGCGCTCAAGAAAATGGGAGAGTAACTAAAAATACAATGTAAAATGAAAGGTAAGAATAGTAAGATGAGTACATTTCATGAGCAAATGAATTTAGAAACTAAACAAAAATTACAGGATGCATGTATAGCCATCATGTCAAAACATGGGATTCAAGGTGTCACTGTTCAAGCATTGGCCTCAAAAACAGGTTTAAACCGTGGCACTTTTTATCTTCATTATTTGGATAAATACGATCTGATGTCTCAAATGCAAGAACGCCTACTTACAGGATTACAAACATGTTTAAATGAATTGGAGCCATTGGAAGGGCTTAGGGTTTATCGAAATGGGAAAACCCTACCCTCCCATTATTCAAATGTTTACCTATTTTCGTTCGGAGGCAACTGCCTTTAAAGTGCTTCTCGGGCCAACCGGAGACCCTGCATTTTCAAAGAAAATAAAAAATTTATATAAAGAAACAATTCTCAAAAAAGTCCTATCCCATATACCGAAGGAAAGTACAAATGATAACCAAAAGGATGAGGTAACCTTTTCCAAAATTACTTTCTTTCCTTTATTACTGCCGCTATTTTTGGTGTTATAGAAGAATGGTTGGCTAATGGAGCGAAAGAAACACCTGAAGAGATGGGAAAAATTCAGTTACAAATCGTTAGAACGATTCGTTTTGAATTAGGAAAACAACATAATTAATCATTTATAGACTCATGTATATATTACATATATGAATTTCTCCGGTTTAAAAGAAAAGTACCACAAATTAGAAACAATTAGTATTGTTTCATATTTGCGGTACTTTTTTTTCTTTATTGATTTAGTTTTGATTGATTTTCTTTTGCAGATGGTTGACCATTATTTTCATTTTGATTTTTGGCTTTTGCCGCGTTGTTTTGGCCAACAACGTCTAGATCATCTGGGCTTAGGTCATATCCGTAGCCATATTCTTCACGATCTACGCCATTCTTTTTATTTTTTTGTTTTGCCAAGTTAAATCACCTCCAGCCATTAGAATTAGTCAAATCACTGGATTTTATTCTTATTTAAATGTAAATGTTTTGTTAAGAATTCTGATATTATTATGCTTTTTTCTGCTGGGGTTTGCCTGTCTACCTTATTAGAACAGTGAAAAACAATTTTAATACAAAGGTTTATTTTTTATCTTCTTTACTTTTCTTATTGTAAATTTTTTTAATTTTATATAGACTATCGAGGTTTATACCATTAATAATTTTTATTAGTAATATAAATGATGGATGTATATTCGCAAAATTGGACAAGGGGTACACTCTGACTTGAGCGTACCCCTTCGATTTCTATTTATTAGCTAATTTTTGAAAGTCTAATTTCAACCCGATCATCCGGGGAATATACTAGAGAAAATCAAATCAAAATTCTCTTACTTGCCGCGGTAAAATTCCACTGGAAAGTTTTCTAACTTAAGCAACGCGAACCCTACCTTCTTTCGCGTCCTTGTAACCCCAAAGTCACGCCAGTGTGAATAAGTATCTTCAAAAACAAAAAGTAGAATGCCAATAACTTCAAATTAGCTAATCAGCATAAACTGTATTATCTCACAAAATAGCAAGTTTGTCTAATATGACGCTAATCACTTTAAAATTTTATTTTTCGTTTTGTCCTGGGTTAATATCTTCTGGTATTGGACATTTATAGCTATTTCCATCTAAACTTTCTACTAATTCTGCTTTTGCTCTCTTAAGGAGTTCTGGATCTTTCATGACTTCAAGTGCAGTTCCTGCGATTACTTTTCCTGCTTGTAACATGCCTTTTTGTCCAATCGATGTAGCTCCTATTGATACAACTTGCCAAGTATGTGCTGGTGTACCGATTACCCAACATGCTGTTCCTACTTGAGCTGTTGGTACAAGCCAACTTACATCACCCACATCTGAAGACCCACCTAATTGTTCATCTAAATCGCGATCAGAATAAGGTTTAATAATATCAGCTATCGATTTATCTTTTAACTTTCCTGCAAATTCTTTAGGCAAATTATTTAAATCAGATTGGATATCCTCTTTCGTGAGAGTTGCTTGTAATTTTCTAGCAAAATCCATTTCTTCTTCAGAATAGCTGGAACACCAATTTCATTAAATACTTCTGCCATTTTCTTATTCAATGTATTATTTGGAATCACATTTGAACATGCTTTATCAAATACAATTTCAACATTTGTCCCAGTCATCAATGCTGCACCTTTGGCAATATTGCAAACACGTTCATAGATCTCTTCTACTTGTTGATTTTTTGGTGCACGGACTAGATATAATACTTCCGCATTTTCTTGCACGACATTTGGAGAGAAGCCACCAGTATTGGTCACCGCATAATGGACACGAGCATCTTGGATAATATGTTCTCTTAAATAATTGACACCGACGTTCATTAATTCAACTGCATCTAATGCACTTCTTCCTAGATGTGGAGAGACTGCTGCATGTGAACTTTTTCCTTTAAAGCGGAAATATGCTTGAATATTCGCTAAAGAATTACCTGGCAAAATTCTGTTTACAGTCCAAGGATGCCAGCATAAAGCAAAATCTACATCATTAAATACGCCAGCTCTTGCCATATAAGTTTTTCCAGAACCACCTTCTTCAGCGGGACAACCATAATATTTAACTGTTCCGATGATTCCTTCTTGTTCCATATAATCTTTTAGTGCTACAGCTGCTGCAAGTGATGCAGTACCTAATAGATTATGTCCGCAACCATGACCATTTCCACCAGCTTGAATAGGGTTAGGCGTAACCTTTCCACCCTTCTTGGCTAAGTCCAGATAAAGCATCATATTCACCTAAAATGGCAACAACAGGTTTTCCTGAACCAAAGCTTGCTACAAAAGCTGTAGGCATATCAGCTATTCCTCTTTCAACTGAAAAACCTTCTTCTTCTAAAACACTTGTTAATAATTTTGCAGATTGATGTTCAGTAAAACGAGTTTCGGCATATCCCCAAATCTGTTTACTTGTATCAATCCATTTTTGCTTTTTATCTTCAATTAAATCCACTAATTTTTCTACATCGCTAAGCATGTCTATCACACTGCTTCACTCCCAACTTCATTACTTCAATTTTTGTTCTTTTGAATTGTTATCGTTGTCTCCTTTCATGTTTAGGAATAGACTTGCAAGAATTGGAATGACTAAAGCAGCGATTAGTAAAACAAACGCACCATTGTATGATCCATTAAATACTGAAATCATGTAGCCCATTAATGTCGGAGCAAGTGTTCCTGCCATTTGTCCACCAAAATACATCATACCTACTGCTGAACCCATTGACTTTTGGTCATAATATTTTAAAGGTAACGCAAGGACAACTGAAATTAATCCCATGCCAAAATATGCAAAACATAAGTATGTTAAAGCTAAGGAAACGCTTCCAGCACTGATTGTAAAATAAAGTGCAAAAATTGCGATCAATGATCCTAAAATGATGAGATATTTTTCTTTCCCTGGTTTTAACTTATCTAAAATCCAAGAACTTAACAAAATACTGATTAGTGAACATGCAGTTGGTATCATTGAAATCGCCCCTGTTTTCACTAGTTCCAGATGGCGAGCATTTACCCAGTAAGATGGTAACCATGAATTTAATCCCCAGTTCACCATACTCATGCCGAAATAGATTAACATTAACAACCAAACTGATTTCATTTTCAATACATTTTTAAAGGAAACTTTATTTCCATTATTTTCTTTCTTTTGTGAAGCTCTGTTAGGTAAGAATTTCCAAAGTAAAACCATGAATACAAAACCTAGAATCCCAAAGATATGGAACATGTTTTCCCAACCAACATTTTTGATTAATAGAGCAGCTAGTAATACTGAGATAATTGAACCAATTTGTGTAGATGCTGATAATACACCTTTAGCACGTCCACGTTGTTCTTTCGGGAAATTCTCTGCTAATGCTACTGAACTTGCTGGTGGGAAACTACCTTCACCTAACCCAAACAGGAATCGAATCGCTATTAATGATACAAATGACCAAGCAAACCCAGTAACTATAGTGAATATAGACCAGAATAATAGAGAGAATAATATTACTTTTTTTGAACCAAACTTATCCGTTAGCCATCCCCCAACAAGTTGCATAAAAGCATAGGCTAAGAAGAAACTACTGATAATCATCCCACTTTGTGTAGTAGTTAAATCAAATTGTTTTGAAATTGATATTAACGCAACCGACATTGAGTTTTTATCGAGGTAGTTTACCACCCATGTTAAGAACAAAAGTGTTAAAACGATTGTTTTGTTCTTGTTGTTGTATACATTCTCTTGCATAAATACACCCCTATCTCCTATTTTTAGACCTATTTAAGACATGTCTTTTAAAGATTATAGCAAAAATAATAATGCTAATCAATATTTTCTGAAAAAAATAAATTATTTTGTTATACTAAAAAGTGTCCATAATTGGAAAATTACTGTATACTTTACTTTACAGATATAAAAAGAAGGGTACGAGAATGAATGATAAAACTCGGGGTGATTACAGCCCAACATTCTATAAATTCAATAAAAAAAATCGAGCCATTGATAGAAGGACAATGTTCGATTACATATATTCCATATAAAAAAATTGATGAAATTGTTCATTTATATAAAAAAAACCATTTATTTTACGATGGCATTTTATTTAGCGGTAGCATGGGCTACAATATTGCTAAACAAAATCTTAAAGAATTTGAGACACCAACCTACTTTTTAGACATTACGGAAGGGGACTTTTATAAACAATTATTTGTCATTAGTAATTCAAACAAAACGATCAATTTTTCAAGGGTATGTATGGATCTGCTTCAAACGGAAAACAACTTTCAAAGTTTACGATCTGTATTATCCAAGGATGAATTTCCTCAGTTAATCGAATTAACGTTTAACAATGACTTATATGAAGATGCTTTCGCTAATTACTTATTATTATGGAAAGAAAAAAAGATTGATTTAGTAGTTACTAGAATAAGTAATATTGTGAATTTATTGAAGGATGCTGGGATTCCTACCGTATTTATATTCCCATCTACTGAATCGGTTCTTGAACAAGTGAAAAACATCGTCAATGAGTTACAAATTACCAATTTACTCGACCAACAAGATGCAATTGGTGTTGTTTCAATTGAAAAGAACAATGATGAGTTAAACAATATCAAGCTTCATAAAGCGTTGCTTGAATATAATGATTTACATCACGAGCTTTCTGCAATAATGAAAAAGGAAGATTGCTTTCAAGTGATTACATCTCAAGCGGATTTAAAAATGTTAACAAATGATTTTCATTCATGTAGTTTGTTAGAATACTTAACGGATGTATTGTCTACTGATGTACATATCGGTTGGGGTATAGGATCTACATTTTATCAAGCAAACTCAAATGCTTATACTGCAAATGCTCAGGCCGTTAATACAAATAGATCTTCTTCATTTGTGATAACGAATAATGACGAAATTATTGGTCCACTTGGAGAAGATACTTGTTTACAATTTACCAATAAAATAGACTCCCATTTGCAAAATCTAAGTGAAATCATTGGAATTTCAACTGTTCATATACAAAAAATTTTAGCATTGCTTCAAAAACTTCAAACAGATGAAATCACTGCAGAAGATCTAGCTTATCAACTTGGGGTATCGGTTCGTCAGGCAAATCGGATATTAAAAAAGATGGAAGACACAAAAGTTGCTGTTGTTACCTTTAAAAAATCAGAAAAGTTACGAGGTAGACCTAAAAAGCAATATAAAATTGACTTTTCGAATGGTCGGAAATTCATAAAAGATTAGATACGTACTATAAATAAAGACTTAAAGAGATTATTTGCTCTTTAAGTCTTTTTTATCACTGAGAAATTATTTCAATGTCTAAAGAATTTTATGACTGGGTGATAATAATATAATAAGATTAATTTTAAATTGAGGTGAATCAGTATGCCGTGCGTAACAATATTTGGTGGGAAATCTTTTGAAGTTGAAAAAGGAAAAAAATTAGTACTTGCATTGGAGGATAACGGTGTAAATATTCTACATCGTTGTGGTGGAAATGCAAAATGTACAACTTGCAGAGTTGAGATTTTAGCAGGTGACTATTTAGAAATTACCAATAAAGAAAAGAAAGCCTTTGTAAATAAAGGGATTGATCCTCATGTTTATGATGATTTTTTGCGTTTATCCTGTCAAATCATTGTGAATGGGGATATTACAGTACGCCCAATCATGACAGTTGAAAATTCCGGCAAATCTCCTGGCCCAAGACCTGTTGATTTATGAGTTTTTTACAAAGTTACTGGATATAGTTTACCATTAACAGCGAATGACACTTTACCTGTTTCCTCGGAAATAACAAGTATTAGAGCATCACTTCTCTCTGATAGACCTAATGCTGCTCGATGGCGTGTCCCTAATTTTTTATCACCAGTTGATTGAAGTGAGAGCGGAAGTACATTCGCTGCTGATTCAATATGATTATGACTGACTAATACAGCACCATCATGTAGTGGATTACCAGGATAAAATATGGACTCTAACAATGGATGCGTTAACTCTGCCTTTATTGCAATTCCTGGTTGAATTAATGGCATAAGTGAATCTTCCCTTTCAATCACAATTAAAGCTCCATGACGTACATCTGATAAATTTTGTGCACATTTTGAGATTTCTGGGTATTTATCTGTATACGGAGAAAGATAGCAATTTAAATAAAACGTTGCTGCTTTCATCTCAATCTCCTCGAATCTTCCTTTGGCATCTTCTAAATTTCCAAGGAGACAGTAATTATCTTCCCCCATGCTATCTACGCTATCTTTTAAAGAGCCTATCAATTGGACCATATCCTCTTTTATTATTTGTTGCATTGGTGTGAAATCGCAATTTCCATTATTCATATATTGAACGCCTTCCATTTCATAATCTTTTTAGATTCATACTAAAAGTTTGCCTTAATTCACATGAATTATGATAATCAATTTTAAAATTGTGATTTCTTATGTTCTTGATCACTTAATAAATAAAAATCCATTTTGAATTTTTATTTTCAAAATGGATTTTTGTTGTTTATTATTCATATTAATTAAACTCAAATACTACTTTTCCCTGATTCAATTTTAGCTTAGCTGAAAAACTAGAGCCTTTTTTTGATTTAAAGCCTTTCATCTCTTTAGTCACACCATTTTGACAAAGATCTTTTATTTGATTGGGTGATAACTTTTTACTCGCAATGGTCTTCGAAACTGTAAATTTACAACCTGCGCGGTAATTAGAGCAGCCGTAAAAGGATTTCCTTGCGACCAATTTGCCCTGATGACAAATTGGACACTCCACAATTGGCTCATTTGATGGAGCTGTATCAATAGCTGCTTGAATATTGGTACCTGCTACTTTTTCAGGTGTTACTTCTATTAAATGATGTAGGAATTTTGAAACGCTACCTAAAAAAGCTTCTTGGGAGCCATTTCCATTGCCAATTTTCCTCAAATACGTTTCCCATTTGGCTGTCATGGCTGGGCTTGATAAAAGCGAACCTTCAATACTTTCGCAAAGTACTCTTCCTTTGTCCGTCACAGATACAATATTTTTGGCAACTTCGATATAACCATGACGTTTAATGGTTTCGATAATGCCAGACCTGGTTGCCTCTGTTCCCAATCCTTCCACTTCTTTTAAAATATCACTTTGTCCCTCATCTTCTATGAACTTTCCGCACGTTTTCATCATTTGTACAAGTTGTCCTTCTGTATAAGGTTTTGGCGGTTGTGTTGTCCCTTCATGAATATGAATGAGTGATTCAACTACATCATTCTTGCTGACTTGTGGTAATAATGGCTCTTCTTTCTTTTTCGGTGATGCAGGCCATAATTCTTGGAATCCTTTGTCAATTTCTACTTTTCCTACTGACTTAAAATCGATTTCTTTAACGATGGTCATGATTGTCGTTTCTTCATATAAATAATCTCGATGAAACATCGCAAGCATACTACGGACGATTTCAAAATAGATATTCCGCTCCATCTCCGGTAATCCGGCCACTTTTCCATCTGTTGGGATAGTTTTTGTTGGAATGATGGCATAGTGCTCTTCTACTTTGGAACCGTCAACATAGCGCTTTTGCGGACGACTATTTGCTACTTCAAATGGTTGTCCAATGATTCTTTGGTAGGCTGGAATCTGATTGACTAAATAAGAGAATTCCGCATCTGTAATGTATTGACAATCAGAACGTGGATAAGAAACTAGTTTTTTTTCATATAAAGACTGTACAATTTCTAACACCTTTGCTGGACTGTATTTCCATATTTTATTAGCCTTTGCTTGTAATGTAGAAAGAGAATGCAATTTAGGTGGTTTAATGGATTTCCGAAGCTTTTTCACATCTTGGATTGTTCCCGGGATTGGCTGATTTTCTATAAGTCCTGCTTGCACTAATATCGCTTCAACTTCTTCTCGCTTGTCCTTTTTTACATTAGCTTTCCCTTTATATGGGCCATGTTCTGAAAGAAAATCGCCTGTTAACTCATAGAAATTAGATGGTTTGAAGTTCTCAATCTCTAGTGCTCTTTGATAGATCATATAAACTGTTGGCGACTGCACTCTTCCAATGGACATCGTTTCATTTAATCCTTTTGCTTTTAATAGCATTGTATAAAGACGACTTGCATTCATCCCTACTAACCAATCACTAATTTGCCTTGTTTGCGCTTCCCTATATAATAGCAAGTCTTTTTGATTATCACGCAAATTTGCAAAACCTTTTCGAATCTCATCGATTTCAAGTGAATTAATCCATAATCTCTGAATAGGTTTGTTGCGGATACCTGTTTGACGTAATATGGAGTAGAAAATATTTGAACCTTCACGATCCACATCGCATGCGTTAATGAGTAAATCTGCTTCTTTAAAAAGTCTCTTAACCTCTTGAAATTGATCCCATTTACCTTTCGACACTTGAAATTCATAGCGTTCTGGAATCATTGGAAGTTGTGTTAATGACCACCTTTTCCATTCGGGTTTATAATCTGCAGGTTGTTTTAGTTCTACTAAATGCCCTATTCCCCAGGTAATAGTCGCACCTTCTGGAAATGTTGCACATGGCTGCAATTCTATGTAGTTTTTTGTTTTCTTCATTACTTTAAAAGCGTCTGCATATGCCTTCGCCTGTGATGGTTTTTCGGCTAAAACGACGGTTTTCAAATTGCATCCACCTCTTTATGATTCTTACCTTTATTTTACCGAAAATATGTTCTTAAGGCGAATTTTTTGAGAATGATTTTAAAAATATTAATGTGCAATTTTTCTTGTAATAATGCTAGTAGTGATCCCAACAACAAATAATGTAACGATTGATAGAAATAGCGTATTTGCCGATATGAGCACACCACCAAGTATAATCACCGTGACATCAATCATAAAAATGATGATTCCTACATTCACACCCGTTTTAACGCTTAAAAATTGAGCAATTAAATCTGTCCCTCCAGTACTTGTATGATACTTAAGCATCAATCCAATGCCTATACCTATACAAATGCCTCCAAAAATCGAGCTAGTAATTGGATTCAAATGAATTAAATAACGCAATGGTTTTAATAAATCTATTATAAATGATGAAAATAATAATCCGTGTAAACTATTGTAAAAATAATGTCTATATCGAACCCATGCAACGATAAAAATGGGAACGGAAAGGAGCATAATCATAAGACCCACTTCCAGATCGTACAAATAGTTTAAAATAAGTGCTAATCCCACAATTCCACCATCTAATATTTCATAAGGAGCCAGAAATAGATTGATCCCTAATGATAAAAAGATGCTACCAATTATAATAACGATTATTTTCTTTAGTAAAAACATATAGGCCCCCTCTTACTACCAGCATATCAATATTTTATGTATAAAACAGACCGAACATGTTTTATGTCAATTGTAAATTTTTAGAATTCGTTTTTATTCAGTTATTAAAAATATCAGGTAGTGGGATTTGTTCGAAATCATGCAAAAAACCGTAAAAATTTTAACATTTTTACGGCTTTTTCATAATCGAGTCATTCTATGGACTTTAATTTGATGTAAGACTTATATACTAAGGAAATATTATAAGGTTTGTTCACTCTCATCAACTTCAATAGTAATATGTTTAAAATTTATAACATCAAACAATCCAGTATCTGTAATTTTAATACTTGGAATCACTGGTAATGCAATAAATGATAATGTTAAGAAAAGGTGAAAGTCTAAATCTGGATTTAACTGGAAGAGGGCATGATGCAGATCATGCAATTGCTTTTCTGCATCTTCTGCGTTTAGATTTGTCATTAATCCAGCAATTGGAAGTGGTAAAGCACTTAACACTTTTCCATCTGCTATAACAACATATCCACCTTGCATTTTTTGTAACGTATCAAGTGCAACTAGCATATCGGCATCATTTGTACCGCAAACAAGTGCATTATGGGAATCATGCGCGACTGTCGTTGCAACCGCTCCTTTTTGCAGTCCAAAACCATGTACGATTCCAAGCCCAATAGTACCTAACTGGTGATGGCGTTCAATTACAGCTAATTTTAAATAATCCTTATCTATAGAAGGAACAAATACATGATTTTCAACTTGCACTGTAGCGATTTTTTTATGTGTAATCAGTTGATTAGGTACGATTTCGATGATGTTTGCTTGATTCCCTTTTTTAAAAGGAATTTCCAAATCCTGCGCTGTCAATTTAGGAATATGTACGGATTGCAAAACGGAAGCAGGTACAGATTCTGATTTTGTTACTTTTCGAATTAATTGACCATTCTCCACCACTTTCTTTCCATCTTTCCATACAGCTTGCGGTTTACAAGTGGTCACATTATCGAGTAGGATCAAATCAGCAACATACCCTTCAGCAACTGCTCCCTTGTTCTTCAATCGATAACATTCTGCAGCATTAAGGGTAGCGAGTTGAATCGCTTGAAGCGGTTCCAACCCCTCTTTAATTGCTAAGGCAATGTCGTGATTGATACTTCCCTCTTTGATCAGTTCGTCTAAATGTTTATCATCTGTGCAAAACAAAAATCGTCTAGCATTTGTAGGAGTTACAGCTGGTAAGACATCACGAAGATTTTTTGCCGCGGAACCTTCACGAATAAGCACATACATTCCTTGTTGAATCCGAGTTCGTGCTTCATCTGCTGTCACACATTCATGATCTGTTTGAATTCCAGCTACTCGATATCCACGAATTTGTTTCGCAGTTAGCCCAGCGCCATGGCCATCAATTACAAGGTTTTTTGCTTCCGTTTGTGCAATTTTTTGCATCATATCTTCATTACCATTTAGTACTGAAGGAAAGTCCATAACTTCCGCTAAACCTAGTACCTTTGGATGGTTCAAAAATGGTGCTAAGTCTTTTGCTTTTAGCGTAGCCCCTGCATTTTCAAAAGATGTAGCAGGAACACTTGATGGGAGCATTACATGAATATCCATTTCAGCATTTTCTGCATCGTCGAGCATATATTGGATACCTTCTGCACCTGCTACATTGGCAATTTCATGTGGATCGGTAATCACCGTCGTAATCCCATGTGGTAATAGGATTTTGCTGAATTCAGATGGTGGTAACATTGAAGATTCAATATGAATATGTCCATCAATAAGACCTGGAATAACATATTTTCCAGTCGCATCTTCTACTATATCAGCTTCAAATTTTCCTTCTATATCAATAGCAACAATTAAACCATTTTTTACAACAACATCTGCTTTTCGCCATACCAAATTAAATACGTCCGCAACTTGTGCATTGCGTAAGATAAAATCTGCTTTACTATTATTTTGGGAACTTGAAATGCTCTCTTTTTTTCTTAATAACTCTTTATTCATATAGAGTTCCTCTTTTCCTTCACCCACGTTTTCTACAGTTATACCACAAAGTTCTATGGAAGAACAAAAAAATCTGTTTACTAAGCCAAAGCAAAATTGCCAAAAGAATGGTTGGGTGAAATTCGAATTTCCATTACTCAAGATCAACACTTTATTTCACTTTCTCATCAATTTGATTTTGATAAGCATCCACAAACTACACCCACATAATAACCATCCAAATAAGGAGATAAATACGACAGGAGATATGATTTTTACAAAGGAAAGTGAGATCATGATCAACCCAACGATGATATAGTGATTCACAGCGTGAAGATGATAAGTGTCTTGTTCAACATGCCACGCTCGAAAATAACCTTGAAGAAATCCAAGAAGCACTTGTAATCCTAGTGCTATGTACAGTAAAATTTCATACGCTGAATTTAATTGACTTACGAATAGATACGTACATCCCATTCCGAAATAAACAAGAGAAATGTACGATTTTTCCTTGTTCTTTTTCACTTGAAATACGCGGTATCCCCAAGCAGCCGAAAAAGAGTGGATGGCAAAAAGCCAAGCAAATAATGTATATGTAAGGGTTACTCCTTTTAACCAAATGATATAGTAAGGAAAAACGGCTACCTGACCAACTGTGATAATCAATGGGATTATTCGGTTACTATTTCGAATCATATATATCCTCTACTTAAAATAGTTTTGATAAAAATTGTTAACGAACACTTCATTTGGATCTTGTTTCTTCTTTTCTTCTTTGAATTTTTTCCAATTTGGATAGGATTCTTTAAATTGTGTCTTCGTTTGATAAGGATAATAAGGTAAATAATACGTTCCACCATGCTTCAGCGTAAGATTGGTCCACTTTTGAATCATATCTTTCGCATGTTCAATATCCCTTTCTTGAAGTCCATGCTGAATAAGAATGACTAAACCTAACATATCTTCTTTTGCATAGTTTAGCGTTGTCGTATTGTCTTTTGCTGCAAAGCGAATGGTAATATTATGAATTTTAAAATCTTCTTTAGCATCATTTGCAGGAAGTAGTTTCTTTAAATCTTCTATATATTCATCGAATTCACTTATCGGAACAAAAAACTCCTGCAATACTTCTACTTTTTCTGGATTATTAAATTCCATAAAAGTAGATTCAGAACGCATGACATTATTTCGTGTAATTTTGCTACCATCAAGCTGATTCAAATAGAAATTTTGTGTTTTCCAAAATAGATCCTCTAAAAAACCACCTTTTCTTCCTATATCAAGCGAATATTTTGTTAAATGGACGAAATCTTCGCCTTTCAACTTCGTTACATGGTCCATTTTGCCCGTCTTGTAATAATCAATCACAACCATATCATTCAAAAATGAACCCGGTGCAACACTTACTCTTGCATAATTCATCGCAATATCCGGATTTTTGAGTACTTTCGTAAAATACGATTCATATTCGCTTGTTTTTATATTTTTTGTATGAATGGTATAGACCTCATTATCTGTTAACTCAAGTGTTACATCTAAAATCACGCCAAATAGCCCATACCCGCCTAACACATATTGCATCATATGATTTGGATCTTTATTCGTAATTGTTTTGATTTCTCCTTGTGGTGTCAAAAGCGTAAGTTCCTTTACCGTACTAGACATTGGACCAAAGCGAATATCTCTACCATGTGCATTTACTGAAAGAGAACCCCCAATCGTGAAGATGGATTGAGATTGTGTTACTTTTAGCGCCAATCCATAAGGTTGAATCGCTTTTTGAACATCCTCCCATGTAGCACCTGCTTCAACACGAACGGTTTTTTCTTTTTCATTTACTTCTAATATTTTGTTAAATGTTCGCATATCAATAACGATGCCATCTTTATAATATGTATGTCCTCCTTGAGAGTGTTGCAGTCCTGCGATGGATATATGTTTTCCTTCTGCATTTGCTTGTTTCACGATTTTTTGTAAATCATGCCGATTGGTCGTCTTTATCACCTGATCCACATGCTCTGGTAGAAGCCCTGTATAATCAGTCGTCAGTCCAGATTGAGTGAGTCCATATTTTTTTTCTTCAATAGGAATATTGAACATCACAATAATCGCTAAGATAAAAACGAGGAAAAATAAAAACCATGGATTTCGAACGATTCGATTCATTTTACTCTCCTTAAGAGATTGGTGTATTTTTTCTTACAAGATTGTATTATTTAGTAAAACTTATATTTTATATTATACAGATTTATTACTATTAGATTAATAAAAGACAAATGAAAATTTATAACATTCTAGTAGAACTACTAAGACTTTAATTAGAATCACTCAGATATGATTTTAGCTCCACTCGCATCTCGATTACAAGCACTCCAACTTTCATTAGCATTACTCGTTCCACGATTAGAATCGCTCAATCTCAATTATCACCACTCGTGTTGTAATTAGATCAACTTAAACCTTAATTAGAACCACTCGCCCCACATTAGAACTACTCATTCTTCAATTAGCACCACTCAGACTCAAAATTAGAATCACACTAGTAGATTTTCTACAGCTAATCAGACAAAAAATAAAAGACCAACGAAATTTCTCGCTGATCTTTTAAAGTAACTCTATCAAACGCCAGTACTCTCTACATAACTCTTTCTCAAATGAACTTTTTGGATTTTGCCTGAAGCGGTTTTTGGTAATTCGTCGATAAATGTAACACCTGTAATTGCTTTAAAATGTGCTAGTTTTGAACGAGAGAAATCAATTATCTCTTGTTCTGTTAATGTTGCATTTTCACGTAATACTACATATGCGTGAGGTGTTTCTCCCCATTTTTCGTGTGGTATGGCAATAACAGCTGCTTCTAGGATATCTGGGTGATCATAAAGTACGCCTTCTACTTCAATCGAAGAAATATTTTCTCCTCCACTAATAATGATATCCTTTTTACGGTCTGTGATTGCTACATAACCTTTTTCATCGATATGGCCGACATCTCCTGTATGTAACCAGCCATCTTTGATCGTATTTAATGTTGCTTGTTCGTTTTTCCAATACCCTTTCATCACGCCATTTCCTCTGACGATTACTTCCCCAACTGTTACGCCATCATGAGGTACTTCGTCGCCTAATTCATCTACGACTTTTACTTTTGTACCAATCATTGGTGTTCCTGCTTTTGCTTTCAGTTGGTATTTCTCATAATCAGGTAAATCTTGGTATTGAGGAAGAATACGTGAGATTGTACTTAATGGAGTAGATTCTGTCATTCCATATACTTGGACAAATTCCCATCCAATTTCTTTTTCTACTTTTTCAATGAATGCTACTGGTGGTGCAGAACCTGCGATCACAACGCGGAGTTCATCTGATAGTGCTGGTTTTTGTTCATCGTAATATTGAATAAGTGAATTCAATACGGTTGGTGCCATATGAACAACAGTGACGTTATGTCTTTTGATCTCACCGAATATCGCTTGAGGTGTAGCTTTTCTTAGGAAGACTTGTGTCGAACCATTTGCAGTGTAGTAATATGGTGACCCCCAGCCATTCACATGAAACATTGGTAGAACGTGTAAAAGAACATCCTCATCTGTTACGCGTAGATGGTGCATTGTTGTAAGGGCATGTAAATAGTTATTTCTGTGCGTTAACATAACACCTTTTGGGTCACCCGTTGTTCCACTTGTGTAAAGAAGACTCGCTACATCATCTTCATCTAACTCTGTACGTTTATACTCACTTTTATCAAATTGAGCTAACCATTCATCATATCCAAGTTCTTTAGTTTCTTCGTCTTTATAATGGACAATGATTTGCTGTACTGTTTCCAATTTCTCTTTAATTGGGACAATTAAATGGTATAAATCTTGGTCAACTAGCAAAATTTTAGACTCACTATGATTTAATATAAATAAGTAGTCTTCGGGTTTTAATCGGATATTTAAAGGAACCATTATTGCTCCTAATTGATAAATTCCATAAAAACCTTCATACATTTCAATTGTATTTGAAGCCAAGTATGCAACCTTGTCCTCTTTTTTTACTCCAAAAGATTGTAATCCACGGGATAACTGATTTACACGTCCGTTTATTTCGCGGTATGTAAATGCCCTTTTTTCATCTAGTATCGCTTTTTTGTCTCCATATAATTCTACTGCTCTATCAAGAAAATCTGTTAATACTAATGGTACATTCATCCCCTACACCCCTTTTGTAAAATGAAATTACATTTATTTTACAATATTCAGATAATTTTGTCATTTGAAAGATGAATGTTGATTTTTAGAGAAAGTTTTACATTTGAAGACAATATGGATTACTGCTTTTTAAAGTGTACTTCCACCATCTACACTCAAGACAGTGCCTGTGACAAAATCGCTTGCTTTAGTTGCTAAATAGATTGCTGCACCTTTTAGCATATTTTCATCGCCTATTTTCTTGAGTGGGATGGTCTCTATGATCTTTTCCTCTTTTTGATTTAATGTTTCTTTGGTCATCTTCGTCCGGAACATTCCCGGTGCAATAGCATTTACATAAATTCCATGCTCTGCCCATTTGATGGCCAAGTCTTTTGTAAAATGGACGACTGCAGCTTTACTTGTCGTATAGCCAATGGTATTGGTGATTTCAGGTGGTCTAACCGTAAGACCTCCAGCAGATGCGATATTGATTATTTTGCCATATTTTTGGTTGATCATATGATTTCCAACAGATTTACTGACTAAAAAAGTGCCTGTAACATTCACATTCATAACTTTTTCCCAAGCTTCTAAAGGCATTTCTTCCACTTTCGCTCCCCAAGTTGTGCCACTATTATTGACTAGAATATCGATTTTGCCGAAGTCTTCTATAATTTGATCAACAACTTGGTTCACTTGACCTTCATTCGTTACATCAAGCTCATAACCTTTTGCTTGTATGTCGTATTTCTGAATTAGGCTTTTTGCTACTTCATCACAGTTCTCTTTGTTTCGCGAACAAAGGGCAAGATTGCAACCCCTTTCTGCATATACTTCTGCAATTTGTTGTCCTAAGCCTCTTCCACCACCTGTAATTACTGCAACGCGTCCATGTAAATTAAATAATTCTTGGAATTCCATTCTTTAGCCCCTTTCAAGATTTCACTGAACTATAAAGGATATCTTGTATTATTTGCGTACGACTTACATTTTTAATATTAGGTGCAATTTTATAGAATGCGGGTGTAATGCTTTTTAGCTCTTCGAATGATATTTCCTCTATCTTTTCAGTTAGATGAAAACAACCATCGACAAATTTAAAAACAGCCAATTCAGTGACAATCGTATCAACACGTTTTTTAGCGGTAAGTGGATATGTACAACATGGAAGAATTTTTGGTTCGCCGTTTTGTGTTAAATGTTTTGTTGTTACGATTACTTTTTTGGCTCCGATTACTAAATCCATCACACCTCCAACGCCAAGCACATCTTCTCCAGGAATAGCCCAACTTGCAATATCTCCATTTTCTGCAACTTGAAGTGCACCTATGATTGTTGCATCCAAATGGCCACCACGCATCATAGCAAAGGACAGTGAACTATCAAAAAAGGATGTATAAGGAAGGTCTGTGATATATTCTTTCCCTGCGTTTACTAAATCAAGGTCTTCTTCACCTTCTAAAGGCTTTGGGCCCACGCCTAGTATTCCATTTTCTGAATGTAATGTTACAAGTCCTTTTGGTATAAAGTCAGAAACTCTCGTCGGGATGCCGATTCCTAAATTGACTACACCGGATGTAAGCTCTTTAGCAGCACGCCAAGCAATATACTGTTTTAAGGAAGCATCACTCATCATACACCCTCCTCTTTTTTGTTTACAATTATATCCACAAAAATGAATGGTGTAACAATCGACTCTGGATCAAGTTCCCCAATCTCAACAACTTCTTCTACCTCTACAATCGTCAAATCTGCTGCCATTGCCATCAATGGATTAAAATTACGAGCGGTTTTTCGATAAATTAAATTCCCAGCTTTATCTGCTTTGTATGCTTTAATTAGTGCGATATCGGCTGTAATGGAATGTTCTAATACAACTTCCACTCCATTGATATGCCTGACTTCTTTTCCTTTAGCTAAATCTGTGCCAACTGCTGTAGGCGTGAAAAATGCAGGAATTCCTGCCCCTCCTAATCGAATCGCTTCTGAAAAAGTACCTTGAGGTAATAATTCCACTTCAAGGCGGCCATCTCTATATGCTTTTACGACCTCTTTACTCGTTGTAAAATAAGTTCCTACCACTTTTCGAATACGATTTAGCATAAATAATTCATGAAGATTTGAGGTTTCATTGATATTATTACTTATAATTGTTAAATCCCCAACTTTTCGCTCAATTAGCCCTTGGATGAGATATTCAGGTGTTCCTGTTGCTCCGAACCCGCCTACTAATATCTTAGACTGAGAAGGGATCTTTGCCATTGCTTGTTTTAAAGACAAGAATTGCACATTTGTATGAATCGTGCTATTGGTCATTAATTATTCCTCCTTTTATAAGCAAGACATTAAAATGAAGAAA
This sequence comes from uncultured Caryophanaceae bacterium, assembly GCA_963792445.1. GTDB lineage: Bacteria > Bacillota > Bacilli > Bacillales_A > Planococcaceae > Rummeliibacillus. The sequence goes on along the minus strand of CAWBWO010000023.1, from coordinate 4,041 downwards.
GAAATCAGTGAAACGGTACCTGATTTCTTGTCCATGCATGGTTTTTATTATCTCTTATTAGTAATAAAACAATTTTTCCATTTTTTATTTGCCTGTTAATTTCTTCTTATCATTCTAGACCATGATTGATTGTACTAACTTAAAGATTGTGAATTATTGAATGGATTCAAAATAATAAAGTCTTTTGTAAGTTTTCTATTAATGCTTCAGGAATTAGTATGGATTTTTGTTCTTTATGATTAAAGCAAACCGTTGTTACTTCAGCTTGTGCAATAATCTTGCCATCTGCTTCTGATTTAATGATTTGTTCCATTGTAAAGCTTTTATTGCCAATTTTCGTAACGTAGGTATAAACTTTTAATGTTTGTTCTGCATACGCTTGGTTGATATAATCACATTTTATAGACGCTAATATAAAACCTAATGAACGTTTTCTTTCGGGATGAAGTATTGAAAAAAACTTTGTGCGTGCTTCTTCAAAATATAAAAAGTAGCTTGTATTGTTCACATGGCCTATAGCATCTGTTTCGCAAAATCTTACATATACTTCGATTTCATGGGGAGTAGTTTTCACGTTTCTCCCTCCTTCTAGCATTTGAATTGTTTTATCCTTCTCTTTCGATGATCGTAGCAATCCCTTGTCCTCCACCTATACAAGCTGTAATGAGTTCATACTTACCCCCTAAACGCTTAAGTTCATAGGCTGCTTTTGTGATTAATATTGCGCCAGTTGCACCTAATGGATGTCCATGTCCAATAGACAAGACCTCGTTCAACAACATTTTTCACTTTATTTGATCGTTTTCCGATTAAAGGTTTATACATGTTTCGATCCCTTAAGTTTATGACTTATGCTTTTGGACCACCCGCAACATAAATAACTTGACCGCTTACAAAGGACGAATTTTCATCTGCAAAGAAAGCAACCGCATTGGCAATGTCCGCAGGTTTACCACTTCGACCAACCGGAATCGTACTTACACTCGCTTTTATAAATTCTTCAAATGGAATACCGATTCTTGCAGCTGTTTCTTTTGTCATTTCTGTTTCGATAAATCCAGGTGCCACCGCATTACATGTAATACCAAATTTCCCTAGTTCAATCGCTAATGTTTTTGTAAAGCCCTGTAATCCTGCTTTTGCGGCTGCATAATTCGCTTGCCCTCTATTTCCTAATGCTGATGTTGAGGAAATATTAATGATTCTTCCGTATTTTTGTTCTGTCATATACTTTTGAGCTGCACGTGCTGCATTAAAGGAACCTTTCAAATGAACATCCATTACTTGTTGCCAATCATTATCTGTCATTTTGAAAAGTAAATTATCTCGAATAATTCCTGCATTATTCACTAAAACATGCAGTGCACCATAATTTGCAACCACTTCATCGATCGCCTTTTCAATTTCTTCACGATTTACAACATTTGCTTTTTTGGTAATAATGTTAAACCCTAGTTCTTTAAATTCTTTTTCGGTCGCTTGTAATGCTTCTTCGTTGATATCAACAATGGCAATAGCAGCACCTTCTTCTGCAAATTTCTGTGCAATCCCTTTTCCAATTCCGCGACTTCCACCCGTTACAAATACTATTTTTCCTTCAAATCTTTTGCTCATATGTTTTTCCCCCTATTTTTAGATATATTGTCCGACTTTGACATGACCTTTTAATAAGTTTCTAGAAATGATTAATCGTTGAATTTCATCTGTACCATCATAGATTCTCCATAATCTTGCTTCGCGGTACCAACGTTCAATTGGTAATTCTTTTGTATACCCCATACCTCCATGTATTTGAAGTACTCGGTCTACTACTTTGTTCCCCATATTGGCCCCGTATAGTTTTGCCATTGACGCTAGATGTCGATTATCTTCGCCATGATCTAACGTAAATGCGGCATTTAAGACTAACCATCTAGCTGCTTCAATTTCAACCGCAGAATCTGCAATTTGCCATTGGATTGCTTGTCTATCGGCGATTGGTTTACCAAAAGTTTCACGTTCTTTTGAATAGTTAATCGCCATTTGCAATAGGCGCTCTGCAGCACCAACAGCGCGTGCGCCAACAATCCATCTCGCAAAACCAATCCATTCAAGGCCTAATTTATAGCCTCCATGCAATTCTCCTAAAATATTTTCCTCAGGAACTCTAACATTATCGAAAATTAAACTAGCTGGTCCCCATTCACCCATTGTTGGTATAAATTCAGATTTCCAGCCCATGCTACGATCTGCGATAAAGCAAGTTACACCATCTCTACCTGTTTTTTGATGTAATTCTTTATCCGTAATTGCAATAACCATAACGAAATCTGCTTCATTACCACCTGTGATAAACGTCTTTTCACCATTTAACACCCATTCATTTCCATCCTTAACAGCTGTCAATTTGATATTTCTTGTATCAGATCCTGCACCAGGCTCTGTCATAGCAAAACATGATTTTTTATCTCCATTGATCGTTGGAATTAAGTACTTTTTCTTCTGTTCTTCGTTTCCATAGTAAAGAATATTGTCAGCAGAACCTCCAAATTTGAATGGCACAAATGTCTTCGAAATTTCCATTGTGACAATTGCTTGCATCATTTGCCCTAGGTCAGCACCACCATACTCTTCAGGAGTATTAATGCCCCAAAATCCTGCTGCTTTAGCTTTCAGTTGCAATTCTTTTTCTTTCTCTTTTGAAATACTTGGTTTACCTTCAATTTCATTGCGAAGTACATCGTTTTCTAGCGGAATTAATTCTTTTTCAACAAACTTACGGATTGTTTCTTGGACCATTTTTTGCTCTTCATTTAATCTTAAATACATTAGAATATCCCCTTTTTTATAGTTTTTGGAAACATGATATATAAGAAAATACTTATAGAAATAAATGATTTGAATGAAAATGCTACCTCCATTTGAATCTCGTCCTAATTTCATATTTCATGATTTGATAGATATTTTTGTATGATTATTTCTATGATTTAAATTTGGATTATGCAATTCATTTTTGAATTATTTGTTATAAAAAAAGTAATAAACAATACAAATTGGAATCACAATACATCCTATGAGTTTAGAAATAAATATATTAACCATTTTTGAATATTATGTGATATTATTTACTGTTTAATATGATTGATAATTGATGTCACGATATGAAGTGATTGCCACTCTCCGCTAGAATATTCTTCGATCGTATATTTTTTTGGAAAAAGCCTATGTTGAATTGCTTGAATGGATAAACCATTTTTATGCATTTTCTCTACTTCCTTATAAATCTGTTCAAGATAAGTTAGCTTTCTCTCTAACATTCTTCTTCCATCTTGTATAAAGCCACAATGTGAACAAAACAGGGAATCAAATGGATAGGTGAGTAGTTTGCGAATTGAGTCCATGATGACAGGGATTGACTCACTTTTCATTATGACTTTCGTTTTGGGGCTAACAAATAAATCCCCAGTGAACATCGTGCCTGTTTCTGCATGATATAAACAAACATGATCATCCGCATGACCAGGTGTATATATTACTTCCCATTTATGACTGTTAGAAGTAATTGTTTCTCCTAGTGGCAGCGTTTTAAATCCTTCTCGCGTTCCCCAAGTTTTTTGCCGATAAAGTGGATATGGATTTTTTTGTTCACAAATACGTATTCCATTTGGATGTACATAAATCGGAATATTCAAATTTTTCTGTACCCATGGAGTTAATCCTGAGTGATCTTCATGACTATGCGTTAGTACAACACGATTAAAATTTTGTTCCCGTAATATAGTTTTGATTTCCTCATCCATGATTTGTGGTCCGGAATCGATTAAGATTCCATCTACCAAAAATAGATAAACGGAGCTTTCTTTTCGTCCATTTCTTCCTACTATTACTTCAAAACTTGTAACACTATTTCGTTTATGAATATGGATTATTGGTAAACCCCTCATTTCTAACATCAAACCCATTTAGCTTATTTGCAATACTGTATACTGCTTGATATAACTATATTTAGTTCTTTTTACGATACTAATTTGAGTGCTACTTCAATTTAGTTTTTTAGTTGAA
>CAWBWO010000022.1:0-30283 GCA_963792445.1 uncultured Caryophanaceae bacterium | reverse complement strand
GTCAGCAAAAGAATGTACAGTATATTCGTTATATAAAACAGCAGCTTACAGAATTTCCTGTAGCAATTGAGTTTCGAAATCGTACATGGTACAGCGCAAAATATATGGATGGAACATTACAGTTTTTAAGACAACAGGGGCTATTTCATACAGTTTGTGATGAGCCTCAAGCTGGAGAGGGTTCTGTACCACTTGTTCCAATAACAACGGGCGATCAAGTTTTATTCCGTATTCACGGCAGAAATGTACATGGCTGGCGTAATCCTGGCAATAACGAACGATGGAGAGAAGTTCGTTTCTTATATGATTATACAAAAGAAGAACTAGCTAGCTTAAAAGAAACGGTAACGAAACTTCAAGACACTGCTAAGGATGTTTATGTATTGTTTAATAACAACTCTGGTCATCATGCAGCTGCAAATGCGAAGACCTTACAGAAGATGTTAGGAATTGAATATCATGATTTATCTCCAAAACAACTAGATTTTTTTGAAGGAGAATAGAGATGGAGTATATTTTACTATTAATCATTGGTGTCTGTTCAGGGATTATCGGTGCACTTGTAGGTCTTGGAGGAGGAGCCATTTTAGTTCCTGCTACATTGTTTATAGGACTGACTCTTGGGATGATGCCTGAAATAACACCGCAAAAAGTTGTAGGGCTATCTGTTATTATGATGATTGCAACAGGTTTAGCTTCTACACTATCCTATATGAAATCGAAAACAGTTGATTATAAAAGTGGGTTCATCTTCTTTTTAGGTAGTGTACCAGGTACGATTTTAGGCGCGTATATTAACAAAGGAATAGATTTACCCTCATTTAACTTATACTTTGGTATATTACTTATTATTTTAGCAATCATATTACTTATTCGTGACCATGTAAAACCTGTACAATGGTTTATAAAACATGGTCAAAAGCATACTTTTTATGATCCAAAAGATGACAAAAATTATATATATGGTTATCCTATATGGTTTGCCATTTTACTGACTTTTTTAATCGGTATGGCGTCCGGGTTATTTGGAATTGGTGGAGGTTCGATGATTGTTCCTGCTATGATTATCCTATTTGGATTTCCACCGCATGTTGCTGTTGCAACTTCTATGTTCATGGTATTCTTATCTTCCATCATAAATTCTGCAAGCCATATTTATCTTGGGCATATTCCTTGGGCTTATACAATTCCAGTCATACCAGGAGCTTATATTGGTGCAAAAATCGGTGCTGCATTAAATAAAAAAATAAATTCAACTACATTAGTACTCTTATTACGTATTATATTATTGCTACTTGGGATACGCTCCGTCTACGAAGGATTATTCTAAAGCGAAAATGAGGTGTCATCATGATAGAAACAATCCATTTATATCATACAAATGATCTACATAGTCATTTCGGATATTGGCCACGTATTCAAAAGTTATTGACTGATAGAAAGAAATGGCATGAAGAAGTAGGGGATAGTTGCTATATATTCGATATCGGGGATTTTATAGATCGCTCACATGTATATACAGAAGCGACATTAGGAAAAGGGAATATACCATTATTAAATGCTGGGCTATATGATGCAGTCACAATTGGTAATAATGAAGGGATTACACTATCAAAAGCAAATTTAGATGAGTTGTATGACCAAGCTCAATTTGATGTCATCGTAGCCAATTTAAAAGAGGACAATAAAATTCCGGACTGGGCTAAACGATATAAAATTTATAAAACACAAAATGGAACAAAAATTGGCGTGATTGCCGCAACAGCAGAGTATCGTACTTACTATGAACCACTTGGTTGGACAATAGATGATCCATTACCTGTATTACAAGAAATTGCAAAAGAAATACATCCATTAGTTGATATTATTGTATGCATGTCACATCTAGGTATCAATATGGATGAAGAGCTAGCCGTTTTATGTCCTCAAATCGATGTGATTTTTGGTTCTCATACACATCATGTGTTACACGAAGGAAAACTAGTCGGCAATACATTATTAACGGGTGGAGGAAAATTTGGCCTATTCGTTGGGCATACCGAAATCCATTTTGATGTAGAGCAAAAAAGCATTGTTAAGAAAAAGACGGAGCTTTATAGCACATCCGAATTGCCAGCAGTTGAAGGTGAAGAACAATTTGATCAGGAATTGATTGAAAAAGGAAAAACTCTACTCAACCATCCTGCATTTGAAGCAGATCATTATTTAAATAAAGAATGGTACCATCACTCTGAGCTATCACGTTTCTTTGCAAAAGGACTATTGGAATTTTCACACGCAGATTGTGCCATGTTCAATGCAGGTATTTTCTTACGTGATTTACCAAAAGGAACGGTTTCCGTATCTGACGTACATCAATGCTTACCACATCCAATCAATGCTTGTATCATTGAAATAAATGGTCAAGAATTGAAAGAAACATTAGAGCTTGCAGAACAATCTTTAGATTGGCCAAGAACGGAATTAAAAGGGCTTGGATTTAGAGGATTAGTCCTTGGTAAAATTTTGGCATATGGATGTTCACTTAATTCGCTTGGAGAGTTAATTGTAAATGGCAACAAGGCCAGCGACACACAAATTTACAAGTTGGTAACATTAGATATGTTTACCTTTGGATACTTCTTTCCCCATTTTAAAAATTTACCAAAAACATACTTGTTGCCACAGTTTTTACGTGATATCCTGATTTTGTATGGACAAGATTACAACAAAAGTAATAATGATGGTTCAAAAGAATAGGTATTTTGTTACTTTAAATGATTGGGGAAATAATGAATGCGGTTGATCTCAACAAAGGCGATACAAACTGGCATGGTAATAGGAAAGACCATTTGGAATGAAGCTGAAAGACCATTAATTCAAAAAGGTGTAAAAGTATCAGAATACAGTATCAAACGTTTACAGCAATTAAATGTACAATACGTTTATATAGATGATAAGATCTCAAATGATATTGAAATAATAGAGCCCGTCCCAACAGCTGTTCGTAAGCGTGCGGTCGATCAAATAACATCTTCTTTTAATACATTAAAACATTTAGAAGGAAAAGACGTTACATATTGTCTTGAAAAGCAATCAAAGCATTTTGTAACTATAGTTGATGACTTGCTCGATCATATCATGAATAGTAAAGAAATCTTAACCGTTTTGAGTGATGCTTTTCTTTACGATAATTATATCTATCAACATTCATTTCAAGTTGCAGTATATGCAATAGCTATTGCAAAAGAAATGCATTACAGTGCATTAGAAATTAGACAAATTGGTATTGGCGCAATACTGCATGATGTTGGAAAAATGATGGTTCCGCAAGAAATTCTAAAAAAACCTGGTCGCCTGACAACTGATGAATATGAACAAATGAAATTGCATACGAAATATGGTTTCGAAGTATTGCGAAACTTACATACAATATCGCTATTATCTGCACATTGTGCGTTTCAACATCATGAACGATTAGATGGTAGTGGTTATCCAAGAGGGTTACTAGACTTTGAAATTCACCCATACGCGAAAATTATTGCGGTAGCAGATGTATTTGATGCGGTGACATCAAATCGTGTGTATCGCGATAAAATGCTTCCTTCAAGAGGAATGGAAATCATTAAAGAGGGTAGCGGCACATTATACGATGAGAAGGTCGTAAATGCCTTCAGACGCTGCATAGCCTACTATCCAAACGGAACAGTCCTATTACTTTCAGATGGCCGTAGAGGGATTGTTAATAAGCAAAATAAAGAATGGACAGAAAGACCATGGATTCGAATCTTTGAAGAAAATGGTGAAATGCTAAAAGCCACCTATGAAATTTTACTGGCGGAAGAAAAAGATGTTTTCGTCGAAAAAGTTGAAGTTGAATATCTCGAACACGTCGAATAATGACAACCTCCTCATCATAAGAATGATTAGGAGGTATTATTTTGCGACTAATGAAGAATAAGAAACAATTGTTTGGAAGTAAACGCCCAAGGTTTTTGCCTATATTATTAGTTAGTTTGTTTGTGTCAATAGCATTACTTTTTTATTTCATCAATGTTAGGCTATTGCCTACATTTATGCAATATGCAGAAGTGGAAACAAACAAAATTGCCTCTTATGTAATTAGTAAAGCGATTAATTCAAGAACGGCAAATGTTTTGGATAGCAATGATGTGATTCAAAGTGTTGAACCAAAAAATGGGAATAACCAGGGGCTTGTAGATTCCAATTTAAATACTGAAGTGATTGCTCGAATCATGTCAGAAACACAAACCTTAGTACAATCTCATTTAGAAGAGGCGGAAAAAGGTAATTTAGATCATTTACCTAAGTATGAGGAAATTGAATACGATACAGGTGCTATGGAACAAGATGGTGGGATTGTGTTTTATGTGCCACTTGGGCAAGCAACAGGTTTGCCCTTACTAGGAAACTTAGGACCGAAAATTCCAATTCGTTTTCACGTTATTGGGAACGTTCATGTAAACGCAGAAAGAGAAATTTCAGAATTTGGCATCAACAATGCAATTGTAACAATTAATGTTCGTACGACTGTTAACGTGCAAATTATCGTTCCTTTTGCCAGTAAATCTGCTACTGTAGAGCAAAAAATCCCAGTAGCTATTAGTATTCTAAAAGGAAATGTTCCATATATCTATTCAAAAGATGGGGGAGGAGCGCAACCTTCCATAGAGGTCCCATTACCAGGGCCAGACCAATCGACAAAAACACCATAACACGAATAAGACTTAAATATGAAGGCTTGATTAGAAACCTTTGAATATGTTACATTGACAACAGTACTAGATTTAATAATTGACTTAATTGATGGGAGCTGAGTATTGTGACATCATGTAAACCTTCTAAAGAAGAGCATATTAGAAAACCGGATTGGCTTAAGATTAAACTAAATACAAATGAAGAATATAAAAGTTTAAAAAAATTAATGCGAGAAAAAAACCTACATACAGTTTGTGAGGAAGCAAAATGTCCGAATATTCACGAATGCTGGGGTGAACGTCGTACTGCAACATTTATGATTTTAGGTGATGTATGTACACGTGCATGCCGATTCTGCGCAGTCAAAACGGGCCTTCCAAACGAGCTAGATTTGGCAGAACCTGAACGAGTTGCTGATTCGGTACAACTGATGAATTTAAAACATGTTGTCATTACAGTGGTTGCACGCGATGATTTAAAAGACGGTGGAGCAAGTGTTTTAGCGGAAACGGTTCGTGCAATTCGCCGCAAAAATCCATTTACATCCATCGAAGTGTTACCTTCAGATATGGGTGGGGTAAAAGAAAATTTACAAATTTTAATGGATGCAAAACCAGATATTTTGAATCATAATATAGAAACAGTTCGTCGTTTAACACCAAGAGTTCGCGCACGTGCCACTTATGATCGTTCTTTAGAGTTTTTACGTCGTGCAAAAGAAATGCAACCAGATGTTCCAACTAAATCATCATTAATGATTGGCCTTGGTGAAACGGAAGAAGAAATTATTGAAGTAATGGATGATTTACGCGCAAATAATGTAGATATCATGACAATCGGACAATATCTACAACCGACTAAAAAACATTTACCAGTGAAGAAATATTATTCACCGATTGAATTTGGTAAACTGCGTAAAATTGCCATGTCTAAAGGCTTCAAACATTGTGAAGCAGGCCCATTAGTTCGTAGTAGTTACCATGCCGATGAACAAGTAAATGCTGCAACAAAAGAAAAACAAGTACTCGGCGAAAATGCGTAATCACCAATTTTAACTGGATGGTGATCAAATGATTATTGCAGATCAATACATGTATGAACTAATTGAAAATGTCAAAGACGGATTCAACGAAGTGGATTTTAATGCACGGTTCAGTGATATTTTATCAAAATACGATTATATCGTAGGGGACTGGGGCTATGGTCAACTTCGATTAAAAGGTTTTTATGAAGACAAAAACCAAAAGGCATCTTTTGACACGAAAATTAGCACATTACAGGACTATATATATGAGTATTGTAATTTTGGTTGTGCCTATTTCGTTTTGAAGAAAAATGGAAAGGCGCCAAAAGTAGAAGAACCAGCTGAAACTGTTGCTGAAGAAGTTAGCGATGAAAGCAAAGAGCAAGCTATAGCTGAGAACTCGGAAACAACACAGGTAGATGCTACGCCAAACGAAGAATCAGAACAACAAAAAAACATCGAGCAAGAGCAATTATAAGCTCTCTCGATGTTTTTTTCGTGTTTAATTCATTATTTCATATAAATATTCTCTTATTTCTTGTGCCTCTTCATGAGGGCGGTTGTAGACAGATTCTAAATAGCCAGGTTCATCTAAATCATCTGTTCCTAAAATGGCAAAACGGTTATGTTGCATATCCAGAACCAATATTTTGCCATAGAATCGACTACTTTGTAAAATGGCTAAATCATAACGTTGGTTCTTCACCCATAAAACTGACAAATCTCGTTTTGTTTTCTTCTATATCATCATATAAGAAAAATCTCTCCATTTTGTTTGAATCCCCTTCCAATACTAAAGATATGGTACTATAGAAGAGAAAGAAGTATCAACCTTTTATTTGAATGGAGGAAATACAAGTGTATTTTGTCGATCGAAAAAAAATTACAAATAACCTTGAATATATGGATTCTCTTATTAATACTTTTGAGCAAACTGATGATTGGCAAAAAGATGATTTGCATAAATTAGCTGTTGAACGTATTGCTAATATATTTATTGAAGCAATTATTGATGTTGGTAACTCCATGATTGATGGTTTTATTATGCGAGATCCTGGTAGCTATGAAGACATTATTGATATTTTAGTGGACGAAAAAGTCATTACAACTGAGTTGGATCAATCTTTAAAAGCATTAATCGGACTTCGCCGTGGGCTAGTACGTGATATTTTAGATGTGAACGATGAAGAAGTTGTACAAGTTCTAGCAGAAAATTTAGCAGCTATTAAAGAATTTATTCCAAGTGTACAAAATTATTTAACAAATGAATTGGGTCCAGTATCAGCCTTTATCCCTGAGGAACAATAATGAAAAAATATAAAGCATATTGCTTTGATCTAGATGGCACAGTTTATAAAGGTTTGGAACCGATTCCAGAAACGAAGTTATTTATCAAACATCTTCAAGAACAAGGAATTGAACCATTTTTCGCAACCAATAATGCGAAAATGACAAGCCCACAGGTACAGCAAAAGTTGCTTAAAATGGGGATTGAAGCGAAAAAAGACCATATCATGACTTCTGCAATTGCAACAGCAAAGTATGTTGCTATGCAATTTCCAAACAAATCAGTGAAAGTGTTGGGCGGAGATGGTCTAACAGTTGCCCTACTTGATGAGGGCATGAAGGTTGTAACAAATCATCCGGATGTTCTCGTTCAAGGGATGAATACAGAAGTGACCTACCAAATGCTAGCAGAAGCATGTTACGATATACAAAATGGTGCAGCATTTGTATCGACAAATGCAGATATAAAATATCCAACAGAATTTGGATTTGCACCAGGTAACGGAGCTCTTTCAGAAATGCTACACGCTGTTACTGGTGTGGCACCAGTTTATATAGGTAAGCCAGCTCCTCATATGCTCGATATCATTCGTCAACAATTTAATTTACAAAAAGAAGATATGTTGATGATCGGGGATAATTATGACACAGATATTCTTTGTGGAGTCCATTATGGCATCGATACATTGCATGTCAATACAGGGGTCACAAGAACAGAAGACGTTCAAGCGAGAGAACTTCCTGCAACCTATACTGTTGAAACACTTCAAGAATTAGTGTGAAATAAAAATTGCAAAAATGTAATTAAAAAGGACCTTTTTAGTCATAATAAGACTGAAAAGGTCCTTTTTTTAAAACAATGGATTTTCTTCGATGAATTGATAAATTTTTTTGGTTAGCTCTTCACTCGAACTTGCTTCAACCATTTCACCATTTACAAGTGCATATAAGGTGTCTGAACATCTAGTACAATAACTTAGACAACCATATTCTAGAACATCTATATTTGGATCTTTTTCGAGCACTTCTAATGTTTCTTGGGAGCCGTTAGCTAAATTGCTGACGCAAAACTCAACAAGTGGATTCATAATACGTCACCTCACCTTCGAATCCTACTATTATTTTTTTTATTCGTCAATTTTTCTATTTGATTCGATAATCTACTTTTATTTTGTGATAAGTTTCACAAACATATTGTGAAACTTATCACAATCAGCTATACTTCTAAAGGATAGATAAATGTGTCGAACATGTTAAAAGAGGAGATTACTATGAGAAACTTAGTATTATTAGGCGGAGGATACGGAAATATGCGTGTTTTACTTCGCTTATTACCAAATAATTTACCCGAAGATGTACGAATTACTCTAGTGGACCGTGCACCATTCCATAGTTTAAAGACTGAATTTTATGCATTGGCTGCAGGAACTACACCTGAAAAAGAAATTCGCGTAAAATTTCCTGAACACGAAAGACTTTCAGCTGTATACGGAGAAATTGAAAATATTGATTTAAAAAACAAGGTAGTACATCTTGATAATGGAACAAAAGTTGAATACGATGATTTAGTGATTGGTCTTGGTTGTGAGGATAATTACCACAACGTTCCAGGAGCAGCTGAATTCACATACAGTATTCAATCAATGGCTCAGTCTCGTGCTACGTATAATGACTTAGCAGGTTTACCTGCAGGTTCAACTGTTGGTATTGTTGGAGCAGGTTTAAGTGGTATTGAACTTGCAAGTGAATTACGTGAAAGTCGTGCGGATCTTAAGATTAAATTATTTGACCGTAGTGCACGTATTTTAAAAGACTTCCCAGAACGTCTTAGTAAATATGTGAAAAAGTGGTTTGAAAATAATGATGTTGAAATCATTGCACAATCTAATATTACAAAAGTAGAAAATACTGTTCTTTATAATCACGAAGAAAAACTTGAAGTGGATGCAGTTGTTTGGACAGCAGGGATTCAACCAGTGAAAGTTGTCCGTGAATTAGGCCTTGAGATGGAACGTGGTCGTGTTGCAGTAACTCAGTATATGAACTTACCTACTGACTCTCATGTGTTTGTTGTGGGCGACTGTGCGGCTTCTCAATTTGGTCCTAGTGCACAACTTGCAGAAGAACAAGCGGAACATATTGTAAAAGTATTAAAACTACAATGGAGCAATCAAGCTCTTCCAGAGAAGATGCCTGAAATTAAATTAAAAGGCTTTATGGGAGCTCTTGGTAAGAAACAAGGCTTTGTTTACTTAGGCGACACAACTGTAACAGGTCGAATCGCTCGTTTGATGAAATCAGGGCTATTGTGGATGTACAAACGCCATAATGGTTAATTTAAAAAACTAGAGCTCAAATGCTCTAGTTTTTTTAGTTGGATAATATGACTCCTAATAAAATAATGGAGAATTGATTTTTAATAAAACTTTGACTGGGATCTTTTGATGGAGATTAGTACCCTAAAATATTTGAAGTGGAGTCGGCGTAGACTCCCACGGGAAAAGCGAGACAGGTGAGACCCCGCAGGAACGAAGTGACGAGGAGACTCACCGCTCGCCCGTAGGAAAGCGAAGCCGGCTCCACTTCAAACAAAAAAGAAATTAGTATTGATTTGTTACCTAACCAATGAAAAATAGAGAAGAGTCCCCATATTTTTCACTTTATGCTAAAGTTTCAAAGCCGTGCCGTTCTAGTGCTTGAAATACTGGCTTTAACTGTATATAGCCCTCACCAATGACTTCTCCATTAATCAGTACAAGTGGATAAAAGAATTCGTCGTCAATCACTCTTTGAGCCCATTTTTGATGGTGTTCATTCTCAATTGGCTGTTCGATATCGATATAAGTGATAGTATAATTAGGTTTTGAATATTTACGATCAATTGCTGCTTGAAGCCATTCATAAGTATCTTTTGAAGATGGTGCATTTACACAACTTGCACATTGTACATTAGCTCCGTAAATCTCGATTGTAATTGAATCATTTGCCAAATCAATCAGCCTCGCATTTCTATAATGGATTTTTTGTCTTATAGACATTATAATAATTATAGAGAAAGGAGTCGATAGTAATGACAGAAAATGTACAAGATATGCAAGCTCAAGTTCAAGAAGTTTTAGATAAATTACGCCCATTCCTTCTTCGTGATGGAGGAGATTGCCAATTAGTAGATGTAGAAGACGGTGTTGTTAAACTACGTTTACTAGGAGCATGTGGTAGCTGCCCAAGTTCAACCATCACATTAAAAGCCGGTATTGAACGCGCACTTCTAGAAGAAGTACCAGGTGTTGTAGAAGTAGAACAAGTTTTTTAATTTGAAAATAATAAAGCTGTCCAGAAATAGCAATCATCTATTTCTTGGACAGCTGTTTTATTTTATAGATAGATTTCAATCTATTGTAGAAAAATTAATTAGCTACGGATTCCTTTTCATACCGCATTTGTTGCCAACTATCTTTTGCCATTTCAATAATTTTAGGCTCATTGAACAAACGCTGTTTTTCAATGACCCGAGAGAAATATCGAATCGCTTGTTCTCGGTCGCCAATACGACGAGACAACTCTGCGATTAAATAAAGCACTCTTAGTTCACTCATTGATGTTCCAGCATAATCCTCAGCTGAATACGCTTCTAAATATTGTTCTCTTGCAATCTCCATAAATCTCATCTCTTGCTCTCTCTTTTGGAGCGTACGATAGAGCCATGCAATGCGTAGTGCAAGCCCAGCTTGTGTAATATGTTTTTCTCTCTTAAGACTTCCGCAAACAAGTGCAAGTTTATATGCTTGTAAGGCATCAGAAATAGTGCGTTCTCCAGAAAAATCATGTTTTTTCCAATGGGAAGTAATTTTCTCGTTGATTGCTTCTTTAGTCCCAGGAGCAAAATATTTGGTAAAATCTTCAGTAAATGAAAATCCGCAATGCTCACAAACGAATACATTGTAAAGAAAAGGGGTTACATCATTTTCATATATTGGTTGAAAATCACTCGCGTTTTCTTTAACTTTAACGAAATTAGATCTTACCTTCATTGATTTAAACTTCCTTTTACAATGAATGCATTCCACTTGTTTTTCGTAATAAGGAGAAAGTTCCATAACAATAGCCCCATTTCTGATGTTCGATATAGGAAAATTATATCATATTAAACTTAAAAAGAAATTGATATTTTTGTGAGCATTAGAATTTTACTCATAGACCGAAAATTGATATGATAATAATAAGAAAGAGGTGGATACGTATGACACAAGTAGTTGAAATTACAGAAGCTGCTGCGTTTCACATCCAAGAAATGATGCGTAACAATGAAGAAGAGGGCTCTTATTTACGAGTTGCCGTAAAAGGTGGCGGTTGTAGTGGCCTTTCATATGCAATGGGCTTCGACCGCGAAAAGCAAGAAAATGATGAGCTATTTGAAGAACATGGTTTAAAAATTATCGTTTCAAGCGAAGATGCGCCAATCCTTCAAGGAACTACAATCGATTTTAAACAATCCCTAATGGGCGGAGGATTTACAATCGAAAATCCGAACGCAATTGCTTCATGTGGGTGTGGAAGTTCATTTAGAACCGCTAAAGTCGCTGGTACACCGGAAGAATGCTAGAATCAATTAAATAATAGAAGTATGTATATCTTGCTTCCTCGATAGTCAATGCTATTAGAGGGGGCTTTTTTAAATATATCTAGCACCTCAAAAAATAATGATCAATTAAATTTGTACTCATTTATTCATGAAAAGAGCATTTCTCCTATGTGGCTTCTAGAAAGACATCCAAGTCTAGAGAATCAATTGAATTGCACCTATAAAAAAGATAAGATAATAGTTAGATAATATTGCATATATATAGATAATTTGATAATCAAATTAGAAAAAGTGGTACATTATTTTTTCTGAATTGATTTATACAAAAAGAATAAGTATATCCTATGTTTATTTCAATTTAAAAGGTGGTCTGATTTTCGTGAGTAAACCGAAAATTTTAATAGTTGGAGCAGGGTACGGTGGTTTAACAACGGCTGTCCATTTACAAAGAAAACTTGGAAAGGAAGATGCTGAAGTTACACTTGTAAACAAAAACTCTTATCATTATGAAACAACTTGGTTACATGAAGCATCTGCTGGCACTTTAAAACCTGAACAAGTTCGCTATGAAATCAAGGACATCTTAAATGACAAAGTCCTATTTACAGAAGAAACCGTTGAAAAACTTGATATTCAAAATAAAAAAGTAATTACCAACAAAGGTGAATTATCATACGACTACTTAGTTGTAGGTCTTGGTTTTGAAGGGGAAACGTTCGGTATAGAAGGTCTAAACAAATATGCTCTTAGCATTACAAATGTAAATGATGCACGCAAAATCAGAGATCATATCCATACACACTTTGCCGAGTGGGCATCTCAAGAGGCAACTGCGAAGGATGATTCTTTACTTACCATTATTGTTGGAGGAGCAGGATTTACAGGGATTGAATTTTTAGGAGAACTAGCAAATAAGATTCCGGAAGTTTGTGCCGAATATGATATTCCAAAAGAAAAAGTACGGATCATTTGTGTAGAAGCGGCTCCAACTATACTACCCATGTACTCCCCAAAACTAGTGAAATATGCAGTAAAAGTTTTAACCCAAAAAGGAATTGAGTTTTC
Organism: uncultured Caryophanaceae bacterium; assembly: GCA_963792445.1. Taxonomy (GTDB): domain Bacteria; phylum Bacillota; class Bacilli; order Bacillales_A; family Planococcaceae; genus Rummeliibacillus. The sequence continues at coordinate 17,627 of CAWBWO010000022.1, read as the reverse complement.
AATTGGTACCCCTGTCGTTCAAGCGACAAATGAAGGTGTCAAAATAAAAAAAGGCCAAGAATTTGAATACATCAAAGCAGGTACAGTCGTTTGGGCTGCTGGTGTCCGGGGATCTCGAATCGTTGAACAATCCGCTTTGCCATCAAAACGTGCGCGTGTGGCAGTAGAGGATGATTTACGTGTACCTGGTTACCCGGAAATCTTCATGGTCGGTGATTGTGCTTTCTTAATGAATAAAGAAACAGAACGCCCTTATCCAACTACAGCACAAATTGCGATGCAACAAGCAGTGGCAGTTGCTGATAACTTGATTGCTTTGATTAAAGGAGAAGAAACAAAACCATTTGTGCCGAATTTAAAAGGAACTGTTTGTTCATTAGGAAATAACAACGCAATTGGCAATGTATTCGGCAAAGAAATGAAAGGAAAGTTTGCTGCCATCATGAAAAAGATAATTGATAATCGTGCACTCTATTTAATGGGCGGCATGAAATTAGTATGGAAAAAAGGAAAATTGAATTTATTTAAATAAGCTAGACCAAACAGCTCCACTTTTTTAGATTGTTATTAGTTGACTCAATACAATATGAAACATTAAACTACCTATATTTCTATTTCATAATATGTACATACCAGACCATAACATGGGGGATGAGGGTGAACATGAAAGAACGAGGACGAGTTTGGCTAGGTGTAGCAGCCTTAGTGGAAAATGAAAATGGTGAATGGCTTGTTGCGATGAAACGCTACGGTGGTCTTAAGGGAATGTGGTCATTGCCAGCAGGCTTCGTCAAACCAGGAGAAACAATCGACCAAGCTTGTCATCGAGAATTACTCGAAGAAACAGGAGTCAAAGCAGCTATGCAAGGACTACTGGGTATTCGAACGGGCGTTATTCAGAATGATATAAGTGATAATATGGCGATTTTTTACTTAACAGCGCACACACAAGAACAACAAATTAAAGTCCAGCTAGACGAATTATATGAAGTATGCTGGATGTCTCCACAAGCTTTAAAAGAAGACTTTCGCACTTCTATGCTACTAAATGAATTAGTAGATTTGCCGTTAAAGACAAGACCGGCAACGAAAGAAGGAATAGAAAGTGATAATATATTTGGCTATACAGAGTATAAATTGTTCTTTTAAAATAAATGAAAATCATACCTAGTCGTTGAAAGCGATGCCTCAATCAGTTACACTAATGTGAGAGAAAATGGAGGTTTCAAACATGACAGGTGGATTTTCTATTATCCAATTAATCTTATCCATGCTAATTTTCTTGGTAATGTTTTTTGGAATTGGATTCTTATTAAATATGTTACTTCGATCTACATGGTTTATGGCAGTCCTTTATCCTATTGTTGTGGTCTTCATCGTGGATGATGTTAGTTTCCTAGATTACTTTTTCAAAGCAGGAGCAGCATTCAGTGCTTTAGGACATAAACTAGTATCGTTACAAGTAGCTGATATTCTGATTCTTGCAAGTGGATTAGTCGGGGCAATTATTTCGGGGATTGTTATGAAAATTTTACGTAAGATGGGTTATCAAATGTTTTAAAGCAAAAGCAGCGAGCAAATTATGCTCACTGCTTTTTTTACTTAAACGTATAAATAAGTACAGAGATTATAATACCTGTTAGACACCCGAAAAATACTTCGATGGGGCGGTGACCAAGAAGAGTTTTTAGATCTTCTATTTTCTCCTCATTTGTTTTATCTGGAAGTGCCTTCGCTTTTACGATGAATGTTTGAAAGTCTTTTCGCATCTGGTTAATTATGACCGCTTGCTGCCCTGCTTGGTACCGTATTCCTCTAGCGTCAAACATGACCACTACGGAGACGATTGCTGCAATTGCAAAAAGCGGTGAAGAAAGTCCAGTTTCGTACGCAATAGCAGTAGTTAAAGCTGAGACGGCAGCCGAATGGGAGCTAGGCATTCCACCAGTTGAGGTAAAAAGTCCCCAATCAATTTCTCTTGTTGCGATAAAATGAATAGGAATTTTCACAAATTGTGCAACGAGTATTCCGAGTAAAGCGGCGATTAAAGGAGTGTTGTGAAGAAGTTCCATTATGATCAGCACCTTTCAGCCTTCACTTGATATTTTCAATATAACATAGGAATGGATGAAGGTTCATCCATTAACTCTTCTTCAAATTTAGAAAATTTCGTATAGTACTATTGTTTGTTATAATGACAGTAATAAGTGGAAAGAGGGAACATAATGCAAATTAATAAAGAAAAGCAATCCTTTCAATCAGTATCAGCAGATGTACTCATTGTAGGGATATCCAAAAATCAACATAATGTCCCTGGTTGGGATCAATTCTTAGACTTCTTCGGACATCCATTTGAGCAATGGATAAAGAATAGCGATATAAAAACAGATGCAAAATCGATTTCGAAGATTCCAGTATTTGAACCAAAAGCAAATGTGAAACGTATTGTTTTTGTTGGATTGGATAATCGTAAAACGTTGACTCCAGATACATTACGTGAAGCATTTGGGTTAGCAGGAAAAACACTCCGCGAACAAAAAACTACATCTTTTGCTATATGGGTTGATTCATTTGAAACAGAAGAGATTCCATCTACGGATGCAGTCATTCTAGCTGCTGAAGGAATCCTTATGGGTGCGTACAAAGTGGAAAATTATAAAACCACTTCTAATGTTGTAGATGTTTCTTTGGAACAAGTAAGTTTTATTAGTACCAAGGATATGGATGAAATAGTAGCCGGTTTTGAAGTGGGAGAAATCTATGCAACTGCTGTCAATGAAGCTCGAACACTGATCAACAAACCAGGGAATTTACTTACAGCTACAAATTTAGCTGATTATGCAGTTGAACTTGCCAAGCAATATGATTTTGAAGTGGAAATATTGGATAAAACCCAACTTGAAGAACTTGGGATGGGTGCCATTCTCGCGGTCAATAAAGGCTCAAAAGAAGAACCACGCATGATTACATTAAAATACCAAGCAACAGATAAATGGGAAGACGTTGTAAGCTTTGTTGGGAAGGGTGTAACGTTTGATACAGGTGGCTATTCACTTAAATCTAAAACAGGTATTGTTGGCATGAAAGGTGATATGGGTGGAGCAGCTGCAGTTCTTGGTGCCATGCGGATCATCGGAGAATTAAGACCAAACAAGAATGTTATGGGCGTAATTGGTTCAACAGACAATATGATCTCTGGCGAAGCATTTAAACCAGACGATGTCATTACAACATTCAGTGGTAAAACCGTTGAAATTTTAAATACAGATGCTGAAGGTCGTTTAGTACTAGCAGATGCTGTTGCTTATGCGAAACAACAAGGGGCAAATTATATCATCGACTTAGCCACATTAACAGGCGGGGTGATTACAGCACTTGGTTACGATAAAACAGGAGCTCTTACAAACAACAAGGAATTTTATGAATCCTTCCTAGAAGCTTCAGAAGAAACAGGAGAATTTGTATGGCAACTACCTTTAACTGAAAACGACAAAAAACGTATTCGCAAAAGTGATGTGGCTGATTTAAACAATTCTCCAGGTAGTGATGGTCATATGATCTTTGGCGGAGGATTTATCGGCGAATTTGTAGGCGATACACCTTGGATTCACTTAGATATTGCAGGTACATCCGATGCTAAAGCGTCGTATGATTTAGGCCCTAAAGGCGGAACGGGTGTTATGGTTAGAACACTTGCCACATTTGTCGAACGCATGGGGCAACAAGATAGTAAGGAATAGGCAACATCCTAACTTCTCTCTTTTTATTGACATACGATAGAACTGAGAGGAGGATGACTATGTTTCCATTCTTTGGGGGTCCATTCATTGGCGGCTTTTTAGGAGGGCTAGCCGGTTCGGCATTTCGTCCATATCCATACTATTATAGAAGACCATATTACCCACCATACTATCCACCGTACTATCCACCATATTATTACAGAAGACATTGGTGGTAAAAAAATAAAAGCTTTTATCCACAAAAATGTGGGTAAGAGCTTTTTACTTTTCAAACGCCCTTAACAGAATAATCATTATTAGCTATTATTGAATAGACAATACATAGGAAAATGAGGAAGTTTAGAAATGAAAAATCCATACATCTACGGATATTTGCCTTTTATTACAATTATCCTTTTTAGTCTAACATTTGGTTTATTTACAGTGACTGAATCGCTTCAATTATTCAAGTCAATTGGCGTTTATTCGGGAATGAGAGAATTTCTTTCTGATGTACAAATGCGAATCTTTTTATTGATTGTTTTTGCATTATGTTTTTTTATGATATTCTCCGCATTAAAGTTAATCGGAGAAACGATTCATGAACTGGCGATGCTCTTTTTCTCAAAAGATTTAGATGGTAAAACTGTTTATGAAGCACGAGGAGGAAATGTAATCTTTTTCTTCGGTGCAATTGCTTCTGCATTTGGCATTCAGTCATTTTGGATATTATTAATTATTCTTTTAGCTACGACATTTATTTATTTTGTTTATGTCATTTATAAATTAAGTAACTATATGAGTTTTGGTGCAACAGTAGGGGTTATGATCTTTGAAATTGTGATTTGGGCTGTTTTCTTAACTTTAATTGTTTATGTTGTATTTAAACTTTATAACGGAATAGTCTCCAGTCTACCATTCTCATAAGTTTTTCAAGATTCGTTTGGTAGAAAAAAAGCTATTCGGAACAATACATTGTCATTGTCCGAATAGCTTTTTTAGTTATTCATTACCTCTGAGAAAATTTGATGGTGAATTTTAGCATTTTCAAGACCTTGCATGTTTTGAGGAAGATCAAAACCTATCCATACAGCAGATGTATAACGATTGGTTAAACCAGCTAGCCAGAAATCTCTATAGTCATTGGTTGTTCCTGTTTTAGCACCAACGTAAGAGGAGTTGACATGGATCCCTACACCAGTACCATTTTGTACAACATCTGACATTAAAAATCGCATTTGTGAGACAGTATTTGGTGACCATACTTGATACGATTTTGTAGACCATTTATATAAGACGTTCCCATAACTGTCCTTTACACTTCGGATTGCGTGTACTGGGTGATACTCCCCGTCGATAAAGCTTGTGTAGGCATCTGCTAATTCGGCAGTTGTAACTCCATGCGTTAGTCCTCCAATTGCTGCAGAGTATACGCGATCTTGTATTGTTAAAGAATGAAACTGAAAAGGTTTTAAATAAGAAAAAGCCTTATTAACACCAATTTGATCAAATAACCGCATAGCCACGGTATTATAACTGTTTCGAAAACCCTGTTGAATGGTGACGATTCCTAGAATTTGACCACCATAGTTTTGCGGACAATAGTTTCCTTTACAAAATGGTGCGCCACTAACATATGTATAGGGAGTTGCCTTTGTCTTCTCAAAATAGGGAGCATAATCGATTAATGGTTTAAATGCTGAACCGGGTTGGCGAGTACCTTGGAAAGCACGATTAAAATCATACTTTTTATAACCTTTCCCTGCATAAATACTAATGATTTCACGACTAGTATTATCAATGACAACAGCTGAAGCTTGTAAATTACCGCGGTTTGCCAAGATGTGATCAATATTTTCTGTATCATTTGCTTGTTTTGTAGGAGATAGCGCTGTTTCGATTGTTAAGCCTTGATTTAATAGTGTGTTTACACGATTCGAAAGCTTCGTATTAATTTGCTTACGTTCCAAAGATGTTTTTGCGGAATTTAATAGATTATTATAACCTTCTTTTGCCGCAATTAGTGAACGAAACTCATACATTACATAAGTGCTATATGCAGGATACCATTGCTTTTTCTTCTTTAGGATCAAGACGATTTTTTCTTTTTTAATTTTCTCTGCTTCATTTTTAGATAAGACATTTTTCACTTCTAATTTATCGATAAGCCGCTCTTGTCGATTCTTTGTGTTTTTGAAATGTCTTAACGGATCATAAAGTGATGGATTATTTGGAATGGCAGCTATAAAAGCTTGTTGCGCTTTTGATAATTTCGCAATGGGCTTATTAAAATAATACGTTGCAGCGCCATTAATACCATACACACCGTTACCATAATACATTTCATTTAGGTACATATTCAAAATTTCATCTTTTGTCGTCTTCCGTTCTAATTCATATGCATAAAAAATTTCAAGTAATTTTCGTTCATACGTTTTTTCCCGTGATAAGTAGCGCATTCGAACGAGTTGCTGCGTAATGGTACTCCCACCTTGAGCGGATTCTCCACTCGATTTATTGGCTACAAAAGCTCGAGCAATTGCTGTTACATCAAAACCAATATGATGATAAAAATCTTGATCTTCACTAGAGATATATAGTTGTTGCACAAATTCAGGTATATCTGCAAGCTTTTTAGGCTTTCTCCATTCTGTATATTCTTCAGAAAAGACTTGATTATTTCGATCCTTTAATATAGTAGGGTTTAGTACATTCGGAGCGTCAAGTTGAACACTTGATTTAAATTGTTTTTCAAAGTCTTTTGCTGTTTGTAGTTCATTTGAAATTTTCCAAAAAAGAAAAAGTAACAGAGGAAGGCTGCAAATGATGATGAGACTGCCTACTCCTTTTCTCAAAATGATCCTCCTCTAGATTAGTTATGTATAGATGTGGATTCTACCACCATTTAACAGAATAGCACATTTTCAAAATCGTAGGACATGAAAAAATAAGATATTCATAAAGGCATAGATTCTTAAAAAAATTTGTCCAAAAGGTGAAGAAATAATGCTGCAAAATGAAAAATGCTGTTAAATATGTTATCCTAAGGACTGATTAAGGTAAGATAGAAGTATGCATTTAAGAATAAATATTTTTCAAATCAAAGGAGATGCAATAATGTACCCACAATTATCAAAAGAAGTAGCAGAAAACGAAGTATTAGTAGAAATGAAAACAACTCTAGGTGCAATCAAAATTAAATTATTCCCTGAACTAGCACCAAAAACAGTTGAAAACTTTTTAACTCATGCTAAAAACGGTTACTATGAAGGCATTATCTTCCACCGTGTTATTAAAGACTTTATGATTCAAGGTGGAGACCCAACTGGAACTGGTATGGGCGGCGAAAGTATTTATGGTCACTCTTTTGAAGATGAATTTGCACCAGAACTTATGAACATCCGTGGTGCACTTTCAATGGCAAATGCAGGCCCTAACACAAATGGAAGCCAATTCTTTATCGTACACATGTCACAAGTTCCTGCTAATATGATTGGTCAAATGAAAGATGCAGGCTTCCCAGAAGAAGTCATCAATGCTTACAAAGAACATGGTGGTACTCCATGGTTAGATGGCAAACATACTGTATTCGGACAAGTTGTAGAAGGTATGGATATCGTTGACAATATCGCAAATGTTGAAAAAGGTTTCCAAGACAAACCAGTAGAAGATGTTGTGATTGAGTCTATTAAAGTAATCGAAAAATAATAAGGAGATGTATGATTCATGAATCTTTGGATTTTAAATGAATTCCTATACTTTCCGGAAGATAAATCGGAATACATCCCTGCAGCAATAGAGATGGCGATTATCCTTGTTTTATGTATCCTTGTTTTTAATTTCTTTAGAAAAAAAGCAAAAAAAGATGCAGAAAAAACAAGAGAATTAGAAGAAAAAATATTAAAGCAAAAACAATCTTCTTTAAAGAATCATTAAAACCAAAAAATCCTGTACTAGTTGAGAAAGCTAGTACAGGATTTTTTCTTTTTATGCTTCCAATGCTCTAATAAATCGTCTAATTCCTTCTTCAACTGTTTGACGAGGACAGCCAACGTTCATTCGTAGAAATCCTCGACCTTGTTCGCCAAATTTAGTGCCTGGTTCTAATGCTAGTTTTCCTTTTGTGAGTAATCGATTCATCACAACGTTCTCTTCTAATCCTGTGTTACGGTAGTCAATCCAGAGTAAGTATGTAGCTTGGGATTTATGAATTGTTATTTCAGGTATTGCTTTTGTAAGTTGTTCTATGACTAGGTCCATATTTGCTGAAATGTATTTTACTAGTTCTTTTAACCACTCTTCGCCTTCCTCTGAATAGACTGCCTCCACGGCTGTTGCAGCAAAAACAGATAGTCCCATTTGAGCGTGCTTTACAGCATTTTGTCGTAGTTTACGTCTCTTTTGATCGTCTGGAACAACCATCATCGCGGCCTGAATGCCTGCGATATTAAAAGTTTTGGTCGGTGCCATGCAAGTAATAATATGATTTTGAAGTTCTCCGGCTATTTTCATCAAAGGATTATGTTTATGCCCATCTAACATTAAATCCCCATGAATTTCATCTGATAGGATCAGCACGTTGTTTTTTACACAAATTCGAATCATTTCTTGCAAAGTATCTACTGACCATTCAATGCCCCCTGGATTATGTGGGTGACATAATATAAACAATTTCACATCATCTGAAGCGGATAGTTCATCAAATTTCTCGAAATCCATTGAAAAAATGCCGTCTTTTTCGATTAATGGACATTCTTTTACTGTTCGGTTTAAATTTTTTGGAACATTGAAGAATGGCTTATAGACAGGTGGGGTAATCAGCACAGAATCATTTTCAGTAGTAAAAGTTTCAATAATTGATGCAATTGCAGGTACAACACCTTGGTGGTAAAGCACCCATTTTGGTTCCACATGTAAGTTATGCCGTTTTTTGACCCAAGAGGTAAAGGCGTTTGTACAAGATTCTCCTTCAAAAGAATAGCCGAATACTGGATGTTCTAGGCGTTTTGTTAGTGCATCTACCAGTACCTTTGGTGCAGCAAAATCCATATCAGCGACCCACATGGGGAGTACATCAGTTGCGTCTTCTAATCGAAACACTTTATCGATTTTATCCCATTTAATTGAATTCGTTTGGATTCTATTTTCTACAAAATCAAAATTATTCAAGGATACCCCTCTTTTCTTTTTTTTCAATTATGTTATCATATCCTTTATAATAAGAAAGTATATAAGGTGACTAACGATGGAAAATATTGAAATGAATAGAAAAGCCATACACACTTTAGAGGACTGGAATCCATTTAATATGGATGATTTTTCTTATGATACGGAAGCTGCAGATGTGGTAGCGGCTCTACAATATATTGATGATCCTTCAGAATTAGGGAAAGTGATTCAAGGAATTTATGAGCAATCATTTGAACGATGGATTCCAATAGAAGATTGTATCAATATTTCTTATAAACTTTTAGCTATAAAATTTAAAGCTAAATGCATTTTATAACATTATTTATCGATAACAAGAGTACGAGGTTTTATGAAAATTCGCATGAATAGAAAAAGCCTATTTTTAAAATTGTAAATTTTAAAGATAGGCTTTTTTTTATCTTTTTATTTTTTTTCGATACCGTCTAATAAGTTAGAAACAGGAACTTCAAGGGCATTGGATAGCTTTAATAATGTTTGTTCAGAAGGTATATCTTCACCAGATTCATAGCGTGCTAGCTTTTCTACACCAATACGGGTTTTTAGTGATAATTGATCCAAAGTTAGATTGCGTTCTTTACGCAGCATACTTAATTGCGTATGAAGATTTTCTCTCATCATATATAAAGCACCCCTCTTAAATTGAATGTAATAAACCGTGTTTCCATTATAACATGTTTAAAACAGAATAATTAAACAAGATGTGACATAATTCAGAAAATTTCAATCCACAATTACGAAATTCCCCCACCTCTGAGACATAGAAAAACTATAGGTGGGGGAACTCTTCATGATATTCAATTTGATTTAACAATCTTTTCAATAGTTTCACTTAATTATTTGAAAAAATTCTCATACATTCCTTGGATAAATACAATAATAATCGCAATTGGTGCAACATACCGTACAAGGATTCGCCAAGTGGTATATAGCCAAGGGCTTGTTGCAAGCTCAATTGTTGAATCTTCTTTTGAGATTTTATAGCCTGCAAATATAGAAACAAGAATAGCACCAAGCAACATGCCGACGTTACTTGTGATAAAATCAGCAAAGTCGAAAATTGATTTTCCAAGAATCGTTACTTTTGACAAGACGCCGAAAGACAAAGCACTTGGAATCCCTATGATGAAAATTCCTAGTCCGCAAAGCCAAGAATATTTTTTTCGTTTGTTGTAGTTTTTGCCCATCGCTGTCGCAACAACAATCTCTAGCATTGCGATAGAAGAAGTTACTGTCGCAAATAATAATAAGATAAAGAAAATAATCATAAAAACAGACCCAAATGGTATCTGTTGGAAAACTGCTGGTAAGACGATGAAGACAAGCCCAGGTCCTTGGTTTGGCTCAAAACCTAAAGCAAAGACTGCTGGGAAAATCACAAGACCTGCTAAAAGAGAAATCCCAATATTCATCCAAGCTACATTAAACGCAGATCCGACTATTTTTTCTTCTTTCGATAAATAAGATGCATACGTCATCATGGCAGCAACACCAATACTTAATGAGAAGAATGCTTGTCCCATTGCAAGCAAAAATGTTTTCCCTGTTAAATAAGACCAGTCAGGTACAAACATGAATTTGATACCTTCCATTGCACCATCTAATGTGAGTGAACGAACGGCTAAAACAACAAAGAAAATGAACAAGATTGGCATCATCCATTTACTTGCTTTTTCTATCCCGTTTTTCACCCCGCCTTGTACAATCCAAATTGTTAGGAACATAAAGGCACCTTGTGCAATAACTATTTCCCAAGGATTTTGAGTAAGGGAAGTAAAAAGTTGTCCATAATAATCTTGACTATTACTAGTGAGTTTGAATGTAATTGATCGTACGAGATAACTTAGTATCCATCCACCGACAACACTATAGAACGATAAGATAATTGAAGAAAAGATGAAGCCTACCCATCCTGTTAAGAACCAAGAAGTGCCGGGAGCTTGCTTTTTAAAAGATGAAACGGCATCGGCTTGTCCTCTTCGCCCAATCATAAACTCAGCTACCAATATTGGCAGACCGATGATTAACGTACATATAATAAAAAGTAAGATAAATACACTACCACCATTAGTGCCTGCCATATATGGGAATTTCCAGATAGCACCTAAGCCAATGGCACTGCCTGCTGCGGCTAATATAAAGCCAATTTTTGACGCGAATTGATCCCTGTTTGACACTATTTATGTCCTCCTTTAAACATAAGGATTGTTTTATTTTACAACAAGTTTAATTTCGTTAATATAGTAAATACGAAATAACTATTGAAATTTTAATGATTTTGAACCATTTACAAACAGAAAGAAGAATGAATTTGCTTAGCAGATAAGTAATGGAATTTTTGCCCGCTATCATAGGACTATGCTATAATTTACGTGAAAAAACGTATATAGTTGTAACGGAAAGTAGGAAGGTCGAATGACAAAAAAATATGAAGTAGGAGATGTGCTTACAGGAAAAGTAACTGGTATCCAGCCATATGGCGCATTTGTTGCATTAGATGACACAACTCAAGGTCTCGTGCATATTTCTGAAATTACGTACGGCTTTGTAAAAAGCATCACAGATTTTCTCAATATTGGACAAGAAGTTCAAGTGAAAGTGCTAGAAGTAGACGACTTTGCTAAGAAAATTAGTTTATCAATTCGTGCACTACAAGAACGTCCACCTGTGAAACGTAAAGACCTAGCCCCACGTAAATCACTTCAAGACCGTGTAGATGAAAATGATTCAGTAGGTTTTAACTCATTAAAGGTGAAACTACGAGACTGGATTGAGGAATCAGGTATTAAGTAAGAAAAAGCTATTTCGCTTATAAATTGCGAAATAGCTTTTTCTTATTATTTCTTCATCTTCCGAATACGGTATTGTAAGTTTTGACGGCTCATACCAAGCGCTTCTGAGGCCTTTGTAACATTGTGATCATACATTTCAAGTACTTTATTTAAATAATACTCTTCTGCCTCACGCAAAAAATCATCCAGTGGTAAAAGCTCTTTATCATTTTGAACGACAAAATAATCCGGACTTTTTTCTGTAGAACGATATTTTTGCACCTTCCATTTGAAATGAAGCGGTAATAGTTCATACGTAATTTTCTCTTCGTTTGTCACCATAGACATGATGTCATCCAGTAAAACTTCTAATTCCTTTAAATTTCCTGGCCAACCATAATCCATAAATAACTGTTCTACTTCTTTTGAAACCCCATTTAATGTTTTACCAAATCGATTTTCATAACGTTTTAAGTAGTCATTGACGAATGGTAAGATGTCGTCCTTACGATTATGAAGAGGCGGGACATAAATCGATACGCCTGCAAAAAAGTAATACAATTCTTTTAATAATTCACCAGAGGCTATTAAGTCAATGGGATCTCCACCAATACTTGCGATAAATAGGTGAGAATCTTGACGATGATTTTCAAGAACGTTTAAGCATTCTTTTTGTAAATCAGGCGACAAATATTCAATGCGCTCACAGAATATAGTACTACTATCACTAATTTGTAATTGTTTTTTTAAACGTTCCACCATTCCAGTATCTGAACGATGACAAAAATAAGTGATGAAGTTTTCTTGAGCAGGTGTAGATGCAGAATGAATAGCTTCTGCGATTAAATCTTTCCCAGTACCTGATTCACCCATTAATAATACAGGAAGTCGTGCGGCGGCAGCTTTTTTCGCCGTCTCAATCACTTCACGCATTGGCTCTGACACAGCTGTAATTGTATCAAAAGTAATTGCCTCACCATAACGACGCAAAGGTTGATACACAAGCTTCTCCATTGTTGTAACATCTCTTGCAATTTCAATTGCACCAAGAAGTTGACCATTCTCCATAATTGGAAAAGTATCATTAATGGTCGTAATCTCTTGACCATTTTGATTCCAATAGGTTTGTTTTACATTTTGAACAGGTTTTGCTGTTTGCAATACTTTTAGTAGCGTACTGTCTTCTTTCTCAAGTTGAAAAAGTTCCATTATAGAAAGATCTCGAAAATCTGTTAGATGAAGCCCCTCAATTTCTTTCATTTTATCATTGTAAATTATTGTTTTACCGTTTAAATCAACCGCGTGTATGCCAACAGAAACATGCTCAGTTGCAAATTTATAAAACGGCAATAAACTCTCATTATTTTTATCCAATTTCATCACCTGAAAAAATATTTTTAATTTTTTATCAATTTCCACTTGAAAAAAGCAATAATCTTTTGCATTATTATAAGTGTAAACGACGAAGGAATGCAAATATTTTTTGCGCCTTCTATCTCAAAGGGGGATATGAAATGATTCCATATACAACAGAACCGTTAACAGATTTCTCAAAAGAAGAAAATCGCCAAGCTTATCAAGAAGCTTTGAAAAAAGTACAAAGTGAACTTGGTCAAGATTATCCATTAATTATTGGTGGGGAACGGATTACAACTGAAGATAAAATTGTATCTTACAATCCTGCTAAAAAAACAGAGGTAGTAGGTACAGTTTCAAAAGCAAACCAAGAATTAGCAGAAAAAGCTATGAAAATAGCAGATGATAAATTTAAAACTTGGAGTAAAGTAAAACCAGAAGTTCGCGCTGATATCCTTTTCAAAGCGGCTGCAATTACAAGACGCCGTAAACATGAAATGTCAGCGATGATGACTTTAGAAGCTGGTAAACCATGGGTTGAAGCAGATGCTGATACAGCAGAAGCAATTGACTTTATGGAATACTATGGGCGCCAAATGCTTGAACTAAAAGATGGCAAACCAGTAAATAGCCGTCCAAATGAAAACAATCGATTTGGCTATATTCCATTAGGGGTAGGGGTTGTCATCTCACCATGGAACTTCCCATTCGCAATCATGGCTGGTACGACACTTGCTGCCTTAGTAACTGGTAACACTGTATTATTAAAACCAGCTTCTACAACACCAATTATTTCTTATAAATTTGTGGAAATTCTTGAAGAAGCAGGCCTTCCAGCTGGCGTAGTAAACTATATCCCAGGTTCTGGCGCAGAAGTTGGTGATTACTTAGTTGATCACCCACGTACTCGTTTCATAAGTTTCACAGGCTCACGTGATGTTGGTCTTCGTATTAACCAACGTGCAGCAATTCAACAAGAAGGGCAAATTTGGATTAAGCGTGTTATCGCAGAAATGGGTGGTAAAGACACGATTGTCGTAGATAAAGAAGCAGATTTAGAACTAGCTGCTCAGTCTATCGTAAAATCTGCATTTGGTTTCAGTGGTCAAAAATGTTCTGCATGTTCACGTGCAGTAATCGTAGATGAAGTATATGATCAAGTCCTTGATCGCATCGTCGAATTAACGAATGAACTAACAATTGGCGATCCAGCAAATTACAATAACTTCATGGCATCTGTAATTGATGACAAGGCATTCAAAAAGATAACAAGCTACTTTGAAGTAGCAAATAACGAAGGTCGCATTGTTGCTGGTGGTACTGCTGATGATTCAGTAGGTTACTTTGTAAAACCAACAATTGTTGCAGATGTTGCTCCTAAAGCTCGTCTAATGCAAGAAGAAATCTTCGGACCAATCCTAGCAGTATGTAAAGCAAAGGATTTCGATGAAGCAATCGAAATTGCAAACAATACTGAGTACGGTTTAACTGGTGCAGTCATATCTAGAAACCGCGCTCATATCGAAAAAGCGCGTGAAGACTTCTTCGTAGGTAACCTATACATCAACCGTGGTTGTACTGCTGCAACAGTTGGTTACCAACCATTTGGTGGTTACAACATGTCAGGCACTTGCTCAAAAGCAGGTGGTCCAGACTTTTTAACACTTCATATGCAATCAAAATCAATTGGTGAAGCACTTTAACCAAAAAGAATATGCAGGCAATTGTACAATTGCCTGCATATTCATATAAATGTCGAATTTTGAAGAAAAATTTATATAGTTTAAGAGAAAGAAACTTATTTTTTTATGAATCAATTTCATCTTATATAGTTTTGCAAGATAATCCGAACATTAAGTTAAATTTTCTGAATGTTTTATTTATTTAATTGGAGTTGTTCGTGTTTTTAATTGAAAATTATTTATGAAATTGAATTCTATTCGTAAGGGGGAATTTTTTATGGTAACTACAACTTCTGAAAAAGTTATTGCACTATCAAATGAATTTGGTGCAAAAAACTATAAGCCACTTCCAATCGTTATTTCAGAAGGTGAAGGGGTTTGGGTAAAAGATCCTGAGGGTAATAAATATCTGGATATGTTATCTTCCTATTCAGCATTAAACCAAGGTCATCGTCATCCAAAAATCATTCAAGCACTAAAAGACCAAGCTGATCGAGTAACATTAACATCTCGCGCATTCCATAATGATCAATTCGGTCCTTGGCTTGAAAAATTAACAACGATTACTGGAAAAGAAATGGCATTACCAATGAACACTGGTGCTGAAGCTGTTGAAACAGCATTCAAAGCAGCTCGCCGATGGGCATATGATGTGAAAGGTGTAGAATCTAATAAAGCAGAAGTAATCGTATGTAACGGTAACTTCCACGGACGTACAATGTTAGCGGTTTCTATGACTTCTGAACCTGAATACCGCCGTGGTTTCGGTCCATTACTTCCAGGAATCAAACTAGTTGACTATGGCAACCTCGAAGATTTAAAAACAGCAATCAATGAAAACACTGCAGCATTCTTCGTAGAACCAATCCAAGGTGAAGCTGGTATCAATATTCCTCCAGAAGGCTACTTAAAAGCAGTTTACGATTTATGTAAAGAAAACAACGTACTATTCATTGCTGACGAAATCCAAACTGGTCTTGCTCGTACAGGTAAAATGTTCGCAATTGAATGGGAAGGCGTTAACCCTGATGTATTCATTCTAGGTAAAGCTCTTGGCGGTGGCGTAATGCCAATTTCTGCTGTTGTATCTAGCAAAGAAATTCTAGGCGTATTCAACCCAGGCTCACACGGTTCAACATTTGGTGGTAACCCACTTGCTTGTGCTGTATCAATCGCTTCATTAGATGTATTAATTGATGAAAAATTACCAGAACGTTCAGCTGAACTAGGTGAATACTTCTTAAATGAATTGAAAAAAATCGATAGCGAAGAAATCGTAGAAGTTCGTGGTCGCGGTTTATTCATTGGTCTTGAATTAAATGTAGAAGCTCGTCCATACTGTGAAAAACTTATGGAATTAGGGTTACTTTGTAAAGAAACACACGATACAGTAATTCGTTTTGCTCCACCTTTAATAATTTCTAAAGAAGAATTAGACTGGGCATTGGATAAAATCCGTTCAGTATTTGAAAAATAAAAAATTAAATACTCAACATAGTGGTTAAACTATGTTACAATGTTTGCACTTAGTACTATTTTTAACCATTATTAAGAATAAAAGAGGCGAAAAAATCAAATGGCAGAAAATCTAAACCTGTTTACATCTACACAAGCTGTGATCAAAGAAGCTTTGCAAAAACTTGGCTATGATGAAGCAATGTATGAACTTTTAAAAGAGCCATTACGCATGTTAGAAGTTCGTATTCCAGTTAAAATGGATGATGGTTCTGTAAAAGTATTTACAGGTTTCCGTGCACAACATAACGATGCCGTTGGTCCCACTAAAGGTGGCGTACGCTTCCATCCTCAAGTCTCTGAGGAAGAAGTAAAAGCTTTATCTATGTGGATGACTTTAAAAGCAGGTATCGTTGATCTACCATATGGTGGCGGTAAGGGCGGCGTCATTTGCGACCCTCGTCAAATGTCAATGGGTGAAGTAGAACGATTAAGTCGTGGATATGTTCGTGCCGTAAGTCAGATTGTTGGACCTACAAAGGATATTCCAGCTCCAGACGTGTTTACAAACTCTCAAATTATGGCATGGATGATGGATGAATACAGTCGAATTGATGAATTTAACTCACCTGGTTTTATCACAGGTAAACCTATCGTTCTTGGGGGTTCTCAAGGCCGTGATCGTGCAACTGCACAAGGCGTTACAATCATTATTGAGGAAGCAGCAAAACGCCGTAATATTGATATTAAAGGCGCACGTGTTGTGATCCAAGGTTTCGGTAATGCGGGTAGTTTCTTAGCTAAATTCATGAGTGATCTAGGTGCAAAAGTCATCGGTATTTCAGATGCTTACGGTGCATTACATGACCCTGATGGCTTAGATGTCGATTATTTACTAGACCGTCGCGATAGCTTTGGTACAGTAACTACGTTATTTGAAAACACAATTACAAACCAAGAATTACTTGAACTGGATTGTGATATTCTTGTACCTGCAGCAATTGAAAACCAAATCACAGCAGAAAATGCTCATAATATTAGTGCTAAAATCGTCGTGGAAGCAGCAAATGGACCAACTACATCAGAAGCTACGAAGATTCTTTATGAACGTGGCATTCTTCTAGTGCCAGACGTACTAGCAAGCGCTGGTGGAGTAACGGTATCTTACTTTGAATGGGTACAAAACAACCAAGGGTACTATTGGTCAGAAGACGAAGTAAACGAAAAACTATTGAAGAAAATGGTTGAAGCTTTCGATAACGTCTATAACGTTGCTACGACTCGTAATATTGATATGCGCTTAGCTGCATACATGGTTGGTGTCCGCAAAACTGCTGAAGCTTCTCGTTTCAGAGGTTGGGTATAATTTAAAAAAGTGGAGTTTTAAGCTCTTGTTCGTATAAAAAAGCCGAAGAACATAGAATTGTTCTTCGGCA
>CAWBWO010000021.1:0-105833 GCA_963792445.1 uncultured Caryophanaceae bacterium | reverse complement strand
CGAAACGGTTATTACGAGCGTGAACTATTGACCAGTATTGGTCGTATACAACTACGTGTTCCTCGAACACGTGAAGGAGAATTTTCAACATCCGTTTTTCAAAAGTATGCTCGTTGTGATCAAGCACTTGTACTCTCAATGTTAGAAATGGTTGTAAATGGTATCTCAACACGTAAAGTTACAAAGGTTGTTGAAGAACTTTGTGGAGAAAATGTATCTAAATCGTTCGTCTCCTCTCTTACAGAAAGGCTCGATCCAATTGTGAATGAGTGGGCAAAGAGACCGCTGATGTTCAATACTACCCATTTGTGTTTGTTGATGCAATGTATATTAAAGTCCGTGAACATCACCGGATTGTTTCCAAGGCAGTCTATATTGCTACAAGCCTTAGCGAAAAAGGGCAACGAGAAGTAATCGGCTTAAAAATTGATCATGTTGAAAGTTTCGAGGCATGGCAAAGTTTCTTTCAAGATTTGAAATCACGTGGGTTACAATCACCCAAGCTTGTTATATCAGACGCCCATGAAGGATTAAAAAAGGCTATTCAAAGGGAATTTGTTGGAACTTCTTGGCAACGTTGTACTGTTCATTTTAAAAGGAACATTATCGATAAAATACCTAAAAAAGAAATGCCTCAAGTCATTGTTGATTTGAAGAGAATTTTTAACGCTGTAAAATTCGAAGACGCAAAATCATTTAAGGATGAATTCATGAAACTTTATGAAGATAATCCAAAGCTTGATAAAGCCCTGAAAACATTAGATGACGGCTTCGAAGATGCCATTCAATATTTAAATGAACCTATTAAATATCATACATTTATCCACAGTACGAATTCGTTAGAACGTTTGAATCAAGAAGTTCGTCGTAGGGAAAGAGTGATTCGCATTTTTCCAAATACTCAATCAGCTTTTAGGTTAATCGGAGCTATTCTCATGGATTATGCGGAAGAACAAGCAAAGAAGCAATTTGTCATCAAATAAAAACAAGAAGCGCAGCGCGCGAAATTTTTTTCTTTGAAGGGTACCTTCAAAGAAAAAATATTATAATCTTCAAAAAAATGATTCTCGAAAACAAAATAGTTGTAACCTTGTGTTTTTAATTTACACAATTCTTCGGACTTGACTGCCAAAACCACAGATATAACATCAAAAATCGCGCATAAACCTCTAAAAATGCTCAAGAATTATATACGGGGCCTTGATCGAAATTCCAAGCAAGAATTTATCAGAACTAATCAAAAATAGAATAAATGCGCAAAAAGAAAGCAGTCTCTTTTTCGAGACTGCTTCTTTTATGTTTTTCATTAGATAGAAATACTAGAAAGTTATAAGTTTATTGCGATTGCTTCGAAGATATTGTCTTGGTTTGTTAAGAATTCTACGTTGTCTACTGAGTTATCAACTGAAAGCATCATGATGGCATTTCCGCCTTGGTTTGAGCGGCCAACTTGCATTGTTGCGATGTTGATTTCTTTATCAGCAAGTAATGTACCGACACGGCCGATTGCACCAGGTTTATCTGTATGTTTGATAAAGATTATGTGACCTTGTGGCACAACGTCAACTACGTATTCATCCACTTGTACGATACGTGGTCCTAGTCCATTTAGTAATGTACCTTTTACTTTATGAGTTTCATTTTTGGTTACTAGTTCAACAGAAATAGAGTTTAAGAATGCTTTTGCAGTTGTAGATTTATGTTCGTTAATTTTGATTGTATTACGTTCTGCTAAGTAACGAGCATTTACATTGTTTACATGGTTGCCTAGGTTTCGAGTAAGTACACCTTTAACAGTGTTGTTTGTTAATGGGCGAACGTCGAATCCTGCAAGTTCACCAGAATAGTAAACATTAATTTCTTCGATTGCTTCGTTCGTTAAGTTAGAAACGAAAGTACCTATTTTATCTGCTAGATCAAAGAATGGTTCTACTTTTGCTACCATATCTTTTGGAACAGATGGCATGTTCACTGGGTTACGAACAGTACCATCTTTGAAGTAGCTTAAAATATCATTACTTACATCAATTGCAACAGATTCTTGCGCTTCAATAGTTGAGGCACCAAGGTGAGGTGTTGCAATAACTTGTGGTAAGTCAAGAAGTCGGTTACCTACGAATGGTTCATCCTCCATTACATCTAATGCAGCACCAGCAACTTTACCAATTTCAATCGCATTGTAAAGTGCATTTTCGTCTATAATACCGCCTCGAGCACAGTTGATAATGCGAACGCCGTCTTTCATGACATTGAAAACTTCCTCATTGATCATATGACGAGTTGAATCTAGAAGTGGTGTGTGAACTGTGATAAAGTCAGCAACTTTCGCAACTTCTTCAACAGTTCCATAATCTACTCCGGCTTTTTCAGCTTTTTCAGCAGTTAGGAATGGATCGTAAGCAATAACGTTCATGCGATTGCCTTTTGCACGATGAGCAACTTCTTGACCGATTCGGCCAAATCCGATAACCCCTAGCGTTTTGTTTTTTAACTCAACACCTACGAACTTTTTGCGATCCCAACGACCTTCTTTTAATGATAGGTATGCATGTGGAATATGACGAGCTAAAGCCATAATCATTGCAGTTGTATGCTCTGCAGCTGAGTTTGTATTACCGTCTGGAGCGTTTATCACGATAATCCCTTTTTCAGTTGCTGCTTCAAGGTCAATGTTATCAACGCCTACACCTGCACGACCAATTAGTTTTAGGTTGTCAGCCGCTTCTATGATGTCACGAGTTACTTTTGTTTGACTACGTACAAGTAATACATCGTAGTCTTTAATAATTGTTTTTAATTCTTCTGGTGGAAGGCCAGTGTTAATCACAATATTTAAATCTAGTTGTTTTTCTTGACGAAGAGGGTAAATACCATCTTCGCTTAATGGGTCACTGATTAAAATGTTAATAGCCATCTCTACATTCGCTCCTTATTGTGCAACTTTTTCTTTAGTATTTTGTAAGTAAACCGCTTGGGCTGCTGCAGTACCAGCGCCAAGTTGAATTTCTTTTCCTACTTTAATAAGCGCAATTTCCATTGCTGCTACATATTGAAGTACATCTGTTGGTGCGCAATAGCCCATGTGACCAACGCGGAAGATTTTCCCTTTAAGATCTGCTTGCCCACCAGCAACTGATAAGTTAAAGTCTGCTTTTAATACTTTACGGAATGCTTCTGCATCAAAGTCATTTGGTTTTACAGAAGTAACAGTTGGAGAACCATCTTCGTCTGAAGCAAATAATGGAAGATCTAATGCTTTGAAAGCAGCACGTGTCATATCACGCATCAATTTGTGACGTGCATAGACATTTTCAAGACCTTCTTGATCGAAGTTTTCAAGCACTTGTTCTAAACCAAATAATAGAGATAATGCTGGTGTGAAAGGCGTTGTATCCTTGGCTAAGTTATCACGGTATTTTGTAAGGTCCAAATAGAATCCTTTTTGTGGATTAGATTCGATTACTTTCCAAGCTTTTTCACTTACAGCAATGAAGTTAAGGCCTGCTGGAAGCATGAATGCTTTTTGAGAACCTGTTACAACAACATCGATACCCCATTCATCCATCTTTGTTTCAACACCTGCCATGCAAGATACGCCATCGATAATCACTAAAGTTTCTTCATTTACAGCGTGAATAGCTTGAGCTAATTCACCAACTGGATTAAGAACACCAGTAGAAGTTTCGCAGTAAGTAGAGAATACAGCTTTAATATCCGTATGTTCTTTAAGGTATTCAGCGATTTTGGCAGGTTTTAAAGCTGTACCCCATTCAACTTTATATTCTTCAACATTTATGTGATATGCTTCACAGATTTTTGTGAAACGATTACCGAATACACCTGTTGCAACGACTAATACTTTATCGCCAGGTTTTACAACATTGACAATAGCAGCTTCTAAACCTGATGTACCACTACCAGTTAACATCATGACATCTTGTGTTGTACCAAAAACTTTTTTCAGTCTTGGTTTAATATTTTGAATCATCTGACTAGTCTCGTTGCCACGATGCCCAATCATAGGCTTTGTCATAGCACGTTCAACACTTGGTGGAATTGGAGTTGGTCCTGGAATACGTAATAGTTGATAATCTTGTAACATGAATAATTACCCCTCTCATTTTTGAGAATTTTAATTAAACTTGCTAAGTTAAATCCCTTTATATGCTATTATTTAGCTTCAGTAGTTAGCCCTCTAGCTTTTGTTCGAAAGCTAAAAGATGCGCATTTTGTAGGAAATTAACTTATCTGAACGAGCCACTTCAGCTTTTAAATATAAAAAAAGCTTTTCACACCCTTACCGTCGTAAGGGGCGAAAAGCTTGAATTAACAATCGCGGTACCACCCTTGTTCACTGTCCTCTTGATGTGGACAGTCTTTGCTATATGCGTAACGTGCATGGACCGGGTAAACCTACTAAAAAGTTCAGAATACCTACTCGGAAGTGGAACTTACCGCTGAAATCACTGATTTGCACCAACCATCAGCTCGCTGTGAGATTTTCAAATCGTTAAGCATGTCTTCGTCGTCGTATTTTTTCGTCGTATTAAATTTAATCCCATATTAAAGCGAAAAGCACCCAATGTCAACTGCATTTTTGGAATTTCTTAAAATTGTTGTTTGATAGTATACAAAATTATAGTTAAATACGAATTTTAATGTTATTTGTGTATAGAATGTTCGTCCTTGTGGAAAATACAATATTTCTTGATTTTAATGATTGAAAGTGAATGCATTCTCATTTGCTTTACCTTTAGTTATTATATTCAAATAGTGAAGTTGGAAAATTTTGATAATAATAATTTTAGATTATTTAGAAAATAATCGGATTATTATTTTTTAAAATGAGAGGGATTTATTTTTGAAAATAGAATTTGTTAAGTATGTAACAAAGTAAATGTTAAGTCAGGATCAAGGAGTGAATAATCATGGGCTATGAAACAATTACGGTCGAAAAAAACGGAAGGCTTGCAATTGTAAGCTTTAATCGACCAAACTCGATGAATTCTATGAATGGAGTAATGCTTGATGAATTAGCCAATTGCTTTGAAGCGTTATCTCATGAAACTACTATTCAGGTATTAATTCTAAAAGGAAGTGGAAAAGTCTTTTCTGCAGGTGGCGATATTAAAGCAATGCTTGGAACAGAAGAAGATGCAAGCTTTGAAACAGAAAAAGTGATGGTTGATATTGCTCGATTAGTGACAGCTTACTATACATTACCAATGGTTACAATTGCTGCAGTTCATGGGGCCTCTGCTGGACTTGGATTCAGTATTACTTTAGCAAGTGATATCATCATTGCAGAAGATGATAGTAAGTTAGCAATGAATTTTATAGGAATTGGTTTAATCCCTGACGGTGGTGGGCATTTCTTTATGAAAGAGCGTTTAGGCATTCCAAAGGCTATTCAAATGATTTGGGCCGGGGAAGTTATAAATGTTCATGAAGCGAAGGACTTAGGGTTAATTGATCATATTGTTGCCAAAGGATTCGCAAATGAGGAAGCAGGGCAAATAGCGCAAAAACTACTTCATGCACCACTTACTGCAATGATTGAAACGAAAAAAATTCTACATTCCACAAAACTAGATGAACTAAAAGCCATTTTAAGCAAGGAAGAAGTAGCGCAAATTAGAATGCGAAAAACAGAGGATCATTTAGAAGGAATTAAAGCATTTGTTGAAAAACGTGTTCCAAGCTTTGAAGGGAGATAAATGTTAGTTTTTATTATTTTAACATAATTATAAGTTACATTTTTTATATGCAATAGTTTGAATCCATTTTATAATTGAAAGAATTGATTATAGAACATAAACTTTTAATTGGGAATTATTAAATACCAAATAATTCGGCATTCTTCTATAAAAAATGAAAATGCCAAGTGAAAAAGGACGTTACATTTGATCTGATTAAATGTAACGCTTTTATTTGTCTGTATTTATTTAATTTAGATCTGATCATGACGCTGAAATGCCAATTTTTTCGATTTTACACATGAAATAATATTAATTTACCACTTGTATTTACTAGGCGATGCGTTTTTTCCGATAAACCTAATTGTTCAATTTTTTCTGCCCCTTGTGATTTAGCTGTAGCTTCGTCTGAGAACTCCCATGCTTCATCTTTTACGATTTCTCCGCTTTTTTCAAATGCTGTAAAACGAAATGTTTGCAAAACTACCACCCCTTTAATGAATATGTATTCATTATACAAAAATAGCCAGATACTTGTATAGAAAAAACTTAATAGCTCAGAAAATTGCTATAAAATAATGGAAATATATGATAAAATAGGAACAAATATTCGCATCGGGAGTGATGGATTGAATGTCTTCAATAAGATTTTTTCATGCAGCTGATCTACATTTGGATAGCCCATTTAAAGGAATGTCAGAGTTACCTGAAAAGGGGTTAGAAAAACTACGAGATAGTACATTTGAAGCCTTTTCAGCTTTAATCCAGAAGGCAATCGAAGTAAAACCTGATTTCGTGCTAATTGTAGGGGATATTTATGATGGAGAAGATCGTAGCTTACGAGCACAAAAGATTTTCCGAAATGGTATGGAAAAACTATTTGAACATCAAATTCCTGTTTTGATTAGTTACGGAAATCATGATCATTTAAAAGGAAAATGGACACGTTTTTCCTTGCCAGAAAACGTATTTGTTATGCCGGAAAAAACAACGAAATTCGAACTTGTGATTCGAGATACAGAGGTTTTTATCTACGGGTTTAGTTACCCAGAGCGACATGTACAACAATCAATGACTGATACCTATCCAATCGCATCAGAACAAAATGCTATTCATATAGGAATGTTACATGGAAGTATTCAAGGGAACACAACGCATGATGTCTATGCTCCTTTTAAGATTGAAGATTTATTATCCAAAAACTACGATTATTGGGCTCTAGGTCATATTCACAAGCGACAAGTTTTGCATACAGACCCACCTATTGTTTATCCTGGAAATATACAAAGCAGACATAAAAAAGAACAAGGTGTAAAAGGGTTTTATGACGTGACTATTACAAACTTTGCAGCAGATTGTACTTTTGTTCCAACTTCAGCAATCGTTTTTGATCAGATCGATGTCAATTGTGAAAATTTGATCCATGCAAATGAAGTGCTACTTGAATGTACGAAAACAATAGATGTTTTTCGTAAACAATATGGTGCTGGTGTAGTCTTTCTACAATTAACCAATATTAACGAACAAGCTATGACCTTATTTGAAGATTCAAGTAAAGATGACTGGCTAGAAGTGATTCGTGAACAAGAAGAAGAAAATACACCATTTATATGGGTTCAAGATCTCGAGCTTGGAGATTGCATTACAGATTCATATGAGCCCACCATTGCGACTGAGTCTGTCATTCAAGTATTGAATAATTGGGACCGTAAACATGTAAAGGAAATAGTCAAAGACCTATACCAGCATCCTAAAGGAAGTAGATATTTAAATGATTTGACTGGTGAGGAAATGAATGAACTTGTTTCAGAGGCAGAGCAATTATTTAAACGATTTATGAGTATGCAGAAAGGATAGGAGGTGTAATTATGTATTTTCGAAGATTAGTGATTTATGGTTTCGGACAGCATGAAGAAATCACAGTTGATTTATCAAAAGGCATTAATGTGTTTTATGGTTTAAACGAGGCGGGAAAGACGACCATTCAACAATTTATACTACAAATACTTTTTGGATTCCCACTAAAGAATCAACAACTACTTCGTTACGAACCAAAAAAGGGGGCAAATTTGGAGGTCAAGTACACATATCAGATAAAGAATTTGGCGATTGTGTGATTGAACGAGTTAAAGGAAGAGCCGCTGGAGATGTGACCGTCTATCTTTCAAATGGAGAAAAAGGCCATGAAGAATTATTAGCAAAAATATTGCGAGGCTATAATCGTCAAGGATTTGAAGCAGTATTTTCTTTCTCTGTGCATCAATTACAACAAATGGAAAATTTATCTGAAGAGGAGTTAACACGTGTTCTTCTTGCGTCTGGCACTACAGGAGCAGATCAGCTATCAGATGTGAACCAACAATTAGAAAAAAGACAGCAGGAATTATTCAAAAAGTCAGGAAAAGTGCCCCTCTTAAATCAACAAATTACTAATTTAGTATCACTGGACCATCGAATAAAAGAAGAGCGAAACAAGATTGATCAATTTGAGCCTTCCATGAAAAGAATGAATGATATACAAGTTGAATTATTGAGACTTAATCAACAAGAACAACAACTTGAAAAGAATATACAGCAATTAAATGCGTTTCGTCAGCTCTCTCCTTTATTGGATGAAAAACGTAAATTGCAATCGGAATTTATCTACTATAACTTATACATCATTTCCTGCAAATGGAGTTAATCGATATGAGCAATTGCTAGATAGAAAGTTAACAAATGAAGCAACACTCAAAAAAGTTCAACAGGATTATGAACTACTATTGTCGAATTTACGTGTGGAATTTGATGAAAGTCAATTAAATACATTAAAAGAACTGGTTGATTTGGATGGAGAGTGGCGTGAATGGCAAATTCAAATTCGTCAGTTAGATAGAGATATTCAAGCTTTACGGCAAGAGCTAGCTACTCAATTCAAGCTGTTAGGACTGAGTAATGTAGAGCAACAGCAGGCAGTCTTACAAGCGGAAGTCTCTATACAACAAGATGATCAATTCCAAAGATTGCTAAGTAAACTTGAAGAGCAAGAAGAACAATGTCGCTTCCAACAACGTACAGCCGATCGATTACAGGAAGAAATGCAATTGTTATCCTCAAAACTAGATGAACTATATGAAGGAAAGCCTACTGAGGGCGACCATGAACGCTTAAACAAATGGTATAAAGAAAAAGAAGAAGCAGTTGAGGCAAAAGCAATTTTACAGCATCAATCTGAAAAAGGGCATACTCAATTTGCGAAAATAGTAAGCATTTTATTACTAGCTATTTCGGTCATTTTTGGCGTTATGCAAAAGAATATGATGATTGCAATAATAGGAATCGTCGCAGCAGTCATTATTATTATGTTATTTGGCAGGCAAACAAAGAAATCAAAAGACACAAATCAAAGAGAAAAACTCGAAAGAAAATTACAACATGTTCAAACACGAAATGCAGAGATGGAAAAATTAGAGCAATTTATTCGTCAATATAATGATCGTGTATCATTGGTTGAGCAACAATTAGAGGATAAAGAACAAGAGCAACAACAAATTTATAAGAATTTAAGTAAGTTTCAAACACAGGCTGGTCAATTTAAAGAACAATTGAATTTGTTTTTAGCTAAATTTCAAATTATTGGGGATTATCAACCAAAATTATTACATGAATTATTCAGAAATGTACGTACACTTCAACAGACATATAGCAGTTTGCAATTGAAAAGAAAGCAAAAAGCACAACTTGAAGGATTTAGTACAGAACGAATCGAGCAAGCATCAAAAGCTTGCAAAACAACTTGTACAACAGAAAATTTGTCCACCATTGTAGGGCGAACTTATCAGCAGATGCTTGAACAGCAACAAGTGTTAGCAAATTCAATCGAAAGAAAGAAACAATTACAGGAGCAGCTTGAGGAACTCCGTTTGCTTGAAGATACGTATCAAACTGAAATATTGAAGTTATTAAAAGAAGCTAAGGTTGAAACGGTAGAAGCGTTTTATGAAGCAGATGAACAATATAAACAATTTATGCAAATAACAAATGAATTGAAACAAATTGATCTTCAACTTAATGCATATGATGATTTGGTGTTATCAATTGATGGGACAATCCAAGAAGCAAATAATCAAATCAATGAATACCAGGAAGAAGAAATTCAGATTAAGCAACTTAAGGGCGCCCTTTTAAAAGAACAAGCAACTCTTCATGTAGAAACAGACCATCTATTACAGGATCAACAATATCGAGATCAATTACAGCAATTCGAACAACAAAAGGCGTCTTTAAATGAAAACGCAAAAGAGTGGGTCATAACAAAACTTATTTCAAGTGCGATACAAGAAACGCTACATCAGTTAAAAGAAGAAAAGCTCCCAGCAGTATTAATACAATCGGAATCTTACTTTAAAATATTAACAAATAATCGGTATGAATCCCTCTATTTAAATACAGAAGGAAGATTTGAAGTATTATCTGCAGATGGAATCCGTTATTCAGTTGCAGAACTATCCCAAGCAACAAAAGAACAAGCTTATATCGCTCTTCGTTTTGCATTGGCTAATTCATTAAAACAATCGGCACCATTTCCAATTATTATGGATGATCCATTTGTCCATTTTGATCGTTTAAGATGTTCTTACATGGTACAATTAATACAAAGTACTGCAGATGAACATCAGATACTTTATTTTACATGTCATGAAGATATGATCAAGAAATGGGATTCAGCCAATATCATCCATGTGGCAGAACTCAAAAATGAAAGGGGATTGACTTCGGTATGAATGGGGTAGCAACATTACAAGCAGGAGAACCAGTCGATCAATACTTACTCATTAAACAAGCGACAAAAAGTGTTACAACAATGGGAAAGCCATTTATGACACTAATTTTGCAGGATAAAAGTGGAAGTATTGAAGCGAAACTTTGGGATACTGGAGATGAGCAAGAAAAATTGTATCAAGCTGGAGGAATTGTTCGTATTGGTGGTGAAATACACGATTACCGCGGAAAATTACAATTGCGTATCAAAACGATTCGTCCAATAAACCAAGATGAAAACATTTCAGTATCTGATTTAGTTCAATCAGCTGAAACACCAAAAGAGGAATTATTCGAACAATTGATGAGTTTCTTCTTTGAAATCAAAAATCCAAATATTTCACGTATTACTCGTTTTCTAATAATGGAAAATCAGCAGTCCCTATCTACTTTTCCAGCAGCAACAAAAAACCACCACGATTATGCTTCAGGATTGTTAGACCATGTGGTATCAATGCTGAAATTAGGGAAGGCCGTTGCGGACTTATATCCAACTCTCAATAGAGATTTATTATATGCAGGTATAATCTTGCATGATATTGGTAAGGTAGTAGAATTATCAGGACCCGTTTCCACAACCTATACCGTAACTGGAAATATGCTTGGTCATATTTCAATCATGGTGACTGAAATTGCTCTTGCAGCAGATAAACTGAATATTGAGGGAGAGGAAGTAATGCTTCTTCAACATATGGTTTTATCACATCATGGTAAGGAAGAATGGGGAAGTCCTAAAAAACCAATGCTTCAAGAGGCTGAAATGTTACACTATATCGATAACATTGATGCCAAAATGAATACATTAAAACGTGCACTTAACAAAACAAAACCTGGGGAATTCACAGAACGATTATTCCCCCTTGATAATCGCGCATTCTACAAACCAACCATTGAATAATTTTAAAATGGTAAAGAAAAAACCTGGACGTAACTTGTCCAGGTTTTTTTCTTAGGGAAATTATTTAGATGAAGAGCTTGAAGAGCTAGTGAATTGATCAAGAGCATCTTTTAAGTCAGTATCTTTAATTTTTACGTCAGCGTCTTTTACTAATTTAGATACTTTAGATAGTAATTGTGATTGATCTGCTTTTTGAAGTTGTAATTTTTTCTTGATATCGGCTTTATTATCTTCATAAGTGCCTTTTACTTTTGCGTCACGAATATCTTCAAGTTTAATAATATGGTAACCATATTGAGTTTTTACAGGTGCGCTAATTTCACCTTTTTTAAGTGAGTATGCAGCTTTTGAGAATTCAGGAACCATTTTATCTGGACCGAACCAACCTAGTTCACCACCTGCATCTTTTGAGCCTGTGTCTGTAGAATATTGTTTTGCAAGTTTCGCGAAATCTTCACCTTTATCTAGTTTCGCTTTCACTTCATTTGCTGTTTTTTCATCAGCAACAAGAATATGGCTTGCTTTTAATTCTTTTTTCATTTCTTCGTAATAAGCTTTCATGTCGGCTTCAGATACTTGAACATCTTCTGTTAATGCAGCTTCTTGTAAAAGATTTAATTTGAGACTACGTTTAAATGATTTCTCATCCATATTTTGGGCAGCTAAAGTTTGTTCAAAATTCGCACCCATTTGTTCTTTTTGTTTGTTAAATTCAGCATCTACATCTTTATCCGAAACTTTGTATTTATCGTTTAATACTTTTTCGACAATGATGAGTTGTAATGCTGATTTACCTACTGAGTCTTTCATTTCGTTATATAGTTGATCTTTTGTGACGTCGCCTACTTTTGTAGTAGCAACTTTTTCACTCGAAGCGTTGCCGCAAGCAGACAAAGCAAGTACTGATGCTGCAAGTGTTAATGATAAAACTGTTTTTTTCATCCTCGATATCTCTCCCAACTTATGTCACTTCAACTTATGCAAATGTAACTATACCATAGAACGATAAAAAATGGAAAAGGTTGCAGTAAAAAGAGCCTAAAACAGATTTTCATTAGTGCATAGGATAGTTAAGAAAGGGGGTGCAATTCATGTCTGGAGGATATCAAAACAACTATGGTTCTGGTTCAAACTTTGCACTTGTGGTCGTTCTATTCATTTTGTTGATCATCGTAGGTGCAGCGTTTATGGGTTATGGTGGTTATTAATTAATACTTGAAAGACCATTTACCAAAAGGTAAATGGTCTTTTTAATTTGTTGTTAGGGCACGAGAAGGCTTAATAGCCATGCACAGCCTATTTTATAAAGTAAACATCATTTCTAGATAAAATGAAATCAGCAAAATGGTAATTAGCACATTAATTGTGCGAAATATTTTAGGTTGTTTTTCCTCGGGGATTTCTTTCTGTGTGCATAAAGCATATGTCATCTTGTTTATTTGAAACAGATAGAACACCGAGAATAGGACGACAATGGCGATCAAGTCTTTTCCTCCCCTCTATTTTCCCTTCTAGCATAACAAAAGACGAACAGAAATGACAAGTTTGTCATCATTTACTTGAGTATAGGAACAAGGATTTCAAAACCTTTATCTGTTTCTTCGATTAATGCCTTTTTTGGAGATCGAATTAAATGTTTTACATAGAGTAAATCTATAACACATAAACCACAGTGATATGCTAAAAGAATTGCAAAATAGTGTCTGAATGCAGGGTAAATAATTGCTCCTACTATTAGTATACTGTTCAATATAATAAAGGGTAACAGCAACGCTATAACATAACGTGATTTCAAAATTGGTTCATGTATTCTCATACTTAATACAGGGAAAATCTTAAACTGTTTTTCTATAGAAAAGCGCAATCTATTGCGATAACGCATGATTGGCAAAAAGTGCAAAAATTTGTGTACTGGATAGATCATTAAAAACGACAAAGCAAATAATGAAAATAAGCGATCAGAAACAGGGTTATCTTTATAAGCAGTCATCGAAATATAAAAGACAGAAAAGACAATCAAAACGAAGATGGTGGAAAATAGAAAAATACGATCATGGCCATATTGTTTCTGTACATTTATGGTTTTCCAGCATTGCAACTTTAAGCATCTCCAATTTCTAAAATAAAATAAAATCATCGATACATAACAATAATGCTTTTTTAAAGGAAAAGCAAGTTAAATTTTTAGCTTTTAAAAGCAAAAAAAATCAACATCAAAAATCTGCGAATAGCATTATTTGATGTTGAAAGGGAAAAGAATTTATTAGTCATTTATATTTTTCAATGAATCTTCAAAGATATCCATAAAGTCATCACCATATATATTACGTATTAATGCGATTAATTCTAAAAATTGCGGAAATTTGCCATACATTTCTTTTAAAGGTAGGGAACCTTCGATCACACTGTGCCTAGAGTGATTAAAGTTTTCGTAAAGCTCTAAAAGTAATGATTGACCCTTCTCGGTGAGCTCAACATATGTATTTCGTTTATCATCATCACGCTTAGAGAATGATAGCAAGCCACGTTCTTCTAAATTTTTTGAAAAATTAAATGCTGTTGAAACATGCATTACACCGAATTTAGCAATATCAGAGATGGACGCACCTTTTAAATTGTTAGCGATTAAGAGAACATGGTGTTCATTGATATTCAAATCATACGGTTTAATCCATGATTGCCAATCTTTCTCCACAGCCTTCCAGAGAGCTTTAGATAGTTGAGCAATACGTTGTGAATAGAGCATGGCTTCTTTAGCCACTATTAATTCTTCTGACATAGCTATCACCACTTTCGTAATTTCTTAATATTATATCATTGCCTTACAAAAATATACAATAGAATAAAGAAATGTTATAGAGAGAAACTTTAGCGTGATAATATTAAGGTAAAATTTTATGATTTATTTTTTACTTTTCTGTTTTGAAAATCAGCTAATTCTTGTTGGATTTCTTCAACTGAATTTTGTAATGCTGCTATTTCTTGTTTTAGATGATCTTGGATTGGCGCTGTTTCTTCTTGGAATTTTCCAATGGAAGTTTTAACATCCTTTGCAAAGTTAGGTACCTTTTCTTTTACTTCGCCTTGAATCTTTTGAACAGACTCTTTAATATTTGTAACTTGTACTTTTAAATCTTGGACTTGGTTAGTAGCCGTATTTTTAACTTCATTTAAAGATAGGCGTAAGTCTTTTCCGGATTTTGGGGTAGTGAGTAATATTGCAGCTGCACTTCCTAATAGGCCTGTTGTTATACCGAGTACAAACGATGATGTTTTCATATTGATCAGTCTCCTTTCTTAATAATTATTTCCTTTATATATTATATTAAAACATGATTTTGGAAAAATAAAAGGGGATTTCTCTTAAGTTTTGTAAACATTTTAAGAGTGATCTCGATAATGTAAAAATAATGTCAAAAAAATTATTTTAATTATAGTATTTTCTTTGCATGTTGCTATTGATTGTATTTTTCTCTCTCGGTGCTGGTTGGAAAACTATTTAATACTAATTTATTTATTAAATGAAGTGGAATCAGCTACGCTTTCGAGCATGCTGCCGGTGAGTCTCCTCACTTCGTTCCGGGGTCTCACCTGTCTCGCTTTTCCTAGCTAGGAGTCTTCGCCAATTCCACTTCAATAATAATTAGGGTACTAATCTACCCCAAAAAGTTTCCAGTTGATATTTTATTAAAAATATTATTCGATTCTTACTTTTTCAATGGCTTCATTTGCTTTAGGGTATTGCCAATTTCATAATTAGTTTGTTCTTTTTAAGATCATCTTTAATCTTCTTCTATTAAAAGAGAAAAGAGTTGACCCAAAGATTCTATGGGTCAACTCTTTTATTATGCTTGATTCAATGCTGTTGTAAATTTTGAGCGTTTTACGAGATTCATAATGATTGGGTAAATAATTATGAATGCTACGATATTAATGGCTACAGCAGGTAGTACTACTGTTAAGAACAATGCGCCGAATGGAATATCCGCGCCTGTTAAGACAATTGCAGAACCTAAGAATGTACTTCCTGAAATGATTGTACCGATACCAGCTAGTACTGCTGATACTGCCACTTTTTGTGCTGCTTTTTTTAGTAATACAACGATTGCATAAAATACAAATGCTGTGACAAATTTATCAATAATATTCGGCACAAATCCACCAGGGAATGTTGAAAATAGTCCTGAAATTACACCAGTAGTGACAGCTAGCAAAAATACTTCTTTTACTCTAGGGAATAATAGAATACCGATAAACATCATGGTTAACATGAAATCTGGTTTCATCCCACCATTAAACCCAGGAATGACAATATATAATGCTGCGCCAACACCAACAAGTAGTGCCATTAATACTAAATTTTTTGTATTCATTTCTCATCTCTCCTATTCAGATGCCTAAGCTCTAACTCTTGTTCTCCTTCCGTATCCTCATGATCGAAAGCGAAAACTTATATTGATTTTACAGTTTAATTGATTGAAAGGCAAGGGGAGAACTTAATTTTCAATTCAAATAAGTCAATTTAATAAAGGTACTTTCTAGATAAAAAAACTAGAACGTTTTTAAATTATAAATAATACTAGCAAAGTTTGGACTAGAAAATTTTGTTGGAGATTAGTACTCCAAATAATATCGAAGCCGATTCCACTTCAAACTAAAACACAATTAGTGTAAAATTAGTTTTTTACTACTATATTGCTCAATAACACACTGATCAACACAAAAATAAAAAGCACAGAAAAATCTGTGCTAGAAAATAAACTCTTCTATATAATATGAGTTCTATTATTTATTTAAGTTTGCTATGATTTCATCAGATAATTGTTTTAATACTTCTGATGTAAATTCATTTTCTTTTGTAACCCAAGTAGGTTTATATCCGTCTGTTTCATCATATCTTGGGATAAAGTGTAAGTGGAAGTGGAAAACACTTTGGCCAGCAGGTTCACCATTATTGTTTAATAGATTCATACCGGCTGGATTTACAGTATCTTTAATCGCATTCGCAATGCGAGGAGCGACTTTGAAAAGATTAGCAGCTGTTTCTTCGGACATTTCAAAAACATTCGCTACATGCTCTTTTGGGATTAGTAATGTATGGCCTTTTGTTAGAGGACTGATATCCATGAATGCATAGACATACTCATCTTCATAGATTTTTGTGCTTGGAATAGAACCGTCGATAATTTTGCAAAATATACAATCGCTCATATGAAAACACACCTTTCACTATTTTGCTTTTCATTTTACCATAGGAACTGCTAGAAAGAGGAATTTTTGATAAAATATTAGAAGATAGGAGTGACTTTTAATGACGGTATTAGAATTACAATCAGTTACAGGTGGATATACGCGAAAACCTGTCATTCACGATTTATCTTTTTCTATTGAGCCTGGAGAGTTAGTAGGGCTAATCGGCTTAAATGGAGCAGGTAAAAGTACAACGATTAAGCATATCATCGGTTTAATGACACCACAAAAAGGAGAAATTTTACTAAATGGTGTATCCATTAAACAAGATATGGATCGCTATCGTTCATCTTTCTCCTATATTCCCGAAACGCCTGTACTCTATGATGAACTTACATTAAAAGAACATCTTGAGCTAACTGCGATGGCGTATGGAATCGAGTCAGAAACAATGAAAGAACGTGTAGCACCGTTATTAAAAGAGTTTAGAATGGAAAAACGGTTAAATTGGTTTCCATCGCATTTTTCTAAAGGGATGCGTCAAAAAGTAATGATTATGTGTGCCTTTTTAGTAAACCCATCTCTTTATATAATTGATGAACCGTTTTTAGGACTTGATCCATTGGCGATTCAATCGTTACTGGACCAAATGGATGAGAAGAAAAAAGATGGGTCTTCCATTTTAATGTCAACTCATGTCTTGGCCACTGCGGAGAAACATTGCGACAAAATCCTTTTATTGCATAATGGCCGCTTACGTGCATATGGTACAATGGATGATTTACGCCAAACATTCAATATGCCAAATGCTACGCTTGATGATTTATATATAGCGATGACAAAGGAGCAAGAAGATGAATAGCTTGCATGATGTATGGCGTACGAGATTTACCCATTATATGGGGGAAATCCAAAAGTATATGCGCTTCGTCTTTACTGGTCATATTGCGATTGTCATCATGTTTGTTCTTGGAGCAGCAGGTTATCAATATAGCCAATGGTTAAAGACAGCATCTAGTGATTTTCCTTCTATTTGGTTAGCAGCTGCATTACTAGGGATTGTTCTAGGATTTAGCAGACCTGTCACACTGATTCGAAAACCAGATGAGGTCTATTTGTTACCACTTGAGACAAAACTACCTCAATATTTTAGTAAAGCATTGCGATACACATTAGGTTCGCAAATTGTAATGGTTGTCCTCCTATATATGGTGACTTGGCCGATGCTTCGTCAAGTAGCAGGTTTAGAACCAATGGTTATTATGATAGGACTAGTTGTAACCATCATACTTAAATGGTGGAATATTCACAGTGAGTTTACTTATCGCTGGGCTTATACTGGGCATAATGTATGGATGGATCGAATCGTTCGAATGATTTGCTCATTCGTGCTCATTGCATCCATTTTAAACCTTCAATTTATTCCAATGATTATCATGATTTTAATCATTGTCTTTTATCCGACACTATGGAAAAAGAAATTACAAGAAACACCTTTTCCATATGAACATTTTGTTAAATTAGAAGAGAATCGAGTAATGGGCATTTATCGATTTGCCAATTACTTTACAGACGTACCGAATATTCATGGTAGTATAAAACGTCGTGCATGGTTAGACTTTGTCTATAAATTCATCCCATTTGCAAAACAAAACACACAAGAATATTTAGTATTCCGTACATTTATTCGTACAGATGATCATTTCTATCTATGGCTACGATTGACTGTTATTTCTGCATTAGCAGCAGCATTTATTCACATCCCAATTGCTATTGCAATAGTATCATGTGCACTAGCATTTGCGACTGCAATCCAGTTAAAACAGGCATTAACTACTTCAGCTGATTTCAGAATGGACATGCTTTATCCATTACCAGCCAATTCACGAAAAAAGGCGACAGTGAAAATTGTACGATATACAATCATCGTACAAGCCATCATCGTCATACTCGCTGGCATCGGAACACCATATTTCTATATTCAAGGCATTCTCGTATTCATCATAGGAGAATTAACGCTTCGTTTAAGTAAATAAATAATAATTAAATCGACTAATTTCTATACGAGATTAGTCGATTTGTTTACGATGAGAGTTGCTTGATATGATGAAAATTGATAATGAAATCTAGTTATATAGAAATGGTATATTATGGAAATTCTATTTCTATCAAAATTTTGACTGGCAAACTTAGATGGAGATTAGTACCCCTAAAATTATTGAAGTGGAATTAGCGAAGACTCCGCGGGAAAAGCGAGACAGGTGAGGCCCCGCAGGAGCGAAGTGACGAGGAGACTCACCGCTCGCCCGCAGGAAAGCGTAGCTAATTCCACTTCAAATTAAAATAAAATTAGTATTAAATTAGATTTTCAGACCCCACAGAGAGCGAAAAATAGATTAGTAACTAATGAACTACATAGACTAAACCTAACCTGGAGGATACATAATGGAAAATATGTCAAAAAAGAAGTCGATTTTAAGCATAGCGGCTGTCATTCTTATATGGAGTCTTTGTTGGCCAATCTATAAAGTTGGCTTAAATTACACACCACCCTTACTATTTGCAGGAATGCGATCCTTTTTAGGAGGATTATTGTTAACACTATTTCTTTTGCCACAATGGAAGAAAATAGAATGGAAGAAATGCTGGTATATTTACATAATCGTAGGTTTTTTTAACACCGTAATGTTTCAAGGCATACAAACAGTTGGATTACAATATTTACCCTCAGGACTCTATTCAGTCATTGTCTATTTACAACCAGTACTTGTTGTCTTGCTTGCATGGCTCTGGTTAAAGGAATCCTTAACAAAAACGAAGATTTCAGGAATGCTAGTTGGCTTTTTGGGAGTCGCCGTTGTTAGTATTGATAGTTTTACAGGGAATATATCTCTTTTTGGCGTGTTTCTAGCACTCATTACATCAATCGGATGGGCACTAGGCGTGATCTATGTTCGAAAAACTGCTACTCTCGTGCATGGCTTATGGTTAGTAGCATTGCAAAATATTATTGGTGGTGGATTTCTTACAGTTTCAGGGTTAATCACAGAAGATTTCTCATCTATTGAGTGGGATACGCCCTATATCGCTTGTTTATTGTATGGCGGTATTTTTGGGGTCACATGTGCAACAGCGCTTTATTTTAAATTAATGGGATCTGGCGATGCGAGTAAGGTAGGGGCAGCTACATTTTTAGTACCACTAATGGCAGTAGCAATCGGTACAGTTG
This sequence comes from uncultured Caryophanaceae bacterium, assembly GCA_963792445.1. GTDB lineage: Bacteria > Bacillota > Bacilli > Bacillales_A > Planococcaceae > Rummeliibacillus. The sequence continues at coordinate 86,020 of CAWBWO010000021.1, read as the reverse complement.
TTTTAGGCGAACCATTTACCTGGTCTCTTATTATAGGATTAATATTTATATTAATCAGTATTTTTATCATAAATAGAAAATAAATAAGAAACTATGTATGAAAAGTTATTAAAATTTTTCATACATAGTTTTATTTTAGTTAAAAATATTGGCTATTATTTTTTTATAATTCTTCGTCTTCAGTGCGTTTGGTGATAAATGTTTTGACATAAGGAGCACTTGTGAAAATATTATTTGAATCAACGCCATCCGTATTATTTTCAAATGCTTCTTTATATGAGCTTGATGCTTTCCATGCTTCAAAAGAATGTGGACCATTCCATTCGGAAAGTGCGATATACGTTTCATCATCCAATGGTTTTAACAAGCGGAAAGTAATAAATCCAGGTTCGTTTTCAATTGCATCCACACGCTTTAAAAGACGGTCTTCAAATAATTTTTGGCTTTCACTTTTTACAGGAATGTGATTCATTACGAAAAAGCCATGTTCGTCTAAGGAATTTATTTCACTTACTACTTCATATTTTCTAGGGGTCGCAAATACGCTTTTCTTTGTTGATTCATGAAGTAATACAGTATTACTTTGGCCATATAATACAATCATATTTTCCTTTGAATATTTCTTTTGTAAGCTTTCCATAAATTCAGGTGTTCCTGAAGTTAAATATATATACATATCATTTCCTCCTATTCAAAATATCCTAAGTGGGATTTAGGAAAAACATTGTACTTAAGTATATTCCCGAGCCAATAAAAGTATAAACATTGCTTTAGAAAGTTAATAATAGTATATCGCAAGTAGTAGATAAAATTATTTAGATAAGCTTTGTCGAAAAAATGTCACCATTTTATACATTTTTTTGACAATCGGACCGTTGAACTATACAAGGACTTAAGAAACGTCTATCATGAAACATGGATAAAACGTCGAATGAATCGTTACTGAATTGATGAAAGGAAGGTTTTACTGTTCATGAGAACATTTAATGATACGCTTTTACGCGCAGCACGAGGTGAGAGGACAGCCTATACACCAGTTTGGTATATGCGACAAGCAGGACGATCACAACCTGAATATCGCAAAATTAAAGAAAAATATTCATTAGAAGAAATTACACATCAACCCGAATTATGTGCTTATGTAACACATTTACCTGTACAGAACTATGGTGTAGATGCAGCCATTCTATATAAAGACATCGTAACGCCATTACCAGGTATGGGTGTCGATGTGAAGATTAAAGCTGGCGTAGGGCCGGTAATTTCAAATCCTATTCGCTCAGCACAAGATGTAAAAAATCTACAAAGATTTAATCCAGAAGAGCATGTTCCTTACGTACTAGATACAATCAAGCTATTGACTGAAGAACAATTAGATGTACCTTTAATTGGCTTTGCAGGAGCACCTTTTACATTAGCAAGCTATATGATCGAAGGTGGCCCATCAAAAAACTATGCTTTAACAAAATCATTTATGGTATCCCAACCTGAAGCTTGGTATCTTTTAATGGACAAATTAGGAGATATGATTGTGACAGACTTAAAGGCACAAATCAAAGCAGGAGCCAAAGCCTTCCAAATTTTCGATTCTTGGGTAGGGGCTTTAAGTAAAAGAGATTACGATACTTTCATTAAACCTGTTATGGCGCGCATTTTCAGTGAGTTGAAGGGTGAAGGTGTACCGATGATTTTATTTGGCGTGGGCGCAAGTCATCTAGCTTTAGATTGGCAAGAACTACCTTTAGATGTTGTTGGATTAGATTGGCGATTGCCAATTAGTGAAGCACGTGCCATGGGTATTACAAAACCAGTTCAAGGCAACTTGGATCCAACATTATTATTAGCAGATTGGTCTGTACTTGAATCACGTACAAAAGAAATAATCGATCAAGGTTTAGAACTACCAGGTCATATATTTAATTTAGGTCATGGTGTCTTTCCTTCTGTAGATCCAGATGTTCTAAAACGATTAACAGCATTTATACACGAATATAGTGCGAAAAAAATTAAAGCGCATTCTTAATAACTCCACTCCCTGAGGTGATTGACATGAAAAAACAAATCGGACTATTAGTGATGGCATATGGAACGCCAAAAAGTGAAGATGATTTAATTCCATATTATACACATATTCGCCACGGACACCGTCCAAGTGATGAACATATTGAAGACTTACGTAAACGCTATCAAGCAATCGGTGGTATTTCACCACTAGCAGAAACGACTGAAAAACAAGGCAGAGCATTAGAAGCCCGTTTAAATGAAGTACAAGATGAAGTGGAATACAAATTATATATTGGCTTAAAACATATTGCTCCATTCATAGAGGATGCTGTAGAACAAATGCATAATGATGGAATTACTGAAGCAGTTTCACTTGTTTTAGCACCACACTTCTCATCATTCTCTACAAAATCATATAATACTCGTGCAACAGAAAAGTCAGCAGAACTTGGTGGCAAACTGACGATTCATACAATTGATAGCTGGTACAAAGAAGAGAAATATCTACAATATTGGACTGAAAAGATTAACGCGGAATTTGCAGCAATGTCTGATGAAGAACGTGAAACAGCATGCCTAATCGTTTGTGCACATTCACTTCCAGAAAAGATTATTGCAATGGGAGACCCATATGCAGATCAATTACATGAAACGGCTGACATTCTACAACAACGTACAGGCGTCAAAAACATGGAATTTGGATGGCAATCTGCTGGACAAACAAATGACCCATGGCTTGGACCAGATGTTCAAGATCTAACGCGCGAACTTTATAACAATAAAGGGTATCGCTCATTTGTTTATACACCAGTTGGTTTCGTAGCAGAACATTTAGAAGTTCTTTATGATAACGACTATGAATGTAAAACAGTCTGTGAAGAATTAGGTGCAAAATACCATCGCCCTAAAATGCCAAATGATCATCCATTATTTATTGATGCGTTGGCAGATGTCGTCCAAAAGACTTTAGCTCATGCTTAATAGAAAGTGATGATTATTAGTGACTGAACATAAACAAAGGGTTGCTGTTATAGGTGGAGGGATTACGGGTTTAACAGCTTCGTACTATCTGCAACAACAGGCAATGGAGCAGAATCTCCCCCTTGAAATCGTTCTAATCGAAGCATCTCACAGACTAGGTGGCAGAATTCAAACATTACGAAAAGATAACTTTATTATCGAACGAGGTCCAGATTCTTTTTTTGATCAAGAAAATACAGTTGAAGAATTAGCAAAACAATTGGGCATTGAAAATCAACTGGTCAGTAAAGTCCCAGGCAAAACTTATGTAGCGGTAAACCAACAACTTTCTCCAATTCCAGAAGGTTCAATTTTGGGTATACCGACTGAAATTATGCCTTTTGCAAAATCAGATATTATCTCATGGAGTGGCAAAATAAGAGCTGCTTTGGATTTATTTTTACCTCCATCCAATGTCAGAAAAGACCAATCACTGGGAAAATTCTTGCGCAAACGATTTGGAGAGGAAGTTGTAGAAAACTTAATTGAACCCGTGCTATCACAAATATATTCGGGTGATATTGATCAATTAAGTTTACATGAGACACTCCCATTTCTTTCTGAAGCCTGTATGAGACACCGCAGTGTATTAAAAGGAATTCAAAAGGGAAATAGTAAGTTTAAAGAAGATGTATGGAATCAAACCTATAAAACTTTTGAAAATGGATTAGAGAGTTTAATCACTGCTTTAGAAAAATCGTTAGAAATGGCGATTATTTACAAAGGTGTACGAGTCGAAAGTATTTCTAAAATGAATAATCGAATTATGTTGTTACTTAACAATCAAAACGCCATACCAGTAGATGGAGTCATTATCGCAACTCCCCATAAAGCTGCGGCAAAGTTATTTGAACGCCAAGGACTAATGAAAGACCTTCTTGATATTCCGGTCAATACACTTGCAACGGTATCAATGATTTTCCCAAAAGAAGCGATCAAGAAGAAGTTTGATGGGAATAGATTTGTAGTATCAAGAAACAGTGAATACTCAATTACCGCATGTTCGATCGTCCATCGAAAATGGCCCCATACAGTACCAAAAGAGTATGCGATGCTGAAAAGCTATGTAGGACGTTCAGGTGATGAAACAATTGTTGAATTATCGGATAATGAGATTGAAAAAGTAGTTTTACAAGACTTACAAAGTGCACTGAAAGTTAGCGAAAAACCAATTCATACAGTCGTCTCACGTTTTAAAAATGCAATGCCACAATATACCATTGGACACCGAAAAAGGGTAGAACAAGCAAAAAAAGAATTACTCGCAGCTTATCCTACTATACGTCTTGCTGGTAATTCCTACGAAGGCATTCGCTTAACGGATTGCATAAAACAAGGAAAGACAGCAGCTACAGAAGTATTGGCATCAATTTATTAAACAAAGTGGCTGTACGATAAGTCTTATTAATAAAAAATATAATGTTTAATTGGTGGAAATCTGCTTTCTATTTTAGATAGAATGGCAGATTTTTTTTGAATAAGTACGTGATTCAATAAAATTTGGTTGGAAATTTTCATGGGCGGAGAAGACTAAGTCAACTTCAATCATATTTCACAAATATACAGTAAAATAGAAGCTGGAGGTGATGTTTGTGAGATGGCATAAATTTGCGCTATTACTCTTTTTAACGATGATCATAATTCTTTCGGGCTGCGGAAAACCAAAGTATTCTTCCATTCCAAAGGATCAGGATTTTATCGCATCTGTCAATATACAAGCACCATCTATTAGCTTTATCGATGAAAAAGGAAAAGTGTTCACAACTTGGAACCTTAAAGAGGGGTATACAGGGGCCACTTTGATCAATAAAGAGCAAATATTATTGTATGGATTTCAATTGAAAAAAGCATCTGTTTATAACTTAACAACTGGTAAATTCGCGTACTCCATTGATACAGGGGATGGGGTGACAAATGCAATTTATGATGAAGTACATAATCTCGTTTATTTGGCAAACGGCAAAACGAATCGTGTAGTTGCTTATAACAATCAAGGTGCAAAACAAGCAGAACAAAAAGTCGGCAATTATCCAATGTCTATGCTGATTCATGAAGGTAAGCTTTTTGTCGTAAATTATAAAGATACAAAGCTTTCCGTTTTGCAAACAAAGAACTTAACGCAATTAAAAAATTGGACTATTTCAAAATCTTCAAACGGAATGGTTGTTGTGGATAATCGAGAGCTTTGGATTGGTGGCCATGGTGAAGGAATGAAGCCAAATTCAACAATTGATGTGATCAATTTGAAAACAGGAGAAAATGAATCTCGTGTGAAACTACCAATGATGCCAGTTGGATTCGCGAAAGACAATCACTTAATTTATGTGATTAGCCATGGAGAAAGTACACTTTCAGAAGTGACATTCGATGGGAAAGTAAAACGACAATTGGAGGTTGGAGCGAATCCGTTTTCTGTAAACTTATTTAAAAAGTTTGTAGTAGTTGCAGGGTATGATGATCACAAAGTATATTTTTTACAAAATGGGAAGATAGCGAAAACAATCAACGTTGGCAAAGGACCTTTCCAATTGCTTGTTAGGGGAGAGAATCAATGACGACAATTCTTATAGTAGACGATGAACAAGATATGAGAAATCTCATCAAGGTAATGTTACGCCAATCCGGATTTCAAACACTTCAGGCAAAAGATGGATTACAGCGATGGATGTTTTAGCAAAGGAACAGATTGATTTAATCATTCTAGATGTTATGATGCCACATATGGATGGTTTTGAGGTGTGCACTAAAATTAGAAAAACTTCGGATGTACCCATTATTTTCTTAACAGCAAAGGATGCAAATGAAGATAAGGTAAAAGGATTGACTATAGGTGCTGATGATTATGTTGTGAAGCCTTTTACATCTACAGAGCTCGTTGCACGAATTCAAGCTGTATTGCGTAGAGCCTCTGGTGAAGTATTAGAGAAAACAAATAAACTGTTTGTAAAAGGTCCGATTGAATTAGACGAAGCTTCTCATCAAGTATGGGTTTCAGGTAAAGTCGTTCCACTTACACTAAAGGAATTTGAATTATTGCATTTATTTATGGGCAATGAAAATGTTGTATATACAAGAGAACAGTTATTAGAACTGATTTGGGGATTATATTATAGTGGTGGTAATAGAACAGTAGATACACATATTAAAACATTGCGTTTAAAACTTGGGTCTGCTGGTCAATTTATACACACCGTTTGGGGTTTAGGGTATCGTTTTGAGGTTATAAAATGAAAAAATTATCTACAAGAATCTGGATAATTATTGTAGCGTTTTTAGCTTTGACTATATTATTTATGTATGTTCTGACAGATTTCTTATATCAAGGGCTGTATGTAAAAGACGCTGAAAATTCAATGGTTGAAGTAGGAGAAAAGTTGGCAACAATGTATGATGGTGGAAAAGTAACGGATAACTTTATTAAGAAAATCGATCAATATAATTCCTACTCCAATGTGAACGTATTCGCTGTTCGGAACCCTAGAGAATTAAGTGCTTGTGTTCCATTTGATATTGATTACGAAACATTAATCGGTCCAGATGAACGTCAGCAGCTATTAAATGGGAAAACGATTACCAAAAAAGGATATGAAAAACGATTTGATCGCCAAATTATTTCAGCAATTATTCCACTTACCGACCATCATCGATTAGAAGGTATTATTTATATTTACTATCCACTTGCTAAAATTACTGAAATGGCTTCAAAAGAGGTTTTGATTTTACTAGGCAGTGCATTAATCTTTGTTTTATTGATTGGTATTGGCGTATTTAAAGGAATCAAACATATTATGAAACCATTAAAAGAATTACAAAATGCAGCTGAGAAAATGGCTGTCGGTGATTATGAAACCCGAGTTGAACGTTAGTTCTAAAGATGAAATTGGACAGCTTGCGCAAACCTTTAACAAGATGGCTCTTTCGATTCAAAAAGAGGACGAGGCTCAAAAGAAATTTTTGGCAACAGTCTCCCATGAATTGCGGACACCAATCAGTTATGTCAAAGGTTATGGGGAAGCTTTAGAAAATGGCTATATTGATGTGTCACAAAAACAAGAAACGTTAGCATTAATCGTTCGAGAAGCAAATCGTCTAGAAAAATTGACGAACGAGCTTCTACAGTTATCAAGGGATGCAAGCCAAAAGGATGAGATTACTTTATATCCATTACCTCTTGCTGAAACCATCCGAGAAGTAGTGCAAATCACTAGACAACAGGCACAGCATAAAGCAATCATTATGCATACCGATATCAATGAAGACATAATCATAAATGCGGATGAAGAAAAGTTAAAGCAAATTTTGATTAATTTAATCGAGAATGCTCTTCGTTACTCAGGAGAACAGACTGAAATCATGATTAGAGCTATAAAAGAAGGAGACTCTGCAGTAATTACAATACAAGATCATGGGATAGGAATTCCTAAAGAAGACCTACCTTATATTACAGAAAGATTTTATAGAGTCAACAAAGCACGTAGTAGAAGTGATGGAGGAAGTGGATTAGGACTTTCTATCGTGGACCAGCTTATTAAGGAGCATAAAGGAACTTGGCACATCGCTAGCGAATTAGGTACCGGAACACTTGTTACGATACAAATACCATTAATAGAGGAGTTTTAATGATGAAGAAAATGTTCATTAGTTTAGCTGTAATTTTAGGTTTACTTGCTGGCTGTAATAATACGGATTCGTCAAAAACAACTTCGACATCTAATACTGAAGGAACAACAGTTGAAGTAAAAGTAGATATTCAAACACCAGAAAAAGTTGACGTCGGAAAAGACGTGGACTTGAGTGCACATGTTACACAAGGTGGCAAAGATGTAGATGATGCAGATGAAGTAAAATTTGAAGTCTGGGAATCAGGATATCGAGATCAAGGCAAAATGATTGATGGAAAATTGGATAAAAACGGAATATACAAAGCAACAACTAAATTTGATCAAGATGGCGTCTACTATATGTATGCACATACAACTGCTCGAGGACTTCACACAATGCCTAAGCAAAAAATCGTCGTAGGAAATCCAGATATGAGCAAAGTAAAAGAAGACAAAGACGATAAAAGCATGAACATGGATGAATCCTCTGCAAAAGGACAAGATGATCATTAAAATTGAATCCCGCATTATGATACGGGCTTATTGCTCACAATGCAACTAAAATGAAGAATTACAAATCTGCCTGCACGTACTTGCAACAAAAAAATAAAGAGTGTAAAATAAATGACCAGATGACCAAAATCGTTTTCTGGTCATTTTTATTGACGAAAGCAGGTGGAAATCAAAATGGATAGGAGACAAGAGATACTTGAAGCAGCTTCAAAATCTTTCTCTCTATTTGGATATAAAGCAACAACAATGGATCAAGTAGCGAAAATCGCAAATGTCGGAAAAGGTACAATCTATACTTTCTTTGCAAATAAAGAAATCCTCTTTCAAGAAATTGTCGTGAAAATGATTTCAGAAATGAAGACAGAAGTGGATCAAGTCATCAATCCAAATGGACCATTCCAAGAAAATGCACATAATGTACTGATGAAAATTTTGCAATTTAGAGAAGTACATCAGCTCTATGCAAAATTAGTACAAGAAGAAAAAGAAATACGAACACCAGCAGTCAAAACGATGCTAGTAAAAGTAGAACAAGAAATTGTTTCGTACATTGCTGAGAAAATCGATACGGCCATTGCAAAAAAAGAAATTCGGGAATGTGATTCTAAGCTTGTGGCATATATGTTATTCAAAGCATATATTGGATTTGTAGCTGACTGGGGTACAACACATGATTCAGAGCTATCAGAAGAAACAATTGCTGAGTTGTTTCGAGATACGATTTTTAGAGGTCTCTTGCCATGAGACTCTTTTTTTGAGAAAAAATGACCAAATGAACAAAACGGTCATTTGGTTTTAGAAAGGAGAAAAAATGTATGTTAAAAGCTGAATGGAAAAATATTTTTAAAAATAAAATGTTATTCATTTCACTTTTTGCCATTCTCTTTGTTCCAGTAATTTATGCAGGAATGTTTTTATGGTCATTTTGGGATCCATACGGAAATTTAGAAAAACTACCAGTCGCTATCGTCAATAATGACACTGGAGCAACAGTAGAAGGGCAAGATCTAAAATTAGGAAATGAACTAGTCGATCGGTTAGTAAAAAGTAAAGAATTTAAATTTAAAGAATTACCTCAAAGTGAAGCCAAAAAAGGATTAAATAATCGGGATTATTATATGATTATTAAAATTCCAAAGGACTTCAGTCAAAATGCAGGGACGTTGTTACAAGATCATCCCGAACAGATGAAAATTATCTATCAACCAAATGAGGGATTGAATTTCTTAGGAAGCCAAATTGGTAATTCTGCTGTAGAGAAAATACGTGCAGAAGTAAACAAGCAAGTATCTGCAACCTATGCGAAACAATTGTTTGCAAACATTAAAAAAATGGGAGACGGCTATGGAGATGCAGCTGATGGTGCAAGTAAACTGAAAGACGGCTCCAATAAGTTAACATGATGGTGCAGGTGAATTAGCAAATGGTATAAAATCCGCTTCAGATGGTGCTGGAGCATTACGTGATGGTGCTAAATCTGCAGCAGAAGGCTCTTCATCTTTAAAAACAGGAATAGATAAAGCTACAACAGGTGCTAGTCAAGTAAATGATGGTACCAAATCAGCCGAAAATGGGGCTAACCAATTAACGAATGGAATTACATCTGCAAAAGATGGATCAAGTCAACTAGTATCTGGCTCTTCAGATTTGAAGAAAGGTACAGATACTCTAGTTGCAGGATTAGTTGGTAATACAGATAACATTAATGCGCTAAATGATGGTGCTCATAAGGTAAATGATGGAGTTGGTACATTAAGCTCTGGTCTAGCCCAATTAGCACCAGGAGCAAGTCAAGTATCGGATGGTGTATCACAGTTAGTAACTGGTTTAGGAGAAATGCCAGCACAAATTTCTTCACTGCAAACAGGTGTTGCCAATCTTAATAATGGGGCATCTGATTTAGCAAAAGGAACAGAATCTCTAGCAGGCGGTACTAAGCAATTAATTGCTCAAATTAATGCAATGGATCTTCCACAAGAACAAAAGGATGCTTTGCTTGCAACTGCAAAATCTATTGACTCTGGAGCCACTAATGTGAATGCAGGTGCAGCAAAATTAAGCGCAGGTACAGCACAACTAAATAATAGTGTGTCATCTATTACTGTTCCAACAACAAAAGATTTAACAGCGTTAAAAGACGGGGCAGCAACTGTATCAGCTGGATTAAATAAAATGAACACTACAGTTCGCAATGAATTAGAACCTGGTACAAAGCAATTAGCAGCAGGTACAGAAAAACTTGCATCAAATTGGGGTACATCAATTGAAGGCGCCAAAAAACTAAATAATGGTGCTAGTCAATTGCAAACAGGTTTAACTTCCCTTGATAGTGGCCTAGGTCAATTACAAAATGGATCTGGCCAACTGGCAGCAGGGTTAAATACATTAGGTAACGGTACTCAGTCACTTGTATCAGGGATGGGGCAATTGCAAAACGGGTCAGGTCAATTAAATACAGGTCTTGGCACATTAAGTAACGGCACACAATCACTAGCAAGTGGTTTAGGCCAATTAGAAAGTGGTTCAAATCAATTAGTAAATGGTACGAAGGATTTAGCAAAAGGCACAAATACATTGCAATCAAGCCTAACTGATGCTCATGATACAGCATCCAAAGTACATGCAAATGACAAAACGTATGATATGGTAGGCCAATCTGTAGCAGTAGAAAAAGATTCCATCAATAAGGTACCGAATTATGGTACAGGATTTGCACCATACTTTATCACATTAGGTTTATTTGTAGGTGCTGTCGTTATTTCAGTGGTCTTTCCATTAGTACAACCGTCTATTCGTCCAACAAGTGGTTTTGCTTGGTTCTCAAGTAAAGTCTCCGTTTTAGCGGTTATTGGATTCTTACAATCAGTGCTTGCAATCGTCGTTGTAAAATTTGCATTAGGGCTTCAACCGCAAAACCTTGGTGCTACTTTCTTACTTGCATTGATAGCAAGCTATACATTTATCGCATTAGTTCAATTGTTTGTATCCATGTTTAAAGATCCGGGTCGTTATGTTGTTTTAATCTTAATGGTCATTCAACTAACAACTTGTGCAGGTACATTCCCATTAGAACTAATACCAAAACCATTACAATTCTTTAATAATTTATTACCAGTAACGTATACAGTACGAGGATTTAGAGCAGCTATCTCAACAGGAGATCTGTCATACTGGACACAAAACGTGTTTGTATTATTAGCATTCATGGTATGCTTCCTATTCATCACATGCCTATTCTTCATATTTCTTTATAAAAAACGCTATGCAAAAGAAGCAGTAGAGAATAGTTGTTGCAGCTCACAATTTAAGTTAAAATAAACAAAAGCCTTCCGATCATTTGAATGATGGAAGGCTTTTATGTTGAGGTTGTGTATCTACTATCCTTTAATTTCGCCTAATAGTGTCTCCCTTTCTAGAAGTTCTGAAACATACTGGCTTTCATACTCTAAATGCTTCTGTAATTGATTATCATTGAAGAAAATGGATACTTGATTAGCTTGTTCTATATAGTTAATTTTATCAACTATACCTAAGCTTCCTTGAAGTAAGCCTTTTCTCAAATAGCATAATGATATGTGGAAATAGGCTTTTTCTTTCTTAAAATCTTCGATAAGTTCTTCATTTATTTTGTATGCTTCTTCCAGATGATTTTCTCTTATCAATAAATGTACAAGATTATATTTAAAAGGAAGCAGTAGCTTTTTATATAATGAATGTTGCTTATATTTATATAATTGTGTCATAGCAAATTTTGTTATGGTCATAGCTGTTTCTATTGGAAATATGAAAAGAATACTGTTTATTAAACGTAAATCAGACAAATACCAGGTATCCAATTGCTCAAGTTTTTTCCAAACAATTTCCGCATATAAACGTGCATGGTCGATGTTATTATTTTTACCGAAGGCACGTAATCCTTTTGACACAGTTAATAGATTTTCTATATACCTATCATCTTCTTTTTCAAGATATATTTCTGCTTCTTTAATAATCTCTTGTAAAATGTCATCATCAATGAACTTTAAATTGTAATACTTCTGAATAATTGCGTCTCTGGGTGAATAACTGTAAGAATGATGAATAAAATCGAATTCTTTAAAGTCCATTTCAATGTTGCGTAATAATGCTACAAATTTTTTTGAAGTAACATCAGTTTTGCCAAGTTCAAATTTAGAGTAGCTTGTTTGGTGTAAAACATTTTTTGAAACAAAAATTTGCTCAAAGTTCTTAGATAATCTAATAGTTTTAAATGTTCCTCCGTATTCTTTCTCCATTAATTTATTATTCACCTCTGTCTCCCACAAGCATATATGCTTATATTGTTTATACTACTATTTTATTATATATAATTTCCTTATATAGTAAATATACATTAGGAAGGGGGATGCTTGTGAGTATTTTAGATTGGATGATTGGGCTATAGAATTATGGAAAGTACATATGAGCATATGAGCCACAAAATCTAACAGCTATCATATTATTAAAAATGGAGGTCATTTTATGAAGAAAATTTTATTGGCAACAGCTATGGTATCTTTATTATCTTTAAACGCAGGTATTGGTGCTAGCGCTGCAGAATCTGAGGATTATACAGAGTACGATGTAGCTCGTCCTATGATTTCCCCAATGGTTATTGATTTATCTGGATATGAATATGTTCATTCTTCTACTTCTAAGAACAAAAAAGTTGAGTTTACACATACGCACAACAATAGTAGTTCATCAACCGATACTGTTAGCTATTCAGTAGGCGTTACTCAATCTACTACGGCAAATGTTACTTCTAGTGCTAGTTTTAAAACGATGGTTGCTGAAGCAGGGGTTTCAACTCAAGTAGGACTAGGTACAACTAACACAAAAACACTTACAATCACATGGTCAATTCCTGCAAAAACAACCTATCAATTAAGAGCAGGAAGTAATTGGGTCAAAGAAACTGGAACTGAAAAATTATGGAGTGCAGGAAAAGTAGTAAGTTCTAAAAGTGTTTCGGGAAATTGGACATATTCTAGTTGGAGCGATAAGATCAAACAATGATAAAAAATAAGAGTAAAAATTTTATTATTTTTATTCTAGTTGTTTTTGTATCCATTTTTGGTATTGTAGCATGTGATAATCAACAAAATAATAATCAACGAAATTATCAACAAAGTGATAATGTCGGTGGTCAAATTTCTTTAGAAGGGAAATTCACTCCACCAAATTTTAAAGTTAATGAATTTAAAGTGAAGAATGATAATAAATCTGTTCGATTTGAAATTTTTTACAGAGTCAGTCCTTCGCTTTATACTTTGTTAAAAGAAATTAATAGCAAATATTATCTTGAATTAAAGCTACCTAAAAATATTTCTTCCATAGTAAAGGAGAACAGCACTGGGTTAGTTCCAGGTACTCCTATGAAACCAGATAATTCATTAGCTTATAAGGTCAATTTGAATTTGAATTTAGCAAGACCTTTGACTAATGGTGAGAAAGAAGAATTATTGCATCATAAAGAGGGTTATGGATTATATATTTACGATCAGGATAAAGATGCTATTCATTATTTCGATGATGTTGAATTATTTTCTACCGTACCTTAAAGGTTATGATGATGTAAGTGTAGATGAAAAATAAAGAAAGAGGCGATTCTTTAGAATCGCCTTTTTCTTTTTCTATGGTGTTGTTTTACTTGTTTCTTCATTTGTGGTGTAACTGAGGGATGTTAGGGGACAATTAAAAAAGTAAGAATTCATACTAAAATAATCACTGAAGATTTTTGGTGAAGATTAATCCTCTAAAATATTGAAGTGGAGCGAACATTGACTCACCGCTCGCTCAGCTCGGAAAGCGTAGCTGGTCCCACTTCAAACTAAAACTAAATTAGTATAATCCTGTTTTACAATCCCAAAAAATGGAGTCTCCAACAAACTCGTTACTTGACATAATCTAATAACTAAAATATAGTAAGTTACGAAAAGTAAGTTAAAAAGAAAAAGCTAAAAAGAAAAGAGGACCTACCATGAAATATCACGAAAAACCAAATATGTATGTAAAACACGTTGAAATAAAAGTAACAGATTTAGAACGCTCAATAAAATACTACACAGAAGTAATTGGATTTCAAATTTTAAACCAAACGGCAAATCGAGTAGTTTTCACAACAGATGGCAAAACAAGTATTTTATCCATCATACAACCTGAAGGGGCATTTCAATCACCACAAAAAACGACAGGCCTTTATCACTTTGCAATTCTATTACCAAGCCGAAAAGATTTAGCAAATATCGTCCACTATTTACAACAAAATGGAGTCTATTTCGGTGCATCGGATCATGATGTCAGTGAAGCAATTTATTTACGCGACCCAGACCACAACGGTATTGAAATATATCGAGATCGTGCACCAGAAGAATGGAAATGGTCAAATGATCAAGTGTTTATGAAAACAGAACCATTAAATTTTGACGATTTGAAGAATAGTCGTGAGGGAGAATGGAATGGCCTTCCAGCAAATACAGTGATGGGTCATATTCACTTACACGTAGCAGATCTTAAAGAAGCAGAAGAATTTTATACATCACTAGGGTATAAAGTCGTTTTACGATATGGCAACCAAGCATTGTTTATCTCAACAGGAGATTATCACCATCATATTGGACTAAATACATGGAATGGCGTAGGCGCTCCAAAGCCTTCAGAAAACCAAGTGGGCTTGCAAAGTTTTACTGTGCAATTTGATGAACGTGATGAAGATGTTATAAAGAGATTATCTTCACTAGGTGCAAAAGTTGAAGAAACAACTGATGGCTTTATAACAGTCGATCCATCTGGCAATCGCATTGTGGTGGAAAAATAAGGAGAGAAAATCAATGGAATTTGGTATATATACATTAGCTGATATAGGACCCAATCCATACACTGGTCAAACTGTATCAGCAAAAGAAAGAATCCAAGATGTATTAAAAGCAGCAAAACTAGCCGATGAATTAGGATTCCAAATTTTCGGTGTAGGCGAACATCATCGATTAGATTACGCTGTTTCATCTGTACCAGTTATGCTTAGTGCCATTGCACAACAAACAAAGAATATTAAACTAACTAGTACCACTACTGTATTAAGTACAGTTGACCCAGTTCGATTATATGAGGACTTTGCTACTTTAGATTTGTTATCTGATGGTCGAGCAGAAATCATAGCAGGTCGTGGAGCATTTGTCGAATCTTTCCCTCTATTTGGGTACAATTTAGAACAATACAATGAACTATTCGAAGAAAATCTAGCGCTTTGGCAAAAATTAAATAAAGAAGAAATCATCACTTGGAATGGGCAATTACGTGCACCTTTAAGAAATGCACAAATTTCGCCTCGTGCAACAAAAGAAATTCCTACATGGATTGGCGTTGGAGGTACACCGGAGAGTGCAATGCGCGCTGGACGATTTGGAACAGGCCTTGCTCTTGCCGTTCTTGGTGGTGACCCCAAATACTTCGTTCCACTTGTAGACGCATATAAACGCGAATTTATTGCTGCAGGACATCCGCAAGAACAATATAAAGTGGCCGTAACTGCACATGGTTACATTCATGAGGATGGCAGTAAAGCAAGAGATGAATATTACGCTTATTACAAAAACTATTGGGGTTATGTGAATAAGCAACGCGGAATGGCATTTCATTTGGACCGTGAAGGATTTGAAAGAATGACGGGACCTCGTACAGCGTTGTTTGTTGGAAGTCCAGATGAAGTTGTAGAGAAAATCTTGATGCAACATGAATTATTGGGCCATACAAGATTCTTGGCACAGGTAGATATTGGCGGTCAACCATTTGAAACAGTTGCTCGCTCTATGGAATTATTAGCAACGAAAGTCATGCCGAAAGTCAATCAATATCTAAAATAAGAAAAATAAAAAAGCGTAAAGAGTGGTTCAGGCTCTTTACGCTTTTTTGTCGTAAGCGGTTTACTTATAAGTTCATCATCTGCGGTTCAGACAGAGATGAGGGGGGTGAGTTATTTAAAAGCAATGAGAAAATTTAAAACTTGTAATATCAAAATACTTTAAGACTGATAGATTAAAGATTATTGCAATGTTCACAAGTGTTTGTATAGCACTCGCTTTGTTCTTCGATTTTTTCGCCACATTCTACACAGTGTTTATCGGGTAAGTTTTTGAAAAATTCAACAACATTTTCTAACATTGAAAATCTCCTCCTTAGTATTTCTGTTATATTACTGTTTCTATATTATGTATTGTATTATAACACGATGACTTAGTCAATACAAAAATTCAATTTTAAGTTAAAATAGTTTGTGACAATATTTAAGGAGTGAAATCGATGTATTTCATAGATAATAAAGGAATTAATGACCCACGTATTAATTTAGCAATAGAGGAATATGCACTAAAAACATTAAATGTTGAAGAAGAATCTTTTTTACTGTTCTATATCAATCAACCTTCAATCATTATTGGAAGAAATCAAAATACAATTGAAGAAATTAACACAGACTATGTTGAAGAAAATGGCGTTATCGTAGTTCGACGTCTTTCTGGTGGCGGTGCAGTTTATCATGATCTAGGCAACTTAAACTACAGCTTCATCACAAAAGATGACGGCGAATCCTTCCAAAACTTTAAAAAGTTCACACAACCTGTTGTAGATGCCATGAAGAAACTAGGCATTAATTCTGAACTTTCTGGTCGTAATGATATCCTTGCAGAAGGACGTAAAATTTCAGGAAATGCCATGTTCTCTACAAAAGGCCGTCTATTTAGCCATGGTACATTGATGTTCAATTCAAATATCGATGCTGTTGTTGCTGCACTAAAAGTTAAAAAAGAAAAAATCGAATCTAAAGGTATTAAATCTGTTCGTTCTCGTGTTGCCAACATTGTAGATTTTATGGAAAACCCAATCACTGTTGAAGAATTCAGAATGGAAATATTAAAATCGATTTTCGGTGGAGAAGAAAACATTAAATACTACGAACTAACAGATGAAGACTGGGATAACATCTACAAACTATCTGAAGAACGATATCAACAATGGGATTGGAACTATGGCCAATCACCAAAATTCAATATTCAACGCACAAAAAAATTCCCATCAGGATTTATCGACATCCGCCTAGAAGTAAACAAAGGAATCATGGAAGAAGTACACATCTTCGGCGACTTCTTTGGCGTAGGAGAAATGGAAGATATCGAAAATGTACTAAAAGGCAAAAAATACGAACCACAAACAATCTTAAGTGCCCTAAACGAAATCGATATCCCAACATACTTCGGCGGCGTATCAAAAGAAGACTTTATAAAACTAATGTATTAATACAGCGTACTGTTATATGACAATGTGAGTCTGTTTTTGAACAGACAAATGTAAGTTTGTATTTAAACTTGTTTGAAAGTGGAATAGTGAAGACTCCTTGAGATTAGTGGGATATCAACTTAAAAAATAAGAGTGGTTGAATATTCCAAATAGTATTTTGACTGGCAATTTTGCTGGAGATTAGTACCCTAATAATATTGAAGTGGAATCGTGCGAAGACTCCGTAGGAAAAGCGAGACAGGTGAGACCACGCAGGAACGTAGTGACGAGGAGACTCACCGCTCGCCCGCAGGAAAGCGTAGCCGATTCCACTTCATCTAAAACAAATAAGTATTAAATTAGTTTTTCAATGCCTTCTAAGAGACTCACCTCTCAGTTCAGGTAAGCGCTAATCTCCACTTCAAATAATTATCGATTAGTAAGATAGCAAATTTGAAATTAAAAATCAGTAAATTTTTAAGATGAAGGAGAGACAAAATGACAACACATCGAATATTAATCGTAGAAGATGATTTGAAAATTGCATCATTACTAGCCGATACATTACGAAAATATCACTATGATGTACAAACAGTTGAATCCTTTGATAATATCCTTGATGACTTTAAAGCATTCAATCCTCATCTTGTTTTGCTCGATATCAACTTACCTTCGTTTGATGGCTATTATTGGTGTCGCCAACTTCGACAACTAACAACAATCCCAATAATATTCATCTCAGCAAGATCTGGAGAAATGGACCAAGTTTTCGCTTTAGAAAATGGCGGCGATGATTTCATCACAAAACCATTTAACTATGAAATCGTCTTGGCCAAAATCAAAAGCCATTTACGCAGATCCTACGGAGAATATGCAACAAAGCAAGAAGAACGAACTGTAAAGCTTGGGTTACTAGAGCTTTTTTTAGAACGTATGGAGTTACATATTAAGAATGAAGTAATACCACTTCAAAAAAAAGAATGCGTCATATTAGAATTACTAATGGGGCAAGCGCCAAAAGTAGTATCGAGAGAAAAACTATTGGAGGAACTATGGGATGACCAAGCGTTTGTCGACGAAAATACATTAAATGTGAATATGACACGTGTGCGCAAAAAACTTTCAGATTATCATGTACAATCATCAATTGAAACAGTACGGGGTGCGGGATATCGCTTTGTCTTATGTGAAGAGGAGCAATAACAGATGGATTCAATTAAACTTTTTATAAAAGAGCATATAAGTTATATCTTCTTTGATCTATTGCTTGTGCTCTTTATCCTTCTGTTATATTGGCTAGATGGTTTCCGTAATATAGATACAGCGATTTATTCGATTATTATCTCACTCATCTTAACAGCAACTTTCTTGTGTACACGATATATTATGCGAAGGTCATTCTATAAAAAAATCCTTTTGCTTCCACATTCAATGGAAGATGCTTTACAAAAAAATGCAAAATCGATTGAACATTTCGAAACAGAAAAATATATCCATGAACTTTATAAGATCTACCAATTAGAGGCACAGGAATTGTACGCTAAGCAAAACCGCCATCTTCAATTTATGAATCAATGGGTTCATCAAATGAAAACACCAATTAGTGTTTTAGAATTACTTTTACAAGAAGAAGGTGCACTAGATAAGGAAAGTGTCAAAGAAGAAGTAGATCGTTTAAAGCATGGTCTTGAAACCGTTTTGATGAATGCGCGTCTAGATACTTTTGAAGAGGATATGAAAATTGAACAGGTTGCATTACGTCCTTTAGTAAGCTCAATCGTTAACGAAAATAAACGATTATTTATCGTCAATCATGTGTACCCTAACATTGATATTGCAGAGGATTGTATCGTTCCTACTGATCCAAAATGGATGAAGTTCATTATCGGACAATTTATCACAAATGCTGTGAAATATACTTTTGAAGATAACAAGAAAATATATTTATCTGCGGCAATAAAGGATACGCAAATTGTATTAACGATTAGGGATGAGGGTATAGGAATTCCACAATCTGATATAAAACGAGTGACAAAAGCCTTCTTTACTGGGGAAAATGGACGTAAAACTGGTGAATCGACAGGGATGGGCTTATTCTTAGCAAAAGAAGTATGTGATAAGCTTGGACATCAATTGGAAATTGACTCTGAAGTAGGTAGAGGTACAACGATTAAAGTGTACTTTCAAGCATCTTAATTGAATTGAGGTAATCAGATATGTCGATTTTGAAAATTCAAGACGTAACAAAGGTATATGAAGGAAAAGTTACGCATCGTGCGGTCAATCAACTAAGTTTCGAAGTCGAAAAAGGTGAATTTTTAGCAGTAATGGGGCCATCAGGAAGTGGTAAAACGACCCTTCTGAATATGATCTCCACCATTGATACACCTACATCAGGTGAGATTATCGTGAATGATATAAAACCACATAACTTAAAGAAAAACGACTTAGCATATTTTAGAAGACGGCAACTGGGATTTGTCTTTCAAGATTTCAATTTACTCCAAATGCTAACCGTAGAAGAAAATATAGTCTTACCATTAACACTAGATAATCAAGATCTCAAAACGATGGAAACAAGATTAAAAGATGTTACAGAGCAACTTGGAATCGAAAATATTCTAAATAAACGGCCAAATGAGATTTCTGGAGGACAAGCTCAAAAAACAGCAATAGGGCGAGCGATTATTCATAAGCCGTTATTACTTTTAGCAGATGAACCAACAGGAAATTTAGATTCGAAATCATCAAAAGATGTACTAGAACTACTCGGTCGAATAAATAAAAGAGACAATACAACCATTATTATGGTTACACACGATCCAATTGCTGCAAGTTACTGTGACCGAGTACTGTTTATAAAAGACGGAGAATACTTTAATGAAATTTATAAAGATAATCATCGTCAAACTTTTTTCCAAGCCATTTTAAACGTGTTGAGTTTATTGGGAGGTCATGTCGGTGACTTTTCGACAGTTCGCCTTCCGTAATGTTATTAGAAATCAACGAATCTATGCAGCATTCTTCTTAGCAAGTGTATCATCTGTTATGGTGTTTTTCATCTACTCGATGTTGATGTTTCATCCTAAAGTGGAAGATGAATTTTTACGAGAAATTGCCTTTCAAGGGATGTTTATTGCAGAGGTAATTTTAGTTCTATTTACTTTGTTTTTCTTATTTTATTCAATGCGTGCTTTTTTAGAGGCTCGCTCGAAGGAATTTGGTATTTTACTACATCTAGGTATAGAAAAAAGACAACTAAATAAATTGATATTGATCGAAACCATGATCATCGGGTTAACTTCAATTGTTGTGGGCATTGTTTTTGGATTTGCCTTTGCAAAGTTTTTCTTTATGATT
The DNA here is from genome assembly GCA_963792445.1 of uncultured Caryophanaceae bacterium. Taxonomy (GTDB): domain Bacteria; phylum Bacillota; class Bacilli; order Bacillales_A; family Planococcaceae; genus Rummeliibacillus. The sequence continues at coordinate 65,231 of CAWBWO010000021.1, read as the reverse complement.
GTAAGAGGCATTTTGCAAATCGATAGCCTTCCATTGTACTTTTCATGGAAGCCGTTTGCGTTAACGATTGGAACATTTACTAGCCTTTTTGTCATCATATCTTGGTTCAGTGTGATGTTTATCAAAGATGTGAACTTAGTTCGCCTGTTGCGTGGATATTGGCGTAACGAGCAATTTGAAAAGTATTCAATCTGGAAAGGAATTCTAGGGTTAATTTGTTTAGTTGTTGCCTATATCATGGCTGCTAACATTCAAAAGGAAAATGTTGTTCTGTTTACAGCGTTAACTCCTCCATTTGCAATGATCGGGACCTATCTCTTTTTCACAGACTCTATTCCGTTTTTCTTATCTAGATTACGAAAATATAAAAAATGGAATTGGCATAAATATCGAATTATTTCTATTGCAGGAATATCGACAATTGTGAGAGAAAATTCAAGAATGTTCTTTATAACTTGTATGGTATCCACTTTAGCCTTTTTAGCCATTGGTACACTAAGCTCGATGTCAACATTTACACACCAATATCATCAACTAAATCCACTAGGGTTAGTGTATTCAAGTAAATTAGACAATCCATATGAAAAAGAACATATTACTGGTTTGATTGATGAATTGGAAGAGAAGGGGCTTAGTTATCATCTCAATAAATTTGATATTAAGCGTCAAACCTCATCGAATACGCAAAAAACGGTGAAGATTATTACGCAATCAGATATTAACAAACTAGCACTAGTTTTTGGCTATCCAGTTGTTAATTTAAAACCAGGACAAGCGATGTTTTTACCGTATTCTGAGGAATCTATTGACGAACTAAATAATAAAAAAGTAGAAACAGTTTTACAAGAAAATAGCGTGCCTCTTTATATTAATAAAGTGTATCCTAAGGTGCTATTTTCTCCTACTGAACTTGGGACTAATGTGATTGTCGTAAGTGATCAGGATTTTCGTTTAATTAAGGATCCAATGGTTGGTGCAGGTGCAAAGCAATCTACGAATCATATATTTGTTTTCTATGTACCGCAATGGACAGAGACAAAGGATATAGGAATAAATTTAGACTCTATAATGACTGAAGCATTTATGACAAATCATGAAAGTGATTTACCATTTTACTTTGAAAATCCGGGATTAGATTATTCCTTTATACGCTCTACTTTTGCATTGTTATTATTTATCGGATTACTAGCAGCTACGGTATTCTTCCTTGCATCAGGTAGTTTTATTTACTTTAAACTTTATACAGGTCTTGAAGAGGACAAAAAACAATATGATGCATTACGCAGGATGGGCATTACAGATAAAGAGTTAAGGAAGATTGTTAATAGTCAGTTAGTACCTCAGTTTTTCTTACCATGGGGATTAGCGATGTTTCATTGTACATTTGCCTTTTTGGCACTTCAAGTATTTTGGAAGGGAATTGCGGATTTATCAATAGTAAGAGAAATCCTTCTTGTGCTAGCGGGGATTACCTGCATACAACTAGCTTATTTCTACCTTATACGTTGGCGATATTTATCTCATATTCGAGCAAATTAGAGACAACAGATAGCAAAAAATGCTATCTGTTGTTTTCTTTTATTGATTTCTATATAATAGATTTGGATGGAAAATGAATCACTATTCATTTTATTCTTACAAAGGGGTGAAAGAATATGAATTTAGTATCAGAGGTTTATAAGACATCTAAAGAAAAAGCAGAAAAAGTAGCGTATCATTTTGGGGGAAAAGATACGACTTACAAAGAATTTGAAGAGGCAGTCTCCAAATTCGCAACAGCTTTAAAAGAATTAGGGGTAGAAAAAGGGGATCATGTAGCTTTTCTTTTGGGTAATACACCTCATTTTGTTATTTCTTTATATGCAACAATGCGAATTGGTGCAACAGCTATTCCTGTGAATCCACTTTATACACCAGATGAGATTACATATATTCTTCGAAATGGTGACGTGAAAGCAGTGATTGCATTAGATGCATTATTACCTTTGATTGAAAAGGGTGTTCAATTATTTCCAGATGTACATGCTTACATTATTTGCGAAACAAATACGGATGTTCACGAAAAAATGAAAACGTTACCACAACAAGTAAAAGAAAAGATGCATTCTTTTTCACAATTAATTTCACAATCGCGCCCCTTGATACAACCAGGTGAAATAGACGATGATGATATCGCTGTAATATTGTACACATCTGGTACGACAGGCCATCCAAAAGGTGCTATGCTAACGCACAAAAATCTATATTCAAATGCACGTGATGTTTCGAATTATCTGCAGTTTCATGAGGATGATCGGGTTATTACGACATTACCAGTATTTCACGTATTTGCATTAACAGTCGTGGTGAATGCACCATTATTAAAATCAGCTCAATTAATAATCATGCCAAAATTTAGTCCAAAAGAGATTTTCAAAGTTGGAAGAGAACTCAGGCCGACTGTTTTTGCAGGGGTTCCGACTATGTTCAATTTCTTGAATCAATACCCTGATGGTGATCCAGATGATTTACAATCATTACGTTTTGCTATTTCAGGGGGAGCAGCAATGCCTGTGGCGGTTCTCCATCAATTTGAAGAGAAATTTAATTTACGCGTATCAGAAGGGTATGGATTATCAGAAGCTTCACCAGTAACATGTTTCAATCCGTTAGATCGTGAGAGAAAAGTGGGATCGATTGGGACTAATATTATAAATGTAGAAAACAAAGTAGTGAACGGATTAGGTGAAGAAGTTCCAATTGGTGAAGTTGGAGAACTTGTAGTAAAAGGTCCAAACGTCATGAAAGGGTACTATAAAATGCCTGAAGAAACATCTGCAGCAATTCGTGATGGTTGGTTATATACAGGAGATTTAGCACGAATGGATGAAGAGGGTTATTTCTATATCGTAGATCGTAAAAAAGATATGATTATCGTTGGTGGCTATAATGTATATCCAAGAGAAGTTGAAGAAGTTTTTTACTCTCATCCAGGTGTACTAGAAGTTGCAGTGGTAGGCATTCCAGATCCGAACTTAGGGGAAGAAGTCCTTGCCTATGTTGTGTTAAAGGATAAATCCATTACGGTAGCAGATTTGCATGTTTTCTGTAAAAGTCGTTTAGTTTCTTATAAATGTCCAAAAGAAATTGTTTTGCTAGACGAACTTCCGAAGAACGCAACAGGCAAAATTTTGCGTCGCAATTTGAAAGATAAGGCCCTTTCAAAAAGTTAAGTAGTTTTAAGGATAATAGAGTGAGCAAGGGAGTGTTTATTCCTTGCTCCTTTCTTTTGATTGAAGGGGAGAATATTTGTTGTAAACACCCGCCAATCATGATCGTCCTTACCTTTAAACAATTAAAAAAATGCCTATCTACCATTTAAAAGATAGATAGGCATTTTACTCGCTAAGCTTTTTTATATTTAACAAAGTATAAAACAACTAAAGCCAATATCCAAATTGGACCAACGATTAGAGCGATACGTGTATCTGGGAATATACCCATTAAGAAGACTACTAAAAGTAGGAAAATAATCGCCAAGTATGAACCGTATGGATACCAAAACGCTTTATATGCAAGCTTTGTAACTTGTGTTTTTGTTAATGATTTACGAAACTTCATTTGGCTTAATAGTATGATCACCCAAGTCCAAATTGCGCCAAATGTCGAAATGCTTGTTACCCAAACAAATACTTTCTCTGCAACAAAATAGTTTAATACTACACCGATTAATAATACAAAAGTCGATCCAACGATGGCAGTTGCTGGAACGCCACCATGTCCAACTTTTTTGAAGATAGCAGGTGCTTGGCCTTGCTCAGCCAGATTAAACAACATACGTCCTGTACTGAAAATACCACCATTACAGCTAGATAGTGCTGCTGTTAAGACAACAAAGTTGATAATACCAGCTGCATAACGTAAGCCGACTTGTTCAAACGTTAATACGAATGGACTGTTATTTGAATTAATTTCATTCCATGGATAAATAGACATGATGACTGTTAGTGCACCAATATAAAAAATTAAAATTCTCCATAGAACCGTATCAATTGCATGTGGAATGACTTTTTTTGGATTTTTTGCTTCACCAGCAGTTATGCCGATCATTTCAATTCCTAGGTAGGCAAACATGACAATAGGCAATGACATCAATATGCCCTTCAAACCATTTGGCATAAATCCACCATGATTCCATAGATTACTAAAACCTAAAGCAATACCACCATTGCCAATTCCAAATAGGATAATTCCTAACCCAATGATAATCATTGCGATTATTGCGAAAACTTTAATGAAAGCAAACCAAAATTCAAACTCGCCAAATGCTTGAACAGCGATTAAATTAACAGTTGTCATAATTAATAGTGCCGCAAGTGCCCATATCCATTTAGGGGAACCAGGGAACCACAATTGCATGTAGATTCCGACGGCTGTAATTTCAGCCATACATGTAACAATCCACAAAAACCAATAATTCCAGCCGGTTATAAATCCTGCAAGCGGTCCTAAATAGTCCTTTGCATAACGACTAAAGGATCCGGCGACAGGGTTCTCAACCGCCATTTCACCAAGTGCGCGCATGATTATGAAAATTACGATACCACCAAGGGCATAAGCGATTAAAATAGCAGGACCAGCTAACTGAATAGCGCCTGCAGAACCTAGAAATAACCCGACTCCTATGGCAGCACCGAGCGACATTAGCGTGATATGTCGCGACTCCAATCCTCTTTGGAGCTGTGGATTCTTGTTCATGAAAAAAACTCCTTCGATGCTTTAAAAATTTAACTTCCCTATAGTATCACAAAATGAATAGAATAAAAATGATATTCAGGTACTAAATGTATTAATATTCTGAATAGATTGTTAGGTATGTTAATCTATAACATTTTACGGTATATATATGCTTAAGTTATAGTGAAAATACACTACTAAAATCGTAAAAGAAAGGGAGTAATGGTATGAAAAAAACGATTGAAAAAGAAGACTTATATAAATTAAGTTCAGTAGCTTCTCCCATATTGTCTCCAGACGGCCAGGAAGCACTTGCCATTCGTACCATCATGGATCAAGACAAAAATAAGTACTTATCTTATTTGATCCATATCGATTTACAATCAAATGAAATAGCCCAATGGACATTTGGTGAAGAAAGAATTTCTGCACTTAGCTTTTCATCTGATGGACAAACAATTGCATTTTTATCCACAAGAAATAAACAAAAGCAACTATTCCTTCTTTCGAAAAAAGGTGGAGAAGCAAAACAACTCACAAATTTTGCAAATGGTGTAAATTCATATTTATGGGATCCGAATAACGAAGAAATTTGGTTTACAGCTAACGTTCAAGAAGAAAAAGAGTTTACAGATGAAAAAGAAAATAACAACGATGAATTTCCAAATGCTTATATAGTTGACGGCATGCAATATAAATTGAACGGCGTTGGTCTGAAGCCACAGAAAAGTTATAGTCAGATTGGTAAAATAACTATTTCAAATGGCAAAGTATCACGATTTATAAAAGACACGTATGACTACAGTCTGCAAGCTATTTCGCATAATGGTCGCTCTCTTGTAGTAGGAGTAAACCGAACGAAGGATCCAGATAACGATTGGCATTCACCCATTATTTTGATTGATATTGTAAGCAAAAAAGAAACAATTATAGCAAATGAAGAAGGTAATTTTGGCGGTGCAGTATTTTCTTTAGATGATCAGTATATTGCATATGAAGGTAGTGATTTTGTATACAAAAATGCAGGGCATGCAAATCTATTTATCTATGACATAGAAAATAATTACAACTGGAATTTAACGGAGTCTCTTGATTTACCAGTTGGTGATTATTGTGTGGGAGATTTACAACAAGGTGTATTCGCTCCAAGTCTAATTTGGACGGAAGCAAATGATCTATACTTCCAATTATCTACTTATGGTGATGTAAGATTATATTATGCAACGTTAGAAGGGGCTATTTATCCGGCGAGTCCAGAAGATGAACATGTCTATGGTTATGATGTATCTAGAAAAGGGGATACAGCAATACTTGCGATTAGTAATCCCGTTTTCCCTGGTGAATTATTTACATATGACATTGCACAAGACAAGAGACAACAAATTACGCATTTTAATGATGCCTGGTTGGAAGATGTAAATATTGTAAAGCCACAACCTATCATATATGAAGGAAAAGATCATTGGACGATTCATGGATGGCTTATGAAACCTGCAAATTATATAGAAGGAAACAAATATCCATTAGTAGTTGAAATCCACGGTGGGCCGCATACGATGTACGCCAATACATTCTTTCATGAATTACAACTTTTAGCAGCACAAGGTTACGGTGTATTGTATGTAAATCCAAGAGGCAGTCATGGTTATAGTCAACAATTTGTTGATGCATGTCGCAATGATTATGGTGGTGGAGATTATGAAGATATCATGGCTGGATTAGATTATGTACTCACGCAGAATGAATGGATTGATGAGACAAGACTAGGCGTGACAGGAGGAAGCTATGGTGGCTTTATGACGAACTGGATTGTAGGTCATACAAACCGTTTTAAAGCAGCCGTAACGCAACGCTCCATCTCTAACTGGGTTAGTTTCTTTGGTGTGTCGGATATCGGTTATTACTTTACAAAATGGCAAATTGGCCAAGATATGGGGGACGCCGAAACATTGTGGAATCATTCACCACTGAAATACGCGAAGAATATTGAAACACCGTTACTGATTTTACATGGCGAAAATGACGACCGTTGCCCAATTGAACAAGCTGAACAATTATACATTACATTAAAATCAATGGGGAAAGTAACCCAGTTTGTACGCTTCCCAAAAGCTGATCACAATCTTTCACGAACAGGTATGCCTAATTTAAGACAACAACGTTTAGAGCAAATTGTTGAATGGTTTAAAAAGTATCTTTAACAACCACTAATAAAAAAATTTAGTAGTAGAAGAAACACGAAGACTAATGTCCTCATATTAATGTAAATGGATTGTAAACTTATTATTAATTTAAGATTAAAAAAGCAACATTACTCCTCCTCATTCGGTTAATATTAATGTAAAGATTCTTATACAAGACAGCTATTAAATAAAACTGTATGATGAATTAGAAAAATATAGATTGTGAGTGGGAGTATCGTGGATTTTATAAGATGGTTAATCGACTTTATCATGCATATTGATGTGCATTTAAGAGATATTGTGGCGCAATATCATGGATGGGTTTATGGAATTGTATTTTTAATTGTATTTATCGAAACAGGTTTGGTCATCATGCCATTTTTACCTGGTGATTCCTTATTGTTTGCAAGTGGTGCATTAGCAGCAATGGGTGGATTAAATTTATGGATTTGCCTCATTGTATTCTTTTTCGCAGCAGTATTAGGGGATACATTAAATTATGAAATCGGACACAAAATAGGTAAGTCAATTCCTGAAGATAGTTTCTTGGGAAGAATGATCAATAAAGAACGTATGCAAAAGGCACAAGATTTCTTTGATCGCCATGGTGGAAAAACCATTATCTTTGCACGTTTTATGCCCTTCATTCGGACATTTATTCCATTCATTGCAGGGGCAAGTAAAATGCGCTACACACATTTTATTACGTACAATATTATTGGCGGTTTATTGTGGGTATTAGTTGGTGTCTTTTGTGGATTCTTCTTCGGCAATATTCCATTTATAAGAGATCACTTCTCAACAGTAATCTTAGCAATTGTAGTTGTATCACTAATACCAGCCGTTATTGGATTGATAAGTTCAAGAAGGAAGAAAGCTTAAGGATAGGGAATGTCTCAAGCTATCCAAATTAAGCCTCATAATGAAATATAGTGTTAGTTGTTAAATCTGCTTTTCGTAAATTGGAAAGCAGATTTTTTCGTAGTTAATTTTTGTTCAGGGACAATTACTTTTGCAGAATTACCTAAGACTTGTAAGCGAAACAGGGTTGGAATCCATTTTTCTAAAATTTGACTTGCAATTTATGAATCAGATTAGTATCCCCAATGTTATTGAAGTGGAACCAGCGAAGACTCCCACGGGAAAAGCGAGACAGGTGAGGCCCCGCACGAAGGAGGAGACTCACCGCTCGCCCGTAGGAAAGCGAAGCCGGTTCCACTTCAAACTAAAACCCAATTAGATTAAAATAGTTTTCAGTGCTCTCAAGCGTTGCGAGGGATGATACGCGGTAATAATAAATTAGTATATTCTTTTAGATTCTAAAATTTCGGAAAAATGCTAAAATAGAAGTATCAATTGAAATAAAGGAGATTTGCCTAATGGAAAAATTAAATGTAGAAAGTTTCAATCTTGATCATACAAAAGTTCAAGCACCATTTGTTCGCCTTGCAGGAGTTAAAAAGGGTATGAACGGAGATGAAGTTTATAAATACGATATTCGTTTCAAACAACCAAATAAAGAACATATGGATATGCCAGCACTACATTCAATTGAACATTTAATGGCAGAAAATATTAGAAATCATACAGATCATGTTGTGGATTTAAGTCCTATGGGTTGTCAAACAGGCTTCTACTTATCACTTATTAACCATACAGATTACGAAGAAGTATTAGATATTCTTGAAAAGACATTCAATGATGTGTTGAATGCAACAGAAGTACCTGCTTGTAATGAAGTGCAATGCGGATGGGCAGCAAGCCACAGCTTAGAAGGCGCAAAAGAATTAGCAAAAGAAATGCTAGCAAAACGCGATGAATGGGCAACTATTTTCGCTGACTAATAGTAAAAACGAAAAGGGATTTAGCAAAGTATTCGAGCACTTTGCTAGATCCCTTAATTTATGATATGGCTTTTTTAGCATTCACATCAGTTAATATCCTTTAAAATTCGGTTTCCGCTTATTCACAAAGGCATCCAATGCTTCTAGTCGATCTTCTGTTGGAATCGTTATTTCGTATGCTTTTCGTTCAATTTGAAGCCCTGTTTGCAAATCTGTATTCATCCCATTTTTGATAGCGAATTTCGCTTGTTGAACAGCAATGGGGCCGTTTGACAGTATACGATTTGTAAATTGCTTAACCCCTTCTTCAATCTTCAACCTGGAATAGTAAGCAGTGATCAAACCGAGCTGTAATGCCTCCTGCGCAGTAATCCGTTTCGCAGTTAAAATAAGTTCTAATGCCTTTGCTTCTCCGATGATACGAGGAAGTCGTTGAGTACCACCAGCACCAGGAATAATGGCTAAGCTCGTTTCGGTAAGCCCCATCTGAATATCTTCAACTGCAATCCGGAAATCACAACTTAGTGCTAACTCCATCCCTCCGCCGAAAGCATAGCCATTGATTAAGGCAATAGTCGGCTGCGGTAATTTTTCAATAGCAGAAAATAATTCTCCTATTTTATTAAGATTACGCTTAACAAGTTGTTCGGATAAAGCTCTTCTTTCTTTCAAATCAGCCCCAACACTAAAAGACTTCTCACCGCTACCTGTAAAAATCACAAGATGTACACTTGGATTAATACGAATAGACTCAACAACATCATATAAATCTTCAAGCATTTCATAATTCAATGCATTCATGGCTTCAGGTCTATTGAGTGTAACAATAGCAATATGTTCCTGTTCCTTAAAAAGTACATTTTCCAATTCAAAATCCCCCTTAAGCATTCAGGTAAAATCACTTAATCATGAAAAACATTAAAGCGTCTTGTAGTTTTTATGAATGAAAGGAAGGAAAAATACCCTCTATGACGAGGATTCAATTAAATACGATTTAGTTTTTTTAATTAATTTCATAAAATACCAAGCAAATAGTCATGCTTCCAAAATAAGTTAAACAATATTTTAGAAAATACTGTTATAATACTAGTTAAAATAGCGTAGGGGGTTGGAAATGGAGGTTTTTATTGGTAGGCAACCAATCTTTAATATCCAAGAAAAAGTTTTCTCTTATGAATTACTATATAGAAACGGAATTAATAAAAACAAATTTTCTGAAATCGATTCAGACCTAGCAACAGTTGATGTAATTATCAATTCATTATTTTCTATCGGATTTGAAGAATTGGCAAATGGTAAACCATGTTTTATAAATTTTACTGAAAATCTATTAATGAGCGATATTTTTGACCATTTACATCCTTCGCAAGTGGTCATTGAAATTCTTGAAGACGTACCGATTACAAAAGATTTAATAGAACGTATTAAAGAACTAAAGAAAAAAGGTTATCGTATCGCTTTAGACGACTTTATCATGCAAAATGATGTCGAGAGTTATAACGAATTATTTACATATACAGATATTATTAAAGTTGACTTTTTAATAACAACAAATGAAGATAGACGCAAAATTGAAGAACGTGTAAAACAGGAATTTTCTCATATTACCCTTCTTGCAGAAAAAGTGGAAACTAGGGAACAATATCAAGATGCAAAGAACAAAGGGTATAAATTATTCCAAGGCTACTTTTTTATGCAACCACAAATCATTCGAGGAAATGATATATCAGCAAATTTATTGCAGTATTATCGAGTCATTGCAATGTTACGTGTGGATGAGCCAAATATTGACCAAATAGCTGAAGGAATCGAGCATGACGTCGCACTATCTTATAAATTGATGCAATTAGTAAATTCTTCATCAAAACGATCAAGATCCAAAATTCGATCAATTAAACAGGCCATTTTACATTTAGGTTTAGAGGATTTAAAAAGATGGATTCATATATTAACCTATCGAGAATCACAAAAATACAATGCAAGTGGAGCTTTTGACGAGTTAATGAAAAGTTCTTTATGCCGTGCGAAAATGTGTGAATTATTAGCGAGAGAAAGAGGCGTAAGGAATACATCTGAGTATTTTCTAGCTGGCATGTTTTCGTTGATTGATGCACTATTACGCAAACCAATCAATAGCATTCTAATGCAATTACCATTATCAGATGAAGTGGTAGAAACCATCTCAGGTGGCAAGACAGCAATGCAACCTTATTTGCAATTAACAAAAGCTATAGAACGAATGGATTTTATAATGGTAGACAATATAGCAACTGAATTGAACTTTAGTTTAGATAAAGTATTTAAAATTTCAAAAGTAGCCAATCAATGGTCAAATAAATATTACTAGAGAAATTTGATTCAAAAAATTAAAATGTAATAAGTCATAAAAACACCATATAAAATACCATTGGAAAAGGGATAAATAATCACTATATTTCCAAAAATGAGTGTTCTAATATGAAATTATAAAAAAGAACAATGACCCTTTCTAGTCAATTTGGCATGAAATAGTCATAATTATCTTAAATTAGTCAGGTTTAATTTGTTATTGAATTTGGTATACTTACAACGTAAGTTATTACAAATTTTTTATAGGAGGGTCTATCATGAAAAAAGCTCTACTTGCATGTGTTTTTGGTGCAGCATTAGTTTTAGGTGCTTGTGGTGGTGGTAACAAAACTGCTACAAACGAAACTGCTACAAACGAAACAACAACCAAAACTACTGAAACTACTGATAACACTGCAAATAATGCAACAACAACAGAAAAAACTACCGAGACAACAAAAGTTGATGCTCAAGCAGTGACACAACAAAAGTGTATTTCTTGTCATGGTAATGATTTATCAGGTGCTGTTGGTCCGAATTTAACTAAAATCGGTTCTACTTTATCAGAAGATCAAATCAAAAATGTTTTGAAAAATGGTAAAGGGAACATGCCTGCTGGATTAGTTTCTGGTGCAGAATTAGACGCAGTAGCTAAATGGCTTTCCGAAAAAAAATAAGATTTTTCTAACTAGCTTTCATTGAGGGGAGAGCTAGTTTTTTATTTGGCTTTGGGAGTTAAGATTTTGTTCATACATACAAAATAAAGTGAAAATATTTTAAAAAACTATACATATATAATATACGCAAATAAATCTTTTCTCTCCAATACTACAAGTTGCGTGTTCCACTTATAACTTTATGATAGAATGTTGGTATCTTATGGTTATTTGGAAGGTGGAGTGATGGCTTTGGATCAGGTTAGTACAAAAGATATTATGGAAGTATTGAATCTGAAGCTTATAAGTGGTGAGGAAGGAATCGGTCGACATATTTTAACGAGCGATATATCACGTCCTGGGCTTGAGATGGCGGGTTATTTTACCCATTATCCTGCAAAACGAGTACAACTTTTAGGGAAAACAGAACTATCATTTTTTGACATGTTGTCCCGAGACGTTCAATTCGATCGAATGAATAAGTTATGTTCTCAAGATACACCAGCAATAATTATCTCACATGATATGGAGGTTCCAGAAGCCTTGATTGTAGCTTCTGAAGAACATCATGTACCTGTATTAACGACAAAATTAGCAACTACACGTTTTTCGAGTTTATTGACGAATTATTTAGAAAGTCGTTTAGCACCTACAACAGCTGTACACGGTGTGTTGGTCGATATTTATGGGATTGGTGTTTTAATTACAGGTAAAAGCGGTGTAGGGAAAAGTGAAACCGCATTGGAGCTTGTTAAAAAAGGACATCGATTAGTAGCTGACGATTGCGTTGAAATTCGTCAAGAAGGTGAGACGACCCTTGTAGGCAATGCTCCACCACTAATCAATCATCTGCTTGAAATACGAGGTATCGGTATTATCGATATTATGACATTGTTTGGTGCGAGTGCAGTGCGAAAACATAAACGTATTTCACTTGTGATTGATTTAGAGACTTGGGATCCTGATAAAACATACGATCGTTTAGGTTTAGAAACAGAAACGATGAAAATTATAGACACAGAGTTACCAAAGCTAACAATTCCAGTACGACCTGGTCGAAATCTATCTGTTATTATTGAAGTCGCAGCAATGAATCATCGCTTAAAAAGCTTAGGCATTAATGCAGCAGAAGAGTTTTCGCGTAGATTAGACAGTGTTATTGAAGCAAATGATGAATACTAATTGGATGGTTTGTCGTATGGGCGAAAGGAGTAACAGATAAAAGATGGATTCAATTTTAATGGCTATAAATCCTGTTGCATTTGATCTTGGACCAATATCAGTACGTTGGTATGGAATAATCATTGCATGTGGGATCGTAATTGCCTACTTTGTAGGACAACGAGAAATGGTAAAACGAGGATTTAGTGAAGATGTATTAACCGATTTTCTTATTTGGGCTGTACCAATTGCTATTATTTGTGCACGCATATATTATGTAACATTTGAATGGCCATATTATGCAGCAAATCCTAGTGAGATTATTCAAATCTGGCATGGTGGCATTGCCATACATGGTGCTTTAATCGGCGCAGTAATTACAGCGATTATCTTTTGTAAGAAGCGAGGACTTAGTTTCTGGAAATTAGCAGATGTACTTGCTCCTTCTATCATTATTGGTCAAATTGTAGGGCGTTGGGGAAACTTTATGAACCAAGAAGCATATGGCGGTGTAGTAGATCGCTCCTTTTTAGAAGGACTTCATCTACCAAATTGGTTAATTGAGCAAATGAATGTGAATGGTTTCTATCATCATCCAACATTTTTATATGAATCTTTATGGAATTTAGTTGGTTTAATCATTTTACTATTACTCCGCAAAGCAAACTTGCGACGTGGAGAAATGTTCCTAACATATGTAATATGGTATTCATTTGGCCGTTTCTTTGTCGAAGGTATGCGAACAGATAGTTTATTGATTGGAAATTTACGAATGGCCCAAATTGTGTCATTAGTTGCTTTGATTGTAGGTGTGGTATTAATCATCTATCGCCGTATAACAATCAAACCACCTGTTCATTACAAAGATCAGTAGGAAAATTAGTGTTGAATAGATTTGGTTAAAATCGGTGACATTATGTAAGATGAAGCAATTACTCTAATTAAATAAAAGATTAAATTAATTCAGAAAAAATAAAAATATTATTTAAAAAACGCCGATATTGCTATGGCTAAAGACGTTTCCTTATTCAAATAGGTGAAAGTCTTCATAGTAATACGGCGATTCCTTTAGTATCAGGGAAATACAACAATAGTTAAACTCTAGGAGTGATTCAACATGACAAATAAAAAAATTAAAGGGCTACTATTCGACTTTGATGGGACATTATTAGACACAAACGAGCTCATCATTCAATCATTTTTACATGTACTAGATGCGGAATTTCCCGGGAAATTTACAAAAGAAGACATGATTCCTTTTATAGGGCCATCACTAAAAGAATCATTTTCTACAATTGACGCGAATAAAGCAGAAGAATGGATTCAACAATATCGCCTATGGAACACGGAACATCATGATGAACTTGCGAAAGAATTCGAAGGTGTAAAATCAACATTACAAGCATTGCGACAATTAGGAATTCGATTAGCTATTGTTTCTACAAAAAGAATAGATTCTTTAACAAAAGGTCTTCGTCTTTTGGATATTGAAGATTTGTTTGAAGTAATTGTGAGTATGGATGATGTGAAGAAAGTAAAACCAGATCCAGAACCCATTCTTTTAGCATTAGAAAAAATGCACTTAGAAAAAGAAGAAGTACTAATGATTGGTGATAATTCGCATGATATTTTGGGTGGAAAAAATGCTGGTGTTAGAACAGCTGCTGTTGCATGGTCTTTGAAAGGAGAAGAGTTTTTAATTCAATTCAAACCAGATTATATGTTACATCAAATGACAGATTTACTTTCTATCGTTGAGGAAACTGTCAATGCGTAGAACGGAAAAGTTTCCAGTTACAGGTTCAACTTCTCTTTGGCAAATCTATAAAACAGTTTCGTTTTGGAAAGTGGTCAAATGCTTTATCGTAATAGAAACGGCTCGATATATGCCGTTTCTATCAGTGAAGAATTGGCTTTATCGTACATTCCTACACATGAAAGTGGGAGAAAAAACAGCATTTGCTCTAAAAGTAACCCCAGATACGATGTTTCCAGAACGGATCAAAGTGGGGAGTGATACAATTATAGGCTTCAATACAACGATCCTTGCACATGAATACTTAGTCGATGAATATCGCCTCGGAGATGTAGTTATTGGTGATCGCGTGATGATTGGGGCAAACTCTACGATTTTACCAGGGGTTGTTATTGGGGATGATGCCATTGTTTCTGCTATGACCTTAGTCAACAAAGATGTACCTCCTGGCGCTTTTGCTGGTGGTAACCCAATGAAAATAATTTATACAAAGGAAGAATTAGCACAAAAAGAATCAGTTAATTCCAAAAAGTCATAACAAATAGACTTATCTGCTAACCTACTTGACTTTGGTTCATTCTTATTATAAAATACTTTCATACATCATCACTCTAACACTCTAGCATACTAAAGTATAAAGATTAGGAAGTGTAAAAATGTCACCAATTCAAAAGTTTGAAAAACCGCTTGGAATGCGCGATACATTTCCAAAAACATTTGAAAAAAAAGAAGTGATTCGACAAACAGGTCGAGAATTTCTTCGCTTAAGAGGATTTGACTTTATCCAAACGCCAACTTTAGAGTATTACGATACAGTAGGTAAAGCATCAGCTATCGTAGATTCATCACTTTTTAAACTTGTCGATAGTCAAGGAAATACATTAGTACTTCGACCAGATATGACAACACCGATTGCTCGAGTTGCTACATCTAAATTATTAAAAGAGAAAATTCCACTAAGGCTTTCTTATTTTGCAAATGTCTTCCGCGCACAACAGTTAGAAGGTGGACGACCAGCAGAATTTGAACAAATGGGAATTGAAATTATTGGTGACTCATCCGTTTATGCTGATGCAGAAGTCATCTTAACAGCCATTCATCTATTGAAAGCATTAGGTGTAGAGGACTTTAAAATCACAATCGGAAATGCTGGCATATTAAAAGCCATTATTAAGAAAAATGTTCAAAATGATGAACAATTCAAAGAACTACATAATTTATTGGTACACAAAAATATCGTAGGATTTGAGGAAGCTGTCACTTCATATCATTTGCCAACTGAAAATACGCAAATACTATTATCCTTTATCGAAGATGCAACAGAGATGAAGAGCATCCGAGAAATTGCAAAATACTTATATGAAAAAGAAGCGTTCATCTACATGGAGCAATTAGCATCCATTTTAGAGATTGCAGATGCAACATCCTATATATCATTTGACTTCACATTAGCAAGCCATATGAATTATTACACTGGTATGCTATTTGAAGTTTTTGCAACAGGTTCTGGTTTCCCACTTGGAAATGGTGGTCGATACGATGGATTACTTCAAGAATTCGGTACAGAAGTTGGTGCAATTGGTTTTGGACTTCGAGTAGATCATCTATTAGAAGTAGTTCTTCAAAAAGAAGAGCAAAATGAAGATGTGCTTGTATTATTTGTTGCACCACAACTTGCAGAAGCACTTAAAACTGCAAATGAACTTCGTGCACAAGGTAAACGTACAACATTGCAATCCATGGAAGGATTAGAAGATTTAGCAGCTTTCAAAAATCATTTTGCTGAAATTGTACGAATTGGACAAGGAGGAACAGTCCATGAATGAGTTAACAATCGCTATGCCAAAAGGTCGTATTTTCGAGGAAGCCTACGAAATGCTAATTGAAGCAGGATTTGAGCTACCTGAAAATGTCGAAATGTCACGGAAATTAATGATTGAAATCCCTGAAGAGAAAATTCGCTTTATATTAGCAAAGCCAATGGATGTTCCAACTTATGTTGAACATGGGGTAGCAGATATAGGGATTGCAGGAAAAGACGTACTATTAGAACAACATCGCGAAGTACATGAACTACTTGATTTGAACATTAGTAAATGTCATATTGCTTCTGCTGGATTGCCAAATACAACATTGAACGAAATTGCACCCCGAATTGCGACAAAGTATCCAACTGTCGCATCAGAGTACTATCGTGAAAAAGGGGAACAAGTTGAAATCATTGGGTTAAATGGTTCAATTGAATTGGCTCCGATGATTGGCCTTGCAGATCGAATCGTAGATATCGTATCAACTGGACAAACTTTAAAAGAAAATGGACTTGTTGAATACGAATTTATCACAGATGTTTCATCTCGATTAATCGCGAATCCAGTAAGTTACCGAATGAAAAATGAACGAATACATTGATTTAGTAAAACGACTAAAAAAATGCGTAAAGAAAGAGAATGATTTGCTATGAAAATCGCAAAGTTAACAAGAAAATATTTCATTGAAAAGACCTTTAGAAGGTGGCAACGAAGAACAGTTAAAAACTGTACGTCAAGTGTTAGCCGATGTACGTCAAAAAGGTGATGAAGCAGTTAAATTCTATAGTAAAAAATGGGATGGTATTGCACTGGATGATCTCCGTGTAACAGAAGAAGAAATGAATGAAGCAGTTGCAGCATTAGATCCTCAATTAGTTCAAGATTTAACAGAAGCAGCTGCGAATATTCGTTTATACCATGAACAACAAAAACGAAATGGCTATCAATTAGAGCTAGCAAATGGTTCATGGCTTGGCCAACGCATTTTACCAATTGGTTCTGTTGGATTGTATGTACCAGGTGGTTCAGCCGCATATCCTTCTTCTGTATTAATGAATGTTATTCCAGCACAAGTAGCAGGTGTAAATCGAATTGTCATCAGCAACACCTTGTGGAAAAGATGGAAACTTCCTGCAGCAGTACTTACTGCAGCATCTATTTTAGGAATTGAAGAAATTTACAAAATCGGTGGAGCTCAAGCAATTGGGGCACTTGCATATGGTACAGAAACGATTCAAGCAGTTGATAAAATTACTGGACCAGGGAATATTTTTGTCGCATTAGCAAAACGTGAAGTATTTGGCGAAGTAGCCATTGATATGATTGCAGGCCCAAGTGAAATTGCTATTATTGCAGATGAAACAGCCTATGCTGATGAATTGCTGCCGACTTATTTTCTCAAGCAGAACATGATGCTATGGCATGTCCAGTTTTAGTGACAACAAGTGAATCTCTTGCAGAAAAAGTACAAGCCCAAGTAGAAAAACAATTGAAATCATTACCTCGTGAATCCATTGCACGTCAATCTGTAGAAAACTTTGGTCGTATTTATATAGCAGAATCCATTGAACAAGCAACAGATGCTATTAATCAATTAGCACCTGAACACTTAGAAATTGTCACAAAAGATGCAGAAAAAGTCAGTGAACAAATTAGAAATGCAGGTGCCATCTTCTTAGGAAGATACAGCTCAGAACCTGTTGGAGATTATTTTGCAGGTACAAACCATGTATTACCTACAAATAGTACAGCTCGTTTTGCAAGTGGCTTAAATGTAGATGATTTTATCAAGAAAACAAGTGTTGTGTACTATACAGAAAAAACATGGGCAGAAAATGCTCCTAAAATTGCAAGACTCGCTCGACTTGAAGGATTAGAAGGCCACGCAAGAGCAGTAGAATCAAGAGGCTGGGAAAAAGGAGAAGAATAGCATGGAACGTTTCTCAAAAATTGAACGTAAAACAAACGAAACCCAAATTGCAGTTGAGATCAATTTAGATGGTGAAGGTAAAGTCTTCAGTTGAAACGGGTGTACCATTCATGGACCATATGCTTGACCTTTTCATGAAACATGGTCTTTTTGATGGCAAAATTGTAGCACATGGCGATACAGAAATTGACGATCACCATACGACTGAAGATTTAGGAATTGTACTTGGTCAAGCGATTAAAGAAGCACTAGGCGATAAAAAAGGGATAAAACGTTATGGTAATGCATTTGTACCAATGGATGATGCACTTGCACAAGTTGTGATTGATTGTTCAAATCGTCCACACTTAGAATTTCGCGCTGAAATTCCAACACAAAAAGTAGGAACTTTTGATACCGAACTTGTTCATGAATTTTTATGGAAATTTGCTTTAGAAGCACGGATGAATGTCCATGTCATCGTTCCATATGGTCATAATACACACCATATCATTGAAGCTATTTTCAAAGCATTAGCAAGAGCAATTGATGATGCGATTCAAATTGATCCTCGTGTTAAAGGAGTACCATCAACGAAGGGGTTGTTAACATGAAAATCGGTGTAATCGATTATGGAATGGGTAATCTTTTTAGTGTGGAACAAGCCATTAAACGTTTAGGATGCGAAGTGGTTATTTCAGCAGACCAAGAAGGTTTATTGGCATGTGATGCACTTATACTTCCTGGTGTTGGTGCATTTGAAGATGCGATGAAAAGATTACAAGATACAGGCCTTGTCTCCTTATTTGAAAAGGCAATCGCTACAAATAAGCCTCTTTTAGGTATTTGTTTAGGCATGCAGCTTCTATTTGAAGAGAGCGAAGAAAATGGAATTTGGCAAGGACTTGGGATTTTCAAAGGACGAATCAAACAATTTTCTGGCAAAGATTTATCCGGTAAATCCTATAGAGTTCCACATATGGGATGGAATGATTTGCAATTTGTAAAAGAACCAACTTGGTTAGAACAGTTACCAAAAGATCGCTATGTCTATTTCGTCCATTCTTATTTCGCAACAGATATGAATGAAGAGGACCTAATTGCTTATGCAGATTATGGCGATGTGAAAGTACCAGGAATTGTACAAAAAGGTAAAGTATCAGGAATGCAATTCCACCCTGAAAAATCTGGAGAATGTGGTGTGTCATTATTACAGCAATGGCTTGCAGGTGTTGCAAAAGGAGTTGGAGTTTAATTGAGTTCTATTCAAATTTTCCCAGCCATCGATATGAGAGGTGGCAAATGCGTACGATTATTTAAAGGTGACTATGCACAAGAAACGGTATATGCAGACTCTCCATTCGAAATGGCGAAAAGCTTTGCAAATGCAGGTGCAAGTTACGTACATATGGTTGACTTAGATGGTGCAAAAGATGGAGAACGAACACATGCCAAAGAAGTGATCCGTGTTGCAAAAGAGTTACCATTAATGGTTCAAATCGGTGGAGGAATTCGTTCAGAAGAAGACGTTCGTTATTATCTTGAAAATGGTGTCAATCGCGTTATTATTGGAAGTTTAGCGATTCGTGAACCGGAGCTTGTAAAAGGTTTTATTAAAGAGTTTGGACCTGAACGAATTGTAATTGGCTTAGATGCAAAAGACGGCATGGTTGCAACACATGGATGGATTGAAACATCCAATAAGTCTGCTATTGAAGTCGGCCAAGATTTTGCTATCGCTTCTGCGAAGTATTTTATTTTCACTGATATTGCAACTGATGGAACGCTTGCAGGACCAAATGTTGAGGCGAATGTTCGATTAGCTAATGCAACAAACGCAGACATTATCGTATCTGGTGGTATTAGTTCATTAGAAGATATTGCAAAAGTTAAAACGGCTGCAAATACGTCATCTGTTAGTGGCGTTATTATTGGAAAGGCTTTATATGCAGGGCGTTTTACACTTCAAGAGGCATTAAAGGAGGCTGAATAATGCTTACAAAACGAATTATTCCGTGTCTAGATGTCAAAGAAGGTCGCGTTGTAAAAGGCGTTCAATTTGTATCACTACGAGATGCAGGAGATCCTGTTGAACTAGCCAAATTTTATAACGAACAAGGTGCAGATGAATTAGTTTTCCTTGATATCTCCGCTTCACACGAGGGCAGAGAAACGATGGTAGATGTAGTTCGTAAAACAGCAGCGGCACTCTCTATTCCTTTTACAGTAGGTGGAGGAATTAGAACACTTGATGATATGAAACGAATGCTTCGTGCTGGTGCAGATAAAATTTCGATTAACTCTTCCGCTATTCAGAATCCTGAGCTTATTAAAGAAGGCTCTGATTATTTTGGTGCACAATGTATCGTGGTTGCCATTGATGCCAAATGGAGTGAAGAAGATGGTACATGGATGGTCTACACACATGGTGGCCGAAACAAGACTGAAAAAGAAGCTGTAGCATGGGCGAAGGAAGCTGTAGAACTTGGTGCAGGTGAATTACTAGTAACCAGTATGGATAAGGACGGAGAGAAGAGTGGATTTGATTTACCTTTAACAGAAGCAATTCGTCAAGCAGTTAATGTACCAATCATTGCAAGTGGTGGTGCAGGAAACGTAAATGATTTCTATGATGTATTAGAAGATGTGGATGCAGATGCAGCACTGGCTGCTTCGATCTTTCACTATAAAGAGACAAGTGTTGCAGAAGTCAAAGCAAGCTTAAAACAAAAAGGAGTGGCAGTAAGATGATCGACAATCTTAAATTTGACGAAAAAGGCTTAATTACAGCCGTTGTACAAGATGCACAAACAAAAGAAGTTTTAACAGTAGCATATATGAATAAGGAATCTTATGAAAAAACAATTGAAACAGGCGAAACTTGGTTCTACAGCCGTTCAAGACAAGAGTTATGGCATAAAGGTGAAACAAGTGGCAATACCCAAAAAGTAGTCGCAATGCGTGCGGATTGTGACCAAGATGCTTTAGTTGTAGAAGTTTTACCTAAATGGCCCAGCTTGCCATAATGGTACAGTTTCTTGCTTCACAGAAGTAATCAAAGAAAAAGAATATTCAACTGGCTCTCTAGATATTTTAGAAACATTAAAAAATGTCATTAAAAGCCGTGAAGAAGAAATGCCTGAAGGTGCTTATACTACATATCTATTTACAGAAGGTGTAGATAAAATTTGTAAAAAAGTTGGAGAAGAAGCGACTGAAGTTGTCATTGCTTCAAAAAACCGCGATTCAGAAGAACTAAAATGGGAAGCAGCAGATTTAATTTACCATTTATTAGTTTTACTACAAGAACAAAAATTAGATTTATATGAAGTTTTAGGTGTTTTACAAAAACGCCATGAAAAACACTAATCTATGCTATAATAAAGGATACTAGTCTTAAGGAACGTTTTAAAGCGTTCCTTATTGTTTTTTGGAGGAAAACTTTAGGATATGAAAAGTGAAAAAAACACTCAAAAAAATGTTGTGTCCTTTATTTACGAAATGGTGAATTTTATTAAAAAAAGCTGTACAAGCCCTAAATCGCGATCAAATCGAAAAAGCACTCAAATATTTACGTAGAGCAGTAGACCTGAGCCCAGAGGATTCTTTAATTTTGCTCCAGTATGCAATTATTGAGATGGAAGCTGGTCGTCTTGATCACGCTTTAGAATTGTTAAGAAAAGCCAATGAAATTGACCCAAATGAACCTGAAATCTTGCTTTTTTTAGCGGAAGGCTCCGTACAAGCGGGTTTAACAGAGGATGCAAAATACTTTGCAGAAGAATATTTGCGTATTGATGAAATGGGAGAATATGCAGATGAAGCAATTGACATAATTGACTTTGCATCATCTCTAGAAGAAAACGATGTGTTTGGTGGCTCTCAAAATCGTGAAGTGATTTATTTACAAGAAAAGGCAAGAAAATTCTGATGGAACAAGGAAAGCTTGATGAGGCAATTGAAATTTTAGAAAACATCGTAACAGATCATGCTGATTTCTGGGCTGCCTATAACAATTTATATATTCACTTGCCTACTTCTATAAGGGAGAGACTGAGCAAGCAAGAGCAGTATTGTATGAGGTCTTACAAGGAGATTATGGGAATATACATGCTCTTTGTAATCTTACCGTTATGGCCTACTATGAAAAGTCTACGGATGAGTTGCAAGAATTAACGGAATTACTTGTAAAACTTTATCCTTATTCTTTTGATCAGCGATTTCAGACCAGGTGCAACGCTTGCACTAATTGATGGTATGAAGAAGCTTATAAATGGCTTCAAAGTATAAAAAATTTAGGTGTTGAAGAGGATGCAGGATTTTACTTTTGGCTAACTCACGCTGCTTATTTCTCTGGATATGAAAAAAAGGCAAAAGAAGCATGGGCAAAATTAATTGAAATCGATCCGGATAAAGAAGGATACGAACCTTGGTCGAAAAACAAAACAGAGATTGATTTAGATTCAATTGAGCAAAATCGTGATTTTATTGTCCAAAAATTAGAAAGTGAATATAGAAGCGAACGGTTATTGGGCATCTATTTATTAGGAAAATCAGCCTATCAACAAGAAATACTTGCACATCCAAGTTGGGTTAGTATCGATAACTACTCAGCAATCGAAAAGCTGTTATTAGCGTATTCATTGGACCATGATTTTCATGAGGGAATGGTCGGAACTTTGAGGCCTTTTTTTAGGAGTTTAGAAGTTGCCGAAATATTATACAATGATGCAAAACCATTGAAATTAAATGATACATTCATTTTCCAAATGTGGTTTGTATTATGTGAACGTGCCCTTGAGGATGGATATGCATTCAAAAATCCACAAGCCCTTGCTGCTGCAACAGAATATATGTATAAATCTTCTCGTATGAACGCTTACTAAAAAGGAAATCGCCAAGTACTATGAGGTTTCTATTAACAAGTCTGCCAAATTATGTGAACGAATTAATGCAATATTTGCCACTTTTCGATAAGTAATATTCTTATTCGACTAAAAGATTTATACGTTTCACGTTATCTTGAAGCAAATATCTTGTCATTACCATTTGCTATCCTCTAAGATTAAAGCAAATGTAATATACATTGTTCGGAGGAACAGACATGTCCGAAGAAAAAATTTATGATGTTTGTCATTATCGGAGCAGGCCCTGCTGGTATGACTGCTGCGGTTTACACTGCACGTGGAAACCTTTCTACTTTAATGCTAGAAAGAGGTATTCCAGGAGGACAAATGGCAAACACGGAAGAAGTTGAAAACTATCCGGGTTTTGAATCCATTTTAGGACCTGAATTATCTACGAAAATGTTTGATCATGCGAAAAAATTCGGTGCGGAATATGCATATGGCGATGTCACTGAAATTATCGATGGCGAAGAATATAAAACTATTAAGGCTGGTTCAAAAGAATATAAAACACGTGCCATTATTATCTCAACTGGTGCAGAATACAAAAAAATGGGTATCCCAGGCGAAAAAGAACTTGGTGGCCGTGGTGTCAGCTATTGTGCAGTATGTGATGGCGCCTTCTTTAAACAAAAAAATCTGATTGTAGTAGGTGGGGGAGACTCTGCAGTTGAAGAAGGTATGTATTTAACTCGCTTTGCTGACGGAACCATTGTACACCGTAGTGACAATTGACGCGCTCAAAAAATTATCCAGGACCGCGCATTTGCAAACGAAAAAGTCGATTTTATCTGGAACAATACACTAAAAGAAATTCACGAAAAAGACGGTAAAGTAGGTAGTGTAACACTTGTTTCTACTGTTGATGGTACTGAACAAGAAATGCAAGCAGATGGTGTGTCTATTTTCATTGGAATGCTTCCACTAACAAAACCATTGAAAGCTTAGGCATTTTAAACAATGAAGGCTACGTTAAAACCAATGCAGAAATGGAAACATCAGTACCTGGTATCTATGCTGCAGGTGATGTTCGTGAAAAAACATTACGCCAAATCGTTACAGCAACTGGCGATGGAAGTATTGCAGCACAAGCAGTTCAACACTATGTAGAAACACTAAAAGAAAAATTGCCTGTTAATAATGAAAATAATATTCTTTTAATGATTTTGACATAAAGCTGACACAATCAATCAGTATTATAAAAAGAGTAATAACCCCTTTTTATAATTAGAATTTTTTAAAGGCTGTTTCATCAGTTCCCTCGACTTAGAAACAGCCTCTTTTTATGTGCAGATTTAATTGGTTTTTTTGGGCATCTGCGATATGAGGAGGAACATCCGCGATATTGGGCCGACTATCCGCGATTTGGGAACAAACATCCGCGATTTTAGCAGAAACATCCGCGGTTTTCCAAATAATATCCGCGAATAGAACAAATAAAGTCCTAGCAAAAAAGCAAATTCAAAGGGTGACCGTAATTTCTACTCCTAAGAAGACAAAAATAATTAGTTATACTGGTTCAATATTCTATTTAATTTTTCTTTTGTAGTTTCAATTAAATCAACAGGCTTTTTGATATGTGCATTTTCACCATAAGCGATAAAATATTCGGAAAATATAGTAAGATCTTCTTTTGAGATGGTTCCTTTCAAAAACCTGATCATTTTCTTTTGTTCAATTCAATATTTGCCCATTTTCCTGATTTATATTTATATTTTTCTACTCCTTTCTTTGTCAACCCACATGTAATGGGTATGTTTCGATATTTTTATCTATTAAGTTAAATCGGTTTTTTAAATGAATAGCTGATAAATCAATGGGTGCGGTATTTTCATCACGCTTAATGGATTTTATACGATCACATCTGAAAACACGATAATCCTCTCGTAAAAAACTATACGATGGACAATACCACTTTCCTTCATTTGCATAGATACCAATTGGTTGAATACTTCTATTGGTAATTTGGCCGTTTATTTCATAACTAATCTTAATTACTTCCTGTTCAATGGATGCTTCTAACAATTGTTTTAGAAGAGGGCTTTTTCCTGTTGGTATACCGATACAAAATCAACGCGGCCTTTCATTTTGTCTATCCTATCTCTTATACCTCCAGAAAGGTTTAAATAAAATTTCTTCTTTATGGATTCATACTCACTATCAAAAGGGAGTGAAATATAGTGACGTAACGCATGAATCGCAAAAAACATAGAGATTGCTTCATTTTCATTAAAAGCAATCGGAGGGAGAATTCTTTCGTTAAGGACTTGATAACCACCATGAGGACCCGGCTCAGAATATAACGGGACACCCATCTCGCTCAATTCTTGCAGATCTCTCAATATGGTTCTTTTAGAAACGCCAAATTCTCGCGCTAATTCTCCAACAGTAAACCTTTTTTTTCGATTTACCATCATGATTATTTCATTTAATCTTTTTGCTTTAGACATTTAGAATAGCCCTCCAAAATAACTTAAATAACAGTGACATAAATGTCACCATTATAATGTATACCACAATTAGATAAAGGAGAGCCTTGAATCACTTAAAGGAATAATAAGACTAGTTATGATTTATCCTAACGACAATTTAAATAAATTGATGGAAACACGGTAAATGGACAGCCTAATAAATAAACAATACTACTACACAAAACCTAAAGGAGATCTATTACAATGACTGTACAATTGAACTCATTTTTGATGATGAATGGAAATGCAAAGGAGGCAATTGAGTTTTACAAAGAAGCACTGGATGCCCAACTGTTATTTAGCCAAACTTCGGAGATGCACCGGAAAATCCGAAATCCCCTGTACCAGAAAATATGAAGGATTTGGTGTCACACTCAATATTAAAAATCGGAGAGACCAATATCATGGTTGCTGATATGTTGCGGTATGCATTAGAAACGGAAATAATGTTAGTGTCTGTATTACGACTAACGAAATCGAGAAAACAAATCAATTTTACGATATGTTGAAACAAGAAGGACAAGTGGTGATGCCACTGCAAGAAGTTCATTTTAGCCCTGCTTATGCGATTGTAACCGACAAATTTGGTGTAACTTTTCAAATTTTTACAGCAAAATCTGAAGAAGCAGTGAAGAGAGGACATCAAAAGGATTGTTAAATACTTTTGAATAGAATCCTGATTAAAATAGTAATTAAGAAAAACCTCATCTATTCAATGTGAAGATAGATGGGGGTTTTTAAATTGGATGAGCAAAAAGCAACTCTTGTAAAAGAAATAAGGAATCACTAAAAAGATAAGAACTGAATAATCTTTATAATAGAATTTCTACTAGAAATACCGACTAAAATTAGTATTAAATAATTTTTCAGTGCTCAAGGGTACCACAGATAAAATTGAATAAATCACCCCAAAAAATCCAATGAAATCTCCAAATTGTACAATATATACTAAGCAAATCTAAAGAAATTGTATATTTAGTGTATTCCTTTGTACTACTCCAAAGGAAAACTGTATAATAGAGATTATTAGAATTGTTAGAAACGAGGTGTCGTGTGTGCAAAAGATCGCCAATTTATTAGTAAAAAAAGACAACAAAGTACTTTTGTTAAAAAAACCACGACGCAATTGGTATGTTGCACCTGGTGGTAAAATTGAAAGCGGAGAATCCATTTTCGAAGCAGCAAGTCGCGAATTTCGAGAAGAGACCGGTACTATTGCGATCAATCCACATTTAAAAGGTGTCTATACCATGGTTATAAAACGTGAGGATGAAGTCGTAAATGAATGGATGCTCTTCACTTTTTTAGCGGAAGGTCTACAAGGAACGCCTTTTGGAGAGACTCGTGAAGGTGTATTAGAGTGGCATCCAGTTGAAAGTCTTAAAACTTTGCCAATGGCAGAAGGAGATCGCACGAACTTACTATTTGCAGTTGAACAAACTGGCACACAATATGGAACTTTTACATATACTGAAGACTTCCAATTGTTACAAGAAAAAATACAAACGCTTGGTGAAGGGGATGAAAAGGAATGCCTAATCCACAGCAAGTAAACGAGTTAATCATTATAACGGGAATGTCTGGAGCTGGGAAGTCAGTAGCAATTCGAAGCTTTGAAGATTTAGGTTTCTATTGTATCGATAATTTACCACCAACATTATTACCGACTTTTTTAAATTTAATGAAAGAATCTAAAAAAGAAATTTCTCGTATTGCAGCTGTGATGGATTTGCGTGGAGGAGATTTCTTCTCAACACTCATTGAAGCATTAGATCAAATAGAAAGAGAAGATCTTGTTTTGACGAAAATCTTGTTTTTAGATGCAGATGATGAAACCTTAGTAAATAGAATAAGGAAAATCGGCGTTCTCATCCGTTATCTGAAAATGGTTTACCTTTAGTGGGGATTAATCATGAGCGTGAATTATTAGCTGAAGTGAAAGAACGTGCTCAATACAAATATAATACGTCAACTATGAAACCAAGAGAGTTACGTGAACGAATTATTGCACAATTTTCTAGCGAAAACTAAAAAAACTTACGGTAAATGTCATGTCGTTTGGTTTTAAATATGGCATGCCTATAGATGCAGATTTAGTTTTTGATGTACGGTTCTTACCAAATCCTTTTTATATAGAAGGATTACGCCCAAAAACCGGATTAAATGAAGAAGTTTCGTCATATGTATTAAAGTACGATGAAAACAATATGCTAATCGCAAAATTAACGGATTTATTTGAATTTATGATACCTCTTTATAAAAAAAAGAGGGAAAAACGCAACTCAATTGTTTTTGGCTGTACAGGTGGACAACATCGTTCGGTTACGTTAGCGGAGTATTTTGGTAACCGTTTAGATCAATATGCCCCGACAGTGATCACTCATCGTGATATTGCAAAAGAAAAAAAAGGAATAACATCGGATGCAAAGAAAACCAATGCGTATCGTGATCATTGGCGGTGGTACAGGTCTATCTACATTATTACGTGGTTTAAAGAAATACAATATAGATTTGACTGCAATTGTTACCGTTGCTGATGATGGGGGGAGCTCAGGTAGATTACGCGATGATTTCGCGATTCCACCGCCAGGAGATATAAGAAATGTTATTGCAGCATTATCAGAAGTTGAACCTTTAGTAGAAGAGATGTTCCAATATCGCTTTCAAGGAAAAGAAGAATTGGGTGGACATTCCCTTGGTAACTTAATGTTAACTGCATTAACAGAAATAACTGGAGATTTTTCGCATGCTATTCGTGAAATGAGCCGTGTATTAAACGTTCATGGTAAAGTTTTGCCAGCAGCAAACCAACGACTTACCCTCCTAGCAGAATTAGAAGATGGTAGAATTGTTCAAGGTGAATCGAAAATTCCAACATATAATTCACGTATTAAACGTGTATTTTTGTCACCACCTGATGTATTAGCATTACAAGATGCAGTAAATGCAATCGAAAATGCAGATATTATCATTATTGGTCCAGGGAGTTTATATACGAGCATACTTCCAAATCTGTTAGTTAAAGGGATTCAAGAAGCGATTATCGCTGCAAATGCGCATAAGATTTATATCTGTAATTTAATGACTCAAGCTGGTGAGACATCAAACTATTCAGCCGCAGATCATGTGCAAGCGCTTTACGATCATGTTGGAGCGAATTTTATTCAAACCATTTTAATTAATGAGGATGGAAGTTCCACAAGCGATTAAAGATGCTTATATTAAACAATCGGCAGAGCCTGTAAAGTTTGATGTAGCGCGCCTAGAAGCAATGGGACTTGAAGTAGTTAAGAAAGACATTGCTAGTATCCAGGATGGCGTTGTAAGACATGAAACGAATCATGTAGCGGAATGGCTTGTAGAATATACGAAAAATTATCAACAAAAGAAGCAATCTCCGTCAAATTAGCGTAAAATAGATATTTGATAGAGAGGGGGAATCATTATGTCATTTGCTTCAGAAACAAAAAAAGAACTAACACAAATTGAAGCAGAAGATACAAACTTAAAAGCAGAGCTATCTGCCCTTATTCGAATGAATGGTTCTCTGTCATTTGCTAATCGTCAATTAAGTCTTGATGTACAAACAGAAAACGCAGCGATTGCTCGCAGAATGTATACAAACATCAAAAAACTATATAACTATCGAATTGAGCTTCTTGTTCGAAAGAAAATGAGGCTCAAGAAAAATAACGTTTACATTTGTCGAGTAAGAGAAGGCACAAAAGAATTACTAGAAGAATTACATATTCTATCAGGTAATTTTCTGTTTAATCATACGATCGCCAAAGAGTTAATCAGGACGACGGAAAATAAAAAAGCATATTTGCGCGGAGCTTTTTTAGCAGGAGGTTCAGTCAATAATCCCGAAACGTCATCTTATCATTTAGAAGTGTATTCTTTATATAATGAACACGGGGAAGCGTTGATGAGGTTGATGAACCATTTTGATCTCAATGCGAAAACAATCGAACGCAAAAAAGGGTTTGTCACCTATCTAAAAGAAGCGGAGAAAATTTCAGATTTTCTAAGTCTTGTAGGTGCCTATCAAGCCATGCTGAAATTTGAAGATGTTCGAATCGTACGAGATATGAGAAATAGTGTCAATCGATTAGTTAACTGTGAAACGGCCAATTTAAACAAAACCATCGGAGCAGCTATTCGTCAAGTAGACAATATACGCTATATAGATAACGTAATTGGGATTGAACAATTACCAGAAAAATTGCGTGAAATAGCAAGACTAAGGGTAGAATATCAAGAAGTTACATTGAAAGAACTCGGTGAAATGGTATCAACAGGCGTCGTTAGTAAATCAGGTGTCAACCACCGCCTAAGAAAAATCGACGAAATTGCCGATGCACTGAGACGTGGAGAAAAGCTAAAAGTATAACTATAATTTTAATGAAGCCTATCCACTTTAAATAAATGTTATTAGTAAGTAATACGAAAATTAGTACTTATAATATAACGTCCTATTATAAAAGGGGGAGCAATCGTGGTAGAAAAACAAGTAGTAGTAAAATTAAAATCAGGCTTACAAGCAAGACAAGCCGCATTGTTTGTTCAAGAAGCAAATCGTCATTCAGCTGACGTATTCCTTCAAAAAGACGATAAAAAAGTAAATGCCAAAAGCATTATGGGGATTATGAGCTTAGCCATTGCTAGAGGTACATCAGTAATCTTAAGTGCAGAAGGTAATGATGAACAACAAGCATTAGAAAAGCTTGCTGGTATCATTGAAAATGAAGAATAAAAATAAATAAGACGGGATAAGGAGCAATTTCGTTGTTCCATATCTCGTCTTTTGTTTTGTTTAACTTATTTATTTAAGTTCGTTGCGTTCCATAATATGGTCGATTAAACCGTATTCTTTCGCTTGTGCAGCAGTCATGTAGTTATCGCGATCTGTGTCTCGGCAGATTACTTCAATTGGTTGACCTGTACGTTCAGAAAGAATAGCATTAAGTTTTTCACGTGTTTTTAAGATATGTTTTGCAGCAATTTCAATTTCAGTTGCTTGACCTTGTGCACCGCCAAGAGGTTGGTGAATCATTACTTCACAGTTTGGTAGAGCATAACGTTTGCCTTTTGTACCAGCTGTTAGTAAGAATGATCCCATAGAAGCACACATACCCATACCAACTGTTTGTACATCTGGTTTAATAAATTGCATTGTGTCGTAAATTGCCATACCAGCTGTTACGCTACCACCAGGAGAGTTGATGTAAAGGTAAATGTCTTTTTCAGGATTTTCTGCTTCAAGGAATAATAATTGTGATACAACAGCATTTGCTACATTGTCATCAATTGCACTTCCAAGCATAATGATACGGTCTTTCAATAAACGTGAGTAAATGTCATAAGCACGTTCACCGCGGTTTGTTTGTTCAATAACTGTAGGTATTAAATTCATATGAATGCCTCCTCAAATTTAATAAGGTATTTCGTGTTCCCTATGCTGAAATTCACAATAGATTTCAGCTGTAACTTAATCATACACATGATGGTCAATAAAGGTCAAATGTTACGATTGTTTTTTTATAGTATTGAATTGTTCTTGATAATTTGTATAATAGATTAGTCGCAAATAATTATTTTGCCCACGTAGTTTAACGGATAAAACATAAGATTCCGGTTCTTAGGCTGGGGGTTCGATTCCCTCCGTGGGCGTACTAAAAACAAAACGCAAGCCCTTACAAAAAGAGCTTGCATAAAATATGGGGGATTTCGAACTAGTTATACCCAATTTTTCCCTTAAACAATCATCCTCTAATCATTTTTTGATTAGAGGATTTTTTTTGAATTTTTTAAATGATCATCAAAGCTACGAATAATGTACTTATATTATTATTATTTTTTGTCAAAACTGACCTTAAAAAAAATGTTAGAGGTTTTTAATAATGAAGAATGATGGAAAAATAAGTATATTGCATGTCGTATTACTGACGATGACGTTTATTGGGTTGAAAAATCATGTCACCATAATTCCATCTATATTAAAAACAGCTGGGAGAGATGGATGGGCGTCCGTTTTTTTAGGAACATTCGTAATATTAATATGGTTGTTTCTTATCAGTTTTTGTTCATAATAAATCAAAGCAAGAGCCAATTAAAGATTGGTTAAAACAAAAAATAGGAAAAGTTGGCTCATCAATTGTTCTCTATATGACAGCAATTTACTTAATGATTCTTGCTGCATTTACAATGAGAGAAGCTTTACTTTGGATTAATACAACTTTTCTCCCTAAGACACCCATAGTATTTTTATTAGTCATTTATTCAGCATTGATCATTTTTCTTGTGGCATCAGGGTTACAAACGATTGTGATTGTTAATGTGTTTGTACTATTTGGAGTAGTTACTTTTGGCTTTCTTGTGGCATTTGTAAATTTACAAGTGAAAGAATATGAGCTATTACGGCCATTTTTTGAACATGGATTTAAACCAGTTTTAATGGGATCAATCTATCCTGCTTCTGGATATATCGAATTATTGCTGATTCTATTTCTACAACATCGAATCAGTAATCGTATCAAATGGCATCACTTTGCAATAATGCTTCTCATCATAACTGGTTTAACTATGGGTCCACTTGTAGGGGCAATAACTGAATTTGGACCATCGGAAGCATCAAAGCAGAGATATCCGCCTTATGAAGAATGGGGTCTAGCAACAATTGGGCGTTTTATTGAACATATAGATTTCTTCTCTATTTATCAATGGTTAACAGGAGCATTTATAAGAGTAGGACTAATCTTATATATATGTTCAGAATTATTTAATATATCAGAGGATAAAAAGAAAGTATGGAAATATATTGCCCCGCCATTCTTTTTCATTTGTTTATCGTTGATTCTTTTAAGAGATAACTTATTTTTGAAGATTAACGGGAGCTATTTCCTGATGAGTACTTTGCTCTTCTTTTTCATATTATCTTTAATCCTAGTGATGATTGCTTTGATATCTAAAAAAACATATTCTAAAGATCAAAATCAAAATCAAAATATAAATCAAAATCAAGATCAAAATATGAATCAAAATCAACATCAAAATATAAATCAAAAAGATCAAAATATGAATCAAAATCAAGATCAAAATATGAATCAAAATCAAGATCAAAATATGAATCAAAATCAAGATCAAAATATGAATCAAAATCAAGATCAAAATATGAATCAAAATCAAGATCAAAATATGAATCAAAATCAAGATCAAAATATGAATCAAAATCAAGATCAAAATATGAATCAAAATCAAGATCAAAATATGAATCAAAATCAAGATCAAAATATAAATCAAAATCAAAATCAAAAATAATCAAAATCAAGATCAATATCAAAATCAAAGTCAAAATAAAGAACAAGATAAAGAAGATAAGAAAAGTGGTGGAGAACAATCGAATCAAATGGAAAATCAATAACGTTGAGTACATT
The DNA here is from genome assembly GCA_963792445.1 of uncultured Caryophanaceae bacterium. Classification (GTDB taxonomy): domain Bacteria; phylum Bacillota; class Bacilli; order Bacillales_A; family Planococcaceae; genus Rummeliibacillus. The sequence continues at coordinate 32,056 of CAWBWO010000021.1, read as the reverse complement.
GCAACAGTTATTTAAGAATACACAAGATGTTAACTTTCAACAGTATAAATTCCAAGATCATACAATCCACCTTATCACTTGTGAAGCAATGATTGACCAGCAGTTATTAAACGAAGTGATTGTTCCACGCGTCGGGTTTTTATGTAGTAATTTAACGGATGAACCATTAGAAAAACAAATCATTTCACAATTATATGTACCTGGATTAAAAAAAGTGAAGGATGAGCAGGAAGCCATTTTAAATGTGTTTATAGGAAGTGTCCTTCTTTTTTTTGAAGAGGATGCATTACTATTTTCTAGCAATATCTCCAAAAAACCTAACCGTAACCCTGAAGAAACACGTACGGAAGTTACAGTAAAAGGACCGAGAGATAACTTTATAGAAGATTTATCTGTAAATATTGCCTTATTACGCAAACGCCTACCGACCAATTCATTAGCTGTGGAAAAATTTGAAGTTGGAGAACGTTCAAAGACGAAAGTAGCTATTCTCTACTTTGAAGATATTGCAAGTAAGACTGTATTAAACAGAATTAAAGATCAGATAAATAAAATTAGTGCAGATGCAGTCTTTAGTGCTGACATATTTATGGAACAAATAAATAAGAATGCACTTCTCTTTCCAAGACATGATTATACAGGGAGACCTGACTATGCGGTTCAATCTCTTGTTAGAGGTAGGTTTATATTATTTGTAGATGGAACTTCATATGCAATCATTACGCCTATAAATTTATTTATGCTCTTAAAGACAAGTGAGGATAATGAATATCCTGTATTATATGGTTCGGTTCAACGGGTGTTGCGAATAGTTGGTCTATTGGTAGGTGCACTTATGCCAGGATTTTGGTTGTCCTTAACAAGTTTTCATCAAAATCAATTACCTTTTCAATTGTTAGCAACAATTGTACAAGCTGAAACAGGCCTTCCATTCCCTTCAGCACTTGAAATGCTTGTGATGATTGGCATGTTTGAGTTATTCCGAGAAGCCGGTTTACGACTTCCACTGGTATTAGGAGGAACAATTGGTGTTGTAGGTGGGCTGATTATTGGAGATGCAGCTATTCGGGCAGGTATTACAAGTCCAGCGATGATTGTCGTCATAGCAGTTTCGTCGATAGCATCATTTACACTAGTTAACCAATCACTTCTAACGGCTATTATTCTGGTTCGAGTTTTTATTATACTTTTTTCTGCATTCTTTGGTCTATTTGGCTTCTTTTTGTCAATACTGTTCGTGCTTCTCTTTTTATCGAATATTAGAATATTTGGCTATTCCTATATGAATATTGCAACAGATTTAAACTGGTCTACGATATCTAAGTCACTATTTCGATTACCTGCGAAGAAATATAAGACACGTCCATCAGCTTTAAATCCTCAAGATAATACAAGGACTAAAGAGGCAAAAAAAAATGAATAAGAAAATAGTAATACTTCTGATCATACTCACGACTTTACTTGCAGGATGTTGGGATTCAAGAGAAGCTCAGCGGTACTTCTATATTTATGGTATTGGTGTCGATTATAAAGATGGAAAGTACGAAATGTATGCGCAAATCATTAGCTTTGCCAACATTGCCAAATCTGAACAACCAGCGAACCCTGATACAATTCAGGCTGAAGTAGGATATTCCACTGGTGCCACCGAACATGAAGCATTCTATAATTTGTACAAATCCTTAGATGAACAATTATACTGGGGGCATCTAACCTATATTGTGTTCTCAGAAGATTTGCTTAAATCTGGGAATATGAATACGGTTATTAATTCGTTTACTCGGTTTCATGATACAAGATATCAAACTTGGGTATATAGCACAAATGAATCTGTTAAAGATATCATGTTAGTAACACCTATTCTCAATAAAGCTATATCCCTATCAAAAATGTCTGATCCGTTAAATTCATATAGACAAGACTCTACAATTGAACCAATGGACATTCGAAAGTTAATACGTAAACAGGACGAACCGAGTCATGAAGTGAATATTCCCTTAGTATCCTTGGAGCAGAATTGGGAAACCCAAAAAGGAAAAAACCCTACCACTAAAATAGATGGTATAAGTGTTGTTTCGCCAAAAGAATATAAGGGGAGTATCTCAGGGGATGATGTCAAGGGAATACAATGGTTTAATAGGAAAAGTCAAAGAGTTGAAATGAAGATGAAGGATCCTGAAAGTACTTCTGAAGAAGGGGATTACCTAGCAGCGGATGGGAAAGTGGACTCTGTTAAGGTTAAGCCTATTGTAAAAAATAATGACGTAAAGTTTGATATAGATTTAAAGATTGAAGTTGATTTGACTGGATTCCAAAGAAATTTACAAGAAGATGAGTTAAGAAAAGCATCTGTAAATTTAGTGAAAAAAGAAATTAAAGACACCTATGCGATTGGGTTAAATATGAATGCGGATGTCTACCGTCTATCTGAGTATTTATATCGAAAGGATATTAAAACTTGGAAAAGACTTCAAAAAGATGGGATGATTAAATTGAACGAAGATTCGATTCGTAATATTAACGTAGACATTGTAAAAGTTGACTCTGGCAGAAAGAGTTTCAAAGAAACAATAAAAAGATGAAAAACTAGAAAATAAATATAAACAAAATTAAAAAGCAGTTCATCCGAGTTGGAGGAGCTGCTTTTAATTAGTTATCTTCTGTATAGTTTTCGACTTTGACAAAACGCCAAATATAGTTTGATATTTCACGAGCTTCGGCCGCATGATTTGTTTTAGAAAATGCTTTACGGAATGGTGTAAGAAGTGCTTCAATAATGGAAAATTTAATATCTTCTTGCTGTAACTCTTTTAAGATATATATGGCATAATCAGTACCAGCTTTTGAATCATCCTTAGATAAGCCTTTTATAAAGCCACTAAGCTGGTCAATAATCATATCCTTATCAACTACTGTGTGTTCAACACTATTTTTGATGAATTGAATCGTATCAACACCTATTAGTATTTCTTTTGTTTCTAACATACGTGGAATGATCGCATCAATATTTCGTAGTGCCATATTAACCACAGATTCTGGTTCTACATACCGATCTTTCGCAAAAAGCAAGGTCCGAAGAGTATGATTGATCATTGCAAATACTTGTATTGCACATTCATAACTCATGATACTGATTTCTTCGCCATACACTTCAACCAATCTAGTGGAAAGCCAATCAATTTCTTGTAAATGGTGTTGAATCAAGACTTTTTTAATCGCTTCATCTCTTGATTGGAAAATGGATTCAAAAATTCGCAATAGGTTTTGCTCGCGATTGATATGCATAAGGACAGCAATTTGCTTACATAGAACATCTACGTCTTTTGGGTCTTTCCCGAAAATCAACTCATGTCGACGAATACTTGCTTCTTCACGGCTTTCTTCCAATATCGCAATTAAGCATTCATTTTTTGAACTGAAATAATTATAAAATGTACCTTTAGAAATTTTAGCTTCTTGAATAATGTCTATAATAGAAGTTTCGTTATAGCCTTTTTCAATGAATAAACTACGTGCAATATCAAGTACTTTTCTTTTACGCGTATTCATAGGATTATATGATCACCTTTTTAATATTTTGTACCTTAATTCTAAAGCAAAAACGCTTTCAAATCAACGGTTTATGATACTATCAATTTTTTTAGTTGAAAAAATTAGACTGAGAGTATAAAATAAAAAACATCCGAAAAATATAGATAAAAAGGGCGAGGGGAAAATATGAATAGTGAATCTACACAGAAACCACCTTATGGCATGATTGCCATTTTGTTTGTAGGTGCTTTTGTAGCTTTTTTAAATAATACATTAATGAACGTAGCTTTACCGACGATCATGAAGGATTTTGATGTTACGTATTCACAAGTACAATGGTTATCCACTGGATTCATGCTTGTAAGTGGTATATTAATACCCGCATCAGCATTCTTTGTTGTTCGAATTAAAAACCGTACTTTGTTTATTATATCGATGTCACTCTTTACTTTAGGCACAATTATAGCTGCTAGTGCTCCAAACTTTTGGACGTTAATTGCAGGACGTATGGTTCAAGCTGCAGGGTCAGCTGCAATGTCCCCATTATTAATGAATGTTATGTTGACAAGTTTTCCAATTGAAAAACGTGGTTCAGCAATGGGGATGTTTGGATTAGTAATGATTGCAGCTCCTGCAATTGGTCCAACACTTTCTGGATATATTGTTGAACACTATAGCTGGCGCATGTTGTTTGAAATGATTATTCCATTTGCCGTACTAAGCCTTATATTTGGTATTTGGAAATTAAAAAATGTCATGGAAACACGCCATGTTAATCTAGATTATACTTCTTTAGTTCTTTCTACAATTGGATTTGGTGGTCTATTATATGGTTTTAGTTCAGCAGGTGATAAGGGCTGGAGCAGTCCTATAGTTTATAGCACAATCGCAATTGGTGCAGTAGCCATTATCATTTTCATTATTAAACAATTGAAAATGGAAGAGCCATTTTTGGATATTAGAATATACAAGCATCCGATGTTTGCATTGTCTTCTATAATTTCAGCGGTTATCTCAGTAGCGATGTTTTCAGGGATGATTTTAACACCGGCTTATGTACAACAAGTTCGTGGTATTTCACCATTGCATGCAGGTCTTATGATGTTACCAGGTGCAGTCTTAATGGCCTTAATGTCACCAATTACTGGTAAATTATTTGATAAGATTGGTCCTCGTATTTTAGCATTTATAGGTTTAGTCATTATGACTGTAACTACCTATTTCTTAGCTAAATTACAAGTGGATTCTTCTTACGCTTATATTATTACTGTTTATTCACTTCGTATGTTTGGTATGTCTATGGTTATGATGCCGATTATGACGAATGGTTTGAACCAATTACCGATGCATAAAAACCCACATGGTACTGCAATCAATAATACTGTTCAACAAGTATCAGGTGCAATTGGTACGGCTATTTTAGTGACTATTATGGATTACCGAATTAAATCAAGTGCAACTGAATTAGCAGCCGAAGCAAAAGCAAAAGCGGCTAAAGCAGCAAAGGCTATGGCAGAAGCTGGCCAAACACCATCTGCACCGACTGCAGAACAAATTGCACAATTAAAAGCACATATTACTCAAACAGCTTTATTGGATGGTATCAACTATACATTTTTAATAGCTACAGTTATTTCAGGCGTTGCTTTGGTACTTTCATTGTTCGTTAAACGAGTAGATGTAAGAAAACAAGATGAAGTAAAATACAAAAATAAAGAAAAAAGGCTCTCGACACTACGATGTCGGGAGCTTTTTTGTTTGTAATGCGTTAACTCAATCGGGAAGGAGAAGAGCCAGAAGTTGCTTCTCCAAAACAATTGGACAATGTTGCCATATCTTGTGGCGCAAGTTGAGGAACTTGATAATAGCCTTTTCTGTTTTGATAAATCGAAATTTCATAAGCCATTTCGATACAGTTTGGAATGGAATCAGCTAATACACGGCGAACAACAGGGTTTGTTGTTTCCAGTGCAGTAGCTAATTTTACTTTAGCTACTCCTTTATGTGCGCTAAGTAAATAGCCGGAGATAATTTCATCATTGATCTCACTAGCTTGTGTAATTGGCTTTGTAGGTTGTCCAGCTTGGATACCAAAAGTGAATTTGTTGTTTTCTGTCATTTCATAATGACCAGTAGGTTTTGAAGGATCGCGGCCAGTTTTAAAAGCCTCTACCAATGTGTTATATTCGTCAACGCTAAATTGATATTGGCGATCGCAAATTGAACGAAGTTCCTTATCTTGGATTTGATCACGTAAAAGCGCAGTTTGGTTTAATCCACCAACAATTGCTGACAAAGTTTCATGCATATCCAACATCTCATGGCCACCATGATTAAACTTTGCTGAATCCGCATGATACATTGGATCGTTACCCATTTGGTTTTGTTGTTGTTGAGACAAAAATATGACCTCCCTTTTTATATCGCGTTTGTCACGCAGAAATAGTATGGACAGGGTTTTTACTTCAATACCTTCGAAATAGAACTTCCAATTATTGTTTTTTTATACGTATGAGTATTATTATTATAAGTAAGCAATACTAATGTAAATTCATTTGTTTCAATTGTTAATAATTTGTTTATCTTTTTATACTTAACTGTTTAGAAATATTTTTTATACTATTATTTACATAAATAGTTAATGCTAATTAAAAAATAATGGAATGGATAAAGTGAACGTTTTATTCTAACAGAGGTGCTAAAAGTGAAGAAAATATCATTTATTCTCCCTGCTTACAATGAACAAGAAAATATTGATCAGATGTATCAATCCATTGTAGGTGAATTTGACACAATAAAATATATATATGAAATACTATTTGTAAATGACGGAAGTGCAGATGGAACATTAGATAAGATCAGACAATTAGCAAAATATGATAAACAAGTAAAATATGTTTCCCTATCACGTAATTTTGGGAAAGAGGCAGCTATTTTTGCTGGATTACAAAATGCCACAGGTGAAGCTGTCATCTTAATGGATAGCGATTTACAACATCCAGCTTCGTTAGTGAAAGAGATGATTGAGGGTTTCGAACAAGGGTATCATCAAGTTGTTGCATGTCGTAATCGAAAAGGCGAATCATTCGTACATCGACTATTCGCCGGTATGTTCTATCGCACGATGAATAAATTAACGGAAGTGCAATTAGAAAACGGAGCAGGAGATTTCCGGTTATTAAGTCGTAAAGCAGTGACCTCACTATTACAACTTAGTGAAAGTAACCGTTTTTCGAAAGGGCTTTATGAATGGATTGGCTTATCAAAAAAGAACATTTATTATGACAATGTAGAACGACAAAATGGAGATAGTAAATGGTCTTTCTCAAGTCTTTTTTCTTATGCTTTAGATGGTGTTCTATCTTTTAACACAAAACCACTCCGCATATGTCTCTATATGGGCGTGCTTATTTTACTTAGTGGTTTGATTTATATTGCGACGACTTTTTTGGGTATTATTATCAAAGGAATTGTAGTGCCAGGTTACTTCACGACGATTTCCGCAATCCTTTTATTAGGTGGTATTCAACTACTAAGCTTAGGTGTAATAGGGGAATACATCGGCCGAATTTTTAATGAGGTAAAACGCCGTCCTCATTATATTGTTGAGGAATCGAATATGGTCGATTCACCTAAAGTTGTACCGCATGTCGTCATTTCAAAAGATGTAAATCCAACATTTCAACAAGAATGTGTATCGCATTAAAGAGGAACAACGATGAATAATGAATGGTTCAAATTTATACTAGTGGGCGGATTTAATACTGCCCACTATTATGCATGGTATGTTTTGTTTTATTCTTTATGTCATATCAGCTATTTACCAAGTCATATAATCGCTACTATTTTAAGCATGATTGCATCCTATTTTCTTAATGTCTATTTTACTTATAAAGAAAAACCTTCATGGAAGTCTTTTTTACTTTTCCCACTAACACAAGTAACAAATATCGTTGTGCAATTGATTTGCTTAGTAATCTTTGTGGATACATTGCATGTTTCAGCCTATATTGCACCTCTTGTAACGGCAGTAGTTAGTGTACCAATCACATTCATAGTTACTAGGAGGATTATTCGTGTTTCAAAAACAATCTAATTGGAAACAACGCGGACTCCTTATTTTGAGTATGCTTGTTGTTTCCATTTTGGCGCACTTTTATTTTATATGGAAACTACCAGATGGGTTTGTCATGAAAGGTATTAATGATGGCCTATCTCAAATGCTTCCGTTTAAACAATTTATTTATGAAAACTATTCAAAAGGAAATTTCTTTTATGCAGATGACTTTGGGCTTGGTGGAGGAATCTATTCACAATTAGCCTACTATTTCTCTACAAACATTTTCTTTTTACTAATTGCTTTGTTGTTATTTTTAGTTCAAACTGTAACGAATTTTCAAGTTGATATAAATACTTGGGCACAGCTTGCAATTCCAATGAGTATAGTCAAACAAACAACCATTTTACTTGTTGCGTATACCTATTTGAAAACCATGAATTTATCAAAGAAAGCTTCTTATGTGGGGGCCATTATTTACGCATTAAGCCCATTCTATTTCAGACACGAAATGTATTGGGATATTTTAACGGACGGAATATTTTGGCTTGTGTTGTTATTAATAGGAATTGAAAAAATTATTAGAAACAACTCCAAAACTATTTTTGTCATTGCTTTAGCCCTTATTTTTATCAATAACTTTTATCTCGCTTATATTACCTTACTTACAGGGTTATTTTATATCTTAATCCGATGGTTCATACATTGCACAGAAGATGAGCTATCAATTAAAAAACAACTTTCTCACTATATCAAAGGTGGACTAATAGGATTTGGTATCGGCTGTTTTGCATTTATCCCTGCAGCAATTGGCTTCCTACATAATTCTCGTCCACCATATAAAGACTCGATTCCATTACTAGATATTCAGGACGATGTATTAGTAAATCCACGAATTCTTTGGTTACCGGTCTTTATCATATTTGTGTTATGTATCAAAAAAATGTACAGAGAATAAGACGTTTCAATTATTTGCTTGGATTGCCATTGTAGGAACTTTACTACACTTTGTTCCGTATGTTGGTAGTATGTTCAATGGTTTTTCAGCTCCCCAAAATCGTTGGGAAGCAATCGTGATTTTAGGGTATGCTGGTGCTTTTGCATTTGCCATCGATCACTTTGAATATTGGAAAGTAAGTCTATTGTATAGAATTTCAGCTATCCTACTACTCTTGATGTTAATCGTAAGCTTTGTAGATCCAACATTTAATTGGGGAAGAGATTGGCCTATTTTCATTATGACGATTGGTTGGATTGCTTTCGTATGGTATGTACTAACCAAACGAATCACACCAAATGTCATCATTCTCTCTAGCATCATCTTTATGATTGGTTATGCCAATGTGTTTGAAGTAAATCGTTTAGCAAATGATGAATTATTGCCAAGCAGAAATACAGTTCAATACATGAATTCTGATCAGTACAATTCAAAAGAACAACAAGCATTGGTTCAATACATGAAGTCCCACTTAAAGTCAGATTCGAATCGAATCGATTGGATTGTTGATAATCGCATGAACACGCCAATCGTACAAAATTATAGAGGAAATAGTGTTTACTCCAGTGTGTTAAATGGAGATATTTTGAATATGTATCAAAATTACCTTCAAATTGATATGGAGAAAGAAAGCGTCAGTCGCTATGCGTCATTTGGTGCAAGAACAAATTTAATGGCTTTATGGCAAACGCAGTTTTATATGAGGAAAAACGCAAATCAAGCAATTCCTTATCATTACCATTTAGTGAACCAATCCAAAAACTATAAAATATATGAAAATCAAGATTTGCTACCTGCTTTTCGTGTGGCAAATACTCAATATTCATCAAAAGCTTTAGAAAATCAACCAACATTAGCGAAAGAACATGCCATGCTAAATGGTGTCATTACAGACAAAGTTCAAAGTTCTAATGAAGAAAAGGTTCCTTCCTTGGGCATTCGTGAGATGAGTACTGTTAATTCAAACTGGAATGGAGATATCCTACATGTACAGGAAAATCAAGGAGGATTAGATTTCCAAGTAACGCCTTCAAAAGAAGCGAAAGACTTGTATATTCAATTCTTTATAGAAGGCATTCATAAGAAAAAAGCGTTCAACCTTTCAGTAAATGAATATACAACGCTACGAAAAAAATCCAATTCCATCTATCGTACAGGATACAATGACCTAACATTTGCCATCGACAAAGCCAATACCGTTCATATTCGGTTGGATAAAGGAAAGTATCGGATCAAGAATATTCGGGTGTACGAAGAAAATTATAAAACTTTAACGAAAGCACTAAATGAAAATAAAGGCGCAAAAATTAATTGGAAAGATAACGAAGCAAGTGGCAACATCACAACAACAAAGCCTAGCGAAATGCTAGTAACACCAATCCCTTACGAAAAAGGTTGGGCAGCATATATCAATGGCAAAAAAGCACAAATTGAAAAGGTAAACTATGCATACATCGGTGTACCTCTTTTAAAAGGCGAAAATAAGATTGAGCTAAAATATGAACCACCTTATTGGAAAGTGTGCTTGGGGATTTCTTTCTTATCTTTAATTTTGTTTTTGGTTGGAGTTTATAGACAAAGAAAAGTGGGGAAGGATTCCTAAAAAATCTATTGAAAACTGCAGAAGATCAGGTACTGATAATTCGTGAAGTTGAATAAACTTACCGTCACGAATCTATTTAATAAAATATACGAACCTCAAGAGATTTAATGTCACTTGGGGTTTATTTATATAAAATGGTATAATTGTAAATGGTAACTAGTCGGGTGGGAGGTTGCCTTCTATTTCCCTTGTTCTCTTAAATCGAGAGAGAAGGGAGGTGATCGCAATGGAGTTTCTAACTATCGTATTAGTGGAGGCAACTAGGGTGATTGTTAGTCAAACGATCATATTGTTGTTCAGGATAATATCCACTAAAAAACGTAAAAAGAAGACCACCCGCAATGCATCCAACAAAACCGGGAAGTCTTCTGAAAACTAAATAGAAGCAACTGACCACGTTGGGTAGTTACTAGGCGAGATGTTAGCGCATCTCGTCTTACTTATATATGTTCCATTATAGCATTTTTATACATAATGTAAAAGTGATAGCAAGAGGGTAACTGAATAAGTAGGAGTTTTTCTGCCGCCACAGAGAGCAAAAGCGACTACTGGAGAGATATACTAAGTAAATACTATGTACGAGGAGGATGTTCAATGAAAATAAAAAAGCTAATTTTCCAATCGAATACAATCATGGTCCTTCTTCCTCTAATTCTTCTCTTCGTAGTTGGCGGATCAATCATCAGTATATTTAACGAAGATTATATTGATACACGAATTAAAAAAGTACAATTAAATAAAAATGTCTATGAAATACAAACGCTCTTCAACCAAATCAACACACCGACTGATTGGAGAAAACTTGATCAAAAAGTAGCACAATACGGTTATCAATTATATGTAACAAAAGATCAAAACAAAGTCTATTCGAACCTAAAAGATCTTGAACCTGATTATGTCAATCACATGCCGAAATTAAAAAAAGGCCAATCACATGCGGTTTATCATTGGGATTATGCAACCATCGTACATAAAGAATTTGATGCGATGGGCCATCACTATCATGTCATATCCATCAATATTAGCAAACACTCCTTTTGGACAATCCTTAAACGTGGAGGACTAGAAACAATAGTCGGTATGTATTTTGTTATTGGAATCGTAGCCATTCTCCTCATTATTTTATTTAGCCAAATGTTTACAAAACGTTTAGTGAAAAAAGTAACACTTCCAATAACGCAACTGATTGCTTGGGAAAAACGGATTGAGGAAGGCAACCTTAGAGAACCTATTGTATATCAAGGTATAGAAGAATTTGAAATACTATGTAGAACCTTTAACCAAATGCAAAGTCATTTACTAGAAGAAAAAGAACGTAACGAAAAATACGAAAAAAACAGAACAGACATGGTATCAGGTATTTCACACGATTTACGTACACCCCTAACTTCTGTTAAGGGCTATATTAAAGGTTTATTAGATGGTATTGCCAATACTCCTGAAAAACAGCAACAGTATTTATCCATTGCCTATAAAAAAGCCGGGGACATGGATGTATTACTTCAACGTTTGTTTGATTTTTCAAAATTAGAAACAGGAAATATGCCATTTGTAAAGAAACCTTTAGCATTCGATGCCTTTCTTAAACAATTTGTAGAAGAAATGCATGATGATCTCATTACTCAGCATGTATTGGTTTCTGTGATGATTACAGATGAAGAACATCATGTTTCAATAGATGCTCTACTGATCAAACGAGTATTGATCAACGTAATTGAAAATAGTTTGAAATACGCTGATAATGAGCATTTAGAAATAACGTTTACATTAAATAAAATCAATCGTTTAGAAGTTCTTGAGATAAAGGACAATGGAAAAGGTGTGGAAGAAGACAAACTTGACCATTTATTCGAACAGTTTTATCGTGGTGATGAATCGAGAAACAAAATCGAAGGAAACGGTTTAGGGTTATATACGTCCAAATATATAATCGAAGAACACGGGGGCACAATTTCCGCCGAAAACAAGGATGGGCTTAGTATAATCATTACATTGCCATCTGTTGATTTAATGAGGGATGAACATGAGTAAAATATTAATTGCAGAAGATGACATCGAAATTGCTATGTTAGAAAAGGATTATCTTGAAATAAACGGTTTTGAAACGAATATCATTCAAGATGGGAATACAGTTTTACAAGAATTGGATCAGCAACAGTATGATCTATTAATTTTAGATATCATGTTACCAGGCAAAAATGGCTATGAATTATGTAAAGAAATACGTGAAATTTCTGAAATACCGATTCTAATGGTGACAGCCAAAACGGAATCGATTGATATCATAAGAGGATTAGGCCTTGGCGCTGATGATTATATTCTAAAACCATTCGATCCAGCAGAACTCGTAGCCCGAGTGAAGTCACATCTTGAACGATATAAACGATTGATTCAACATACAAATGCAAAATCCAATGAAGTAATTGAAATTGGACATATGAAAATACTTAAGAAAAGTTGGAAGGTCTATATAGATGAGAAAGAAATCAAGTTCCCCAACAAGGAATTTGAAGTACTTGTATACTTAGCAGAAAACGCCAATATCGTCCTTTCCAAAGAACAAATATTTGAGAAAATTTGGGGATACAACGATGCAGGTGATAATTCGACTGTCACAGTACACATTAATCGTATACGTGAAAAAATAGAAGAGGATAGCTCTAACCCGAAAATCATTGAAACGATTTGGGGAGCAGGGTATCGTTTAAACTCATAATGTATAAATTGACTACTTTTGGAGCATTTCAAGAGAAGTCAATTTTTTTATGTCTCGTATATATAAATTCAAAAAATGAAACTTTCCTACATAAACTTTCGTAAATGAGTAGAAGTTTTATTACTCTTACTTAAAGGAATAATAAAGTAAGTAAAGTTATGGGGGGAATACGTATGAAAAAAATGCTAGGACCAATTGTGGTGATTCTAATCATCATTGCTCTTATTGCATCAATGTTTGTGCCACGGTATAACAAATTGGTTTCGATGGATGAACAAGTTGACTCAAAATATGCACAAATAGAAAACCAATTACAAAGAAGAATGGATTTAATACCAAACTTAGTGAATACAGTAAAGGGCTATGCGAAACATGAAGAAAGTATTATGAAAAGCATTGCTGATTCACGTTCGAAACTTGGCGCAGCTAGCACACCTCAAGAGAAGGCTACAGCAAATGATCAGTTAACAGGTGCCTTAAACCGATTATTAGTTATAGTGGAAAAGTATCCAGATTTAAAAGCAGATAAAAATTATCGTCAACTAATGGATGAACTTGCTGGAACAGAAAATCGTTTAGCAGTTGCACGTGAAGATTACAATGAAACAGTGAAAGACTATAATGGAATCGTTCGAAAATTCCCAGGTAATCTAGTAGCAGGTATGTTCAATTTCAGTAAACGAGAATACTTTAAAGCAAATGCTGCAGCACAAGAAGCACCAACTGTGAATTTCGAGGATAATAAATAATGAGGAAATCCCTTGTTATTTTAGGAATCGTCTTATCAATTGTTCTATCTTTTTGTTGCATGGTCAAAGCCGAAGCAGCAGCACTTCCGGAACCACAATTTGACAAAACGCCCTATGTTCAAGATTTTGCAGATAAACTAACAACAGAAACTGAAAACGAACTAAACAGCTTATCAGAAAAATTAGCAAAAGCTACTGGTTCTGAAATCGTTATTTTAACAACCAATAAATTATACGGCTATACGGCCCCAGAGTTTGGTACGAAAATAATTCGAAAATGGGGAATCGGAAATAAGGAAAAAAATAATGGCGTATTGATATTTGCAAGCTTCGGTGAATCAGAAGGAAATCGAGATGTTTATATTTCAGTTGGTCAAGGCTTGGAAGGGGCACTACCAGATGGAAAAATCGGCCGAATTATTGATGAATATATGATTCCTTATTTACAAGAAGGGGATTATGATCAAGCATTTCGGTCTGCTTACACCGTTATTCATAATGAAGTAGCAGATGAATATCATTGGGATGGAAAATTAGATAATCCTGATAAACCTACCGAGGATCAATCTACAGATACTGGACTTTCAGTGGCCGCCATTATTATATTGGTTGTAATTGTGGTCCTTCTCTACACCATTTTCTCAGGAGGAAATGGCGGAGGCGGAGGCGGAGGCCGGGGCGGTGGCAATCGTCGCAGAAGAAATATTGATTATGGTGGGCCAAACTCCTTTGGTGGCTTTGGAAATTGGACCGGTGGAAGCGGAAATTCAGGCGGTGGCTTCGGTGGATTTGGCGGCGGTTCCTCTGCTGGCGGTGGAGCGGGGAGAAAATGGTGAGTGATTTTGGGCCAGAAGTTTTTTATTCGCTCATTTGGCTGGTCAATTCGCTCATTTGTTGATTCAATTCGCTCATTTGGTGGGGCAACTCGCTCTTTTCCCACTCCAATTCGCTATTTTCTAAATTTTATATTATAGTCGACAATTTAAGTCCATATTCTCAGTAGCTGGAGTGCAAATCAAATGCACTCCAGCTTTTCTGTGTAAGTAGAATTTTCGTTATTCGCTCATTTGGCTGGCCAATTCGCCCATTTGTTGATTCAATTCGCTCATTCGGTGAGTCAACTCGCTCATTTCACCCTCCAATTCGCTATTTTCTAAATTTCATATTTATAACCATCAATTTAAGTCCTCAAACTCGCTTCAATCAGTAACTATAAGCACGAATCACAAATCATGCAATCCAGCTTTTTAAATGGTACTATCAAAAATAATAACAATCCCGGATTAAAATCACGAAATGAGAGGTATAAAAGAGTATATGGAGATTACATTTTATAGCAGACCACATTGTGGCCTTTGTGAAGATGGAAAACGCATGCTTAATTTAGTGCGTGAAGAGATTCCTTTTGAGGTCAAAGAGTTAAATATTGAAGAAGATGAAGCGCTTCATGAAAAATATATGCTGATGATTCCCGTTGTGGAAAAGGATGGGCGGATTATTCAGTATGGTGCACTAGATTATGTCACTTTGTTAGATGAAATTAGTAACGGATAGAATTTTTTCGTCAATTTTGTTCATATTAAGAAGGAAAAAGTTGCATTTCTTTAAACGGAAATGTATACTTTTTACATCAAGTGGGACATAAAATAATAATGTGGGATAATATTTATCCCAATGTTAAAAGGAGAGCCAAAGACATGACTTCACTTTCTGAAGCACAACTGAAAATAATGCCTGAAATGTCTGAGCTTCTTCATACAAGATATCGATTTTTACAAATGATCGAAATGTTAGGTCCCATTGGTCGAAGAGGACTTGCGGAGAACCTTTCTGTAGCAGAAAGGGAAGCACGCAAAGAAACCGATTTACTTCGTGAGCAAGGGCTGATTATCGCAAGTCGTTCAGGAATGAGAATTTCTCAAGTGGGTATAGAAGTATTAGAAACTTTAAAACCTCTCGTTTATGAATGGTCAGGCATTTTCATGATGGAAAAACAGTTAAAACAGACACTTGGCATTCAGAATGTGATGATTGTCGATGGAGATCTTGATGAAAATTCATCTATTAAATCATTACTGGGTCTGGAAGCGGCAAAACAATTAAAGTTAGTAGCAAACAGCAGCAAAATTGTCGCGGTCACAGGTGGAAGTACATTAGCTGCAATAGCGGATAGCCTTACTCCATCAGAAGAACTCACTGATTTAACATTTATCGCAGCCCGTGGTGGTATGGGAGTCGAGATGAGGCTACAAGCCAACACAATCGCGGCAACCTGTGCAGGAAATACTGGCAATCAGTATCGTACGTTATATTTACCCGAGAGGTTAAGTGAAACATCTTATAATGTCATCATTCAAGAACCAATGGTAAAAGAAATGATGGAACTATACGATCAAACAGATATCGTGATTCACGGTATCGGCTCTGCATTGGAAATGGCAGAAAGACGCAAAACGAATGAAGAAGAAAAACAAGCTCTAATTGATGCAGGCGCAGTTAGTGAGGCTTTTGGTTATTATTTCGATAAACAAGGGAATGCAGTACAAAGAATACGTACTGTAGGCATTCAATTAGAACAAGTGAATAGATGTAAAAGTATCATTGCAGTAGCAGGAGGAAAGAATAAGGCAAAAGCAATTCTTTCTTACTTCAAACACGGAGCGAAACAATCTGTTTTAATAACAGATGCTGCAGCTGCAAAAGAAATGACTCAATTATTAAAATAAGTACAATTAATGGAGGAATATAAGATGACTTTAAAATTAGCGATTAATGGATTTGGACGTATTGGACGATTGGTTTTCCGTACAGCAATGAAACGTCAAGATATTGAAATTGTTGCTGTCAATGACTTAACTGACGCAGCAATGCTTGCACATCTTTTAAAATATGATTCAGTTCACGGCGCTTTGGATGCAGAAGTAACATCTGAAGGTGAATACCTTGTTGTAAATGGCAAAAACGTTCGTGTTTATGCTGAAACAGATCCTGCAAAACTTCCTTGGGAAGAATTAGGTGTGGATATCGTTGTAGAATCTACAGGGCGTTTCACAGACTACGATGCTGCACACAAACATATTGAAGCAGGCGCTAAAAAAGTAATCGTATCCGCTCCAGGTAAAAACATGCCAACATACGTAATGGGTGTTAACAATGAAAACTATGATGCTGCAAATGACGTTGTCGTTTCTAACGCATCTTGTACAACAAACTGCTTAGCTCCAGTAGCTAAAGTATTGGATGAACAATTCGGTATTAAACGCGGTATGATGACAACTGTTCACTCATACACAAACGACCAAAAAATCTTAGATCTTCCACACAAAGATTATCGTCGTGCTCGTGCAGCTGCACAATCTATGATTCCAACTACAACTGGTGCTGCCGTAGCAGTAGCAAAAGTTTTACCACAACTTCAAGGAAAATTAGATGGTATGGCCATCCGTGTACCAACACCAAACGTATCATTAGTTGATTTAGTTGTTGAATTAGAAAAAGACGTTACACCTGAAGATGTAAATGCAGCATTAAAAGCAGCATCTGAAAATGAACTAAAAGGAATTCTTGCATACTCAGAATTACCATTAGTATCAATCGATTACAATGGCAATAATGCATCATCTACAGTTGATAGCCTTTCTACAATGGTACTTGAAGGAAACCTTGTAAAAGTATTAGCTTGGTATGATAACGAAACAGGTTATTCTACTCGTGTTGTCGATTTAGCTGAATACATGGCAAAACAAGGTTTGTAAAGTAAAAAATATAGCCAGATAGTTTCTATATGTATATAATGAATTAGGATAAAAAAGGAGAAGCGATTTTTATAACTTCTCCTTTTTTTATGAAACAAGTAAGCGCTCACAAAGAAAAACCAGATCTAAAAAAGCCATTTAGCAATGAATTCACCGCTAAATGTATAGTTTCAGGTCAATCGTTTAAACTTCTGAAGAGGCTATTTGTTAATAAGAATATAAAACTATATTGGATGTTTTTTTGAAGTAAAAAGGTAAAAAACTTTTAGGAGGTTCCAAAATGTATCAAAAAAAGACAATGAAAGATGTTGAAGTAAAAGGCAAACGAGTATTTGTACGCGTAGATTTCAATGTACCAATGGAAGAAGGCAAAATTACAGATGATACGCGAATCAGAGCAGCGATTCCGACAATCTCTTATTTAGTTGAACAAGGTGCAAAAGTAATCTTAGCAAGTCATTTGGGCCGTCCAAAAGGTGAAGTAAAAGAAGAATTACGTTTAACAGCAGTTGGTGAACGATTATCAGATTTAATTGGACAACCTGTAAAAAAATTAGATGAATCAATTGGAGAAGAAGTGGAACAAGCGGTTGCAAGTATGAATGATGGAGAAATCATTTTACTTGAAAATGTTCGTTTCCATGCAGGCGAGGAAAAAAATGACCCAGCTCTTGCTGAAAGCTTTGCAAAATTAGCAGATGTCTATGTCAATGATGCATTTGGTGCAGCTCATCGAGCACACGCAACAACTGCAGGAATTGCTCAATATTTACCAGCCGTTTCTGGTTTCTTAATGGAAAAAGAAATTGAAGTATTAGGGAAAGCTCTATCAAACCCAGAACGCCCATTCACTGCGATTATCGGTGGTGCAAAAGTAAAAGACAAAATCGGCGTAATTGATCACCTTTTAGAAAAAGTAGATCACCTGATCATTGGTGGCGGATTGTCTTATACATTCACGCGCGCACAAGGATATGAAATTGGTAAATCCTTATTAGAAGAAGATAAAATTGATTTAGCCAAATCATTTATCGAAAAAGCAACGGATCACGGTGTTGACTTACATATGCCAATTGATGCGGTCGTTGCAAGCGAATTTTCAAAAGATGCAGAAACAAAAGTAGTCGATATCAATGAAATTCCAAGTGGTTGGATGGGCCTTGATATTGGACCAAAAACAGCGGCAGAATATGCTGAAGTGATTAAAAATTCAAAACTTATCATTTGGAATGGACCTATGGGTGTATTTGAAATGGACGCTTTTGCAAACGGTACAAAGAAAGTGGCAGAAGCAATGGCAGAAACAGAAGGCTATACCATTATTGGTGGTGGCGATTCAGCAGCAGCAGTAGAAAAATTCCATGTTGCTGACAAAATGGATCACGTTTCAACTGGTGGCGGTGCTTCGCTTGAATTTATGGAAGGTAAAGAATTACCAGGTGTTGTTGCATTAAACGACAAATAATAGTAGAAGAAGGGGGCTGTTTACTATGCGCAAGCCAATTATTGCAGGAAACTGGAAAATGTATAAAACATTATCTGAAGCAATTGAATTTGTCAATGCAGTGAAATCATCTCTTCCGGAAATAGAGAAAGTAGATGCAGTAATTTGTGCTCCAGCTCTATTTTTGCCATCTCTTGTAAAAGAGGCAGAAGGATCAAATTTAGCAATTGGTGCTCAAACCATGCACTATGAAAATGAAGGGGCGTTTACTGGAGAAATAAGCCCTGTTCAATTAGAAGATATTCAAGTTCAATATGTCATACTTGGCCATTCAGAACGACGTCAATATGATAATGAAACAGATGAAGGTGTCAATAAAAAAGCCCATGCAGCATTTGCTCATCATCTAACACCTATCATTTGCGTTGGTGAAACGTTAGAAGAACGTGAAGCAAATAACACAGTTGCAAAAGTTTCTTCTCAAGTAAGCAAAGCACTTGATGGATTGACAGAAGAACAAGTTGTGAAAAGCATCATTGCATATGAACCAATCTGGGCAATCGGAACAGGTAAAACAGCAACAGCAGAGGATGCAAACGAAGTATGTGCAGCCATTCGCAAAACGGTAGAAGAAGTAGCAGGTAGTGTTGCTTCTGAAGCTATTCGTATTCAATACGGTGGTAGTGTGAAACCAGAAAACGTAGTAGAATTGTTATCAATGGAGCATATTGATGGTGCTCTAGTTGGTGGAGCAAGTTTAAAACCAAATTCATACTTATCATTATTGGAGGCCGGGGCAAATGCCTAATAAACCAGTAGCATTAATCATTTTAGATGGTTTAGGCTTACGCGACGAAGTATTTGGTAATGCAGTAGCGCAAGCGAAGAAACCAAATTTGGACCGATATTGGAATACTTTTCCTCATAATACGTTAACAGCGTCAGGGGAAGCAGTAGGTCTTCCAGCGGGACAAATGGGGAACTCAGAAGTAGGACACTTAAACATTGGTGCTGGACGAATTGTCTATCAAAGCTTAACAAGAATTCATAAAGCGATTAAAGATGGCGATTTCTTTACAAACGAAGCACTAGTAGAAGCAGTAAATTATGCAAAACAAAATCATTCAAAGCTTCATCTTAATGGGGCTATTATCTGATGGTGGTGTACATAGTCATTATGAACATCTATTTGCATTACTGAAACTAGCAAAAGACCAAGGTCTAGAAGAAGTATATGTTCATGGATTCCTAGATGGCCGTGATGTAGGTCCAAAAACAGCACTTGGTTATATAGTAGAAACAGAACGCCAAATGGCTGAAATTGGCGTTGGCAAGTTCGCATCCATTAGTGGTCGTTATTATGCAATGGACCGCGATAAACGCTGGGATCGTGAAGAAAAAGTCTATAAAGTGTTAGTGGATGGACAAGGCATTGAAGCCCCATCTGCTTTAGCTGGTGTAGAAGCATCCTATGAAAATGATGTGACAGACGAATTCGTTGTACCATTTGTAATCAAAAACGAAGGCAAACCTGTTGCAACAATCGAGTCAAATGATGCGGTCATTTTCTTTAACTTCCGACCAGACCGTGCAATTGAATTATCAACTGCATTTCACAAACTCAAGCTTTGATGGTTTTGCTTTAAGTGAAAATCATCCACAAAACTTAAAATTTGTTTCATTCAAAAAGTACAGTGATCAAGTATTCTCTGACATTGCTTTTAAAGACGATGATTTAAAAAATACGATTGGTGAAGTATTATCAAACAACAATCTTCGACAATTACGTATTGCAGAAACAGAAAAGTATCCACATGTTACATTCTTTATGAGCGGTGGCCGTGAAGAAAAATTTCCAGGAGAAGAACGTATTCTGATTAATTCACCTAAGGTTGCAACATATGATTTACAACCTGAAATGAGTGCGTATGGAGTAACAGATGCGTTAGTTGAAGCAATCGAAGCAGATCGATTCGATGGCATCATCTTAAACTTTGCTAATCCTGATATGGTCGGTCATAGTGGTATGCTTGAGCCAACCGTCAAAGCAATTGAAACAGTAGATGAATGTTTAGGTAGAGTAGTAGATGCGCTTCTTTCAAAAGGCGGAGCAGCTATTATTACAGCTGACCATGGGAATTCTGACGAAGTGGTAACTTTGGAAGGACAACCGATGACAGCTCATACAACAAACCCTGTGCCTGTTATTGTCACAAAAGAAAATATTGTGGTAAGAAATGGCGGAATTTTAGCCGATTTGGCTCCTACCATGTTAAAATTGCTAGGAGTGGAACAACCACTTGAAATGACAGGAAAACCATTATTTTAAAACTGAGGAGAGTTAAACAATGCCAATTATTACAGACGTACAAGCCCGTGAAGTATTAGATTCACGCGGTAACCCAACAGTAGAAGTAGAAGTATTCACAGAATCAGGCGCTTTTGGCCGTGCAATCGTACCTTCTGGTGCATCTACTGGGGAATATGAAGCAGTAGAATTGCGCGATGGAGACAAAGCTCGCTACCTTGGAAAAGGTGTTTTAAAAGCAGTTGATAATGTAAACAACGTCATTGCTCCAGAACTAATCGGAAACTATTCAGTTCTAGACCAAGTATCAATAGATAAAATGATGATCGAATTAGACGGTACAGAAAACAAAGGAAATCTAGGTGCAAACGCTATTCTAGGTGTTTCTTTAGCAGTTGCTCGTGCAGGTGCTGATTACCTTGACTTACCGCTTTACCAATATATCGGTGGTGTGAATTCTAAACAATTACCAGTTCCAATGATGAACATCTTAAACGGTGGCGAACACGCAGATAACAACGTGGATATTCAAGAATTCATGGTAATGCCTGTAGGCGCAGAATCATTCCGTCATGCTTTACGTATGGGTGCTGAAATTTTCCACTCATTAAAAGCAGTACTAAAAGAATCTGGTCACAACACTGCAGTAGGTGATGAAGGTGGTTTTGCACCAAACTTAACTTCTAACGAAGAAGCACTTTCTACAATCGTTACTGCAATTGAACGTGCAGGTTACAAACCAGGTGAAGAAGTAATGCTAGCTATGGACGTTGCATCTTCTGAATTGTATTCTGATGAAGATGGCAAATACCACTTAGATGGTGAAGGCGTTGCAAAAACTTCTGAAGAAATGGTTGCTTGGTACGAAGAGTTAACTTCTAAATATCCAATCATCTCAATTGAAGATGGCCTTGACGAAAATGACTGGGAAGGCCACAAAATGCTAACAGATCGCATCGGTGACCGCGTACAATTAGTTGGAGATGACTTATTCGTTACAAACACGAAAAAATTATCTCGTGGGATCGAAGAAGGCGTTGGTAACGCAATCTTAGTGAAAGTGAACCAAATCGGTACATTAACAGAAACGTTAGATGCAATCGAAATGGCAAAACGCGCTGGCTACACAGCAATCATCTCTCACCGTTCTGGTGAATCTGAAGATACAACCATTGCAGATATCGCTGTTGCTACAAATGCTGGTCAAATTAAAACGGGTGCACCATCACGTACAGACCGTGTTGCAAAATACAACCAATTACTTCGCATTGAAGATCAATTGTCTGATACTGCTCAATATAATGGCATTCAATCTTTCTATAATATTAAACGATAATTAATAAATATTTGACATTTTAAAAGACGCTATCCTCCCTAAAACATTTGGGAAGATGGCGTCTTTTTAGTTTTGTATGTTGTTTATTTTACAATTCCTATCATAAAACCATCATAACCCTTAACACCAACTGTTTGGATGGCTGTAGAATCAATTGCAGGATTATTGACTAATGCGTCCATAAATTGTTGTACGCCTTTTACACGTGCGTCCTCACTTGTTTCATCAAAGACCTCACCATTTCTTACAACATTATCAGCAATAACGAGTGCACCAGAATTCGCTAATTTTAAAGACCAATTTAGATAATTCTCGTAATTTTCCTTATCAGCATCTATAAAGATGAAGTCAAATAATACATTTTTTTCTTCGAGGATTGGTAATGTATCTAAAGCCTTTCCGACCATCACTTCCACTTTATCTTCGAAACCTGCATTGCGGATATTTTGTTCGGCGACTTTCGCATAATCTGGATTGAATTCTAACGTATATAATTTTCCACTTTCAGAAAGAGCCCGAGCCATCCATATACTACTATAGCCACCAAGGGTTCCGATTTCTAAAATGTTTTTGGCGTTTTTGAGTTTAGCTAAAAGATATAATAGTTTACCGTGTGTTTCTGCTACATTAATATCGGGTATTCCTGCTTCCTTATTCGATTTCTGTACTTGCTCCAGTGTAGAATCGAAGGGAATTAACTTTTTAACGAGATAATCGTCCATTAATATCCAAAGAATCTGATCGAATATTGTAGCACCTCCTAAAATCTTTTTGTTTTGCCAGATACAGTTTATGACGGTGTAGTTTAAGATAAGAACAAAAGCAGCTTTTTTAGCATTTGATTTTTAAATTAATGTTAAATGAATGTAAATGTTTTCAGTGATGATTCTAAAGTTTTACTTTTTTATACTCAAAATATATTAGAAATGTTAAAATAAAAGAAAAGTGTGTATTTAATTGTTTGATATTCTACTCAAAATAGAGCTTCGTTGTCATTACGTACAGTTTTTGTTAAGATAGGACTGTTGTGATGTTTCGAATCAGGAGGTGGACGTATGCATACAGCAATCATGACACTACTACTTATTGTGGCAATTGCATTAATCATTGTAGTATTGTTACAATCTAGTAAAAGTGCTGGACTTTCAGGGGCCATCTCTGGTGGAGCTGAACAACTTTTTGGTAAACAAAAAGCACGAGGAGTCGATTTAATATTACACCGTATTACGGTTGTATTATCTGTATTATTCTTCGTATTAGCAGTCGCAATAGCAAAAATCTAATTCACACAAAAACCGCCTGACCACTATATGGTTAGGCGTTTTCTACTTTTTGGATTATAATATGTTAAAGTGGCATGTGAACGTTTTTATTAGAAATAATTTTTATACGTAGGAGGCAACCTCATGAAACCCGTTTTACCAGAACCATTTTTCTTTGAGGCTGGACCTAGAGCAGTTTTGCTTTTACATGGATTTACTGGCAATTCAGCAGATTTTCGGATGCTTGGACGCTTTTTAGAAAAGCATAACTATACGACACTTGCGCCACATTATAAAGGACATGGCGTACCACCAGAAGAACTTATACATACGAATCCTAAAGAGTGGTGGCAAAGTGTACTAGATGGTTATCAAACACTTCAAAATGCTGGATATAAGGAAATTGCAGTTGCAGGCTTATCTCTTGGTGGCGTTTTTTCATTGAAATTAGGTTATTCTTATCCATTAAAGGGAATTATACCGATGTGTGCACCCATGACAATGCGTACAACAGACGTGATGTTTGAAGGTGTACTTCAGTATGCAAAGCGATTTAACCAACAGTTCAGAACAAGTGAAGAAGCGGCTAAAAGTTTGGCATATATCAAAGAACATGGTATGCCGTCATTACAAGAACTACGTGAATTAGTACATGACGTGAGTCAACATGTGGATGAGATTTATGCGCCACTTTTTGTTGTACAAGGTCGATTAGATCAAGTCATTGATATTAATTCTGCAAATTATATTTATGAAACGGCAGAGTCTAATAAAAAACAAATAAAATGGTATGAAGAATCAGGCCATGTCATTACATTAGATAAAGAACGAAAACAATTGCATGAAGATGTTTTACAATTTTTAGAGTCGCTAGATTGGGATGAGTAAAAAAATCATGATTGCAAATGCTAGTAGAAGGAGGGAAGAACGATGAATATAGAGGAAAATTTAGAAACAAGATTATTGGAATTTATGAAAGAAGAGGATTATAAACCTTTAACCGTCTCTGAGCTAGAAGATCAGTTTGGTTTTCGCGATGCAGAAGAATTCAAACAACTAGTCAAAACGCTCGTAAAATTAGAGCAACAAGGTGATGTTGTTCGTACTCGTACAAATCGTTATGGTTTGCCTGAGCGTATGAATTATTTACAAGGACGATTTATCGGTCACGCAAAAGGTTTTGGTTTTGTTGCGCCAGCTGAAGAAGGGATGGATGATGTATTTATCCCACCAACTGATGTGAATGGTGCGATCAATGGAGATACCGTTCTAATCCGAGTATCTAGCACATCTTCAGGCGATCGTCGTGAAGGTGCTGTCATCAAAATTATAGAGCGTGGAACAACCAAAGTTGTCGGAACATTCCAAGCAAACAGAGGTTTTGGGTTTGTTGTACCGGATGATAAGAAATTATCGATGGATGTATTTATCTCAAAAGATAATACATTAGGTGCAATGGAAGGTCACAAGGTTGTCGTAGAAATTATTGAATGGCCAGGTGTACATCGTTCTGCAACAGGTATTGTTACACAAATTTTAGGACATAAAAACGACCCAGGTGTGGATATTCTATCGATCATCCACAAACATGATATTACGGTCGATTTTCCTCAAGAAGTCATCGATGCTGCAAGTGCAGTACCAGATGAAATTTCAGATAAGGACCGCGTTGGACGCAGAGATTTGCGTGACCAAATGATCGTAACGATTGACGGTGAAACAGCAAAAGACTTAGATGATGCTGTAACGGTAACGAAAAATGACGATGGCACTTATAAATTAGGTGTTCATATCGCGGATGTTAGTTATTATGTGACAGATGGCTCTGCTTTAGACCGTGAAGCATATGACCGCGCAACAAGTGTATATTTAACCGACCGCGTAATTCCTATGATTCCTCATCGTCTATCCAATGGTATTTGTTCATTGAACCCACAAGTGGATCGATTAACACTTTCATGTGAAATGACGATTAATGGGAACGGTGAAGTCATCGATCACGAAATTTTCCAAAGTGTCATTAAGACAACTGAACGTATGACCTATACAAATGTCTTTAAGATTTTGGAAGAAGACGATGCAGAACTAAAAGAACGCTATGCACCATTAGTTCCAATGTTTGAAAATATGCGTGATTTAGCGATGATTCTAAACAATCGCCGTATGAAACGTGGTGCCGTTGACTTTGACTTTAAAGAATCTTATGTAGTAGTTGATGAAGATGGTTGGCCAACAGATATTCTTTTACGTGACCGTTCAGTTGCTGAGCGAATCATCGAAGAATTTATGCTTGTTGCCAATGAAACAGTAGCAGAACATGTTAACCGTATGGCGCTACCTTTCATCTATCGTATACACGAAGATCCAAAACCAGAAAAACTACAACGATTCTTTGAATTTATCACAAACTTCGGTTTAGTTATTCGAGGTACAGGGAATACAGTTGAGCCAAGAGCATTGCAAGAAATATTGGAATCAGTTAAAGATGAACCGGAATATCCTGTGATTTCTACGATGATGCTACGCTCTATGCAACAAGCAAAATATAGCCCAGAATGTCTTGGACACTTTGGTTTATCAACCGAATTCTATACACACTTTACATCACCAATCAGACGTTACCCAGACTTAATCGTTCATCGCTTGATTCGCACCTACTTAATCAATGGCGATACAAGTAAAGAAACCGTTAGCTACTGGGGCGCTCGTATGGATGAAATTGCAGACCATACTTCAAGCCGCGAACGTCGTGCCGTTGATGCTGAACGTGATACGGAATCATTGAAAAAAGCACAATATATGTCAGACAAAATTGGCGAGAAATTCACTGGTATTGTCAGCTCTATCACGAATTTCGGTATGTTTATCGGACTAGAAAACACCATCGAAGGTCTCGTGCATATCAGCAATATGACAGATGACTATTATAATTTTGATGATCGTCAAATGGTGATGATTGGTGAACGCACAGGACGAATCTTCCACATTGGTGATGAAGTAGAAATCAGTGTGTTAGAAGTAAACGTTGAAGAATCAGCCATTGATTTTGAAATTGTTGGGATGCCAAAAGCTGCCAATCGTACGCGTCGACAATCACCTGTTATCATTCGTGCAAAATCGAAAAGCGGGGAACAAGGTAGAGAAAAAGGCAAAAATAGAAAAAGCAGCAAATACCAACCAAGTGGCGCTAAAGTGAATGGCAAAACACGTAAACAAGATCGCAAATCTTCCGGTCAGTCAGGAAACTCTGGAAACGGAAATTCAGGTGATTCAGGAAATAAGAAAGCATACTACGAAGGCATTGCGAAAAAACAACAAAAACGCCGCAACAGAAAGAAAAACAAATAAGAGAAGGGCAGCACGCTCTTCTCTAGTCCATTAAATAGAGGTGATTCCATATGCCAAAAGGTACTGGAAAAGTATTAGCACAAAACAAAAAAGCTGGGTTTGATTACTATATTGAAGATACGATTGAAGCAGGAATCGTATTAAATGGCACAGAAATCAAATCAGTAAGAAAAGGCAAAGTCCAATTAAAAGACGCCTTTATCCTAATCCGAAGAGGGGAAGCATGGATTTCCAACATGCATATCAGCCCATATGAACAAGGAAATATCTTCAACCATGACCCACTTCGCGTACGTAAATTGTTGTTACATAAAAAGCAAATCATGCAATTGAATATTGATGTCAAACGAGATGGCTATACAATTGTTCCGCTGAAAATGTACATAAAAGATGGTTACGCAAAAGTACTAATCGGTTTAGGTAAAGGTAAGAAAAACTACGACAAACGCGCAGACTTAAAGAAAAAAGAAGCCAAACGCGAAATGGCAAGAGCAGTAAAGGCCAAAAATCAATTCTAATATCTACCACTTGCAATAAGACGTAATTTGTCATATACTCTTAGTACAACGTTAAGCCAGTAACAGTATGATAAACATACTGATCCGAAACGCTGATTAAGTTCAGCTCCTTAATGGATATAGAAGCAAGTATACAGTTGCGATTCTAATCCTATATTAAGGGGACGTTACGGATTCGACAGGGATTGCTTGAGCTTGAGTTGCGCGTCGGAGGTCTCGGCTTCGTCATCAACGGAAGTTATATAATAACTGGCAAAACTAACAATAACTTAGCTTTCGCAGCGTAAGCTCGGAACTGCCTAACTGCTCTATCGCCCATGTAGCGTAGCTAGGCTCAACTTTAGTGGGATACGGTTGCTAGCGCCGCTTGAGCTAGCAGCAAGAGATTTCCAAGCTAGCGCACAGGACGCCTGTTTGTCGGCAGAATGATGCGCGAAACTCAAATAGACAAACTACACGCGTAGTAACTGAAGTATCAGAGTTTCTGGACGTGGGTTCGACTCCCACCGTCTCCATAAATAATAGTTTTAAACAGTGGGAAAAGCCTTGGTATACAAGGCTTTTTCTTTTTATATTTTTTCATTATATGGCATTTGTGGATAAACGTTGTTTTTATGATATTAACAGGCTTATCTGTTATGTGGTTTGCTATATTCGGAAAGGAAAAAGATTTATACATATGGTTCTTTCGGTTTACTTGGGCTAATAAGACTAACCACCTCCAACTATCTCCATTATTTTAAAAGGGACTCTCGCCTTTATTAGGTTTAATTACTACGTTATTATTTATAATGTATTTTTTATAATTTTGGATAGTGATATTTTTGTCTACCAATTTCATGCTATAATAGATATATCATTGATAATCCTTTTTATGAATATATAGATTGGCTTCATTAGTACAGAGCGTTTAATTACGCCAGAATAAATTAAAAAGGATTGAAGCACAATGAAAAAAATTGATGAAATTATGAATGAAATTAGAAGTTTGAAAATGGAAGAAAAGTCTATTATTTTAAGTAGAATTTGTATTCGAATTTTTAGGCTTTGACAGAAGAAATGAATTAGAAAAGAAATTAGAAGAACAATATTTAAAAGATAATATGTAATTCCTAAAGGGTGGCTATATTTATTATAGCTGCCTTTTTATTTTCTTAAAAAATTTTTCTAAATCCTTTTACAAAATTGTTTTGAATGCCAATAATGAATTTAAAAGTTTTCAAATTAAATTGTCTAGTATAATTTGAACTAAAGCTCAGAAATGGTCTGAAGGAAATTACCAAGAAGTTATAGCAATAGATTGCCATTCATCCATGTTACAATATGCGGGAGCTTATGCTGCTTGCCTCATAATTGAGGTAAAAATATTCAAAAGTTAAAAGTTTTTATAAAGCAGGAGTGAATAATTTGCCAGATTTTGATCTCCCAAAATTTTCAGATATGAAAAGAATGAAGTTTATTATACATGCTGCTCTATTGGTGGTTGGTTTATCATTAGTAATGTTAATTGGTTGCGATGTTTACTCATATCTATCTCACAATCGAATCAAACCAAATTTAGGTATTGTCACAATTATTATGGTGGTTTGGACATTTTGGGTGGCACCAAAGGAAAGATATCGAAAATAAATACGAAAGAAGGAGGGGAAAAGATACCCCTCCTTTTCTTATGAACATGGAGATTAAATAAGGGTTAAATTGTCAACAAAAATTAGAATGTTGGTGGTGCAAAGATGTTTACACAACCAGGAACAATTATTAAAGCAAATTTATTGCAATCAGTGGGTTTATTGTTATCTCGGAAAAATCTTTTGAAGATAGTAAAATTACGTTTTCTTTTTCTGTGTCCGTAAGACAAATAAGCTTTGACTGCCAGTCACCACCCAAATGTACATCATAAATTTTTATCCATTTTCGAATACTTTTTTCATTATGAGGCATGATAGTATAGGGTTTTTATAATTCAATTCACCGTTGTAAAAAAGCAATATATTGCAATTTAATCAGAGAAAGAAATGCTATATGTAGTATGGAAAATAGTCAAATTGCCTTTTTGTGTGTGAACCAGTATATATAAACGAAAGGGGACTAATACATTGAATAAAGAGGAACGCATTAAAGTTTTACAAGATGTGATAAAAATAAAATCGGTAAACGATCATGAATCAGAAGTAGCTGATTACTTAGCAGATCTATTCCAAAAATATGGGATTGAATCTGAAAAAGTAAAATATAGTGAAGGCCGTGAAAGCTTAGTAGCCACTTACAAAAAAGGTGACGGTAAAGTTTTAGGTATCAGCGGACACGAAGATGTTGTTGCAGCTGGTGACGAAAGTGAATGGAAATTCCCACCGTTCTCAGCTGAAATCGATGGTGACAAATTATATGGCCGCGGTTCAACGGATATGAAATCGGGTCTAGTAGCTTTAGCAATCGCTATGATTGAAACGAAAGAAGAAAACGTAGACATCAACGGTACATTGAAATTCATGGGAACTGTTGGTGAAGAAGTCGGTGAATTAGGTTCTACGCAATTAACGAAAGAAGGTTATGCAGATGATCTTGATGGATTGATTATTGGTGAACCAACTGGCCAAGCACTGATTTACACGCACAAAGGTTCAATGAACTATACAGTTGTTTCTCGTGGTAAATCTGCGCACAGCTCAATGCCTAAAGAAGGTATTAACTCAATCGCAAATATTAATGAATTTGTGACTCGTGCTAATGCAGAAATGCAAGAAATCACGAACAAATACAAAAATGATGTATTAGGTGAAACTGCTCATTCTATTACAATCATCAATGGTGGGGATCAAGTTAACAGTATTCCTGCTATTACAACATTACAAGGTAATATTCGTACAATTCCTGAATTTGATAACAGCAAAGTGAAAGCATTGTTACAAAGTATTGTGGATGACTTGAACAAAAAGGAAGGATTTAACTTAGAATTAATCGTTGATTATGATATTTACCCTGTAGAATCTAAATCTGATTCTGAACTAATTAAAGCAATCCAAGCTGTTTCAAATCAAGAATTGCCTGTAACCGGTATTTCACCAACGACAGACGCAGCTGCATTTACTAAAGCTGACAATGAATTCGACCTTGTAATCTATGGTCCTGGCGTTTCAGATTTACCTCACCAAGTAGACGAATACGTATCAATTGAAAACTACTTAGAAATGATTGATACTTACAAAGCAATTTATAAAGAATACTTAAAATAAGTTGTTAACGTTTGATGATCAAAAACACCTCAATTAACCTAATTGGGGTGTTTTTTGGCGCTGTCACCACTCGAAATTTGTCAATTCAAAAAGTAATCTCTGAATATACGAAAGTCCAGACGCTTCTAAACTAAGACTGAACGATACGATTAAGAAGGTCAGGCGCAGTGTTTTAATATAGAGTTGGAGTCGGAGAACAATTGAAGAAAACAATATCTCTTAAAGCAATCGAATAATGATTCCATCTTCCACCGAAAAACCTATAGCCATAAGCTCTTGATTCACTGACAGTCGTCAGGAAAAACCAGAAATTGTCTCCGTTTCTAAGCCACATATATGTGAAATGATACATACAATGTTGAAGACCCAAAGGATTCTGGGCAAAGGGTGGCATATGTTGTAAATTTGCCATAATTCAAGGTTCACTCCTTATTAAAATTAGACTTATAACCAGTTAATGCTTAGGGGTAAGGCTGGGATTGGATGAATGCCTAGTAGCCCACCTAAATTTAAATATGAATGAAGAAGCTTATATGAAATTGTTTAAGATTGAGCAACTATTTTTATAGAGAACGGTATCTCTAATTTATATTGGCGAAAAAGAGTTAACTTCAACAGGTACTAAACTACATATTTATAACATTTCTCTCCTTGAGTTTTTCCAGAATTTATCTTTTATGTGTGTTTAATTTTCCAATAATTAATGGATAAGTTTACCATGCACCAATCAGTGGTAATACAGATATTAGTGCAAAAAGTTGAGAAAAAAGGAAAATTTACAAATTACATTTTAATAACATCTTTTTAGGAGGTACTGTTCTCTTAAAAGGTGTCTGTGCCGCTTAATGTTTTTTGCATCAAGGAGAAGATTGTCTTTGGCACATTTACTTCAAACAGGGTTACCATCTTTCGTAGCAATTGGCCATTTTTTGTTTAAAATTTTGTTAGTCGCTAATACCTTTAGACATTACGACTTTTTAAAAAATATGTTTTTGCATTTATTAGGATGGACACATGATCAAACAGGATTCTTTTGATAAAGAACGACCTTTAACTTTAATGGATATAGCAATGAAAATATTATTATTTGCTATCCTTATATATTTATTTGTAATAACGAATACCTATTTGTTCTTTGTTTGTTTTTCCGTTTTGAAATCGTTTGATTTTTTTCAACAAAAATCAAATGGCTTTGTTTT
>CAWBWO010000020.1:0-111546 GCA_963792445.1 uncultured Caryophanaceae bacterium | reverse complement strand
CAAAAAAAGATGGAAAGATTTTAAATGATCTTTCCATCCACAATAATTTTCCCTGTATCTTGATCATATTGTACCTCACCCATTGGCCCAAGGTCTAATCCTTCAGGTAGTTTCTTCGTGCGTACAACTTGTCTCTCATCTAAGATTGCTAAATATTCACCATTTACTAATACTACTTTTGTCATTTCTATACAACTCCTTATTATTTTAATAATTTAATATGCTTATGTCATATATACCCGGACTCACAAAATCGAAACATCCTGTTATGACAAAATACAATTGAATATCTTCTTGCTTATCATAGTTATCCAAATTCAAAATAATTAGTCTCTCTCTGTCTATTGTGGTTTAAAAGATTTGATATAGGGGAAATAAAGTATACATTAATGGATATTAGTGGAATTAAAGACGGAGATTTATAACATAATTCGTCAGCTTTTATTTTCAAAAATGATTAGGAGGAATGGATGATGGAAGCTTTAGATAAACCGGTAATAACAAATTTTGAACAGATGCTAGATAATCTTGAACAGGCAGATCCTTATGTGAAAAGCAAGGTTCAAACGGAAGTTTTTAAGCGAGCTATTGAATTAGCTCAGACAGAAGAAGGTATAAAGGAATTGTTTCATTATGCTCATCGTTTTGATGAAGTAGGAGTATTTACAAATGGACCTTGGGAAAATGCTTCGAAACTTCAAGCATCTTTTGTTGGTGGTTCATTAAAATTAAAAGGTGTGAACTCAATCGTAGAATTGCTAAGTGAGTTGCGAATGCTCGCTATTGCAAAATGTTCATATGAACATGAGGAAATAACAGCCCAAGAAGCAAAAGCTTTTTTAAATGAAGTATTAGCTTTAAATCTCGATATTTTATTTCCCCCAGAAACAGAAGAAGCAAGAATAAATACAGGTGAACATATTGAACGCGCTGAGAGACTCTTTCATTTCTTAGGGAAAGAACTATCCTTCCAAGCAATTGCCAAGAAAATCGTCGCAGAAATCGACCGTCTAACGATTCAGCGTCCTATCATGGTTAATCGTATTGTCAACATGATTACAATGGCACAACAGATTATGGAAACAAATATTGATGCCGAAGTAAAAAATGCACTTCAAAAATATGTAGATGCAATCACAACGCCAAGCCAAATTAGTAGACAAGCGAACAATATCAAGGAATATCAATTGGCTTTAAAAGATGCTTCCACAGAAGAGTTGAGAAAGGAAGCAGAAGCATTTGGACAGTCAATTGTTGAAACGGGACTGGTTTCTCCATATCATGCTATACTTCTCAAACATTTGGCTCGTGAGCATACTGACTTGTTACCAACAGCTCTTCACGTGTCTGAAATAGGGCAAGCTCTTTTACATGATCACAATGAGCTAGTTAATGAGCTGATTAAAGTTGCTATTTACCCGCAAACAGCCCAGTCGATTTATGGTCTTGCGAAGGTGCTGAATAGAGGTTTGCTTACCCAGGAGCCGATCACGCTAGGAATTCACCGCTTACTAGAACTTGATATTCATCCAGAAGTGAAGGAAATCTTGTTAACACCGGAAGCGAAAAGTGAGGGAATAACGGCAAATGCTATTTTAGTGTCGGGAACAATCAGCGTATTAGGACAGCCTTTAGGGGTTGGACAAGGAATGAATCCCACATGCCAGTCTGCACGTGCAATCAGCCTTTGGTCACAACATGATGCTGGGCAATTGCTAGAGTTTATTGCACGCGCCGCTAGGGACAACGATATTCATATGGTTTTTGAAGGTGACATTATTCATTCTTCTCTATTAGTAGATGGGGTGGCCTCAGAAATTCATCAGGAATTAGATCCCGTATCAAAGGTTTTAGTAAAACATCTAGATAAGATTTATAATGAAATGATGAAGAGGGCAATGCTTCGAGGAGAAGATGGGCACAAATGGGTAAATCCTGAATTTTACGGTGAGTGGATTCAGCGGGGCTTTGCAAGTAATATTGATTCAGTAACAGGATCAGTTGTTAATTATTCTAAGTTTATCCGGTTATTTTATGCTACCCATCATCCCGAATATAATGAAGGGTATGAACTCATTTATCCAAACCCTGTAGGTATTTTTATAACGGATGTTCATGGCAATTTGTTGGGACTTCATGCAGTATCCATCCAGCGTATTGCCAAAGATGAAACGGGAGATTATCGGATTTATTTTTACAATCCGAACAACGATAGCGGTCAAAACTGGGGACAAGGAATTGAGCCTTCCGTTAAAAATCATGGTGAAGAAGAAGGGGAAGCCTCTCTACCATTTGCACAGTTTGTATCGCGTATGTATGCCTATCATTACAACCCATATGAGCACGGGAACATTCTACTTGTGGACAATAATATTATTGAACAAATTGAAATCCTAGCAAGAGAGAGTTGGGGGAAACAATATATTTGGTTTCCGTCAGAATTAGTATAAACCAATAACGAAAAAGTCTTTCTCAAGCACCTTTCGATGATATGCCTGAGGATATTCGTTCAAGAAAATTAACTTTTTAAGTAAAAATCATTATTTTAGACTGTCGATACACTTACATCGGCGGTCTTTTTCGTTTACATATAAAAAGCAGTTGGTATATTCAAATATCTCAAATAGCAACTTTTTTAAAAGTACTATTTAATTTATTGCGTAAAATTTTTGCCAATTGATTGTAAACGGCATTATTTTATAAACCTCGCTAGTCTACTTAAATAAAAATACTTTGCATTAAGAGAATGAATTAACTGGAAATAGGCAAATCTTTTGATAGAAGTTTTACAAAATATTCATAGGTGGAACAAGAAGAACATCCGCGATTTGAGTCCAAATATCCGTGATTCCAGAAGAAACATCCGCGGATTTGCAAATAATATCCGCGAATACAACAATTAATGTCCTAATTTAACTAGAAATAAAAGAAGCAACTATGATTGAGACTCCAATAGTTTATAAACCCTCAACGAATAAAGGATGCTATACTGTAAATAAGGATTTTCCACTTTAATTTTCAAGATATTTCAAATGGAGGCTACTATGAAAAAGGTTGCGGTTATACAAGATTTATCATCTTTTGGAAAATGTTCATTAACAGCGGCGATTCCGGTCCTTTCTGTGATGGGCGTGCAAGCATGTCCATTGCCAACTGCTGTATTGTCTGCGCAGACCGGTTATCCAAGCTTTTTTTGCGAAGATTTTACGGATAAGATGCACTATTTTGAAGATGAATGGAGCAAGATGAAAGTAAGTTTTGATGGCATTTATACTGGCTTTGTTACGGGCCGAGAGCAAATTAATAATATTTTTCGTTTTTTAGAGTCATTTCAAACGAAAGAAACTAGTTTACTTGTGGATCCCGTCATGGGAGATATGGGGGAGGCCTATAAGCTATTTACAGATGAATTGCTGATGCGAATGCGAGAACTTGTGAAGTGCGCCGATGTCATTACACCGAATGTGACGGAATGTTGCCTACTGACCGGGTTATCATATGACAAGTTACATAGTTATACAAATGAAAAAGACTTCCTTCATGTAATAGAGGAAGCTGGCAAGACATTGCAACAAGATACAGGAGCACAAGTCATCATCACGGGCGTCAATCCACCGAATGCAAATACAGATGAACCTTTGATTGGAAATATGTATTTGGATGAAAACAAAACATTTTATAACGCGATGCCTTACAATGGGAAAAGTTATTCTGGCACAGGTGACTTATTTGCATCTGTCATTATGGGTGGCATGATGCGCGGGGAAGATTTAGGAAAATCTGTCCAACTGGCAGAAAAGTTCTTAAGTGCAGCAATCGATGATTCTTCCATGGAGCAGATTCCAAGCAAAGAAGGCGTGAACTTCGAAAAATATTTAGGAATGCTACTTTAATTCACAAAATAAAAATACCTCTAGATTGAACGGACAATCAATCTAGAGGTATTTTTGTCTTACTTTAATTTACAAAAATTGTTCTTGTAAAAATTGTAGTAACATATTCAAATTTGGACTTCTATAATAAAGCTATTTGGAGGTGAAAGTCTTTGAAAAAAATAGTTTCGATATTTTCTCTACTGTTCATTTTGGTAATGAGTGGTTGTAACCATTTATCAAAGCCAAAAATTTCAGAAGAACAGGCTAAATCAATTGTATTAGAAGATCACACTAAAAGTATTGGTACAGTAGAAATAAAATCAGTTATTCATAAAGGCAATCACTATATTGTTAAATGGGGAAATAAAGAAAATTGTGAGAACGGAATAGATTATATTGATGATCAAAATTGTAATCTGATTAAAGGAGAAGCGGAAATCTGTTAGAGAATTATAGAATATCACATGAAATCGACCTCTTTGTTTGAGGTCTTTTATTCTCCCCTATTAAACAATACATCCATTCCTAAAAAATTCATTAGCCAATATCCAAATCACTTGCCGTAGTTGCAACAATACTATAACAGAAGGTTCTGGATGAAGTTTACTGTACCATTTATATTAAATGCTATCCCTCAATGTAACAAAAAACATGCATAAAACATGAAAATTATACTATTTTTAAGAGAGCTTCTAAATTTTTAGAAAATTATATTTATTTTTTGATAGATTTAGTATATACTGAGTGAAAGCGCTTCATTCAATATATGAAGCTTGCAATCCACTGATGTTATGTAACAGTTTTATAGTGGATCATTATCATACGTGATAAACGTATGACGTTTCAAACACAATTGAATAACTTGCGAATGATTGTATTGGGAGAGAGTGAAGATTCGCCACCGAAGGAGCAAACTCCAAAAAAACCTATTGGAGTAAATCTCTCAGGTAAAAGAACCAATACAGGACGCTACTCTGGAGAGCGCAATTTTATTGCCACCAAAGGGGACCCACAATACTTGTGGGAGAAACTTTCAGGTTAAAGGACAGAGAAGGTGTATAGGCCTTCTTCTGTTCTTTTTTTATTTTTAAAAGGGGGAATCTTTTCTCAAGTTAAAAAAGGTAAGTATATCCTAAATTAAGAGAGGAAGATCGTATGAAAGAACAACAATTGGAAAGAGGTCTGAAAAACAGACACGTACAACTTATTGCTATTGGTGGAGCCATTGGAACAGGGTTATTTCTTGGAGCTGGTAAGTCCATTCATTTAGCTGGACCATCTATCTTATTTGCCTACATGATTACAGGTGTGATTTGTTTTTTAATCATGCGTGCCCTTGGAGAACTACTACTATCGAATTTAAACTATCATTCATTTGTGGATTTTGTAAAAGATTATTTAGGTGATATGGCAGCATTTATCACTGGGTGGACCTATTGGTTCTGCTGGGTTTCCATTGCGATGGCTGACTTAACAGCGGTTGGCATTTATACGCAATATTGGTTCCCAAATGTACCACAGTGGATGCCTGGATTAATCGCACTTGTCATTTTGTTATGTATGAATCTCGCAACTGTTAAACTTTTCGGCGAAATGGAGTTTTGGTTTGCATTAATTAAAGTAATCGCGATTCTAGCCCTAATTGTAGTTGGGGTAATCATGATTGTAAAAGGATTTTCTACTAATTCTGGACCAGCTAGTTTCACCAATCTTTGGAGCCACGGTGGAATGTTCCCGAATGGAATAAATGGTTTTATTCTCTCATTCCAGATGGTCGTATTTGCTTTCGTAGGGATTGAACTAGTAGGACTTACAGCTGGTGAAACAGAAAATCCAGAAAAGGTTCTACCGAAGGCAATCAATAATATTCCGATTCGCGTAATTATTTTCTACATTGGTGCATTAATTGTCATTATGAGTGTATATCCATGGAGTGATCTTAATCCTGCGAAAAGCCCATTTGTCCAAGTCTTTGCGACAGTTGGTATCGCTGCAGCGGCAGGCATTATCAATTTTGTTGTACTAACATCTGCAGCTTCGGCATGTAATAGCGGTGTTTTCAGTACAAGCCGAATGGTCTATTCATTAGCAAAAGAAAAAAATGCACCTGCAAAATTTGGTAAACTTGATGCACGTAAAGTGCCTTCTAATGCATTGTTCTTTTCAAGTGCAGTTATTTTAATTTCTGTTATTTTGAATTATTTAATACCAGAAGGTGTCTTCACGCTGATTACTAGTGTTTCAACAGTATGTTTTATCTTTATTTGGGGAATCACTGTCATTTGTCACTTGAAATATCGCAAAACAAGACCGGAACTAGCAAAAGTAAACAAATTCAAAATGCCACTTTATCCTGTTGCAAATTATGTAATCCTTGCTTTTCTTGTGTTCGTTCTTGTCGTACTTGCATTTGCAGAAGATACTCGTGTTGCCTTGTTCGTAACGCCAGTTTGGTTTATCATGCTGATTGCAATTTATAAGACAAGGAAGTCAAAAGAGACTTTTGTAGATCAAACAACGGAAGAACCATTAGTAGAAAATTATGAATAAATCATTTTGATCTTAATCTTTAA
Source organism: uncultured Caryophanaceae bacterium (assembly GCA_963792445.1). Lineage (GTDB taxonomy): Bacteria > Bacillota > Bacilli > Bacillales_A > Planococcaceae > Rummeliibacillus. The sequence goes on along the minus strand of CAWBWO010000020.1, from coordinate 105,098 downwards.
AATAAAAATTTGAAAATGAATAAATAAAGATTGACATCTCTAAATATTAAAATTATTCTGAATATACAAATTAATATTAGCGGATGATGGTTGTAGGAGAGTGCAAGAAGCAATAAGCCACCGAAGGAGCAAGTTCTAAAAAACACCCTTTTGAACAAATCTCTCAGGTAGAAGGTACTACAACCGGACGCACCTCTGGAGAGCGCGTATAAAGTATGCCACCAAAGGGGAAGACTCCATGATTAATCATCAATCGAGTTAAACTCTCAGGTAAAAGGACAGAGAAGGGGAATGAGGCTACGGCTACCCTTTTCTGTCCTTTTTTGCGTGCGGAAAAGTATAAATTTACTAGAAAAGTAGTTTTGTAGCAGGTAGAGATGCTAGGACAAAAACTTCAGGAAATTGCTTGTTACCACAGATTCCTGAACCAAATTGAAGGAGGAATTTACATGAGTTTACAACAAAATGATTCAACTATTTTTGCAGCAATTGAGAAAGAGCGAAACCGCCAACATCAAACTTTAGAGTTGATCGCATCAGAAAACTTCGTAAGCGAAGATGTGTTAGAAGCAATGGGAAGTGTGATGACGAATAAATACGCAGAAGGCTATCCAGGTAAACGTTACTACGGCGGTTGCGAGTTTGTCGATGTAGCAGAACAAACAGCAATCGAACGTCTAACAAAACTATTCGGTGCCAAATATGCTAATGTTCAACCACATTCAGGTGCACAAGCAAACTTAGCTGTATTTTACGCTTTACTTCAACCTGGTGACAAAGTGATGGGGATGAATCTTTCACATGGCGGTCACTTAACTCATGGAAGCCCTGTAAGTATTTCAGGAAAATGGTTTGACATTGTGTCTTATGGTGTTAGAGAAGATACGCAATTAATTGATTACGATGAGCTAGAAGCAATCGCGAAAAAAGAGAAACCAAAATTGATTATTGCTGGGGCAAGTGCTTATCCAAGAATCATTGATTTCGAACGTTTTAGAAAAATTGCAGATGAAGTAGGAGCAAAATTCATGGTGGATATGGCACATATTGCTGGACTCGTTGCAGCAGGTCTTCATCCATCACCAATTCCATATGCAGATATCGTGACAAGTACAACACATAAAACATTAAGAGGACCACGCGGCGGAATCATTTTAACAAACGATGATGAGCTGATCAAAAAAATAAATAAAGCCGTATTCCCAGGAATTCAAGGTGGACCATTAATGCACATCATTGCTGCTAAAGCAGTTGCTTTCAATGAAGCATTACAACCAAGCTTTAAAGCGTATGCAAAACAAATCATTGATAATGCTCAAACTTTAAGTGAAACATTGAAAAAAGAAGGCGCATCATTAGTATCTGGTGGCACTGATAATCATATTGTCTTACTTGATTTACGTCCATGGAACTTAACAGGTAAAGTAGCAGAAAAATTATTAGAAGAAGCAGGCATTACAGTCAATAAAAACACGATTCCATTTGATCCAGAAAGCCCATTTGTTACAAGCGGAATCCGTATGGGTACAGCTGCTTTAACTACTCGTGGTATGAAGCAAGAAGAAATGGTGAAAATCGGTGAGGTTATTGCTGCAGTACTTAAGAGCAACGGAGACGAAGACATTTTAAAACAAGCAAAAGAAACAACAAAAGCGATTTGCGATGCATTCCCATTAGTGCAACAACCAGTAAATGTATAACGAACAGATTTAAACAATTATTTTACAGGAAATAATTTTAATCGGAGGTATCACAATGAGCGTAGAAACAACGTTAAAACGAACACCACTTTTTGAATCCTATAAAAAATCTGGAGCAAAGGTCATTGATTTTGGTGGCTGGGAACTTCCAGTACAATTTTCAAGTATTATCGAAGAGCATGAAGCTGTACGAAAAGAAGCTGGACTCTTTGATGTATCCCATATGGGTGAAGTCCTTATTGAAGGGAAAGACGCTGAAAGCTATATCAACTATCTTGTTACAAATGATGTAACAAAAATCGCCATCAATAAAGCACAATATACAGCTATGTGCTACCCAGATGGAACGACAGTTGATGACTTACTTGTTTACAAGTTAGCAAATGAAAAGTATTTGCTTGTCATCAATGCATCAAACATTGAAAAAGATTTCGATTGGATGAACCAAAACGTAAAAGGTGAAGTGACACTTAAAAATATTTCAAATGATGTGGCACAGCTAGCTATTCAAGGTCCAAAGGCAGAAGGTATTCTGCAAAAATTAACAGAAACTGACTTAAGTCAAATTGGTGGTTTCCAATTTGCACAACATGTCAATATAGAAGAAATCAAAGATGTCCTTGTATCTAGAACAGGGTACACAGGCGAAGATGGTTTTGAAATCTATTTAGCAGCAAATCAAGCAGAAGCACTATGGGAAAAACTTCTTGCTGCAGGGAGTGTTGAAGGCTTAAAACCATGTGGACTTGGTGCACGTGACACACTTCGACTTGAAGCAAAACTTGCACTATATGGACAAGAACTTTCAAACGAAATTAGCCCACTTGAGGCAGGAATCGGTTTTGCTGTGAAAACGAATAAAGAAAGTGACTTTATCGGAAAAGATAGTCTTAGCAAAACAAAAAGAAGAAGGCTTAGCGCGTAAAATTGTAGGAATCGAAGTAACAGGAAGAGGTATTCCTCGCCACGGTTACAAAGTATTCTCTGCAGATGAAGAGGAAATTGGTTTGATCACTTCTGGAACACAATCTCCTTCTTTAAAGAAAAGCATAGGTCTTGCGCTTATAGCTGTAGATCAAGCAAAAGAGGGAACACAACTAAAAGTTGAAATCCGCAATAAATTGATTGATGCCGTTGTAATCAAAACACCGTTTTATAAAAAAGGCGAATAGGTGAAGGAGAGAATAGAATGACAAATGTAACTGCAAACTTACTATTTAATAAAGACCATGAGTGGGTATTACCATTAGAAGGAAACCGCGTTCGAATCGGTATTTCTGAATATGCACAAGAGCAATTAGGAGATATCGTTTTTGTTGAAAACCCTGAAGTAGATACGGAAGTAAATGCAAATGAAACAATGGGATCTATTGAGTCTGTAAAAGCTGTTTCAGATGTCTTTTCTCCTGTAACTGGTACGATTGTTCGTGTCAACGAAGAATTAGAAGACACACCAGAATCTATTAACGAAAATCCTTATGAAGCAGGTTGGTTAGTCGAAGTGGAATTATCCATTCCTGAAGAATTAGATTCGCTTTTAAACGAAGGTGAGTATCAAGCATTTATCAATGAAGGAGAGGAATAAGATGACCAATACGTATAGATATCTTCCTGATACGAAGCAAGATCAAGAGGAAATGCTTTCATTGTTAAATATGTCTTCGATTGATGAATTATTTGAAGATATTCCATCTGAAATTCGTTTAACTGGTGAGCTTAACATACCAGAAGCAGATCCAGAGCCTGTACTTATGAAAAAAATGAATGGGCTTGCTGACCGTAACAAAAATGCGAACCAATATCCAACTTTCCTTGGAGCGGGTACGTACGATCATTATATTCCAAGCGTTGTTGATCATATGATTTCACGTTCTGAATTTTATACAGCGTATACACCGTACCAACCGGAAATTAGCCAAGGGGAATTACAAGCGATTTTTGAATTCCAAACAATGGTTAGTGAATTAACAGGTATGGATGTAGCCAACTCATCAATGTACGATGGCTTCACAGCTCTTGCAGAAGCTGCTTCTCTTGCTGCAAGCTCTACAAGACGCTCAAAAGTACTTGTATCAAAAAGCGTTCATCCTGAATCTCGTGCGATTTTAAATACAGTCGCAAAAGGTCAAGGCTATAGTGTGGAAGAAGTAAGTCTAGCAACAGATGTAACAGACTTAGAACAACTAAAAGCACAAATCGATCAAAAAACAGCAGCTATTATTGTGCAATATCCGAACTTCTTCGGCTCAATTGAAGATTTAGCAGAAATCAAGAAAATCGCAGAAGAAAATGGCGCCCTATTCATTGTTAGTGCCAACCCGCTTGCATTAGCACTTTTACAATCACCAGGAAAACTTGGTGCAGATATTGTAATCGGTGATATGCAGCCACTTGGAATCCCAATGTCCTTTGGTGGTCCACACTGCGGCTATTTTGCAGTAAAAGAAAAATTTGTTCGTAAAATACCAGGACGTATTGTGGGACAAACAAAAGATGAACAAGGAAAACGTGGATTTGTTCTAACATTACAAGCACGTGAGCAGCATATTCGCCGCGATAAAGCGACATCCAATATTTGTTCGAACCAAGCATTAAATGCCCTTGCTTCTTCAGTTTGTATGTCAGCTCTTGGAAAGCAAGGAATCCGAGAAATGGCTCAACTGAATATTGAAAAAGCAGATTATATGGCAAAAGCTCTTCAAAAGAAAGGCTTTATTGTTCTAAATCAATCACCGTTCTTTAATGAGTTTGTTTTAGAACTTCCTCGTCCAGTCAAAGAAGTCAATGAAAAGCTTCTTGCAGCGGGCTTTATTGGTGGATATGACTTAGGAATTGATTATGAAGATCACCATCAAATGCTGATTGCAGTAACAGAACAACGTTCAAAACAAGAGATTGATCAATTTGTAGAAGTATTGGAGGCGGTTGTAAATGGTTGATTATAATAATCTAATCTTTGAAATAACTCGTCAAGGTCGTGTAGGTTACAGCCTTCCGAAAAGTGATGTCGAAAGTATTGATGTACAAGACAAATTTCCAAAGCATTTGATTCGTGACGAGGCAGCAGAGCTTCCTGAAGTATCTGAACTTCAACTAGTGCGCCATTATACAGCACTTTCAAACAAAAACCATGGGATTGATAACGGATTTTATCCACTTGGTTCTTGTACAATGAAATACAATCCGAAAATTAACGAAGATGTGGCACGTCTTGCTGGATTTAGCCGCATTCACCCATACCAACCAAGTGAAACGGTACAAGGTGCATTAGAGGTTTTATACAATTTACAAGAAGAATTAGCTGTCATCACTGGTATGGATGCGGTAACTCTACAACCTTCTGCAGGTGCACAAGGTGAATGGACAGGTTTAATGATGGTCAAAGCGTACCATGAACAAAAAGGAGAAAAAAGAACAAAAGTACTTGTTCCAGACTCTGCACATGGTACAAACCCAGCGAGTGCAAGCGTTGCCGGTTTTAAAACAGTGACAATTCCATCGAATGAAAATGGATTAGTAGACTTAGAAGAATTAAAGAAACATGTTGATCAAGATACAGCAGCATTAATGCTAACTAATCCAAATACACTTGGGTTATTTGAAAAAGAAATCATCGAAATTGCTCAAGTAGTTCATGAAGCTGGCGGCTTACTGTATTATGATGGCGCGAATGCCAATGCAATTTTGGGGAAAACTACTCCAGGAACAATGGGCTTTGACATCGTGCATTTAAATCTGCATAAAACATTCACAGGCCCACATGGTGGTGGAGGCCCTGGTGCTGGTCCAGTCGGTGTAAAAGAAAAACTGATTCCTTACTTACCAGTACCACGTGTTGAAAAAGATGGCGACAAATTTATACTAAATTCAAATTACCCATTATCCATTGGCCGTGTAAAAGGGTACCATGGAAACTTTGGCATTTTACTTCGTGCTTATACTTATATTCGCACAATGGGACCAGTTGGATTGCGTGAAGTTTCTGAAGGGGCAGTTCTACATGCCAACTACTTACGTAAAAGACTTGAACCATATTTTGAAGCACCATATGCACAAATCTGTAAGCATGAATTTGTTTTATCCGGCTCTAGACAGAAAAAACTTGGTGTCAGAACACTTGATATGGCAAAACGTCTGTTAGATTTCGGCTATCATCCACCAACAATCTACTTCCCACTAAATGTTGAGGAATGTTTAATGATTGAACCGACAGAAACAGAGTCAAAAGAAACTATTGATGCTTTCGCAGATGTCATGATTCAAATCGCAAAAGAAGTGGAAGAAAGTCCAGAAATCGTGCTAGAGGCACCACATACAACGGTGGTCGGTCGAATGGATGAAACTTTAGCTGCGAGACATCCAATCTTGCGCTATAAAAAAGAAGAAGTAGCTGAGCAAGAAAAGGAAACTGTAAAAGCTTAAATATCAAGGGGGAAAGAACCTTGCATACATCATTCAAAAAGAACCGGGCAAAATTATTAATTTCCTGCCCGGAAAAGCCTGGTATCATCTCGACTGTCACGAACTTTTTAGCAGAACATAATGCAAATATTGTACATTTTGACCAACATACAACAGATCCAAACGCTGGCGTGTTTTTCATGCGAATTGAGTTTGATTTAGAAGATTTTGCATCTTCTTATGAAAAACTTGAACAGGACCTTGCGATGTTAGAGCGAGATTATAATCTAGACTGGCAGTTAAGCAGTAGCGAAAAAAGAAAGCGAATGGCCATCTTTGTTTCAAGACAAGATCACTGTCTAATGGAGCTTCTTTTGCGCTGGAAAGCAAAAGAAATTCAAGTGGATATTCCTTTGGTTATTAGTAACCATCCTGATTTAAAAGAAGTAGTTGAAAGTTATGGCATCCCATATTATCATGTGCCAATAACGAAAGAAACAAAGGAAGAAGCCGAACAAAAGGTATTAGAACTATTAAATGGGAAAGTGGACTTTATTGTTCTAGCGCGATATATGCAAATTCTTTCGCCTAATTTTGTTTCGAAATATCCAAATCAAATCATTAATATCCATCACTCTTTCTTACCAGCGTTTGTTGGTGCGAACCCTTATGTAAGAGCATTTAACAGAGGGGTGAAGTTAATTGGCGCTACTGCCCATTATGTAACGAATGATTTGGATGAAGGACCAATTATTGAACAAGATGTACAGCGGATTAATCATCGATATACAGCAGATGACTTAAAAACGGCTGGACGTCATGTGGAGAAAAAGGTTCTTGCAGAAGCAGTTTCATGGCATGTTGAAGATAAAGTACTCGTACATGGAAATAAAACGATTGTATTTACTTGAGTTCTCTTGAATCATTTATAGAAAGAACATAAAAAGAACCCACCTTGAGCTAGAAACTCAGGTGGGTTCTTTCATTAGTAACCTTTATTTATTAAATGCAGGAATTTTTTTCAAGAATGCACAAACTGGAATGGAAACGACTAGTCCCAAAACATTTTGAACAATATCTCCAGGAATAGAAGCTACTGGAGCAATCCAATTTCCATAAATAATTGCTTCGCCGATATAATATACAGCGATCATCGGTGGCATAGAAACGATTGTAGCAAGTATATTGATTCCAATGCTATTTCCTTTACGGCCATTTGATTGAGCAATTTTCCCAACAATATATCCTTGCAAGCCACGAGATACAAAAGTAATCGGTGCCCACAAAGTCCAACCAGAAACTAAGTCGAATAATCCCATCCCAAACGCCCCAGCAATTGCACCAGTTTTAGGGCCAAAAAGAATTGAGATGATAAAGAGCATCGCAGTGCCAAGATGAACCAAACCGCCATTTGCTGCAATTGGAAGTTTGACATTTAATAGAAGTGTTGCAACGAAAACAAGTGCAATACTCAAACCGCTTAAAACTAAATTAAAAGTTCGTGATTTGGTAGTTGAATGATTTACCGTATTTTGCATAATAAAACCTTCTCTCATGATGTGATCAAGGAACAGTTGCGCGCAAATTCCCAAGACTCTGAAATTCAACTTGATGAATCAGCTTTCTTAATTACTCATAAGATTAGCAAAGGATTGGTCTTATTAAAAGTGTCAAATTCACAAAAAATGTAGTGGTCAGTTTTGTTGGGATTTTAAAATTACATAGAATTAAGATTCAAATGGTTTTTATATTATATAAGGAAAAAACATTGTTAAATGATTGAATTAGAATGTTCTATTGATTTAAAATTTTCAGAATTTATATTGACAGTTATTCTATTTAAAGATAACATTTTCTATATAGTGAACAAAGTTAACTATAATGATAATAGTTGGAAGAGATGGGATTTTGAGATTGAAAAGGGGTTGGAAATTTGAAAAAATACAATGTAAATGAAATTATTGAGAAACAGCATTTAAATAGCTTTCATGTTCTGATTATTATTTGCTGTATGTTTATCATGATTTGTGATGGATATGATATGTTCATGTTTGGTACGATTGTTCCTTCATTAATGGAAGAGTGGGGAATCACTTCTGTTGAAACGGGGAGAATTGGTAGCTTTGCTTTGATTGGAATGATGGTTGGTGCATTATTTTTTGGACCGTTAGCCGATCGAATTGGACGAAAATTAGTTATTTTAATATGTACGATTATTTTTTCCGTGTTCACATTTACTTCAGGATTTTCACATGATGTCACTTCATTTGGCATTCAACGCTTAATCGCAGGAATCGGACTTGGGGGCGCTATGCCAAACCTTGTTTCATTAGTGACTGAATATGCACCTAAGAAATATAAAAGCATATTTGTTGCAATTATGTTTAGTGGACATCCATTAGGTGGTGTATTAGCCTCTTTTGGTGGACTAAGTATCCTTCCTAACTTTGGATGGAGAGCAGTCATTTGGATAGGGATTATACCTATTCTATTATTGCCGATTATTTATAAAGCACTACCAGAATCTCCCGCGTTTTATGTATTACGCAATAAAAAGGATCAATTATTGAAAGTGTTGACTAAGCTTGACAAAGATGGCAATTATACAAATAAGGATGAATTTGTCATTCCAACAAAATTAACAAAAGATGTACCAGTTAAACATTTATTTAAAAATAACCGAGCACTTAGTACCATCATGTTTTGGGTTGCTATTTTCATGTGTTTATTGGTTATGTATGGTTTAAGTACTTGGCTTCCAAGTATTATGATGCATGCAGGCTTTGCATTAGGCTCTAGTATGTCATTCTTGCTAACATTAAATGCTGGAGCTTTAATTGGTTCGATTATCGGCGCTTGGTTAGCAGACCGTTTCGGATTAAAAAGAATGATATTTAGTTTCCTATGCCTAGCATTTGTAACACTAACTGCGCTTAGTTTTAATCCGCAAGCAATGTTTTTATATATTCTTATTTTCATAGCAGGAGCAACAACTACAGGAGCTCAGATTATCACCAATGCCTTTGTCTCACAATATTATCCAACCGAAATACGTTCGACTGGATCTGGTTGGTCTCTTGGCATAGGCAGAATCGGTGGTATGCTTGGACCTATATTTGGAGGATTTTTACTTTCAGCTCAATTTGCGACTCAATTAAATTTCCTTGCTTTTGCTATTCCTTGTATCTTAGCAGCAATCGCAATACTTTTTGTGCAAGAAAAGTATAGTCAAAAAGAAAAAGCAGTGGTTAACGAATTATCTTATAATTAACGTTTTTTGAATTCCTCATACAAATAACTGATTGAATCACTTAGTCAGTTATTTGTTTTTTTTTGCTAAATTTCAACGAAAAGCATTATGTCATCCAATTCCAAGCACAAAAACCCACCCCTGAGAAACTTGGATGGGTTTTACTTGGTCAATGATCGTTTAAAATATTGCTATAAAAAGAACTAGGCTTTGCTAAATCCTCTTCCAACTGATCAAAAATTTCATCAAGCTTTTGTTGCGTTTTAGGATTGATCATTATCGTATGCTCATTCATAAATTTTTGATCTTTCGAAGCAGCAGAAGCGGGGAAAGATGTAAAAACAATACCTAGTGATAATGCTACAATCATTGGGAAAGCAAATCGTTTATGATTTTTTATCATAAAATTTATCCTCCTAACGTGATGGATTTGGAAAATTCATTGATATTAGTTTACCCGTAATTAGAGAATTTACTTTTAAAAACCATTATAAGAAGAACAATGCTAAATTCACTTCCGTAACACTTTCTAATAACCCTATGTATATTATGAGTATCAAAATATATAGGGAGGATAACCATGCAAAACATAGAAACTCAAGTGGAAAAATGGTATAAAGCAAATGTAAATCAAGAGGAAATTGATAGAAAAGTGATGGCAACGCTAGATTATGTAAAGAGATCCAGGTCAGAAACGAAACATTTCACGATTTTTGCATATGAAATTGTTAAACCGCACCATAAAAAGATAGAATCTCGTAGAATTTTGTTGGATAAGATTTTGTGTCAAGGAGAACCCTATTATACGAAAGAACAGAATTCTATCAAATATAATGAAGTCATGAAAGATTACCAAGTAGTCAAGAGGTTGGTGACAGAACAATTCAATAAACACTCAAAGCTAACGGATAGATATTATGTCGACTTTAATGTGGCAGATGGTAGTCTTGGATTGATCTGTTCAGCTTATGTTTAAATCAATAAAAGTCTGTGGTTTACTTAGTAATACTAATAAACTGCAGACTTTTATTTTAATAATGATATATGAATTTCTTACAAACATACTTTTCATTACCATCATGTGTTTCCTGTTGGCATTGTACTTATCTCTTATAATATTCTTTCATCCAAATAAAAAAATGATTTAGATGATCTTTCATCATCTGTTCTGCTAGTTCAGCATTGCCCTCTGCTATAGCAAAATAGACATTTTGGTGCCCAGTGAGTACTGAATCAGAAAATTCTTTATTAAAGCTGACTTTTCTTATATCTTTCATCGACTTTTCCATTGGTTCAGAAATGGATTCTAACATACGAAGCAAAATGGAGTTTTGAGATGAAGTCGCAATTGCTAAATGGAATTGCATATCTAACAGTCTACTTTGCTGTTCATCATGTAAATGTTCTTCCATCGACTCTAATATCAATACTAGCTTTTCTAAATCAGATTCAGTGCGATTTATTGCAGCTAATCCTGCAATTGAAACTTCTAATAAATTCCTTGCTTCAAGCAATTCTAATAGGGTTTCTTTCGTCAATAATACTTGTTGAAAGTTAGGTAATTTAAAATCTTCTGGATTGACAGTACGGACAGTGCTTCCTTCACCTTGCCTCGTCTCGATTAATCCAATCACTTGCAAAGCACTTAATGCTTCTCGAACTGTTGATCGACTCACCTGATAACGTTCACATAATTCTTTTGCTGAAGGCAATTTTTCTCCTGGTTTGATATCACCTTTTAAAATTTGTGTTTTGATATGTTCAGCAACTTTTTCATAAATCTTCTGGTTCGTCATTTTCATCGTTTCCATCAACAGTACCCCCTCTAATAGTAGAAATGAAGTTTCTTTTACTAGATTATTGATTAATCCATTTTTACAAAGGTTGAAAATAAAACAATTAAATTACGCATAAAGTAATTTTTATAAACGTATAGTTGATTATGAAAATCAGACTCTCTTATATATACCAAATAATATATAACAAATATAACCTATTATTACTATTATTTGAACTAATTTATCTGATGGTCATACAACTGAATTAACTGTTTGTTACTTTATTTTTTTCTTCAACATGTCTGATAAGCAGATGATAAGGAAAATTGTATGGATACTTTCTATTAATTCATTTTGTTAAAGGAGGTCTTTGATTAATGATGAATGCGCTAGTAAAAAAATCAGCTTCACCAGGTCTTTTCTATTCAACAACGGTTATACCAAAGCCTGGAGCAGGAGAAGTTCTAGTCAAAGTGAAAATGGCAGCAATATGTGGTTCGGATTTGCATATCTATCAATGGGATTCATGGGCGGCTGGTATGAATTTAAAAGTACCAGGAATTAGCGGACACGAATGTGTTGCAGAAGTAGTTGAACTTGGTGATGGCGTTTCATCTTTGAAAGTTGGCGACCGCATTAGTGTGGAAACACATATTCCATGTGAAGAATGCGATCAATGTCTAAACGGGGCACAGCATATTTGTGAAAACATGCAATTATTTGGTTTACACATTGATGGATGTTTTGCAGAATGGGTAGTTGTCCCAGAAAAATGTGCAAGGAAAATTCCAGATGCCCTTTCAGATAAAGTTGGGGCGATCATGGAACCTTTAGGTGTAGGCGTTCATGCAGCACAAGTGGCGAATGTAAAAGGCAAAAATGTAGCGATTTTAGGAGCGGGTCCCATTGGTATTTTCGCAGCTTGTGCAAGTCTAGCACTTGGTGCAAAATCGGTCGTTATTAGTGATATCAATGAAAAGCGACTTCAAATTGCATCTAAATGTCCTAATCTTCAAACGTGGAATTCGCGTGAAATTCCTGCAAAAGATGTTTTAGGAAACGAAAATCCTGAAATCATTATCGAAACGACTGGCAATCGACATGCCATACAAGAAGCGATCCCTTACATCAAAAAAGGGGGAATCGTCGCGATGGTTGGACTATTTAGAGAAGAAGTAGGCTTTGACTTTTCGAAAGATATTATTTTAAAAGAAGTCACCGTAAGAGGGATTCATGGCCGTAGAATGTGGAGCACATGGGAGTTAACAGAAAAACTATTACTTGAAAAGAAATTGGATGTTGATTTTGCGATTACGCATATCCTTCCATTAGAAGATTATGAAGAAGCTTTCCGAATTGCTATAGAAGGTGAAGGGATGAAAGTATTATTTTCGATTAGTGAATAAATTAAATTGAGAAAGGTGGAATTTATATGAAAGTTCAAATTCATCATCAAAATTTTAGTACGTCAAATGTTGCAGGGTTAACGGAGTTTTATAAAAATGTCTTTAATTTGGAAGAAAATGAAGAATCCAAAAACGCACGTATTACGACGCAATATAATGGAGAAACGAATTTTTTGAAAATAGGTGACGGGGAACTCCACATTGCCGAAAGCAACCCAAATATGAATTTTATCACAGGACAACATGTCAATCCGCTTTTAAAGGGGCATTTAGCATTGCGAGTAGATGATATTCAACAGGTAATAGAGAATTTAGAAAAACATAATATTCCATACGCTGACAATGGACAATGGGCGATAAAAGGATGGCATCAAATCTTCTTACATGACCCTGATGGTAACGTGATCGAAGTACATCAAGTAATAAATGATTAACATGTATTGGCTTATGTAAAAAGAATAGAAAGCTTTGAGGGATGTGAATTGCATCCTTCTTCTTTTATCCTATAGATACGTTTGGAGGGAAGCATATGGATGTATTAAGTGTATTAGTTATACTATTTTCCCTTGCATTAATTATGTATTTGGCATTAAAAGGATTTTCAATAATCGTCATTGCACCACTCACGAGTATCGTCGTAATATTCTTAACTCAATTGCCGTTACTCGAAACCTTACAAGACACTTATATGGGCGGATTTATTAATTTTGCCAAGAAGTTTTACCTAATTTTTTTACTAGCAGCTATGTTTGGAAAATTAATGGAAGATAGTGGTGCAGCACGCACGATATCTAAATCGATTCTGAGAATTATTGGACGAGGCAGTAAGCTGAAAGTATTGATTGCAATTGTCGCTGTATCTGCCATTTTAACATATGGCGGTGTAAGTGTTTTTGTTGTAATATTTGCTGTTTTGCCGATTGCAAAACCATTATTTAAAGAATTAGATATTCCATGGCATCTCTTTATGGCCGCCTTCTTCTTTGGGGCTGCAACATTTTCAAACACAATGCTTGCGGGAACGCCTTCTAGTACTAATATTATTCCAACAGGTTATTTAGGAACAACTGTTTCAGCAGCACCACTCATTGGACTTGTTGCATCGATTACTGTGATTATTTTCAATATTTTTTATTTAAAACGTGAAATTAAAAAGTCTGAGAAAAAAGGAGAAACATATTTCAATTGCACCAATTTAGAGGGGGAAACAGATCAGAATTTGGATGAAAATAAGAAATTGCCAAATTTAATTATCAGTATCATTCCTCCAATATTCTTATTGACTATGTTAAACTTTTTAAAAATTGATATTGTTTACTCCTTAATGATTTCAGTTGTCATTGCAATTTCCTTCTTCTGGAAATTTATCGATAAGAAAATTAAGACCATCAATGGTGGAGCAAAAAACACAGTCTTACCATTAATTAATACAAGTGCGGATGTTGGGTATGGCTCTGTTATTGCTGCTACTGCTGGATTTGCCGTGATTACACACTGGCTGTCAGCAATACCTGGAAGCCCACTAATTTCTTTAAGTATTGCAACAAATCTCTTAGCTGGAATCACAGGTTCATCCTCTGGTGGTTTAGCGATTGCTATGGAAACGCTTTCGAAAACATATATGCAATATGGCTTAAATCCAGAAGTCATCCACCGTATTTCAACTATTGCTGCAGGCGGATTTGATGCATTGCCACATAATGGAGGAGTAATTACCTTTTTAGCTGTTGCAGGGTTAACACATAAAGACGCATACAGACATGTATTTATGACAGGGGTTGTCGGGCCTGTAATTGCATTAATTCCTGCACTAATCGTTGCCACAACTTTCTATTAATCTAAATGAAAGAGAAATGCATATCATTTATTGGGGAGATCATTTTTCATTGGATGAGTTGTGAAAACTTTAATCCATCATGAAAAGGTCTTCCTTTTTACTTTTATTAGTACATAAGTTAGTAATATATAATACAAATGGATTAATAAAATCCTAAATAGTAGGTCTAATTGGGTGTATTTAGTATATACACCAACTTTCTATTACTTTATAATAGAAGAATATTGAAGAAAAAGGAGGGACAAAGTAATAGAGCTAAATTTGATTCTACAAGAATACTTAACTAAATAACTGAAAATTCAAACAAAATGGTGAATTAGATTTATTGTAGAAACAAAGCAGTGATCATTCATATTTAATAGGATTTTAGTTATATGCTGGAGGGAAATAGGTTGAAATTGATTAAAATTTTTGTATTACTTAGCGTTCTATTGGTTAGTACGCTGCTTCCAACGAATACATTTGCAGCAACGAAAGAAATGTATTATCCGGTTGCAGGAACAGCTAAAAATTCTCCTGGGATTTATAAAGCCGTCCCAAATGGTAAGTCTTCTGCTGTTTTGAAGGAAAAAGTTTATACTTTAGTCGATGCAAAGAAGCCACCGATGAAACTGAATGATGTGAACTTTTTTTTAGTAAATGGTAAATTAGCAAAAGCTTCACAATACGATCGATTTTCAGCTAATGTTAAACCAATCCGTGATGTACAGGCTGTTGGTAAAGATGTGTATTTTACTAAATTTTTATTTGATAGTATTTATGCAGGAAGTTGTGGTGGCGGTGGAGCTACCATCCTTGAAATCTATAAACGTTCAAGCAATGGAAAAATAAGCAAAGTTGTAACAGATAAGGTTTCCTCAGATGCAAAAAATTCATTTGTTATCTCAGGCAATTCTATGTATTATGCAAAAGTAGTAAACGAAGCAATGGGGAATTTTACAATTATTAAGTCTACTTTAAATGGAAAAAGTAAACAAACGCTTCAAAAAGGTGTAGATGATTTTTGGATTAATAAAAAATCAATTTATTTTGTGAAAAGCGGAAAATTATACCGCATGGACTTAAATGGTAAAGGGTTAAAAGTCATGAACACCAAAGAAAAGTTATATGGTAATACTGGATGTGGCGAAGGAAATTATACGGTATCCAATAATGGCATGATCATAAAATCATATAGCGATTATAGCAACTATTTCTTTGACTTCTCAAACTCTAAGGTTACAAAACTGGCAAACACAAAGCTATCAACTGTATTGGACGTAGATTTTGGAAAGAAACGCCTGATTGCCATCATTTCTGGACAAAATGACGAAAATATCTATGCTCTTTTTGACTTAAATGGCAAGCTTATCAAAAACTTGAAAGGATTTAATTGGGATAAAGGACCACAATTCTATTCTATCGATGCCAAATCAGGGCAACTTTTATATATAGAAGATTCCCGATTAAAACAAATTAAATTTTAATGTTGATATTTCTGTTTGATAAAATAGTATTGCATTCAAACAACTACTCTAGTATCATTATTATTAGAAAATTTAATAAAAGTGTAAGGTGCCCTAATTTTTAGGGAGAATAGGGAATGAAGTGAAAATCTTCAGCGGACCCGCCACTGTATGGGGAGCGTTTATCGGAAATGCCACTGGAAATATTCTGGGAAGGCCCGATTAATTATGACCCCAAGCCAGGAGACCTGCCTTATGACTTGAATTAAACAGATGATGGAAAAGTCTGCGGTTTATTTGGAATGCAAATAAACTGCAGGCTTTTATTTTTATTCGGGAGAGATGAAAATGAACTTATTACAACAAACCATTGAAAAAATTGAAGACTTAGACCAAGACATGATGGCAAAAGCAAGACAAAGAGTGGATAGCCTCATTAAACCACCAACAAGTCTAGGAAAATTAGAAGAAATTGCCGTTCAACTTTCAGGGATCACTAGAGAAATTTTCCCGACAATAGATCAAAAAGCGGTCATCGTCATGGCTGCGGATCACGGTGTATATGCAGAAGGTGTGACGAGCAATCCCCAAGAAGTAACTTTTGCTCAAACTCTAAATATTGCAAATGGTATCACTGGAGTAGGGACCATTGCAAAAATCTCTAATGCAAAAATCGTAACAGTAGATATCGGAGTTAAAGAAGAAATCCCAAGTAATGCAGGCGTCATCCTTCGAAAAATCAAAAAAGGAGCAGGTAACATTGCAAAAGGTCCTGCCATGACAAGAGAAGAAGCAATCAAAGCCTTAGAAGTAGGCATTGAGATTGCATCAGCAGAA
Source organism: uncultured Caryophanaceae bacterium (assembly GCA_963792445.1). Lineage (GTDB taxonomy): Bacteria > Bacillota > Bacilli > Bacillales_A > Planococcaceae > Rummeliibacillus. Next base: position 88,444 of record CAWBWO010000020.1, on the reverse strand, counting down.
ATCCAAAATGGTGTCAATTTACTAGCCACTGGTGAAATGGGAATCGGTAATACTACACCAAGTACAGCGATCCTATCGGTATTAGCTCAAATTGACCCAGAAGGAATTACCGGAAGAGGTGCAGGACTTGGCCAAGGTGGATTAACACACAAAATTGAAGTCATCAGAAAAGCCATTGAAATAAACCAACCAAATCCAAATGACGGCATTGATGTCCTAGCAAAAGTAGGAGGTCTAGAAATCGCCGGAATGGCAGGTGTCATGCTAGCAGCTGCAGCAAACCGCGTACCAGTAATAGTCGATGGTCTCATCTCCACGGTTTCAGGATTAATCGCAACAACCATCGAGCCAAAAGTAAAAGACTATCTCATCACATCCCATGCCACAGATGAACCAGGCGGGAAAAAAGCAAGTGAACTACTAGGCAAAGAACCCATGCTCAAAATGGACATGTGCCTAGGCGAAGGATCCGGAGCAGCCCTAGCCTTCCCAATCATTGAAGCAGCATGCAGCATGATGAAAAACATGGCTTTATTTGAAGAAGTTGGCATGGAGATTTAATTTTTGTATATTAAATTGATATTTAAAAGTAACTAATATTCCAGTATGAAAAATCCCGATTTCTCACTGAAATCGGGATTTAATGTTTCATTAAACAAGTACATATAAAGGGGAATCATCGGTATTTGTTGTGAATTGGTGTAAACAAATCCTCATCCGAATTTCTAACGATTGAAAAATTATCTACATTATAATGACCGTGAAGAGTCTCGTTGTGATGATGAATTATTTGCTCAGCAGTTAAATTTTTTGAATCAGATGTAGAGTGACCATCCCCAACTAAAGTAACATCAAAATGATTGACTGTTGCCGTTCTAACAGCTGTATCTATACAATGTTCTGTTTTACATCCCATAATGACTAGATGCTCTACATTGTTTTTATTTAAGTGTTCTTGTAATGGAGTACCATAAAATGAATTTGTTGCAGCTTTATCAAATATGATAGCAGTAGAAGGAACATGAATTTCCTTATGTACTTGAAACCCTGGTCCTTCTCCATTCGAAACATCTAAATCTCTCATAAAAACAATGGGGATGCTCTTGTTTATTGCTTGTTTAATGACAATATTAATGTTATGAATGATTATTTCTTTCCTAAAAACGCCTTTTTCTTCATTATTGCCTTCCATTAAGTCCTGTTGCGCATCGATAATCAACAAAGTTTGTTTCAAATAGATCTCCTCCTTATGTAGAAAACGAATATTTTTTTTCAATACTTTCTTTATATTCTTCAAAAATTTATATATTCTTTTTCCATCATCTAGCTGAAATATTAATAAGAATTATTGTAAATGGAATGACTGAAGCATTGAGCGATTTTGCTTACACACATACTACCCTCTAATAAAAAGTGTCTAAACACAATTATCTTAAAATTTTATATTTTAAAAATTATCAGAAAAATAAATATTGTTTATCTATTAATAATTTAATATAATTACTAAATTAGGAATATTTCATATAACTAGGAATATTCTTGCAAAATATTAAAATAATGGGGTGATAGGATGAGAAAAAGTAAAAAATTACTTTCGATGTTTGCAATTTTTTTGGGGATTATGATGATTTTAGCAGCTTGTGGAACAAAAGAAGGTGCAAAATCATCAGGTGCATCAGGTGATAAAGGGGACAAAATCACAGAACTAGTAGGGGGAACATCAGCAACTTTTGCGCCATTCATCTATTTGAATAATAGTCAGAAACTCTCAGGAATTGACGTTGATGTGTTAAACGCGATTGGTGATGAAATGGGTGTCAAAATCAAGCTAAATAATGTAGGTTGGGAACCAATTTTCCAACAAACGACAAATGGAGAAGTTGATTTTGGAACTGGCGGCATTACTATTACTGATGAACGTAAACAATCATATGACTTCACAGATCCATACTATGAAGCAACATTATTCATCGTAGTAAAAGAAGGATCACCTATTAAATCATTACAAGATTTAAAGGATAAGAAGATTGCCGTTCAAATCAATTCAACAGGTCATGTAGCAGCACAAAAATTACAAGGTAAAGCAAGCCCTAATATTATGGCTTATGAAGACCAACCAATTGCGTATAAAGAAGTCATCAATGGTACAGCTGATGCAGCAATTGCTGATAATGCAGTCATCCTGAATACCTGAAAAACAATCCAGATGCAAAATTAAAAACAATTGAAGACCCTGCATTCGCGAAAGAGTATTATGGATTTATGGTGAAAAAAGGCAATAAAGAAGTACTTGATATCTTAAACGAAGGTTTAAAGAAAATCAAAGAAAATGGTAAATTAGCTGAGATTACACAATCAAGAACTTAAATAATTGGGGGTATTTCAGATGAACTTCTTGGGATTACATTGGGATATAATCTGGAACTACCGTGATATGTTTTTACGAGGAATATGGGTGACAATCGTATTAACCGTTTGTGGTTATTTTGGTGGATTAATACTGGGTGTTTTATTAGGACTAGGAAAAACATCTAATAAGAAATGGATTGTTTGGCCAAGCGAAAATCTATGTCGATCTTTTCCGTGGGACACCAATGCTTGTTCAAATTTTAATTATTCATTTAGCGGTTATTCCATCTATTTTCGGACAATCGTATGGTTTTATGGTTTCAGGTATTGCAGCACTCATCCTAAATAGTGCCGCATATAATGCTGAAATTATCCGTGCTGGGATTCAGTCGATTAGTAAAGGTCAAATGGAAGCAGCTCGTTCACTTGGCTTAACACATAGTCAAGCGATGGTTAAAATCATATTACCACAAGCATTTCGTCGAATGATTCCACCACTAGGAAACGAATTTATCGCATTATTAAAAGACTCTTCACTTGTAACAATTATCGCGGCTAATGATATTTTATATGCAAGTAAAGTAGTTGTTGGTGCGTACCAACGTTTCTGGGAGCCATATTTGACAGCAGCAGTCCTCTATTTAATCTTAACTTATATCGTGACGAAAATTATTGCGTATATCGAAAAACGATTTAGCAATAACTACAATCCACGTAAGAAAAAATCGAGACAAACCAATCAGCCGCAAAACGAAGATGAAGGGCGGGCTGCAGCATGATTCGTATCAAAAGCTTACACAAAAACTTTGGCAATCTTGAGGTTTTAAAGGGAATTGATTATGAAGTAAAAGAAAAAGAAGTCGTTTGTGTAATTGGTCCATCAGGTTCTGGTAAGAGTACATTTTTGAGATGTATTAATTTGCTGGAAGAGATTACGGATGGGGAGATATTGATTGAAGGGGTAAAAGTCAATGATCCCAAAACGAATATCAATGAAATCCGAACAGAAGTAGGGATGGTTTTTCAACAGTTTAATTTATTCCCTCACATGACGGTACTTGATAATATAACGATGGCACCACTGAAAGTACGGAAAATCACGAAATCAGAAGCAGAAAATTTAGCACTCGAATTATTAGATAAAGTAGGACTTAAGCAAAAAGCTGACAACTACCCAGAACAACTTTCTGGTGGCCAACAGCAGCGAGTAGCGATAGCACGTGCCCTTGCGATGAAACCCAAAATCATGCTTTTCGATGAACCAACATCTGCTCTCGATCCAGAAATGGTAAACGAAGTGCTTGATGTAATGAAACAACTTGCTGATGAAGGTATGACAATGGTGATTGTCACACATGAAATGGGATTTGCACGCGAAGTAGCAGATCGCGTCTTATTTATGGATGGTGGCTACATTGTTGAACAAGGAAAACCAGAAGACATCTTCGGAAATCCACAAAATGAACGAACAAAAGCGTTTTTAAGTAAAGTATTATAATATGATAAAAGCTCTAATCACAATAATTAGTGATTAGAGCTTTTTAAGGTTTTGTTGCTCACTATTTAATAATAAAGTCATATCGTTTAGAAGGGAATTCAGCACCCAATTTGTTTAGCTGAATTTTAGCATCATCGATTAAAGCTTTTGCCTTTTCTTTTGTTTCCGCATCTAATGGTTTAAATTTTCTATGATGGTTAGGAAACTCCACCCCAAGCGCTTTTAATTGCTTGTGAGCGTCCTCTTTGGTTATTGTACCAGCCTTTACATTCTCTATGATTTTTTTGACTTTTGCTTTCGTAGGTTCATCTAATTTTAAATAGCTCATGTTTATGATGGTTAGGAAACTCCACCCCAAGCGCTTTTAATTGCTTGTGAGCGTCCTCTTTGGTTATTGTACCAGCCTTCACATTCTCTATAATTTTTTTGACTTTTGTCTTCGTAGGTTCATCTAATTTGTTAAATTGTTCATGTTTATGGTGTTTAGGGAACGATACACCGAGCGCCTTTAATTGTTGATGAGCCTCTTCTCTTGTGATCGAACCATCTTTCGCCTTTTTCAATATTTCTTTCGCTTTTACTTTTGTTTTTTCATCTAAATTTTTGAACAGTTCGCCTCGAACGTGATGCTTATGGACTGGAACGCCTAGTTTTGCTAAATCCGTATCTAATTTGTTTAAAACAGCACTCCACTTTTTGTTTTGTTTCGGCGTTCAATTTCGTTTGATTTTCGGTAACTGTTTTGCTTTCATTTGGTGTTGCAGCAAAGTTGGAACAGCTTTGTGACTCATAAATCCCATTGTAATCGTGCAAGCTAAAGAAATGGTGAAAAGTTTGGACCGTTTGTTCATTTTGTATTTTCTCCTTTATAAAAAATAAATCGCGAGTCAATTGTAATGTGTTTTGTCACCATGAAAATAAATCTTGTAAAATATATCCACCTTCTTCCACGTTTAAATATGGTTATATATTTCCCAATTTTTATAAAAATAAAAGTATGAAATTGTTACTTATCGAAATAAAAGGCTATATTAAAAATTATTCTAATACAGAATTCTTTAATTTGATTATGTGTCAGTTCTGTGAATTGTACGCTATAATAAAAATAGCAACATTGAATGGGGGAACAGTGGATGGATGTTCTTGAACTTCTAGATCGATTAGAAGAAATTGAAATTTTATACGAGCCAATCTTCAGTGCAGATGAACATGAGATTGTAGCTTACGAAGTAATTGGTCAGTTAACGAATCATAATGAAAAATTTAACATTGTTGAATTTACATACGATGAAACAGTTCCAGCTGATATTCGTTCGGAAGTGGAGCTACTAATGATTAAAAAGGCACTTCAACTTTCAGCAAAAGAACTACAACATACACGAATCTATTTACCATGCAATCCGAATTTGTTGATGATGGATTTTGGTGATTCTTATTTTGAAACATTACAAAATTTAGTGGATGAGAGCGATTTACCACATATTTATTTAATGATACCGATGCAAAAGTACGAAGGTGATCTGACTCAACTTAGACATCCAATTAATTACATTAAAACATATGGTGTAAAAACCGTGACAGCAGACATTGGACCAGATAGTAAGTTGGATCAAATTTTGCTGCTAGAACCTGCTGTTTTGAAAATGAAAATGAGTCAACTCGATTACAATACCTGGGGGCCACAAAACCACCTACTGACAACACTTCAGACGCTTGCGCTTAAAATGGGTGCAGATTTAATGTTTGATGAAATTGAAACAAGTTACCAATTGCATTATGCATGGAAAAGTGGTGCGCGCTTTTTCAAAGGTAAATATTTAGCAACTCCAACCAATCAATATATTCCTCGAGATATTTTTAAAGAGCGAATTCGAAACGAATGCCAACAATTTATATCAACAGAGAAAAAGCGACTTGAAGTGAAGTATGAGGAAATGAACAAACTCCAAAAAATCATTACATCAACGGTGAAAAGTATCAATCCAACAAGCCAAAATGTTGAAAGCTTATTACAATTAGCTGAAAAATTGGATGATTGTACCTTCCGTTTATACATCTGTAATGACGAAGGATTCCAAATTACGCCCAACATCGTCAAACAAGAAAGTGGATGGGCCGTAGAAGAAGCGACAATCGGCAAAAACTGGAGTTGGCGCCCATACTTTCTATTAAATATGATCAAACTAAGAAACGACTCAAAAGGCGATCTATCCAACATCTATAGCGATATCCGAACAGGCGAACTAACCCGTACTTACTCAATGGCCCTAAACTGCCAGGAATTTCTATTTGCTGACATAACTTATAGCTATTTAGAAGAGCATAATATTGTGAATTAAGTAAGATTTGAAAAGAACCATTTAACTTTGTGAATTGAATTTAAAAAGCTCTGATTCCACTATAATGAATGTGGAATCAGAGCTTTTTTTGATGACCACAATTGTTAAAAATTAGTCTGGGTGTTAGAAAATATATTATAGGATACTTTTTTAGATAAAAAAATCCAAAATTCATATAAGTGATGTAAGAAATTACATCTTCTAAAAGTGAATCTATCAGTTCAAATTATGAAAATAAACTGCTGTAACTTTAAGATTTAATTTATTGATATACAAATTTTTACATAATTTATTAAGATAACTTATATCAAGAGCCCTTTTAACATACTATTGTATGTTTATTCAGAATTCCGTTCTACCTATAAATTTCATTTCATATGTTTGAATGAACAAAATAACATTTCAAACAAGGGGTGGGGAAATTATGAGAAAATCTGTTTATTTACTGATTTCTATTATTTTATTAATAGGAATTCTAGCGGCTTGTGGTAGCAAAAGTAATCAAACAGCAACAAATGGTAGTAATGACAACAAAAATGCAGAATCTACTAGCGGAAATGTTTGGAAACGTATTCAAGATAGTGGAGTTCTAAAAGTGGGTTTTGAAGGTACGTACCCTCCATTTAATTACCAAGGTGATAAGGGTGAATTTATTGGATTCGATGTTGATATATCAAAGGAAATCGCTAGTCGTTTAGGAGTAAAAGTAGAATTTGTCACTTCAAAATGGGCAGGTCTAATAGGTGGCTTAAATGCAGATAAATTTGATGCCATTATCGCACAAATGACAGTTACAGATGAACGAAAGAAAAGTGTAGATTTTACAGATCCTTATGTTGTCACTGGTGCGGTAATTGTAACGCATAAAGATACGAATGATATAAAGACATTAGCTGATTTAAAAGGAAAGAAAGTTGGAGCAGCTGCCGGGACAAGCTTTGCAGAAGTAGCACAACAAGCCAAAAATGCAAACGTAAAGTTATATGATGGTGGATTTACTACTTATGTGAATGATGTTGTCAACAAACGATTAGATGCATTAGTAAACGATAGTCTTGTAATGGGCTACAATATTAAAAAATCTGGCCTACCAATAAAAGTAACAAGTGAACTATTAAGTAGAGATGAAAATGCGATGGCGGTCAAAAAAGGAAATGAGGATTTTGTTCAAAAAATGAATGAAGCAATTAGTGATATAAAAAAAGATGGAACATACGAAAAAATTTATATGAAATGGTTTGGTATGAAACCTATAGAGTAGAAAGGAGATTGTTATGGATATAGTCCTAAATGCACTTCCTTTACTATTAAAAGCAGCATTGATCACGATCTTTCTTGCAGTCATTTCTATGGCAATTGGATTAGTGATTGGCTTATTTATTGCTCTCGCTCGAATTTCAAAAAATAAAGTATTCTATAATTTATCTACTTTTTATGTATCCATTATTCGTGGCACTCCTGTATTAGTTCAAATTTTTTTAGTGTATTTTGGACTACCTCAAATTGGCATATCACTTGGTGCAATGACATCCGGGATAATTGCATTAAGTATCAATACAAGTGCTTATTTGTCAGAATCGTTTCGTGCTGCGATTATGTCTGTGGATAAAGGTCAGTCAGAAGCAGCTCATTCCCTAGGAATGACATATAGTCAATCGATGCGTAGAATTATTCTTCCACAAAGTATTCGTACTGCACTTCCGACTGTTGGAAATACCTATATTGGGTTATTAAAAGAGACATCACTCGTTTCAGTAATTACTGTTACCGAGCTTCTTTACCAAACATCACTTGTCATAGCGAAAACGTTCCAACCATTGACGCTATATATCACGGTAGCTGTCATCTACTGGATTATTTGTACAATTTTCAATGTACTACTAAATAAGTTAGAAAAAAGAGCATCTCGCCATGTCAAGGTATAAGTTAGGAGATGAAACGTGTGATCACTCTAAAAAATATTAAAAAGAATTTTGGAGACAATGAAGTGTTAAAAGGAATTGATTTAGCGGTTGCAAAATCAGAAGTCGTTGTGATTATGGGGCCAAGTGGTTCGGGTAAATCAACGTTATTAAGATGTATGACGTTATTAGAAGAAATAGATGACGGGATAATCAAAATAGATAAGATTGAAATCAATGCCAATGAGTATCTGAACGTATGAAGAAAAATAAAATACGGACTTTGCGCCAAAATACAGGGTTTGTATTTCAACATTTCAATCTCTTCCCACATAAAACGGCATTAAAAAATGTAATGGAAGGCCCATTCACAATCAAAAAAACACATAAAGAGGAAGCAAAAAAAATAGCGATGGAATTGCTCACAAAAGTAGGATTAGAAGATAAAGTTGATCTCTATCCGTCTGGTTTATCTGGTGGACAACAACAACGTGTGGCCATTGCACGAGCACTTGCGATGAAACCAAGTGTCATGTTATATGATGAGCCGACTTCAGCACTAGATCCTGAACTTGTTCGAGAAGTACTTCAAGTTATAAAGAATTTAGCGAAAGAAGGAATGACAATGGTTGTGGTGACTCATGAAATGGGGTTTGCTCGTGATGTAGCAGATCGAGTTATTTTCATGGACCAAGGAGTCATTGTAGAAGAAGGGACAGCGGAACAAATTTTTGATCATCCATCACATGAAAGAACAAAACGCTTTTTAAATAGTGTAACAAATGATTAACGGAGGGATCTAGTTGAAAATAGTTGTATTAGGTACAGGTATGATTGGAACAGCAATTGTCCAAGAATTAGCTAAGTATTCTCAATTTGATCAAGTAATTGCAATCGATGGTTCAGAAATCAGTTTAGCAAATTGTTTAAAAAATATCGAAAATCCTAAAGTAATAGGTCAAGTAGCTCAATTAGGAGAATATCAAACAGTAGTTGAAATACTTTCAGATGCAGATCTTGCAGTTGCCTGTTTACCACATTCACTCAGTCTACAAACTGTCAAAGCAGCGATTGAGGCAAAATGCCATCTAGTTGATTTAGTTGGTTCACAATATGAAGAGAAATTAGCACTACATGAAGAAGCTAAGTCAGCGGGTGTAGCAATTGTTCCAGGTTGCGGAGTTGCTCCAGGAATTGTTAGTTTTTTAGCAGCAAAAGGTGTTGAACTTTTAGATGAAGCAGATGAAGTTACAATGATTTGTGGAGGATTGCCCAAAAATCCAATTCCACCACTTTGGTACCAAGTTGTATTTCGATTGGAAAGTGTCTTAGGTTTATATACTCGAAATGCTGTTGCTGCAGAAGAAGGAGAAATTGTAGTACTCCCACCTTTTTCAAAAATAGAAACATTAAAGTTCCCTGAACCTGTTGGTGAATGTGAAGCAATCGCATCAGATGCCCATAGCGTTGCTTATATTCTAAAAGATAAAGTGAAGCGAATATATGAAAAGACAGTTAGATATAAAGGACATTTTGATAAGATGAAAGTATTATATGAATTAGGTTTCTTAGATGACAAGGATGTAGAAGTGAATGGCAACATTGTGAACCCTAAACAACTAGCAATGACTTTACTTGAACCTAATTTAAAAGGAACGACAAAAGAAGATATTACAGTGTTAAGAGTAGTAGCAAAAGGGAAAAAAGAACAACAAAATGTAGAGTTAGTATGGGAAATGGTCGATTTATATGATAATGATCGGAATATCACATCTATGGCAAAGACTACTGCCTTTCCAGCAGTGATTATGGCTCAATGGATTGCATCAGGAAAAATCCAAGAAAATGGCGTCTTAACACCTGAAGAGTTGATTATAGGAGAGCGTTTTAATCCATTCATTCACGATTTAGAAGAAAAAGGAATTAACATTTCCTTTCAGTAAAGAAATATTGTAATCAAAAATAAAAAAATCACCTCTTAGAATTAGATTCATTATTATAGAAAATTTCTATGCAAATTTAAATATGATAGTAATATAGTATATCAAAGCATTTGATAAATGAGGGTTTAGACTCTCTTTTTATTAAATGCTTTTTATATTGTAGTTGTTCGATAAAATAAAAATGAACCCAACTAATAGATTTGTTCGTATAATCTAAAATGCATATTTCAATAATATAAAATAATTAAGTTTTCTGTTTGTTTTATATTGAGCTGAGCAAAATTGAAAATAATTATTATAGTAAGAGGGTGAAAAATGGGTTTAACAATATTTTTTATATCAATGGTATTATGCGGAATATTTCTTGTACTCTTCGGAATGTTTGGCAAAAAAAGAGATATTAATACACTCTATTTAGGCGGATCAAGTTCAATCTTTGAGTTTATCTTCGAACTCATCTTTTCATTGTCGGGAATAATAGTTAAGAGAATTATGATTTGTTTACTAGGGGCCATTTGGGCAATCTTTTTTATCTGCATGATTTTATTTAAGTAATTAAACCAACATCAGTTTAATTTCACTAAAAGGAGTTGATAAGATGAGTAACGATGTAATCCTTCAAGAATACTCTTCGAAATGGGTTGAATATTTTAAGTTAGAGAAAGATTTGTTAATGCAAAATATTGATGAACAAATAGTAGCAATTGAACATATAGGAAGTACATCTATAAATGGTATGATAGCCAAGCCAATCATTGATCTAATGATTGGCATACAAAATTTAAAAGATGTAATGGAATTAGTTGAACCGTTAAAAATGCTCAAGTACGAATATAAAAAAGAAAATCCTATTCCAAATAGAGCCTTTTTCAAAAAGGAAGCAACAAATACATATCATTTACATATCTATACCTATCAATCTACAGAATGGCAAGATAATATCTTGTTTAGAGATTATTTAAGAAAGAATACGAGTAAGAAGCATGAGTATGAACAGTTAAAAAAATCTTTAGCAGCAAAATTTCCAAATGATCGACCTGCCTATACAAATGCAAAATCTCCTTTCATTAAAAAAACGATTAAAGAAGCTAGAGCCAGTGTTCTTAATAACCCCAATCTAAATTATTAATAGTAAAACAAGTCATACAAATAATTCTCTTGAATACAATCGATAAGTAGGGAAGAATCAAAAATTCATTTCCAATCTTACTTTTACAAGGATTACCATAAATGAATATAGAAGATGTAATTGGACAAGTTTCAGATTTCTTGTTCCATGAAGAAATTTTCTTGATGTTTAAAAAGTGAAAGAATTTGTATTTGAAGAATGCAATGGATTGTTGAAAACCATATTGCCTTAAAAGATATACGGCAGATATTTGAGGGGGAAGCGGTATGATTCAAACAAAAACTATCTTCACAGTAAATACACCAGGAACCATCATTTATGGAAGAAACGCATTTGACGAAGTAGGGGAATATGCAAAAAAACTAGGAACGAAGGCACTTATTATCAGTGATCCAGTCATGGATAGCTTAGGATTTGTCAACCAGTGTGCTTCTTCATTGAAAACAAAAGGGCTAGAATCAGCTACATACCTTGGTGTAACATCAGAGCCAGTGGATACGTATGTCTCAAAAGGACTCGATATTTTGGCGTCAGAAGAATGCGATGTCATTATTTCAGTTGGTGGAGGAAGTTGTATTGATACTGCAAAAGCGATTGCGGTGGTTGCGACAAATGGTGGTTATATCGGGGATTATATGAACTTACAAAAAATAGCTGAAATCCCGCCAATTCCGCACATTGCCATCCCAACAACTGCAGGTACAGGTTCAGAGGCAACGGATGCTACGGTCATTACAAACACGACAAATGATGTGAAAATGATGATTAAACAACCTGCATTCTTGCCAATGTTGCCATCGTAGATCCAGTCTTAACGCTTACATCTCCACCTTCTATCACAGCAGCGACAGGGATTGATGCGTTAAGTCACGCAGTTGAAAGTTATTTATCTCGTTTAGCCCATCCATATTCCAATATGTTGGCGCTTTCCGCAATTGACTTAATCGTAAACAACATCCTAACGGTTTATGAACAAGGTGACACTATCGAAGCTCGAGAAGCGATGTCCCTTGGTTCACTACAAGCAGGACTATCGTTCTCAAACGCCTCAGTTGCACTCGTTCATGGTATGTCGCGTCCAATCGGAGCACTTTTCCATGTCCCACATGGTATTTCAAATGCCATGCTACTCCCAGCTGTCTTAGAATACTCAAAAGAAGCCTGCATCGATCGACTAGCAGATATCGGTCAATATTTTAATAAAGAAGAAAAAGACTTAACGAAAGATGAACTAGCAAATTTAGTAATCGAATCGATCAAGGAACTATGCAAGAAGATGAACATAGGAAACTTGAAAAAATGGGGAATAGAAAAAGAAGCCTTTTATGAAGCAATTCCCAAAATGGCTACAGACGCTCTAGCAAGTGGAAGTCCAGCTAATAATCCGAAAATCCCATCATATGAAGAACTGATTGAATTATATAAAATTGTTTATGAATATGAATTTTAATAGATGACAAAGCCACCGAAAATAGGAAGATTCGGTGGCTTTTTATTGAAGTTAGTCAAGGTTGATACATTATGGAATATCATACATATAGAAAGTAGGATCAATCAATTAATTAAGTTATTAATGGGGGGAGTCAAATGAAGGGATTTTTAGTTTTCGGGAATGTACTTGTATCTGCTATAATTACGTTTTTCATTTCGCTATTCTTTGCAGAAGGAACGATAGCTGAAAATTATACAGCAGAAACATACGTAGCACCTGAATTCTTTATAATTTTACCAGTATGGGCTATAGGTGCATTATTGATGTGGCTCTTCTTTTCTAAAAATAAAATTAAGGATACTCCATATTGGAAAATTTTTTTGGCCAACATTTTACTATGGTTTACAATCCCTATCGGTTTCTTCTTTTCTATCATATGGATATAAATTTTTAATTCAAATTAAAGAAACGGAGAATTGCAACGATTAAAGTACTTCATTGAAATTCACTTTAGAAAATACAGCAATAATGGAGCGAGATTTAAATAGAACAGCACTTTTAATGGTAAGACCGTTAATAATAAAAATATTGTCGTTGTTGCTGTCTTGAAATAACACTAAATGTCAAAAGGACTAGCTGAATATAGGCTAGCCCTTTCTCATAAAGGATAATGCTGAATTGTGTTAAAGTCTCATTCAATAATCCCGAAGGAATTAAGGAAGAAGAGATTATGAATGATTACTTATAGTTTAATGCAAAAATTAATATTATGAAACTAACAAAATATAAAAATATTGTAAATTTTAATTATGGTCAATCTAAGATAAATTAATAATTTCATCAGTGTTACACAGTATTCTGAGTAACACTGATGGAATATTTTTCTAATTTACTCGTTGAATTCTTCCTTCAGATTTATATTCAAATGGAGAAGGTAGTGTTTTCACAAATTCTACTGATGCATCTATGTCAGTTGGGCCAACTTCCATGTTTTGAGAACGGTCTAAAATACCATATTTTAGATTTCCATACATATAATTATTCACCACAACAGAGTACTCTTTTGTAGGATCCATTTTACTACCATCTGGTAAGAAGAGATCGACCACTTTGCCAGTTTTACTAGTATCGTCATACGTATAAGTGTATTTAAATCCTGAGATATGGAAATCAAGTCCTCTCTCTGTGATTTGGTTGTTTAAGATTTCACGAATATCATCGCCACTTAATGTTACTTTATTGAGTACATTTCCGAATGGTTGGACGGCAAATAAATCACCGTAAGTGACTTCACCTGCATTTAAATTTTCACGAACGCCACCACCATTCATCATGGCAAAGTCTGCATTCATTGAAGCTTTCATACTGTCTGCAATCAGATTACCAAGGGCAAGATCGCCGTTTTGTCTTGTAATAGTTGGGTAACCTTTTTCCATACTAAATGCATTTTTACCAACCGCTTGTGCTTTAATTGGTGCTACTTTGTCTTCATATTTTTTCATAATGGCAGATACTTCAGGATCTGGTTGGTAGTCATTTTGGTAGACTGTTTTGATTTCCGCAGATTTTTTCACAATATCATGTGTTTTTGGGTCAATTTCAACATCTACATCAGAGAAAGCTGAGCCATATGAATAAGCTTGAACGATTAATTTATTGTCAACGACGCGATTTACGCCAACGTGATTATGTGCTGCGAAGATTACATCGACTTCATCATCAACTTGTTCAGCAATTTTACTTGCATCGAATTGATCGGTATAGCCTGTTTGTGTAGCAGGGTTATGTGCAAGTACGACGATCGATTTAATGCCTTGATTCTTAAGTTCTTCTGTATATTTGTTAATTGCTTCTACTTCGTCTGTAATCTTTAGGGATTCGTTGCCTTTTGTTACAATCATATAAGGTGTTTCTTGCGTTACGACTCCGATCACACCAATTTCTTCTCCCCCAACTTAAGCACAGTGTAAGGATCTGTGATTAGTTTTCCATCACGCATATCATATGCATTTGCAGCAACGATTGGGAAATTCATGCCATCATATCCAGGGTTGCCTTTCGGATGATCGCCACCTTTAATCATTCGTTGTAACTCATCAATTCCTTCATCGAATTCATGATTACCAAGAGTTCCTGCATCGAACCCGATAGATTCCATCACTTCGACAGTTGGTTCATCTTGGAATAGGGCAGAGATTAATGGGCTACCCCCAATCATATCACCTGCATGTAAGATTAACGTATTTGGATTTGTTGCTTCTTCTTTTCTTAATGCTGCTGCTGTATATTCCATACTTCCAGCTTTTAAGTCTCCAAGTTTTGTGACAGTATCTAATTGACCGTGCAAATCATTGACGCCTAAAAGTTGAACTTTCACATTTTGATTTAAATTGATTTTAAAGATGCCAAATCCTTTTGCATCTGTTTTACCAGTGTAAGAAATAGGGCCATCTTCTGAAATATATTGCTCAGCTTTTGGTGAAGTCGTAAATGTAACATTTGTATTTCCAGGGATTGGTGCAATGGACCAGTTCTGATCAGCAGTTGGTGTAATTTCTTTTTGTTGTGCAATATAATCCATTAAGATTTGACGGTTTTCATCTGCGGAATCTACAACGAGTTCGCTATTTTTTAAACCAGGGAAGTTACCGCCACCACCTGCGCGATAGTTATTAGTAACAACGATAAAATCTTGATTTGGATCAATTGCTTTGCCGTTGTATGTTAGATTTACTACACGACTTGAATCAGGATTAATCAGTGTACCATTTGGTGCATATTTTGCTGGTTTTGTCACATCAATTTGGTATTGTACGCCATCAATGACATCATAGTTAAATACTTGGAAAGATGGGTTTAATAATGATTGTTCCGTTGTTTTAGTTGGGTCAATTGTGTTGAATTGCCCAGCTGACATTTCAATCCACTCTTTCACGGTAGAACCTTTTACTTTCACAGCTTTTAATGTGTTGTCATAAAGATATAAGTCACCAGCACTGCGAATCGTTAAATCACCTTTTTTAATTTCAGTATATTCATCGACACCATTTCGACCTGCTTTAAATGGCGCTCCAACAGATAAAATTGGAAGATCTTTAAGTTCTGGTTTGTTTAGGTTAATATAATTTTCAACATACCATTTTTGCGCATTTGTTACGACTTGAATAGATGGGTCATCTTGAACTAGCGAGAAATAGCTATATATATCATCCGTTGTTTTTCCAATTGGTGTATTGACATATTTGATTGTTGCTTCGTGATCAGCTTTTACAGCTTCAGCAATTTTGGCATCTGGCTCAACTGTGTTAATTTCTCTTGTAGTAGATTGTGAATCGGCAACGCTCCATTTGCCTTTTACCTTTTCTAGCGCAAGGTCAATAATTCCTAATGAACCACCGCCATAACCAGCTTGAACTGCAGCAACTCCATTAATCGTACCTTTTTGGTTATCTACGCCAGGTAGAGGTTGTCCATTTGCATCTTTGAACAATACGTCTAGACTAGCAACATCTTTGGCAGGGAATAGTTTATGAGTATGTGAAAATGTGATTGCATCAATGCCAGGCACTTCACTTAATGCATAAACAGTGTCTTCTGTGTTTGCTGCACTTCCGCTAAATCCTGAGTGAGCTAATGCGACAATGACATCTGCACCTTTCTTTTGCATTTCAGGAATATACTTTTTGGCAGTATCTACGATATTTTTGGTAATAACTTTGCCATCGAGATTTGCTTTATCCCATTCATTAATTTGTGGGGGAACAAATCCGATATAGCCAATTTTGATAACATTTGTTTTGCCGGATTCATCTGTTACTTTTTTGTTGACAATTTTATATGGAGTGTACTTATTCTTATCGTTATTTGGATTATTGTCGTGATCATCTACATAGACATTCGCATTTACAAAAGAAAATTTCGCATCATCATATACTTCATCAAGATAATCTAATCCGTAGTTGAATTCGTGATTACCAAGTGTGGCCATATCATAATCCATTATGTTCATAGCTTTGATTGCAGGGTGAACTTCACCATCTTTTAAAGGGGCCACTTTTGCTTTATATGTACCAAGTGGAGTTCCTTGAATTAGGTCACCATTATCAACTAATACAGTGTTTTTGGCTTCATCTCTCGCTTGTTTAACTACCGTTGCCGTCTTTGCTAGACCTAATTTTGGAGCAACGTTGTTTTTGTAATAATCATAGTCAAGTAAATTTGTATGAATGTCTGTGGTTTCCATAATTCGAAGGTTGACTTGTGATTGAACTTTTGTTTCGTTGTTTTTTGCATCTGCGGTGTCATTTGGTATTAACGGGGATGCGAACAAACTAATTGCAAGTGTGCTCGATAAAATCATCGAGGCTTGAAATTTACTACCTAATTTCATTTAATACACCTATCTCTCTGAATTTTTTGAGTCTACTAGTCTCTTTCAGAATATAGCATCATACTATTAAGATAGTGTTTATATTTTGTTAATCAGCCAATAATTGTATATTTTTCCTATACAAGAGTTAAGTTTTAGGATATTGTACTCAAAAGTGTTCGCAGACCATTTGTAATGGAAGTTGGGAATTTCATTGGATTCTATTAAAATAGAGTAATATTTCTTAATTCAGGAGAAGTGTGTAGGTATATTTACATAATAAAGATTTTAGGAACATTTTAAATAAATTTACAAGGTTTGTTTCTCTTTTACAAAAAACCTATTGTTTGAAATCATTGCAGCATGCTAATAGGACAGTGATCTAAGCATTATACTTTTGACTCAATGGATGATAGATTTTATATCAGAATTAAAATTTTCTAGGTATTTCTTATTGAAAATGATAGATTTTGCCATTATACTTTAAAATAGAACAAATGTTTGGTATAGTCTACTTAAGATAGCTGGAGCTACTAGGGTGGTTGGCAAATTCAAAAAATTATGTTCGCAGACTAACTGCGTCGCATCTTCAAATAATGTTTATATGATTCATAGCATGGGTCTCGGGAGGTGATGCGATTGACGGTAAGTGAGGCGTTGATGTTTGCAGTATCATTTGGGACATTAATCATTATGATTATTTCATTTAACCAAAAAAAATAACCCCTCCAAGTTTTGAACTTAGGATGGGTTACTTATACCTTCATAGTCAATACCCAAAAGGGAACCAACTATCGATTAACTGGACCATATAATAGGCGAATATTAGATGGTCCATTTCTTTTTAGTATATGGTGGATTAGGCTATTTTTCAAGTATTTTGACAGAGTAGTTTAGATAATTGTCCGTTTGAAAACTGTTGTTCTATCTATCTCGTATACCGATTCGCATAATGAGATGCCACAAACGCATTTGGTTTTATTTTAGGTTCCACTCCAATGGATTCTATACGAGCTACCATCTCTTGTACAAATTCTCTGGTTTTGTTTCGTTTGCCTGCGCCAATATCAATATGACCTTCCATGGTAAATGAGGATCCTTCATAGATGAAGGGAAGAATAAGATCAATCAAGTATTTCTTCTTTTCTTCAGTAAACATGGAGACGATTTCCTCTGTATAGGAAAGTTCCAAAGAAATCCGCTCATGTAGATGAAGCATTTTCCTTGGAATAATGACTTTTCGGATGCAGGCCCATACTCCATGACTTTCATTCAAAATCACAATTCCGGTTATAAATACGGTAGTTGTTTTATGAACTTGCGAATCGGTGCCTACAATTAGTCGGTAATTTCCTTTAGGATCTCCTCTCATGAAGTCAACAATATGATGGAATACGTCTTCAAAAGACATATTTTTTTCTTGCAGATTTTGAAAAGGATTGTACTGAATTGGACTACCCATCATCACCGCTTCTTTCCTTATTGGAATAGAATTGCTTATGTTATTATATTTAAATATATTTTACACATGCGGGAGAAATGACTCTGGTATTGTTTAGAATTGTTTGACAATTGTAAAAATATTTACAATTGAAGTTGTACATGCATAATATTGCATCAGTTACTCATGAATGCCCCAAATTTTCTAATAAAAAAGATGCCGACCCAATGGATCAGCATCGTATATTATTTCGATTTCATTGCCATATATCGTTCATATCCATTTGATCGTAGTTCACATGCAGGGCACTCACCGCAGCCATCGCCTTTAATTCCGTTATAGCAAGTCAAGGTTTTGGTTCGGACATATTCTAACTGGCCAAGTTCGTCTGCAAGTTTCCAAGTTTCTGCTTTGTCAAGCCACATCAATGGAGTATGAATAACTAAATGTTCATCCATCGCTAAGTTTAATGTCACATTTAATGATTTTACAAAATCATCTCTGCAATCAGGGTAGCCACTAAAATCTGTTTCGCATACACCTGTAATGATATGCTTGGCACCAATTTGATTGGCTAAAACGCCTGCAAATGAAATGAATAGTAAATTACGACCGGGAACAAAAGTGGAAGGTAATTCTCCATCTTCACCAGCTTTAACTTCGATATCATCGCGAGTAAGCGCATTTGGAGCCAATTGATTTAATAAAGACATATCTAAAATATGATGTTTAACACCTAAATCGTTGGCAATTTCTTTAGCACAATCAATTTCTGCTGCATGTCGTTGGTTGTAGTTAAACGTTACAGCTTCAACCTCTTTAAATGTTTTCAAAGCCCAAAACAAACAAGTGGTACTATCTTGACCACCACTAAATACAACAACTGCTTTTTCATCTTTCAACATAACACTTCACCTCTAGTTCGCAAATTCTGATTTTGTCAATTTTGTAAATTGAAGAACGAGCACACCTAAGAATTGCATCACGATTTTAATAATAATTTGACCTAAAATCGCCATCCAAACAGCATCCCAAGGAACAAATCCAGCTCCCAATGGTGATAAACCTAAGATGACAAATACAGTGGAATCCAAAATACCGCCCACAATACCACTGTAAAGAATACGCATGCTAATAGATGATTTTAATCGTGAATAAATTTCCGTATCCGTTGTCTCAGAAATAGCGAAACTTACAGCACTTGCGAAAACAATCCATAGCGTATCGCCTAGCAAATAACTAGAAATCGCAGAAAGCAATAAGGCAAGCCCTATAAAAAGATAAGTTGTTTTCTTTCCGCATTTGTTTTGAACCAAATCCCGCAAGATAAAAGTTGCTCCAATCAAAAATGACCCATAAGGGATAATAAACACGCCAAGTTGTAAAGGCGCAAAACTAGCTGTAATAACATTGGCAAGTACGATTGCACAAAGATAGAAAAATACTGTCATTAAAAAAACTCCTTTAAATAGTGATTTCTTTCATTTAAATAAAAAGAAACAAACATTCTATGTAACCAACAGATCACTATTTAAAAAACACATATGTACATCTCCTCTCTTATTTCTAAAAACAAGAAGGATTCTAGCAAAACAAAAAACTATATCGCTAAAGATATAGTTTATCCCTAGTTTTTTATAGAGGGTTGATCTAGAACCTCTCTTACCAATAGTAAAAGTTTATTCAATTCATCAGCCATTTTAACATACTTTTGGGCATTTGTTTACGTTATTTTTAGTGGTAATGGATTTTTTATCGGATTTTGTTCAATTTGAACAAAGTTTTGTCTTAATCAATTGGATCTTAACCTAGCTAAAACAACAACATCTTTTCATCAAAATCTTTGTGAAAACTACACGGAATAAATTCAATATAAGCCTTCATTTTTGTTCAAATCATCCATAGTTCTGTAAATAATTAAACGGTACATTGAATATAGTGAAATTGAATATCAAAACAATGGAGGGACATACAGATGGAAAAAATATTAAATTACATTAACGGTGAATGGTCTGAAGGCTCTACTGGTAAATTTATCCCTGTTGTAAATCCAGCAAATGGACAAGTTTTGGCTCAAGTCACGCAATCTACTCCTGAAGATGTAGAAAAAGCGGTAGAAGCTGCAAAAAATGCCCAAAAATTATGGCGTTTAGTTCCTGCTCCTGAACGGGCAGAAATTTTATATAAAGTAGCTCATTTATTGAGAGAAAGAAAAGAAGCGATTGCTCAAATCCTGACAAGTGAGATGGGAAAAGTAATCGATGAAGGTCGAGGAGAAGTCCAAGAAGCAATCGATATGGCTTACTATATGGCAGGAGAAGGGCGTCGCCTATTTGGTGATACAATTCCATCTGAATTACGCAATAAATTTGCGATGAGTGTTCGTGTACCAATTGGTGTTGTTGGCATCATTACACCATGGAATTTCCCAATTGCCATCGCTTCATGGAAGTCACTCCCTGCACTTGTTTCAGGGAATGCAGTTGTGTGGAAACCTGCGACGGAAACACCAATGGTTGCACAAGAATTTGTCAAAATCTATGAAGAAGCGGGACTGCCAAAAGGACTGATTAATCTAGTGAATGGTTCTGGTAGTGTCGTTGGGAATGCAATGGTTGATCACCCAGATATTGATCTTATTTCATTTACAGGTTCAAACGAAGTAGGAAAGCAAATTAATGGACGTGCTGGTGCTTTATTAAAGAGAACTTCACTTGAAATGGGTGGCAAAAATGCGATTACGGTGTTGGCAGATGCAGACCTTGATTTGGCAGTAGAAGGCATTCTCTGGGGCGCATTTGGTACAGCTGGCCAAAGATGTACGGCTACAAGTCGAGTAATTGTTCAACAAGAAGTGAAAGAGCAACTGGAAAACAAACTAATTAGTCGTATTCAAGAATTGAAAATGGGTGATGGCTTAGATGAGTCCGTAAAGGTGGGGCCAGTAATTAACCGTTCGTCACTTGAGAAAATCGATGAATATGTGCAAATTGGCCAAGATGAAGGCGCGAAACTACTCATTGGTGGAAAAATTGTAACAGAAAATAATTTGGACAAAGGAAACTTCTATGCGCCAACAATCTTCACGAATGTAACACCTGATATGAGAATCGCAAAAGAAGAAATTTTTGGCCCAGTGGTTTCTATTATTACTGTCAATAGTTTAGAAGAAGCGATTGAAGTGAATAATAGCGTGGAATTTGGCCTGTCTAGTGCAATCTATACGAAAGACGTAAACAAGGCATTCGCAGCAATGAGAGATTTAGATACTGGTCTAGTTTATATTAATGCTGGTACAAGTGGTGCCGAAATCCATCTACCATTTGGAGGCACAAAAGGTACAGGAAATGGTCACCGAGATTCAGGTGTAGCAGCACTTGATGTCTACACAGAATGGAAAGCAGTCTATGTAGATTTCAGTGGAAAATTACAAAGAGCACAAATTGATAATAATTAATCTATCAAGTTAATAGAATATATTGAATGAATGAACCTGTAATTGTACAAACGATTGCAGGTTATTCTACATAGGAGATAGGGGTGTAATGATTGAAAAATCTAATCGTAGTAGGATCTGGTGTAATGGGACGAGGAATCGCCTATACAGCTGCAGTTAGCGGTTTTCAAGTTGTATTAAACGATATCCATCAAGAAAATTTGAACAAGGCAAAAAGTTATATTGAATCAGAATTGAAAAAAAGTGCCGAAAGAGGCTACTTATCAACAAAGCAAGTCGCACTAGCCATCGGAAATTTAGAGTACACAACGGATTTAGAAAGTGCTGCAAAAGATGCGGATATCGTGATTGAAGCTGTATTTGAATTAATCGATCTAAAAATTGAAATCTTTAAGAAGTTAGACCAATTCTGTCCTGAACATACGATTCTAGCAACCAATACTTCTACAATGAGTCCTACAGAAATTGGCGCACAAACTTCAAGACCTGAAAAATGTATTGCCATGCATTTCTTTAATCCAGTCCACAAAATGAAGTTAATCGAAATAATCAGAGGGCTCGAAACATCGGATGAAACGGTCGCTAAAGCGAAAGAAATTGGGAAACAACTAGGAAAAGAAACAGTAGAAGTAAACGAATTTCCAGGCTTTGTAACGAGCCGGATGAATTGTTTGATCGGCAATGAAGCGATGAATATGTTGATGGAAGGAGTAGCATCTGCAGAAGATATCGATCAAGCCTTAAAACTCGGATTAAATCATCCAATGGGACCATTGGAATTAGCAGATTTAGTCGGCTTGGATACAAGACTTCGAAATATGGAATATTTGTACAAAACATTAGGTGAAAAATATAGACCGTGTCCATTGTTAATCAAATATGTCAAAGCAGGAAAACTTGGTCGAAAATCAGGAGCAGGGTTTTACCAGTATAAGTAATATGAAAGATTCATAGCATTGGAGGTGTACCAATATGCATTGCGAAAAACAAATTTCCGCAAAAGAAGCAGTCGATAAGATTCAAAAGGGTGACCGATTATTAGTAGGGGGATTTGGTATTTGTGGCACTCCTTTTACGCTAATCGATACCATAACAGAATCAGACAATGCGAGAGAATTAACGATTATCAGCAACAACTTAGGTGAAGCAGGAAAAGGGCTCGGAAAGCTTTTAATCTCAAAACATATCAAAAAAGCAATTGGTTCCTATTTCACTACAAATAGAGATGCAGTAAAAGCTTGGAATAAAGGAGAGTTAGAAATTGAACTCATTCCGCAAGGTACATTAGCTGAAGCCATTCGTGCAGGTGGTGCAGGGATTGCTGGTTTCTACACACGAACAGGCGTTGGAACAGAGCTTGCAGTAGGGAAAGAAGAAAGAGATTTTGATGGAGAGAAATATCTTTTTGTTAGAGGAATCCGGGCAAAAATAGCCTTAATCAAAGCGGACAAAGCAGATACGATGGGCAATCTTGTGTATTCGAAAACAGCGCGAAATTTCAACCCAATGATGGCTACAGCAGCAGATATAGTCATCGCTGAAGTGGATGAAATTGTGGAAGCTGGCACATTGGATCCAGAGCTAATTGTCACCCCACACGCCTATGTAGATTTCATCGTATTAAATGATCGCTATGAAAAAATAGGTGGTGAATATATTGAGCGTAGTAGATAACAAGCAATCAATGCGAATCCGAATCGCTAAACGAATTGCAAAAGAGCTTCATCCAGGAGCTGTAGTCAATCTTGGTGTAGGGATTCCGTCATTAATCCAAAACTATTTAAAACCTGATAGCAAAGTATATTTACAATCTGAGAACGGTTTACTTGGGATGGGACCAACACCACCTAAAGAAGAAATTGATATGAATCTTATTAGTGCGAGTAAGCAACCGATTACGTTAGACACAGGTGCATCTATTTTCTCAAGCTCTGACTCCTTTGCCATGATACGAGGTGGACATGTAGATATCGCTGTCATGGGTGCTCTTCAAATTAGCGAAAAAGGCGAAATTGCCAACTGGGCAGTTCCAGGTAAGGACATCCTCGGAGTTGGAGGCGCAATGGATTTAGTAGCTAGTGCTAAAAAAATCATCATTGCGATGACACATGTATCCAAAAATGGAGAACCTAAAATTATTCAAAAACTAACCTACCCACAAACCGGTATTCGAACAGCGGATTTAATTGTTACGGAAAAAGCTGTATTTAAAAATGAAAATGGAACATTGGTGCTAACTGAAATGGCAGAAGACACGAGTTAGAAGAAATAAAAGAGTTAACAGATGCCCATTTTATCATCTCAAAGAATCTACAAACGATGAAAGTAGAGTAAGTACTAATTTAATTTGGAGGTAAAGCAAAAGATGAATTTTTCGAATATCGTCGTTGAACAAGAGAATGAAATCGGCTTCATCAAAATCAACCGTCCTGAACAAAGAAATGCCTTAAATCGTGAAACATTACAAGAGATTGAAAAAGCACTGGAAGAATGGAAAGCTAATCAAGATATCAGGGTCATCATTTTTACCGGAACAGGAGAAAAATCATTTGCAGCTGGTGCGGATATTCGTGAGTTAAACAAGCGAACGATGTTGGATGCACTTCAGCCAAATATGACAGCTACTTATCGCAAAATTGAAGAGTATGATAAGCCGACCATTGCAGCCATCAATGGTTTTGCTTTGGGTGGAGGATTAGAACTTGCTCTTGCTTGTGACATCCGTGTGGCATCTCAAAATGCGAAAATGGGGCTACCAGAAGTTGGTCTTGGCATCATTCCAGGTGCAGGCGGAACACAGCGATTGACTAGAACAATTGGTAAAGGAAAAGCAATGGAGCTTGTCCTTACAGGTGATATCATCACAGCAGAACAAGCTGTCAATATAGGACTAGTTAGTAGTGTTGTGCCACAAGAAGAACTGATTGATAAGGCAAAAGAATATGCCAATAAAATCAAGATTAAAGGACCACTAGCATTGCGTTTAGCGAAAGCCGCTGTAAATCGTGGAGCAGATATTGAAATCGAAACAGCACTTTACCTAGAAAAACTTTCCCAAACCATTGTCATGGGATCAGAGGACAAAAGGGAAGGGACACAAGCGTTTCTCGAAAAAAGAAAACCACAATTCGAAGGAAAATAAGGGGGCTAAAGTAAATGGATTTTACATTATCTGAAGATATCCAATTATTAAAAAAGGCGGTACATGATTTTGTGCAAGAGGAAGTAGAAAAAGTAGCCATGGAAATCGAAGAAAACGATGAAATTCCAGCTCATATTGTAGAGCAATCAAAGAAAATGGGTTTATTTGGCTTAAGTATTCCAGAAGAATACGGTGGGCTTGGACTTGATATGGTTGGCAAATGTGCGATTTATGAAGAATTAGGTAAAACACATAATGGCTATACAACCCTAATTGGTGCACATACCGGAATCGGAACAGTTGGCATCGTAGAGCTCGGTACAAAAAAGCAAAAAGAAAAATATTTACCGAAAATGGCTAGCGGTGAATGGATTGGCGCCTTCGCATTAACAGAACCAAGTGCCGGATCGAATGCAGCCAATTTAAAAACAAGAGCAGAACGCGTTGGTGACAAATATATTATCAATGGCTCAAAACACTATATCACCAATTCAGTTTGCGGCAATATCTTCACGGTAATGGCAGTGACAGACCCAAGCAAAGGTGCAAAAGGGATTACTTCCTTTATCGTTGAAAAGGATTTTCCAGGTTTCATCGTAGGAAATGTCGAGAAAAAAATGGGGCTTCGTGGTTCACATTCAGCAGAACTTTTCTTTGAAAACTTAGAAGTACCTGTAGAGAATGTCCTAGGTGAGGAAGGAAAAGGCTACGTTAATGCATTGAAAATCCTAGCTAACGGTCGTGCAGGACTAGCTGCTCGAAATCTAGGTTCTTGTGAAAAATTACTTGAACATAGCATGGACTATGCAATGCAACGAGTTCAATTTAACAAGCCAATTTTCGAACAACAAGCTGTGTCTCATATGTTAGCGGATATGGCGATGGAAATTGAACTCCTTCGTTCCATTACGTACCGTGTTGCATGGATGTCAGATCAAGGAAAACGAGTTGTGAAGGAAGCTGCAATGGCTAAACTTTATGGTTCAGAAGTATATAACCGTATAGCAGACCTAGCCGTTCAAATCCATGCAGGTATCGGTTATATGAAAGACTATCCAATCGAACGCTACTATCGAGATGCTAGAATCACGAAAATCTACGAAGGTACAAGCCAAATTCAGAAAAACATCATTGCAAGTGAATTAAAACGAGAATTTTTATAGAGAATTGCCATGCGCACATTTTTGACAATTCAATGCTATTAAAGTTTGTGACTACTATATTTTCAATTTAATCGGGGGTGTACGAATGGGAAATGCGGTTATAATTGATGGCGTTCGAACTGCGATTGGACGGATGGGTGGAACATTAAAGGACGTTGAGGTTGATTTTCTATCTGAAAAAGTAATGCGTGAAGCAATTAAAAGAAGTGGTATCGATTCTTCTGATGTCGAAGAAGTGGTATGGGGACATGCGAAGCAAAGCGCAGATGTGCCAAACTTAGCGAGGCTTGCCGCATTAAGAGCGGAACTGCCAATCGAAGTTGCAGGTTATACAGTTCATCGCCAATGCGGTTCTGGGCTTCAAGCAATTAACAACGCGGCACAGCAAATTATCTGTGGCATTTCAGATGTCATATTAGCTGGTGGTGCAGAAAGCATGAGTAACGCTCCGTATTATTTACGAAAAGCCCGTTATGGTTACGGTGCAGGAAATGCGGAACTTGTAGATTCCAACACAGAAAGTCAACCAAGAGCTCAACCGATTGAAATTTACGGCAATTTAACAATGGGGTTAACAGCTGAAAACCTAGCCTATAAATATAACATTAGCCGTGAAGAACAAGATGAATTTTCATTTGAAAGTCAACAAAAAGCAGTCAGCTGCTATTGAAAATGGAAAATTTAAAAATGAAATCGTTCCTTATGAAATCAAAACAAGAAAAGAAATGATTCACTTTGATCGTGATGAACACCCACGTTTGACAAACCTTGAAAAACTAGCAGCATTAAAACCTGTATTTAAAGCCGGTGGTACGGTAACAGCTGGGAATTCAAGCGGTCGGAATGACGGCGCTGCAGCACTTGTCATGATGTCAGAAGAAGCTGCCGCAAAAAGAGGGTTATCGCCAAGACTTCGCATTGTTGCACAAGCATCTGTTGGCGTAGCGCCAGAAATTATGGGAATTGGTCCCGTACCTGCCACTTTGAAGGCTTTGAAAGTCGCAGGGTTAACGCTTGATGATATTGATTTAATTGAGTTAAATGAGGCCTTTGCAGCACAAACACTTGCTGTTGTGAAAGAGTTAAATATTAACACTAAAAAACTAAATGTAAACGGCGGTGCGATTGCATTAGGTCACCCAATTGGCGGTACCGGGGCTATCTTAACCGTGAAAATGATGAATGAACTGGAAAAAACAGGCGGTAGATATGGGTTAATCACAGCATGTATCGGTGGCGGACAAGGCATTGCAACGATTGTAGAAAATCTTCGAGTATAGTATTTGGAGGATGTGCGAATTGAGCAAACCACGAGTTTTACAAATTCTCTCCATGTATCATCCAGCTGGAGAGGAGATTTTACAAAAAGGTGCAGAAGTTATCCGAACAGACCAATATGATATTGGCCATCTATGTCAACTCGTAAAAGACGTAGAAGGTATTGTCCTTCGAGCACCTGCTAAAATCACGAAAGAAATCATTGATGCAAACCCTAACTTAAAAGTCATCTCAGGAGCTGGGGTAGGATTAGATAATATCGATGTAGCGTATGCAACCAAAAAGAGAATTCCCGTATTACATGCTCCAGCCGTCAATAAAAAATCGACTGCTGAGCACACAGTGATGCTGATCATGGCATTAGCAAAATCGGTCATTCCTTTCCATGAGCAAATGAAAATGGGGAATTATAATTCGAGAGTGGAAATTCCATCCATTGAATTAAAAGGAAAAAAAGTAGGACTCATTGGATTTGGAAATATCTCAAAAGAGGTAGCGAAAATGCTAACTTTAGGTTTTGATATGGAAGTGACAGCATGGGTTAGAGAATACAAACCCGAAAAACATCAAGTTGCAGATGAATTGGGTGTGAAAATCAATACCAATATGGAAGAGGTTTTTCGTCAAAGTGACTTTATTTCCATCCATATTCCATTAAATGCGCACACAAAATATTCGATAGACCAACGTCTATTCTCTTTAATGAAACCAACTGCCTTTCTCATTAACACAGCTAGGGGTGCAATTATTAACCAAGATGACTTATATCACTATTTAAAAAATGGTAAAATTAGGGGAGCAGGGCTAGACGTTTTCGATCCGGAGCCTCCAAAAGAGGATCTCCCGCTTTTAAGCTTACCAAATGTCATTGTGACACCACATGTTGGTGGGACAACGATTGAAAGTAATTTCATCATGTCAACAACAGTAGCTGAAAATGTCATCAAAGTATTAACTGGTAATCGCCCTCAATATATTGCAAACCCAGAAGTTTTAAACACCATAAAACAAGAATAGGGGAATGACGATGGATCAATATTCAATTGCTTTAATTCCTGGAGATGGGATTGGCGTAGATGTTGTAAGAGAAGGGAAAAAAGTGTTAGATACGGTTTGTAATCTTCATGGCGGAATTTCTTTATCTTATAAAGAATTCGATTGGAGTTGCGAATACTATGCAAAAAATGGTCGTATGATGCCTGAGGATGGCTTGGATCAATTAAAAGATTTTGATTCCATTTTCCTTGGAGCAGTAGGATATCCGGGCGTACCAGATCATGTATCTCTTTGGGGTTTACTTTTACCTATTAGAAGACAATTCCAACAATATATCAATTTACGTCCAGTAAAACTTCTAAAAGGAATTCAATCACCACTTGCAGGGAAAACTCAAGAGGATCTTGACTTTATCGTGATTCGTGAAAATAACGAAGGTGAGTATTCCAATATTGGTGGCCGTATCTATGAAGGAACAGATTTAGATATGGCCATTCAAAATGCTGTCTTTACAAAAAAAGGTACAGAAAGAGTTTTACGTTATGCATTTGAACTAGCTCGACAAAAAGGAAAAAAGAAACATGTTACTGCTGCGACAAAATCAAATGGGATCAATCATACGATGCCGTTTTGGGATGAATATGTGCAAAAAGTCAATCAAGAATATCCAGATATAACAAGCAATACCGTTCATATTGACGCACTTGCAGCCTTTTTCGTAAGTAAACCAGAAACGATGGATATTGTTGTTGCATCCAATCTATTTGGGGATATTTTGACAGACTTAGGCGCAGCAATTGTAGGGGGGCTTGGCATTGCACCATCTGCAAATATTAACCCTGAAAAGAACTATCCATCCATGTTCGAACCAGTTCATGGCTCTGCACCTGATATTGCAGGTAAAGGAATCGCAAACCCACTTGCATCGATTTGGTGTACAAGTATGATGCTCGATCACCTAGGTCATCCAGAATCAGCTAAAGCAATTATGGATGTGATGGAAGATGTTTTACTAGAAAAAATCGTCACACCAGATCTTGGAGGAAATGCAACAACCGAACAAGTTGGCGATGCAATTTGTCAAAAGTTAAAAACAAAACTAGGTTAATAGAAAATAAAAAAGCGGCATAGAGTCTCAACTCTAACCGCTTTTTTGTTTGGATTCTTCATAGCATTGAATGGCTGTAAACAATAACATACAATGTTCAAAGCTATTTGTATTGAGTGATGTAATCTCTCGTATTTTCTCTAATCGATAGATCATGGTATTTCGATGAATAAATAGATTCCTTGAAGCTTCACTTAAATTCATATTACATTTGCAGAATTCGATAAAGGTAGCAGATAATGCATCATAACTATCGTGTTTGATTAATGGTGTAATACTTCGTAATAATTTTTCTTGGTAATCGGATTTCAGTTCTTTTGGTAATAACCAAAGTAATGTTTCTCGTTCTTTATAAACATGTATGTTCGATTCATCCGAAATACTTGTACCAAGATTCATAGCTTTGAGGGCATTTTGATAAGATTCTGCAATCCCTTTCATACCATGATTGATATCACCAACTGCAATCGATACAGTAGCAGGGAATTTTGTTTCCACAAAAGTATTAATTTTCATAAGCTTTTCTTCTAAACGCTCGAGTAATGACGAATACGATTCCTTATAGGGAAGCGTTTTGATTACAAGAAATCGTTCAAAATCAAGAAGTGAAATCATATCATCTTTGCACTCATGGAAGATTAAATGCAAAAAGCCAATCACTTCTTTTTGAAAATATTGAAAATGGCCTAAAAATTCATCATTGTTCTTTTTAGAAGAGGATGAAAGAGGTTTTCGGTTAATTTTTATCACAAGGCATACTCTACTTTTATGTAAATCAAACTCTAGTAGGTTCGCATATTGCTGTATTTGTTCTTTTACTTCCAATGTATCGTCGTGAAAATTAATTAATTGATGGACGAATATTTCTATCATTTTTTCTTTTAATTCGATCATTTCATTGCGGAATGCTTCTTGGCACATCATTTCTACTTGATTTTTAACAAGCTGTACATATTTTTCGACTTCGTTTGGATCTCCTACGATTCCAAGTACTCCAATCACTTTGTTGTTAAACTTAATCGGTGCATTTACCCCAGGAAGAATAATATTTTTTAACTCATAATGACAAGCAATTACATCATTTTTTTTCACCACTTCAAGTGATGGTTGGTGGAAAATACCGATCCGTGTTTTATCTGTACAGCCTATGATAATTCCTTCATTATCTGTAATACTAATTGGATACTCTAGAATTTCATTGGTTTTTTCTACTATGTTTTGTGCGATATGTTCAAGTAATTGCATATGCAGCATTCCTTTCAAGTAGAAGGTGAAAAGGCTACATCAAGTAATTGAAGTTACTCTGTAGCCTTTTATTATTACTAATCTAATTAAATTTATTTTGTAAGAATCCTCTTTTTACAAACGATTTTATGCCACTACTTCATCTTGATCTTCTGCATCTTGTTGTGCTTTTTGTTTATCAGGGAATAGAAGACTGAAGATGATGCCGAATAGTGTAGCTAAAACAAACGTTGAAAATCGTGAACTGATAATTTCTTCAAGTGGCGTAGAAATCCAGATCAGAGTACTGATGAAACCGGCAAAAATGGTCGCAATTACACCGATACCAGAATAGCGCTTCCAGATAAATGTTAGGATAATGGCAGGTGATAAGGTACAGCCAACCCCTGCCCATGCCCAACTAACTACTAAGTACACAAGTGATTTGGATGTTAGTGCAATGATTAAACCAACGAGACCAGCTAAGATAATCGTAATTCTCGAAATCTTAACAAGTTGCTTTTCTGATAATTTTTTCCCCATTGCTTTCGTAACAATATCTTCACTTACAGAACTTGTCATCACGAGAAGTTGTGAATCGGCAGTTGAAATAATCGCAGCCAAAATCCCCGAAAGTAATAGCCCTGCAACCCATGGCGGTAGGAGATCAAGTGCCATATATGGAAGTACCGTCTCCACATCAGCAAACTGGTGATCTTGATACAAAGTAATCGCAGTAATTCCGATTAAAAACGCACCTGCATAAGCTAATATTGTCCATACAATCGCAACGACTGTTCCTGTATTTGCTTCTTTTTTATTTTTCAAAGCCATAAAGCGTGAACTAAGCTGTGGTTGCCCACCAAGGAAACCAAAGAACCAAGCAAAATTGTTAAATAAGAGAAGACCTAGTGCAAAGCCAGTCACGCCTCCAGTCCACGAATTAATGTGAGAGCCAGAAGTACTTAATGCATGGCTAATTGAAAGGTCACCTGTATAAATATTATAAAGTGCAACAATTGGAAGGATGACAAGTGTAGCAAGCATCATTAAACTTTGAATCATATCCGTCCATGCTACACTGACAAACCCACCAGCATAAGAGAGGAGAATAACAATCGTAATACTTACAATCATACCGATTGTTGTATGAATACCGAAAACGGTAAAAAGTGTTTTGCCTGCCCCTGCAATTTGTGCACCAAAATAGAACATCATAAAACTAAAGATTAGAATAGTAGAGATCCATAAAATGATTTTCCCATGGGTTGGAAATCGTTTTGCTAAATAGCCTGGAAGTGTCATAACTTGATATTTCTCTGCATCTTCCATAAATCGTTTCGCTAAAAATAACCATGAAAAACAAATCCCTAACGCAATCCCAATCGCTACCCAAATGCCGGATAAACCTGTCGAGTAAACAAACCCTGTATATCCGAGTAATAACCATGCGGACTCACCAGTTGCACGTTCAGAAAAGGCTAAAACCCATCCAGGAATTTGCTTACCGCCTAAAAGGAAATCAGAATGGCCCATATCTCTTCGACTAAAGTAGTAGCCAACGCCTAGCATGAAGATGCAATACAATATAAATTCCACAAGCACAATCGTATTCAAATAATCATCTCCTTTAAATAGGGGAATAAAAAGCGAAAAGATTAAAGCTGAACATATTGTCCAATTTGTTTTTCTACGGCTTGTTCAACTATTTTATTTGCAACAACCACATCAAAAAGGGCCATACCTGTCGATTTAAAAACAGTAGGGCGATGTGCTGAAAAAGAAGGCTGGACCTTTTTTGTAATTACTTTTGAAAATGGAATGATTTGAGATGGAGTTAACCATTGCTGTTGAAGCGGATCAATGACATCACCGCTTTCTTTTAGTGCATCAAGGGTATCCACATATAACACATCTAAATTTTCATAGATGGCATCAGAAAACTCTCTCATTTGAGGTTGATAGGATCCAATTCCGACAATACATTTTCCATTAAACACATCTGATTTATTATCTAAAACTGGATCAGTAGCTGTTGTAGACGTGATAATAATTTCGGATTGCCCAATTAATGCAGAAGGAGAATCTGCAATGTAAATCGTGATGTCTTGTGGGATATGCTTCGCTAAATTTCCGATAAATGCAGGAAGTTTCTCAGGTGTTCGATTCCATAAGAAAATATCTTTAATATTTCTGACTGCACAGGCAGCGATTAATTGGTATAATCCTTGGTAACCTGTCCCGATTAAACCAACTGATGTAGCGTCTTCCTTTGCTAAATGCTTGATTGCTACACCCCCAATTGCACCGGTTCTCATACCTGTTAAAACTGTCCCATTGAGGATGCCTTTTAATGCACCATTTTGGCGATCTTGTAACATCATAACGCCTTGGGTAACGGGATACTCTTGGTTATTAGGGCATACATTGACGATTTTAATACCACTAGAATCTTTTGCCATACAAGGCATGAGTAGTAATGTATTGTCTTGATCACAAATTTGACTTCTTAAAGGCATGTTAAATTCATTATGTTCATAGAGAACATAGGCTTCTTCGATTGCTTGGATAACATCATGCATGGAAACTGCCTGTAAAATATCTGTTTCATTTAAAATGAGCAAAGAATGAATACCTCCTTTTATGGCAAGCATTTTTAAAACCTCGTGTTGGTTAAACAATTGCATCCTCTAACACCAAATCATTTTCCGCAAAGCGTTCAAATCGAAGCGGGGATAAATCGATATTTTCATATTTTCCTAAGTGAATTAATTCAGCTAATCCTTGTCCAACGGCTGGTGCTTGCTGCATACCATGTCCACTGAATCCTAATGCCATATAGTACCCTTGCATCGAAGGATGTCGCCAATAATCGCATTATGATCGGCCGTATTAAAGCTATATAGATCCTGCCCATGCCGAAGTGATTTTCGCTCTTTCAAAATTCTTCACTCGATGAGCTAAAACTGGCCACATTTCATCGTAGAAAAGGGATCGTTGGACTGTAAAATCAATTCCAGGTTGCACATCTTCAGAGAGTCCACTCAAAATTTTATTGCCTTCGTGACGGAAGTAAACTCCTGTTGGGTCAACGGTCAATGGCAAATCTTTAATCAATGGAACAGCCGTATCGAATTGGAAAATTTGACGTTTCAAAGGATGGACAGGAAGTGGAATCCCAATCTTTTCGCTTAAATAAACTCCCCATGCTCCAGCACAATTGATGACAATTTTCGAAGAATATTCCTCTCCATTAACAAGACGAACACCCGTTACATGATTTTGAGATGTAAGAATCGTATCGACTTCTTGAGAAATATATTCAACACCCAATTTTTGAGCATTTTTCTTAAATCCTTGCATGACAGAATAGGGATCAAGATACCCATCCTCATGGCAATATAGACCCCCTGCAAGATCTTCTATATTTAATTCAGGGATAATATGAAGTAAATCCTTCGCTGTCAATAATTCGGATGGGACATCAAATTGATTTTGTAGTACTTTCGTTGTTTCTCAAAGGCAGGAAGCATCTCTTCAGTCCCTAAGAAAAGATAGCCCCGTTGACGAAAATCAATTTCAAACGGTTCTCCATCAATCCCCATTGCTTCCGGAAAGCTTTTGTAAAACTGTAAACTATATCGACTAATTTGGATATTAATAGCTGTAGTATACAGCTGGCGAATCCCTCCAGCACTTCTCGAAGTAGATGAATATTCGTAAATAGGATCTTTCTCAAAAACAATAATTCTTCCTTCATACCCAATTTTCCGAAGTGAATAAGCTGTACTAGAACCCATTACACCCCCACCAACGATGATGATCTCTGCGTTTTTCATCGTATCCCTCCGCTCGTCTTATTAGTTAGAAAATTTGTAATATTTAATTTATATTACAAAAATGGTACTGAAAAAATGTGCATTTTACACAAATATATGAGCCAATACCTTATGAAATTAATAAAAGATTAAAAAATTCCGCATCAAAACAAGCATGAATCCGATTCATAATCCATTAAGCAAATTGCACAAATCATTTTTTATGGAAAATTTACAAATTGGAAAAATAGTGGAGGGAGTACTTTATATCGTGTGGTTATAAAAATGGGGAGTGGTAACAAAGTACGTAGTTATTAATGGCAACAACTTCAATCAAGAAAACAAACAGATCTCTCAAAAAATAACAATTGAAAAAGACATTTTTAGAATTAGGATGTCATATACTTTTTTGGAGAAGGCGATTAATAAAAGGTAATCAGCATTAAATCCATATACATAAAGAATAAAATTGTTAAAAACGTCAATCCTTCAATAAAAAGGATTGACGTGATGGGTTTATATAAGATTATTTTACAATTTACATTATTAAGAACAATATACTAAGTATTTAATAGTTGAATTATAGAATAATTAGTGGATGATATTTATAAGTAATTAATCGTTGATTGAAAATTTATATTATAGACTCCTATGAATCTAAGTCTTTTATTTTAATTTTAATCTCTTTAAAGACTTCCAAACTAATGTCTTCAATTGCTTTTTGGATTTCTAAATTAAAGGATAGTATAGCGTCTTCTATAATTAAGTCTAATTCATCTTGAGATTTATTAATTGGCATCGGTTCTGGTCTCACTTCTACTTCTTCTTTTATTTGAGCCGCTTTATCAAAAATGGTTGGATCTTTCGCTAGATGAGTTAACATCTGAAAGATTGCTCCACCGTTTGTCACACCATTAATCCGATCGGCTCTTTTTAATACCTCCCATGTTTGTGAATCAAAGTCTTTATAAATAATGCCAGGCACTGTTCCTCTCGGATGCTTTCCAATTTCCCTGATCAATTCTCGTTGAACAGCGGATAGTCCCTTCACTTTTCCCATCATGAAATCCTCCTTTTAGTCTTGTATTACAATATATGCAAGTGTTCCTTGGAATTTTTCTAACAAAAGTAGAAATTTGCAAAGTAGAAGTTTGAAAGGGATTTTTCTGAATGGATTTAATCTTAAGTTTTACTAAAATATGATTCATTATATCGGATATAAGATTCATTTTCGATATCAATCTGACATGATATCATCAACTAAATAACAAAAAATGTAAATAAACAATTTTGTATGGTGAAGTAAATTAAATATGAATAGGTTAGAGAAAGGGGAGAATAGGGGTATGTCAAAGTATGATCAAAAGTATTCTTATTTAGAGACACCTAACGAGGCAGAAATTCCAGAAGAACTGCAACAAGAGTTTGATTCAGCACTTGATGGCCAGATGGAACAGCAAGGCTTCATCAATCATTTATTTAAAATATTGCCATTGAATGCACAACAATTTAAAGGATTCCTAGATTTCAAGCAATCATTATTTAATCCAGAAACTTGCTATTTAAGTAATATCGATAAAGAAATGATTGGGCTCGTCGTATCATCAACGAATTCCTGCAATTATTGTTTAACAACCCATAGCGATGCACTTCGCGGTTTGACAAAAAATCCTGAATGGGTCGATAAGCTTACCTATAATTACCGCTCTGCACAACTTACAGAGAAGCAACGTGCACTTTGCGATTACGCATATAGAGCAACGAAAAGTGTAGCTGAGCTGACAACAGATGAAGTAGATCAATTAAGAGCAGTTGGATTTAATGATCACGAAATTTTAGAAGCAGCCTTTGTAGCTGGATTCTTCAATTATACAAATCGCTGGGTAAGTACAATCGGAGCCATTCCAAACCCACAACACTATTCACATAATCGATAAAAAATGTGCACAATGAATTTAGATATTCATTGTGCATTTATTTTTTTGAACAAAAAAATGCAAAATTATTTACGAATCAAACGTTGGTAAAAAGTATAACGAACGTTTTTTTATTTTGATTGTGTTCATTAAACAGATTTTCAATTAAGAGCTGCACAATTGAAGTCTTTAATTATCGTAATTACAAGAAATTTTCCAATCACTTAATAAAAAATATTGTTACAACTTTGCTTCGTTATATCCAAAAGTTGATACCAATAATTGTGAGGTATTAGAACTACAATGAATGAAGATTTCAAATCAAACAACAGCTTCAAACCTTATATTCACTTCAATTAGATTTTTTTATTAGTATTTTTTACAATCTATCATCGTATACTATTAAAAATTCTATGATTTTCAAGAAAGGAAATATGACTAAAGATAGATTCATCAACAAACCATCATTCACATAGAAAGAGAGTGTAGCAAATGTTGAGAAGTAAAAAAAAGAAACATCAAAGACTTCAACAAATAGCACGAAAACTGATCGTGAGAACAAACCCAAAATCAGTCGTTTCTGAACAATTTAGGACATTACGCACAAATATTAAATTTTCAATGCCAATCAATGAATTAAAAACGATTTTAGTTACCTCATCTTCTATGAGTGAAGGAAAGTCAACAATATCTGCAAACCTAGCATGCCTTTTTGCAGAAGAGGGGCATAAAGTCTTACTTATAGATGCAGATTTACGAAAACCTACAATGCAATATACTTTCAGAGTCAATAATGCGGTTGGGTTATCGAATATCCTGACATTACAAACCATTTTAGGAGAAGCTATTAAACAATCGGAAATTCCTAATTTGGATCTATTGCCATCTGGTCCAATCCCCGTCAATCCAGCTGAACTATTAGGTTCTAAAGCAATGACCACAACTATGGAACGTTTAAGGCACACATACGATTACATCGTTTTTGATGCACCTCCTGTTTTAGCAGTAACAGATGCGCAACTAATAGCGAACCAGAGCGACGGTACCATCCTCGTATTAAACTCAGGAATAACAAAAAAAGAAGCAGCTCGAAAAACATTAGATCTATTGCAAGGTTCAAAAACAAAAATTTTAGGAGTTGTATTGAATAATTACAAATTAGAAAAGGAACATGATTATTACGCTTACGGAAACAATTAAAAAGAATAATAGACTAATCGAAAAGGACTAATACTAAAAGTTCCAATGAAAAAAGTTCGATATTTCATTGGGATTTTTTTTACTTTTAATAAAATTACCCAAAGTACCTGATTAAATATCATAATCGTACATCCAATAAATTGGTACATAATATTTACCTAGTACAGTTCTAAGAATTTTGGAATGAGCATAATGTAATGATGCGATGAAATAATAATTTTATTGACAAAAATTCTAGATAATTAATACTAAAAATCAGACTTTTAAAGTTATTTTAATTGATAATTCTAATCTTTTAGTGCGTCTTAATACCTGATAATTTGCGGTAAACGAATAAATAATAGGAGAGAATGAATGACCTTAAAGAAAAGGATGTCATTGCTAGCAGTTTTAGACTCATGTATTGTATTATTTTCCATTTATATTGGTTATTTTATCGTCAATCCTATGGAATATCCTTTTAAGGATGTATTGCTATTATTTAGCTCATTAACCATTTTTGTTGCACATCATCTTTCTGCTATGTTTTACGGATTATATAGAAAAGTGTGGGAATATGCTTCCATCGGTGAACTACGGTCTATCTTTAAAGCTGTCACATTTTCAATTATAGTGGTTGGTTTAACACAAGCTATTTTAATGGAGGATGTACTTTATCGATCTCTTTTTATCTCATGGATGCTACATATTCTACTGATTGGTGGTTCGAGGCTGTCATGGCGTGCTACAAGAGAACGAATATTAAAGGGGAAAAAAGTAACAAACAACAAGAAAAGAACGCTAATTATTGGTGCAGGTTCTGCGGGGACCATGATCATTCGCCAATTAGTAAACAATAGTCAATCTCCTTTACAACCTGTTGCTTTTTTAGATGATGATTACTCAAAAAAAGGATTAGAACTTTTTGGGATTCGTGTTGTAGATGCAACAAGCAATTTAGACGAAGTTGTAACGAATAATAATATCGAACATATTGTCGTAGCGATACCATCACTATCTAAGAAAAAAAGTGCGCAACTTATGGAGAAATGTGTGGCGACTGGTATCAAAACACAGACTGTTCCAATGATTGAAGATTTATTGACTGGTAAAATCTCCATCAATGAAATCCGCGATGTGAAAATTGAAGATTTATTGGGGAGAGAAGAGATACATTTAGATATGCTAGCCATTTCAAAAAAATTATTTAATAAGACGATTCTCGTTACAGGTGCAGGGGGATCGATTGGCTCCGAAATCTGTAAACAAGTTATGAATTTCCATCCAAAACGTTTAATCCTATTAGGGCATGGGGAGAATTCTATTTACAACATAGATATGCAATTAAGGAAACTTGATGATGTTCAAAACGGAAATGTAGAAGTAGTGCCAATGATAGCAGATATCAAGGATCAAGAACGTATTTTTGAAATTGTGGCGACTCAAAAACCAGATGTAATCTATCATGCAGCAGCTCATAAACACGTACCTTTAATGGAAGCAAATCCAATGGAAGCAGTCAAAAATAATATTTTTGGCACCAAAATTATAGCAGAAGCAGCACATACTTTCGAAGTGGGTCATTTTGTCATGGTTTCAACAGATAAAGCGGTAAACCCTCCAAATATAATGGGTGCAACAAAACGATTTGCTGAAATGATTATTCAAAATTTAGCAAAAGAGAGCAATACAAAATTTGCCGCTGTTCGTTTTGGGAATGTTTTAGGCTCAAGAGGATCAGTAATCCCGCTCTTCAAAAAGCAAATTGCTGAAGGTGGACCAATAACAGTGACCGATCCGCGGATGACTAGATATTTTATGACAATTCCAGAAGCATCAAGACTTGTGATACAAGCTGGCACATTAGCCGAAAGTGGTGAAGTTTTTGTACTTGATATGGGTGATCCAGTGAAAGTTGTAGACTTGGCTAAAAATTTAATTAAATTATCAGGTT
Source organism: uncultured Caryophanaceae bacterium (assembly GCA_963792445.1). GTDB lineage: Bacteria > Bacillota > Bacilli > Bacillales_A > Planococcaceae > Rummeliibacillus. Next base: position 48,808 of record CAWBWO010000020.1, on the reverse strand, counting down.
TTACAGAACAGGAAATACCAATAGAATATACAGGTATACGTCCAGGCGAAAAACTTTACGAAGAATTACTAAATGACTCTGAAATCCAAAAAGATAAAGTCTTTCCGAATATTTATATAGGAAAAGCAATACCTATTTCAAAAGATTATTTAGAAAACATAATAATAAGCATTCCACATCTATCAGAAAATGAATTGTGTAAGATGTTGATTGAAACAGCAAATACAAAGGAAGTAATGGTTTTTTAAATAAATGAAGGATTATCAATCAGAAAAAGAGGGAGGGAATACTATCGGAAATCGAATATTCTTAGCTTCTCCACATATGAGTATTGAAGGTTACGAAAAACAATATATTGATGAAGCCTTTGAAACAAATTGGATCGCTCCACTTGGTGAAAATGTCAATCAATTTGAAATTGAATTAGCAAATAAAATTGGTTCCAATTCAGCTGCGGCATTATCATCAGGAACAGCAGCCATTCATTTAGCGCTAAAAGCAACCGGGGTTGGACAAGGTGATATCGTTTTCTGCCCAACACTTACATTCTCTGCTTCTGCAAATCCGATTATCTATCAAAATGCCGTCCCTGTTTTTATAGATAGTAATGAAGAAACTTGGAATATATGTCCGAAAGCATTGGAAAAGGCATTTGAAAAGTTTCCCAATGTAAAGGCAGTAATTGTAGTTCATCTATATGGATTATCTGCAGACTTGGATGAAATTATGAAAATATGTGACAAACATCATGTGAAAGTAATTGAAGATGCTGCGGAGTCTCTAGGGACTTTTTATAAAGGAAAACAAACTGGAACTTTTGGAGACTATGGTGTCTTTTCTTTTAATGGAAATAAGATTATCACCACATCGGGTGGTGGAATGCTAGTTTCAGATAATGAGAAAGACATTGCAAAGGCAAGATTTTGGGCAACCCAAAGCAAAGACGAAGGAAGGCACTATCAACATAGTGAATTAGGTTTTAATTATAGAATGAGTAATGTGGTTGCCGGAATCGGTAGAGGTCAATTGAAAGTATTAGATCAGAGAATTGAAAAAAAACAGTATATATTTGACTTTTATAAAAGAGAATTGGGTGGACTTTGTGGTATTGAATTTATGCCTATCAATAGATGGAACGAACCAAACTACTGGTTAAGTTGTATTACACTATATGGCAAAGTAAGACCAATAGATATTATGGAAGCACTAGAGGGAGAGAATATTGAGTCAAGACCCATATGGAAGCCGATGCATTTGCAGCCATTCTTTGAAAAATACGATTTTATTGGAACAGGAATATCCGAGAAGTTATTTGAAAATGGAGTTTGTTTACCATCTGATACGAAAATGACAGATGAAGATTTAAAAAGAGTTTGCAAAATTATTAAAGGATTATGGATGAAATAATGAATTCTTTAAAAAAAGCGAATGTTTATAGAAGAAGGTTAAAAAGACCAATGGATTTCATATTATCCCTTTTTGCAATTATAATACTTTGCCCTGTTCTTATTTTCGTTGCAATTCTTGTAAGAGTAAAACTTGGAGGTCCATTTTTATTTAAACAAGAAAGACCCGGACTAGATGAAAAAATTTTTGTCATGTATAAATTTAGAACCATGTCAAATGAGAGAGACCAGAATGGAGAGTTATTACCGGATAGTATTCGACTAACTAAGTTTGGGCAATTCTTACGTTCTACGTCCCTTGATGAACTTCCGGAACTTTTGAATATTTTAAGGGGTGATATGTCGATCATTGGGCCCAGACCATTATTAGTAAAATATCTACCACTCTATAACGAACACCAAAAACGACGCCATGAAGTTAGACCTGGATTATCAGGGTTAGCCCAGATTAGTGGAAGAAATGCAATTAGTTGGGAAGATAAATTCGAACTTGATGTAAATTATGTAGATAACATTAGTTTTATGGAAGACTGGAAGATCATGTTACTTACTATTAAGAAGGTGTTTGTTAGGGACGGAATAAATTCAAATACTGACGTAACGATGGAGGCTTTTCATGGAACGAGCAGGCCATTAGAAATAATGAAGAATGATGAAGTATAAAATAATGTCCCTTAGTGGAGGAAAACTTATGAACTTATTATTTTGTAGCGTTGGACGTAGAGCTGAATTAATAAAATACTTTAAACACTCATTGGATAAGTCTTCAAAGGTTATTGCGACGGATCATTTGAATACAGCCCCAGCACTTTATTTTGCTGATAAACAGTATATCGTACCGAAAATAACGAATGAAAATTATATTTCAATAATTATTGATATCTGTAAAAAAGACAATATTGATGCGATTACAACATTCATTGATCCAGAGATCGAACTACTTGCCAAGCATCGCGAAACTTTTGAAGAGATGGGGATTGTAGTATTAGTGCCTAATTTAGAATCAGCAAGACTATGTTTTGATAAATATGCTATGTTTGAATATTTAACTCAAAACAAAATAAAAACAGTAAAAACATATAAAGATATTGATTCATTCACTAGTGCCTATAAAAATCTAGACTGTGATTTCCCGGTATTTGTAAAGCCAAGAACAGGGAGTGCTAGTATAGGGGCTAGGAAAGTAACCAACTTTGAAGAATTAAAATCGATCTGTTTAGCGGAACCAAATCTTATTATACAAGAATATATGGACGGAATTGATATAGGTGTGGATGTTTATATAGACACAATTAGCAAAAAGCCAGTAAGTATATTTGCAAAAAAAGCTAGAAACAAAAATTGGTGGGGCGAATAAGACCATATCATTTAAGAATCATCAACTTTTTGACATAACAAAAGAAATTATTTCAAAGTTCAATTTTAGTGGGCCAATTGATATTGATTTCTTCTATAGAAATGGGGAGTATATCATTTCAGAAATCAATCCAAGATTCGGTGGGGCTTATTTACACGCATATAGTTGTGGCGTTGATTTTATAAACTTGATTGCAAACAATATAAAAGGTTTAGAAAATAGTTCTAATTTAGGCGATTATGATGAAGAGATCCTTATGATGATGTATGACAGTGTAGTAATTAAAAATAAAAGTGAGCTGTCAGAAAAGATTGAGTATCAAAATCCTTATACCCAAAAATAGAATGAATATTTTGTGAATTAAATATTGGAAAGTATGAAAATCTTAAGCTAATCATTATTAATTAAAGAGCGATAGCGAAAATGAGGTGCTAAGAAGTTTGAAAGATATTCTAATAATCGCACATTTTACACAAGCTCCTGGTGAAAAAGGAAATGGTAGATTTCATTATATTGCAGAAAATATGAAGAATATAAATGTGAAGATTGAAGTTGTGACAAGTAGCTTTTCACATAAAACGAAAATGCAAAGAAATATTACAAATGAGCAACTTAATAATTTTCCGTATAAATTTACAATGCTTTTTGAACCGAGCTATCAAAAAAACGTAACGCTCAAAAGAATTTATAGTCACTATGTCTTTGGGGAAAATTTAAAAAAGTACTTACAAAAACGAAAGAAGCCGGATGTTATTTATTGTGCTGTACCTTCACTTGATGTGGCTAAAATTGCAGCGAAATATGCTAAAAGTGAAAATATAAAGTTTATTCTAGATGTTCAAGATTTATGGCCAGAAGCTTTTAAAATGGTTATTAAAATACCAGTATTTACAGATATTATTTTTTACCCTATGAAAAAAAAGGCAGATTATATTTATTCTTTGGCTGATGAAATAATTGCAGTATCGGAGTCCTATTTAAAAAGAGCATTAGAAGTAAATGATAAATCATTTAATAGTAAATGCGTTTATTTGGGAACTGAACTAAATCATTTCGATCAATTAGTGAAAGAAAATAAAAATATTAATAAGCCTAAAAATGAAATATGGCTTGGATATATAGGAACTTTAGGACATAGTTACGATTTAAGGACAGTATTTGATGGGTTAAAGCTTCTTCAAGACAAAGGGTATAAAAACATTAAATTTATTATTATGGGGGATGGTCCTCTTAAAAAATTATTTAAAAAGTATGCACATAAATTAGGTATAAATACCCAGTTTACAGGAGAGTTAGATTATGGCAAAATGATTGAAATTTTATCAGTATGTAATATCGTTGTAAATCCAATCAAAAGTGGATCTGCAGCTAGTATCATCAATAAGCATGCTGACTATGTAGCTGCAGGATTACCAGTTATTAATACGCAAGAAAATCCTGAATATAGAGGATTAGTAGAAGAGTATCAAATAGGACTTAATTGCCTAAATAATAATCCCACTGATTTTGCAGATAAGTTATTGAAATTGTATGAGGATGAATCCTTAAGAAAATTCATGGGTGAAAATAGTCGTAGATTAGCAGAAGAAAAGTTTGATAGAAAAAAAACTTATATAGAAATCATATCTTTATTGATCGAGTAATATTGTAAGTGGGGAGATTATATGGAATTACAAGTATTGGTATCAACTATGCATCAAACCGATAAAGGCTTATTAAATAAAATGAAAATACGATCAGATGCTATTGTAATCAATCAATGTGAACGTAACTATTTTGAAGAATTTATGTATGAAGGCAACTGTATTAAATTTCTATCTTTTGCTGAGCGTGGAATTGGCTTGAGCAGAAATAACGCACTGATGCGTGCAACGGCAGATACATGTCTATTTGCTGATGAAGATGTGACATATGTAGAGAATTATAAAGCAATCATTCAAAATGCTTTCAAAAAAAATCCAACTGCAGACATAATTATTTTTAATGTACCGAGTACGAATACTGATAGACCCACCTATACAATTGAAAAATATAGAAGAATCCGATTTTTTAATTGTTTAAAATATGGTGCCGTAAGTATGGCTGTAAGAACGGAGCAAGTAAGAAAGGTAAATGTACATTTTTCCATCTTATTTGGGGGAGGCGCAAAATACAGTGCGGGAGAAGACAGTTTATTTATAGCAGAATGTATAAGAAAAGGCTTAAAAGTATATTCAAGCCCTGAGGTAATTGGTTATGTCAGTCAAGAAAAGTCTACTTGGTTTGAGGGATATTCGGATAAATACTTTATTGATAAAGGCGCCTTTTATAAGTGTTTATCAAAACAATATGCAAAGTTGCTTTGTTTACAATTTGTCATTAGACATAGAAAAATGTTTAGAAAAGATAAATCCCTAAATGAAGCCTATAAGTTGATGATTCGTGGGACAAAAATAATTTGAATATTGGTAATTATGGCATCAATTTCTAATGCAAAGGGAGTAGTCTCATATGACCGATAAGAAGAGAATTATAATAGTAAATAATAATTTAGCAACGGGCGGAGTACAAAAAGCATTAATCAATTTATTAAATGAAATAAAAGATAAATTCGACATTACTTTATTTGTATTTAGTTGTACTGGTGAATATAAAAAAGATCTACCAAAACAAATAAACGTGATTGAAGCAAACCCATTTCTAAAATTATTAGGAATTTCACAAAGTGAATCAAAACAAATGGGCTTATTTTTGTATGCTATTCGAGCATTCTTAGTATATTGGACGAATTTAATAAATAGTTATCTTCCTATTAAATGGTTAATCACAAGTCAAAAGAAATTAAGAGATTTTGATATTGCCATTTCTTATTTACATGGATCTCCGGATCAATCATTTTATGGAGGATGTAATGAATTCGTTTTAGAGAGGATAGAGGCAAAAAAGAATATTGCTTTCATTCATTGTGATTATATTGAATTTTGGAGGTAACACGAAAAGAAATAAAAGAAACTATATGCGGTTTGATCAAGTTATTACAGTATCCAATGGTTGCAAAAATCATTTTATAAAAGCTTTGCCCGAACTAGAATCAAAAGTACTTGTAGTGAAAAATTTCCACAATTATAAAGAAATAAAGTCTAAAGCAGAAATTTCTCCTTATCAATATCAAAAGGACCATTATAATATCTTAACTATTGCACGCTTAAGTGAAGAAAAAGGAATTATCAGAACGATTGAAATAATAGCTAAGCTTGTAAAACATAGCCCTAAAATATGCTGGCATATAGTAGGTGAGGGAAGTCAAAGAACGGAAATTGAAAATTTAATTCGCTCCTATTCTTTGGATAACAATATTATACTATTTGGCAATCAAGATAATCCATATAGATTTATGAAAAATGCAGATTTATTTTTGTTGCCTTCATATCACGAGGCAGCACCAATGGTTCTTGAAGAAGCAAAATATTTAGGAATACCAATCCTCACGACGGATACAATCTCAGCAAAGGAAATGCTTGAAGATTACGATTCTGGATTTATTTGTGAAAATACAAACGAATGGGATTAAAGAAATGTTAGAATCTATTTTAGAAATTAGGAAATACATTCATAAGAATTCTTCTAATTTAAAAAATCAATTATATACGAATGATACATCATATAAGAAATTTCATTTTGTTATTAATAAGGAAGATTCTTATGGCTAATGAGTCTAATAGTACTTACAAAAAAATAATAGTTTGTTCAATAGTAGATGTTCTTGTTTTATCTTATGGACATACAGTGAATATAAATATATTAATCTTAATTGGATTAATAGGCTTTTATGCAATAGTTTTATTCAGTCCTAAAAGTTCCTTTTTGCCAATTATGCTATTTTTTCTACCATGGTCTCCAATCATGAAATTAAATCATGGGGATTTTACTTTTATACAATCATTGTACTGATTTTCTTCATCATGTTATTTTTTTCAAAAGAATATAAAGAAAAAAAAGGAATAATAGAGGTAGGAAATCTATTATTAGTATTAATCTTTATCATTTATACATTAATCTTAAAATTACTATTAAATCAAAACTTTTCAATGAGCTATGTGATGTTTGTATTTATGTTATTCTTTCTTCCTACTTATTTGAAATTATATAGAGATCAACTATCATTTGAACTTTCTATTATTTCATTCTCAACCGGGATTATTACAGCTGGTTTTATTTCAAAAATATTAATGAAGTATCCCCATATGCTCCAATACATCGATGTTTACGAATGGAAAAGAGTAGGCTTAACACGATTGAGTGGTTTTTATGGTGATGCTAATTTTTATTCATCCCATATAATCGTTGCGATTTGTGGTTTGCTTATTATTGCAATGAATAAAGAATTTAAACATGCTATAAAGTTATTCGTATTAGTCATTGCGCTAATTTATTTAGGTTTATTATCAGTATCGAAAATGTTCTTATTCGTATTAATTGTAGTGAGTTTCTTGTGGATGCTGACACTATTATTTAATAAAGAGAATATTCTATTAAAAATAAGAATAATACTTTGTGTGGCAATTGGTGTAATTTTCATCATTTCTTCAGGCATTTTTGCAGATCAGATTCATATGTATATGATTCGATTTGATATGGTAAGTGATACAAACTCTTTAACTACAGGTAGAAGTACAATATTAGAAAATTATATCTCATTTTTTGAAAATAACCCATTCGCATTATTTTTTGGGCAAGGCTATTCAAGTGTGTACTCCAGTAAACTTAATTTTGCTGCGCACAATACGTTAATTCAATCGTTATATCAATTTGGAATAATTGGTTCGATGATCCTAGCAATTTGGCTTTTCCAACTAAATAATAAAATAAAAACAGAATCAAATAGTGTTTTAAGCGTTATATTTGCAATCGCATGCTTTATCCCATGGTTATCATTAGATATTTTATTTTTTGATGAATTTTTTTATATACTTGCTCTCTATATTATCGGAAAAAAATATTTTGAAAATAGTAATAATTAAATATAAATCATTAAAGCGTTTTAACTATACAAGAACGTATCATATGAAAATCTAATACTATTAATTTAATAAGGGGAATGCAGATGAAGGAAATAATGGTGAGTATAAGTTGTATCACTTTTAACCATGAACAATATATTTCTGATGCAATAGAAAGTTTCTTAATGCAGCAAACAAATTTTAATTATGAAATACTAATTCACGATGATGCCTCTACAGATAGAACAGTAGAAATTATTAAAGAATATCAAAAGAAATATCCAAATCTAATAAAACCAATATACCAAACTGAAAATCAGTATTCTAAGGGAGCAGATGTTTCTTTTATAAATGAAAAAAGAGCCGTGGGTAAGTATTTATCAATTTGTGAAGGCGACGATTATTGGACTGATCCTCATAAATTACAGAAACAATTCGACTTTATGGAAGAACATCCTGAATGTAGCCTATGTGTCCATGGAGGAAAAGTAGTGTCGACAGAAAAACAACTCAAATATTTTAGCCGACCTAACAAAGGCAAGCAAAACTTTTATAGTAGAAGAAGTAATTAAAGGGGGAGGAGGTCTATTCCTTACTAATTCAATGTTTTTTCCGACGATATTTATTCATGAAAGACCGGATTTCTTATTGAATGCCCCGGTGGGAGATTACCCATCGACAATTAATTTGGCATTACTTGGAGAAGTTTATTATATGGATGAGTTAATGTCTGCCTATCGAATAGGAGATAGTTCATCTTGGACAGCAAGAAATTTATCTACTTTAGAAAAAGAAAATAATCATTTTAATAAGATTGCAAAAATGCTAGATGAATTAAATCAATACACAAAATATCAATTTGATAAAACAATTAATAGTACAAGAAACTATAATCAATTTTTTCTATTAGTAAAGCAAAGAAAGTTCAAACAAGCAAAAGCTGAAAAATTTAAAGAAATATATTCATCACTAGGATTTCGTCAAAAGCTAAAAATATTTTTAGATCAATATATTCCAATTGTCACCAAAATATTAAGGCTATTAAAAAGGAAGTTAATAACATGAGTGATGATATAACAAAATCTAAAGTGATTGCATCACTCTTATGGAAGTTTATGGAGAGAATAGGAACACAAGGTATTCAATTCGTCGTAACAATTTTTTTAGCTCGTCTTCTTCTACCAGAGCAATTTGGGTTAATTGTACTTGTTACGATTTTCACTTCGATTGCAGGAATCTTTGTACAAAGTGGGTTTAGTACTGCATTGATTCAGAAGAAAGATGCTGATCACGTTGATTTTTCTTCGGTCTTTTATTTGAGTTTACTAGCTTCTATTCTACTTTATATCATTCTTTTCTTTACTGCACCATTGATTGCTACATTTTTTGAACAACCTGATTTTATAATTGTGCTAAGAGTTCTTTCGCTTACATTGTTTTTCGGCGCATTAAATTCTGTACAGACTGCAATAATCTCAAGAAAAATGCAATTTAAAAAACTCTTCATAAGTAGCTTAGGATCGACTATAGTATCAGGCATTGTAGGAATCACGATGGCATATACTAGTTTTGGCATTTGGTCATTGGTAGGTCAACTGTTATCAAATCAGATTATGACCACAATTATACTATGGTTCATTGTAAAGTGGAGACCTCAACTCACGTTTTCATTGTATCGAATTAAAAGTCTTTTATCATTTGGTTGGAAGTTGTTGGCTTCTGGTTTAATTGATTCATTGTATTCAAATTTAAGAAGTCTTTTAGTTGGTAAAATGTTTAGCCCAGCAACTCTTGGTTTTTATAATAGGGGAGAACAATTTCCAAATTTAATTGTTAGTAACATCGATGGCTCTATTCAATCAGTTATGTTTCCAACTCTATCAAAATATCAGGATAATTACGTGAGAGTGAAAGAAATGGTTCGTAGATCAATCGTTTCAAGTTCATTTATCATATTTCCGATGATGGTGGGGCTTGCAGTTATTGCGAAACCATTGGTAATTCTATTGTTGACAGAAAAATGGTTACCTGTTGTTCCTTTCTTGCAAATATTCTGTGTTTCTTATGCATTATGGCCTATTCACACGGCGAATTTACAAGCGATGAATGCTTTGGGCCGCAGTGACCTTTTTTTAAAACTTGAAATCATAAAGAAAGTATTGGGCTTAATGATACTAGCAATTAGTATACCGTTTGGAATTTATGGAATTGCTTGGGGAGGCTGCATTGGTAGTCTATTGTCTTCCTTTATTAATGCCTATCCCAACCTTAAGTTAATTAACTATAGTTATAAAGAACAATGGAAAGATATTTTTCCATCCTTACTATTATCTTTAATGATGGGTGCGATTGTATACACTATTCATTGGTTTGAGCTAACAGCACTTATAACTTTAATCATTCAAGTGCTTATAGGTATAGCTGTTTATATAGGGCTTGCTAAGATATTTAATCTTGAATGTTTTAACTATCTACTAATGACTTTGAAAGAGATATTTAAAAGTAAATATAAAACGAACAGGATAAATAATGAGGTGAAGAATTGAAAAAATTGCTAATATTAAATGGTAGTTATACCCAAATTCGAGCTATAAAAAAAGCAAGAGAAATGGGGCATTACGTAATTACTTGTGATTATTTAGAACATAATCCTGGGCATCAATATGCAAATGAATATCATAATATTAGTTATACAGATAAAGAAGCAGTGTTAGCCTTAGCAGAAAAACTCCAAATAGATGGAATTACTTGCTATACATCGGAACCTGCTGCAAAAACGGCTGCATATGTTGCTGAAAAGTTGGGATTACCAACAAATCCATATAAGTCTATAGAAATTTTGTCTAATAAAGATATGTATCGAGAGTTTTTAAAAGAAAATAATTTTTCAGTTCCAAGAGCAAAAGGATATAGTAGTTTTGAAGAAGCAAGGGATGCTTTTCATCATTTTAATATGCCAGTAGTCATAAAACCAGTGGATTCATCTGGGAGCAGAGGAATTTCCAAACTAAACTCGATTGAACTATTACAAGAAAAAGTAGAAAATGCACTTTCTTTTTCAAGAGTGAAACGATTTGTAATAGAAGAATATATAGAAAAGAAAGGCTATTTTATAACAGGTGATGGGTTTTCAGTAGATGGAAAACTGGTATTTCGTAGTTTTGCAAACGGGCATCAAGATCCGACAGGTATTAATCCATTTGTACCAACAGGCATAAGTTGGCCTTACAATATGCCAGATCGTATTCAAAATAAAATACATGATGAAGTCCAAAGAGCATGGAATTTATTAAATATGAAAACAGGGCCAGTTCATTTTGATTTCTTCATTGATGAAGAAGAAAATATCTATTTAAATGAACTAGTTGCAAGACATGGAGGGTGTTTGATTTCTCAAGTTACAGAACTTTCCACTGGGATAGACTTAGTTGAATATACGATAAAAGCAGCACTAGATGAAGATTGCAGTGATTTGAAAATAGTAGACTCAAAAGGATATTGGTCTATCTATCTTATTCATAGTCAGAAAAATGGTAAATTTAAAAATATTGAAATCCATAATGAAATTAAAGAATGCAACTTTGTTGAATATCATCCTATAGTAAATGAAGGTGATTCAATCACTGCATTTACAGGTGGTAATGCGGTGATAGGAATATTAATATTAAAGTTTTCTTCAAAAAATGAAATGTTAGAAAAAATGGAGAATATGCACCATTGGATAAAAGTAAATATCGAAGAGTTATCAAGTCCCATTCTATAATTTTTTGTAAAAATAGAACATTAGAATTCAATATAATAGCATCTATATCGCCATTAAACTTTTATTTTTTTTACTAAGGGGTAATTATTATGAAAAAACTATTAATGTTAGGCGGTTCACACTTCCAAGTCCCAGCCATAAAAACAGCAAGGCTAATGGGGCATTATGTTATAACTTGTGACTATTTAGAAGAGAACCCAGGACATCAATATGCACACGAATATCACAATGTCAGTACTACCGATAAAGAGGCTGTCTTATCATTGGCGAAATTATTAAAAATCGACGGTATAGTATGCTATGCATCTGATCCTGCAGCACCTACAGCGGCTTATGTTGCTGAAAAATTAGGATTACCAACTAATCCATATAAATCGGTAGATATATTGTCAAATAAAGATCTTTACAGAGATTTTTTAGCCAAAAATGGTTTTAATGTTCCAAAAGCAAAAGGATATAATTTGCTAGAAGAAGCGAAAGTTGATTTTCATACATTTAAAATGCCTGTAATGGTTAAACCAGTTGATTCATCCGGAAGTAAAGGAGTAGCTAAAATTGACTCAATTGATCTTCTAGAAGAAAAGGTTGATGTTGCATTAAGCTTTTCACGTGTAAAGCGATTCATAATTGAAGAATATGTTGAGAAATTTGGTTATCAAATTGCAGGTGATGGATTTTCTGTAAATGGTAGATTAGTATTTAGATGTTTTGCAAATCAACATTTTGAAGAGAATTCGGTAAATCCATTTGTACCAATAGGCAATAGTTGGCCATACAATATGCCTGAATATGTACACAAAAAAATTCATAATGAAATTCAAAGAGCACTACAATTACTAGAAATGAAAACAGGTGCTTATAATTTTGATATTCGAATTGACAATGATGAAAATATCTATCTAATGGAGATTGCACCAAGAAATGGTGGCAATTTAATTCCACAAGTTACAAATTATGCAACGAATGTTGATATGGTTGAATATACAATTAAAGCTGCTTTAGGAGAAGACTGTAGTAATTTAACATTAATAAAACCAAAAGGGTACTGGTCTTGTTATGTGATTCATAGTGAAAAAATTGGAGTATTCAAAAAAATGGAGGTTAACGAGGATTTTAGAAAAAATAACCTTATCGAATGTAAATTGTTTGTGAAACCAGGTGAAAAAATATCTGCTTTTACTGGATCAAATATGACGCTTGGGATGATGATATTAAAATTTGAATCAATGGATGAAATGCTAGAAAAAATGAATACAATTTCCAGTTTTGTAAACATTACCATTTACTAGCGTAACCTTTAGGCAAAAAAATGATTCCTGAAAAAACAGTTCCTTTTATGGTTCAAATATTTTTATTTGTTGGGTTTTATGTTATTAATCGAAAGAAAAGCATTTAATTTCTGAAAAAATGGTTATTATGATTCGACTTAAGAAGATCTTTTCGATTACATAATCGGTATACCTATCTTAGTTTAATTTATTTCTCGCCGTTATTTTACTAAAAAAATAGGTGTCTTTCTTTATGTATTTTCAAAGAGTCAAATTGATCTTTTATGGAAAAGTTAAGTTTTCTCCAATCTTTAGCTAGTAAGCCTCTTCTGAAAATTGAGCTAATTATAAATGGAAGGAAATCTAAAAAAGTAGAAAAGCTACAAAATTAATTGTTGAAAGAGAGTTGCATTGAAATGAAAAAACTATTAATGCTTGGCGGTTCATATATCCAAATCCCAATAATAAAAGCTGCTAGAGAAATGGGACATTATGTTATCACGTGTGATTATTTAGAAGATAATCCAGGACATCAATTTGCAAATGAATACTACAATATTAGTACAACAGATAAAGAACAAGTACTTGCTTTAGCAAAATCTTTAAATATAGATGGAATAATATGCTATGCATCAGATCCTGCTGCACCAACAGCTGCGTATGTTGGAGAGAAATTAGGATTACCTTCACATCCATATAATTCTGTTGAAATATTATCTAATAAAGATCAGTTTAGAGAGTTTCTTAAAATAAAATAACTTTAATGTTCCAAAAGCAAAAGGATATAGTCGTATTAGAAGAAGCACAGTTAGATTTTCATCAATTTAAAATGCCTGTCATGATTAAACCTGTTGATTCTTCGGGAAGTAAAGGAATTTCAAAGTTAGATTCAATTGAACTTCTTCAAGAGAAGGTGGAATATGCGCTTTTATTTTCAAGAGGTAAGCGTTTTATTATCGAAGAATATATTAAAAAAAAGGGTAGTTTAGTATCAGGCGATGGATTTTCAGTTGATGGAAAACTTGTATTTAGAAGTTTTGCAAATACAAATTTTCCAACATCTAGCGTAAATCCATTTGTACCGATTGGCTCAAGCTGGCCCTATAATAGCCAATGAGACGTATTCAAAATAAAATACACGATGAGATTCAAAGAATATTAAACTTACTGAATATGAAAACAGGTGCTTATAATTTTGAAATTATTATTGATGAGAAGGAAAATGTCTATTTAATGGAAATTGCAGCGAGAAATGGAGGAGAATGGGTTGCTCAATCTACAAGATATGCAACCGGAGTAGACTTAATTGACTATACGATTAAGAGCAGCATTAGGCGAAGATTGTAGCGATTTAAAAACGGTAGATACAAAAGGATTTTGGGGAATGTATATCATAAATAGTCAGAAAAGTGGAATCTTTAAAGAAATCCTAATATAATGAAGAATTTAAAAAAAATAATATTGTTGAGTATGAATTAGTTGTTAAACCAGGTGATCAAATATCAGCATTTATACAGGTCTCATCAGAAATGTTAGGAGATATATGATTTTAAAATTTTACATCGATGAATAGAAATGCTAAAAAATGGAAAATATAACGGATTGGGTCAAGATACGTTATTGAAGAATCACTGGTGAAAAATTAGATTTTATTAGATATATAATAAATTAGTTCTTAATTACGATACTTCTATTCATACTATATTGAAGAATCTATCAAAAATCTTTTCAATATAGAATGTGAGGTAATACCTAAAATGAATCCACCAATCCAAGTAACCCGCTCCTCGCTACCACCATTTGAAGAATATGTTGAAGAAATCAAAGAACTATGGGAAACGCGATGGCTAACAAACATAGGAACAAAGCATCAGCAATTAGAAAAAGAATTACTTAGCTATTTAAATACTCCTAATCTTATCACTCTTTACAAATGGTCATCTTGCTTTAGAAACAGCGCTTTCTGTTTTTAATTTAAGCGGAGAAGTGATCACAACACCTTTCACCTTTGCCTCGACAACGCATGCCATTATTCGAAATGGATTAGAGCCTGTTTTTTGTGATATTGATCCCGATACGTACACAATTCAAACGGATCAGTTAGAGAATTTAATTACAGAACGAACGACTGCAATTGTTCCGGTACATGTTTACGGGAATATTTGCAATGTAACAGAAATTGAAAGAATTGCTCAAAAGTATAATTTGAAAGTGATCTATGATGCAGCGCATGCCTTTGGTGTGACCGTTAATGGAGTAGGCGTTTCTAATTTTGGGGATGCATCCATGTACAGTTTTCATGCGACGAAAGTCTTTCATACGATTGAAGGGGGAGCCCTTACTTTTAGAGATGATCGATTAAAACCATTAATCGAAGCATCTAAGAATTTTGGCATTACTGGACCAGAGTCTGTAGAATATGTTGGCGGAAATGCGAAGATGAATGAGTTTCAAGCAGCGATGGGTATTTGTAATTTAAGAACTATTGATGGTGAGATTGCTAAAAGGAAAGTAGTTGTTGATCGATATAGAGAACAACTGCATGATATCAATGGAATCAAGCTTGTAACACCACAACCCGGAGTAAAAAGTAATTATGCGTATTTTCCAATTGTCTTTGAGAGTCTCAAGGAAACTAGAGATGAAGTGTATGAAATTCTAAAGGAGCACAATATTTTTGCTAGAAAATATTTTTATCCTTTAACGAATAGTTTTGCTTGTTTTGAAGGTCGATATAATTCTCATGAAACACCTGTTGCCAAATATATCGGAGAACGGGTTCTAACTTTACCTCTTTATGCAAGTTTGACTTTAGATGACGTTGATCGGATATGCTTAATTATCAAAGAGGTGATGAAAAGATGAAAGGGATTATTTTAGCTGGAGGTTCTGGAACACGTCTTTATCCGTTAACGAAAGCTGTATCCAAACAAATACTTCCAGTGTATGATAAGCCAATGATCTATTATCCATTGTCTGTTTTAATGCTTGCTGGGATTCGAGAAATATTGATTATCTCTACACCAAGAGATATCCTCAGCTTTCAAGAGCTACTTGGTGATGGTGAAAAGTTTGGAATCAAACTTGAGTATGCCGTTCAAGATGAGCCAAATGGTTTGGCTGAAGCATTTATTGTCGGAGAAGAATTTATCGGGAATTCACCAGTTGCATTGGTGTTGGGGGATAATATTTTCTATGGTTCTGATTTCGGTAATAGATTACAAAAAGCAGCTACCCTAAAAAGTGGTAGCATTATTTTTGGCTGTTATGTCAAAGATCCGCGTGCATATGGTGTGATTGAAATAGATGAAAATCGAAACGCTATTTCAATAGAAGAAAAGCCGGAAAATCCAAAATCGTCATTTGCGGTTCCAGGTTTATATTTTTTCGATAATGACGTAATTGAAATTGCAAAAGACATTCAACCATCAGCCAGAGGGGAAAAGGAAATTACCTCTGTGATTGACTACTATTTAAAAAATAAAAAGTTGAAAGTAGAAGTTATGGGAAGAGGCTTAGCTTGGTTAGATACTGGAACACATGACTCGCTTCTGCAGGCTTCCAATTTCGTAGAAGCAATTCAAAAAAGGCAAGGGATGTACATTGCTTGTATCGAAGAAATTGCGTTTAGAAGAGGATATATATCACAAGAGCAATTAGTAAGACTAGCGAAACCACTGATTAAAACAGATTATGGCCAATATATAGAAGAGATCGCACTTCAACCAAATGTGAAAATTAGTATTTAAAGAATAACACGGGGTGAAAAAGAATGAAGTTACTTGTTACAGGGGGAGCGGGATTTATTGGCGGAAATTTTGTCCAATACATGGTGAATAAATATCCGCAATATGCTATTTATAATTTAGATTTATTGACCTATGCCGGAGATTTGACGAAACATCAAAGTATTGAAAAAAACAAAAATTACCATTTTATTCAAGGGGATATTACAGATCGAGAGCGAATCATTTCAATATTTGAAAAGGAAAAGTTCGATTTTGTCATACATTTCGCTGCTGAAAGCCATGTCGATCGCTCGATTACAGATCCAAGCATATTTGTTCATACAAATGTTATGGGAACACAAATATTACTTGATGCAGCAAAACAGTTTGGCGTCAAAAAATTCGTACATGTATCAACGGATGAGGTATACGGCGAATTAGACTTTGATCCATCTACATTTTTTACTGAAAAATCACCATTGCAACCGAATAGCCCCTATAGTGCAAGTAAAGCATCTTCGGATTTGCTAGTACGTGCTTATCACGAAACATTTGGGTTACCTATTAATATTACACGATGTTCCAATAATTACGGCCCTTATCAATTTCCTGAAAAACTAATACCTTTAACGATTTCACGCGTATTAAACAATCAATCCATTCCTATCTATGGGAATGGCAAAAACGTACGTGATTGGTTGCATGTATTGGATCATTGTAGCGCAATTGATCTTATACTACATAAAGGAATTTTTGGGGAAGTATATAATATCGGTGGTCACAATGAGCGAACTAACTTAGAAGTCGTTAAAAAAATTATCGAAACCCTTGGAAAGTCAGATGATTTAATTATGTATGTAAAGGATCGATTAGGTCATGATAAGCGATATGCAATTGACCCAACAAAAATAGAACAACTTGGTTGGAAGCCAATTTATACATTTGATACAGGGATTTCTCAAACGATTGAGTGGTATTTGGAACATAAAGAATGGACGGACCAAATTTATCCCGCATTAACGGGCAGTAAGACGCCCACCGCAAGGCTTTAGAGAAATCGAAGAAGTATAGGTGGGAGTAAACTGCCCGTAAACGCCGATTGGTTCAACTAACAATCAGTGGGGGTGGCCCACAAAAAACGCCACGTCCAGTGGCAACGTTGGTACTAGTACGTCCTGTACGTCGGAAGACACCCACTGATTGAAGTTTCACTTTATAATGGTGAGTACCAAAATTATTTTGAACAACAATATAAGTAGTGACATGTAAGTAAGCGAATCCAATCATCCTAGGGTTTGCTTTTTTTATTCAAAAAATAAGGGGAATTATCAAATTTATATCAAATTTATTCATTTATGGTTGTAAATAGTGTATTGTTATAAGAGCATTCGTAAAAGGTAAAATAAAGGAGATTAGTAAGCATGACAGGAAAAACTCACATCTTAGGCGGCATTGCAGCAGGTCTTGCTTATGCACATTTTGAACATGTACCGGATTCTGACGCCATTATATTAGTAGGAGCAAGTGTGGTAGGAGCATTACTCCCTGATATTTGCCATAGCGGCAGTATAATTGGACGGAAATTTCACATTATATCCAAAATCATCAATACACTATTTGGACATCGAACATTCACACATAGTTTATTGTTCTTACTACTCATGGCGATGATTATGAATACATATGTATCAAACGTATCGATTACATCTGGAATATTAATCGGTATGGCGAGCCATTACTTACTTGATATGTCCACTAAAAATGGGATTAAATTATTTTTTCCATTGGATATTACAGTTCGATTGCCCATTACAACAAAAACAGGAAGTCAAGTTGAACATGTCGTTGCAATCGTGTTAACTGTCTTATCCGTATATCTTAGGCTTTGAAACGATTCGAGATATATTATGAGGAGTGTCGTAAATGCAATTATATACAACGAAATCATTTATATTAGCATCCGCATCACCGAGAAGGAAAGAGATTTTCGCTCGATTACATATTCCGTTTGATATTGTGACATCGGATGTAGTAGAAACGAGTGTACAAGCATCAACCGTAGAGGATTATGTAAAAGAGGTTGCCTTATTAAAAGCTCGTGATGTAGCGAAAAGAACACCGAATCAGGTTGTTATAGGAGCTGATACAATCGTTGCAAAAGACAACAATTTACTTCATAAACCCACAAATCATGATGAAGCACTCTCTCATCTCAGAACATTAAGCGGAACATTTCACGACGTATTGACAGCGGTAGCGATTATTGAAGAAGATGGGAAAGAAACAGCATTCGTAGAAAAGACAAGAGTTATATTCAAAAAAGTGTCGGATGAATTGTTAGAGGCCTATATTGAAACAGGCGATCCATTTGATAAAGCAGGTGGTTACGGCATTCAAACTGACGGAGTATTTCTAGTTGATCGAATTGAAGGGGACTATTTAAACGTAGTAGGATTACCGTTAGCATCACTATATGAGCAGCTAATAGAATTAAACCTTATAACACTTACCCCTTAGTATGAGAGAAATGCAAATTAAAGCTGGAAAACTGTCCGTGAATGGACAGTTTTTTTAGTTGTCCAAAGAAAACGAAGAAAGCTGTAAGAATAGAATTATTTCTCGGGAAATCTTATTTTTCTAAAAATTCAATATAGTGATGTATTTTGTCGAAAATAGTCAATGAATATTGACTGATAAACCGCAATTGTATTCAAAAATTTTTCAAGGAATTTATTCTACAGACTTTTTCCCTTTCGACTTTAAATACCAAAACTTTTTTGGCCGCTCTAATGGTGTGATGTTAATAATAAAATAGCTAATGATGAGGAGTAAGATGATGAATGCATAGAGTAACATGCTTTTCGCATCTTTATGATCAATGATGACAAGGCGAATCATGGCAGTAATGCCGATATAAATGAAATAGCGGAGAGGGAAGTGATAATCCTCTTTGAAATACTTTACGATCATCGTGATAAATTCGAAGTAGAGGAAGAAGATTAAAATATTTGCTAAAAATACTTCATGTTCATGAGCTTCTTTGTTATGAGGATTAAACAGGATATTGAAGAATACGAACAGCTCTTTGACCATTAGAAAAGCTAAAAATACAGCAAGAAGAATTAAGCAAATGTTAAGAAACCATTGCAGTATTTTTGGAACATATTGTTGCATTTCAAAAAAAATTCTTTTTGATTTTTCCATCTGCATCCCTCAGTTCAATTATTCTTATGTACAGTATACAAGTTATCTTTTAAGGAAATGCATATTAAATGTAATTTTCGCGAAAATATTGCATTAAGAGGAAATCTAAACTTTTTAGCATAAAAAAGTAGCTCATCTACCTTTAATGAAGAATAGGATAGATGAGCTAAATTATTTTAACAGTAATAAAACGAGACAGGTGAGACCACAGATTTTTCTGTGAGGAGGCTCACCGCACACTCGCTGGAAAGCGCAATGTGGAGCTGCATACAAAGTAAAACATTTATGAAATATTACCTGAATTATTGATTAGCGTTTTAATAAAATTCGAATTTTTCAAATAGTAAATTGTTTATTCATCTACTTTGTAGGAAAAAGCGACTCGTCAACCGAAAAGAGGCGACTTCCATTGAGCAAAAGAACTATTGAAATTGTTAGATACGATAATTCAAGTTCAAATCCAACAGCCTTGGGACTGCCTTGGAATCCAGCAGCTAATTTTACTTTTAAAATGGCGACTATCATAACAATGGTAAATAATGATGATAATAACCGTGTAGCAAATCCGAAAATTAAAGCAATCCCACCCATTACTTCAAGTAAAGCCACACCATATGCGAATATTCCTGGTAGGCCCAAACTTGAAAACCAGGTAGCAATCGATTCAATCCCACCATTTAATTTATCAAATCCATGTATTGAAAAACTCAAGCCTAAAACGATTCTTAGAATCAGTAGACCCCATTCTTGTTTATTCTTCATTCGTAATGAAACCTCCAAAAACGTGATTATGCTTTAAATTGGATTAATAGAGAATCGAGTATTTTCGCTTCTTGATTTAAGAAATCTGCACTTTTTTCTACTTCTTCCATAGAAGCATTAAATTGTTCAGTGGTAGAAGACACTTGAGCTACCCCTAAAGCAGATTTTTCAGCATGTGACCTCGAGTTATTTAAAAATTGGTTAATTTTTTGAGATTGATTCATAATATCGTCCATAGAATAAGAGATGTTTTCGATTTTAACTGTAATTTGATGAATTTCTTCTTTTAATTTAGAGAATGTTTCCCCAGTTCCGTTTACTAGGTTTTTGCCCTCTTTCACAATTTCATATCCTGATTCTAATGAAGTGAAAGCATTTCTAGATTCGAATTGAATTTCATCTACAATTTGAGTAATATTCCCTATCGAAGCATTGACAAGTTCAGATAGTTTTCGAACTTCATTGGCAACAACAGAAAAGCCTTTACCATTTTCCCCAGCTCTTGCAGCTTCAATTGAAGCATTTAAAGCTAAAAGGTTTGTTTGAGCAGCAATTTCTTTGATCACATTTACTAGCATAGTAATCTTTGTGGATTTTTCATCTAATCCTTTTACGACCTCTAAAGTTTTTTCTATACTTTCATCGATATAATCCATTTTTTCAATTGAGTTTTTCATAAAACTAGTACCTTCTGATGTCATAGAAAGCATTTTCTTTGAAAGACTCATTGAAGACTCTTTTTCATGTACAACAGTTTCTATTTCTTTAAAAAATTTTACCATTTCATCAACCAAATCAGATGATATGATAGATTGTTTTTCTGTGGTGCCGGACAATTCTTGCGTTGTAGCTAAAATTTCTTTACTACCATTACCTACGAAATACGTATTTTTTGAAAGTTTTTGGCTTTCTTTTGTAATGATATTAGATGTGTTTTTAATTTGCTCAATCATCTTCTGAAGCGTTGCTTTCATACTATTCATTGACTTACTAAGATAACCAGTCTCATCTAACTCATAGAAATCAATATCTTCGATTTGGAGATCTTTATTTGTAATATGATGAGCCATTTTCAAAACTTTTTTTAAGTTTTGTCGAATGTTTTGACTTACCATCAATACTAATGTAAGTCCAGCAATAGAGGAAATAATAATTGAAAATATCAAAATAAGAATATTTCCCTTCAACAAACTATACGACTGAAGGATTGAATTGTTTGTATTTTCTTTTTCTATCATAGATAGATTATGTAATAATGATAAGATATCATTTCTTAAGGTGAAAAAGGATGACTGCTTTGCTACATGAGATTTCGTAAGATTAGGAACAATTTCTTCAATGAATTGTTCGTTATAAGTTTCATCCTTTTTAAGTATTTCTTTTATTACTTGGTTTTGTCTTTTTGTACTTAGAGTAGAATTTATTTTTTCCATTTTTGAAATAAATTGTTTTGAAACTATTTGAAATTGTTGAAAAGATTGCTCATCATTACTATTCAAAATGTCATTTACAATGATTTCTTTACTCTGAAATAGGTTAGTTGCTTCGGATATCTCTTGTGCAGTCAATTCAATTTTCTCTTGAGTTTGAAGATTTTCATTGATCTGTTCTAATCCTCTACCAACAACAATAGCAGAAATAGCAAAGAGGCTAATCGTTACAATCTGTACAATTAAAAATTTCCAACCAATACTATGCCTAAATTTCATATGCAATCCCGTCCCATGTAATAAATTTTCTTTAATATTTTTTATGTCACTTTAATTGGTTTATATATTTATTGTTTATGATAAACCGAATGAATTAAAGAATACTTAGTAGGATTTGCGAGTACGAGATAAGTAGACATAGCAAACATTACTAATTCAAATTCATACCCAGCTAATTGGATATTGCCAAGAAAACCGTCAGATAGTTTAAAAGCGAAAATGGTGCCAAGCATAATAACTGCAAAAATTCCCGCTATGATTCGAGTTCCAATACCAAGAATTAATGCGACTCCGCCGATTAATTTAATAAGTGCAATTATGTATGCTAAAAAAACAAGAAGTCCAAGATGTCCAAAGTTGTCGACGATGTTACTGATACCACTTTGGAACTTAGTGAATCCATGTGTAAAAAATGTTATTCCAACAATTACGCGTATGATTATTGTTCCTATTTCACTTTTGAGCATATTAATCTCTCCTTAATAGGTTATTTTACTTAATTTAAAAAATTTAAGCAATAAAATGGTCTCGAAGTATGGAATTTTTTATGGTATTTTAGGACTACTATATTGACTTTCTGAAGATAAAAAAACCCATCTGTAAGTTTTAAACAGATGGGTACCTATATGTTCTGTTGAGAAGTTATACTTAGCGTTCCCAGAAACGTCCTTTCGCAATACCATCTATGAATGATTGAATTCTATCATTTCCTAAATCGTAAACACCAGGCTCTTCTAATTTGACTATTCGGGAATCGATAGAGTGATCATCAGTTAGTGCAAAAGCTAATGGTTTGTAATGCTTGTATGTGTTTTCAATGAATTCGATTATAGGTTCTGGAAGTGGTGATTGATTACTGACTAATAAAACTGCGTCATACAAGGTTGAATCTGCAGTAGCATATGTTTGCATTACTTTTTCTCCGCCACTTAAATCATGAATTTTTTTGTCAACGATTTCATAATCAACCTTATTTTCTAATAAAGCCATGATCCATTCTTTTAATTGAGCTTGATCTTTTCGGTTCACCGTTTAATAAGATAGCCACTTTTTTCGTATCAGGTTTGAAGATGGTATTTTCCATACTAAGTGCCGGTGATTTTTTTGTAGATTGTACTTCATAATTTTCCTTTGGAACGGTTACACCAATATTCTCTGCAACTTCTTCAGTAAGCTCACGGTCAATATGGTTTAAAAGTGAGATTACATTAGCTCTAACCATTTCTGATTTACATTTACCCAGTTCAAAGCTGAATGCATTTTTTATATGCTCTTTTTCTGCTTCCGATTGAGAATTGTAAAATAATTTTGCTTGTGAATAAAAATCTAGGAAACTTTCACTTCGGCCTCTTATTTTTCGACCTTCAACTTTCTCTTGGTAATGTTCAAAACCACCATTTTGGACTGGTACAGGGGATGGTTGGTTAGCATTTAATGCATTTTTATGGTAGCTTGTCTTACCTTTATGAATAACCATTTGATGCATACCATCACGCTGATTATTGCTAAAAGGACAAACAGGTTGATTGATCGGAATTTGGTGGAAATTAGGGCCACCTAAACGTAAAAGCTGTGTATCCGTATAGGAGAATAATCGTCCTTGCAGCAGTGGATCATTTGAAAAATCAATCCCAGGAACGATATGACCAGGGTGAAATGCAACTTGCTCCGTTTCTGCGAAGAAATTGTCAACATTGCGGTTTAAAGTCATTTTACCAACCAGTTTTACAGGCACATCTTCTTCTGGCCAGAGTTTGGTTGGATCTAATATGTCAAAATCAAATTTGAACTCATCTTCTTCTGGGATAATTTGCAGTCCTAACTCCCATTCTGGAAAATTTCCTTTATTAATCGCATCATATAAATCTTGACGGTTAAAGTCTGGATTCTTCCCAGAAAGTTTTTGTGTTTCATCCCAAACCATGGAGTGAACTCCTAATAACGGTTTCCAATGGAATTTAACGAAATGAGCTTTTCCTTCTGCATTAATTAATCGGAAGGTATGTACACCAAATCCTTCCATCATGCGTAAACTACGAGGTATTGCACGGTCACTCATCAACCACATCACCATATGGGCGGATTCAGGGTTTTGGCCGATAAAGTCCCAAAAGGTATCATGAGCACTGGCTCCTTGTGGAATTTCTGTGTCTGGTTCAGGTTTGACAGCATGTACAAAATCAGGGAATTTAATGGCATCTTGGATAAAGAAAACCGGCATGTTATTACCAACTAAATCGAAATTTCCTTCATCTGTATAAAACTTGGTCGCAAATCCACGGACATCGCGAACAAGATCACTAGAACCTCTTGATCCTTGTACAGTTGAGATACGAACAAATACTGGTGTTTTTTTCGAAGTATCGTTTAAAAAGTCTGCCTTGGTATATTCTGCTAAAGATTCATAGAGTTGAAACTCCCCATGCGCTCCAACACCACGAGCATGGACAATTCGTTCAGGAATGCGCTCATGGTCAAAATGCGTCATTTTTTCTCGGAAGTGAAAATCCTCCATTAAAGTAGGTCCTCTTAGACCAGCTTTTAAAGAAAACTCATCCTCTGACATTTTCAAACCTTGGTTTGTCGTTAATCCAGCTTGATCTTCATTATTAATCGTATGTTTTTTTAATTGTTCGTCTTTTTTATTCATGAACATAAACCTCCAAATGTAATGGGATATAATATCTCTTTCCTTTTCACATAGGAATAAAACATATAAATTCAACTACACACATTTAATCTCGTTTGAATAAAATGACAGGAAAATGTATTGTCCCTTTTTGCATTTCATTAGAGGTAGGGGTTAGATGTGTTGAAAAAATGTGTAGTCACTTTATTCTTACTGTGTACAATTGGGTTATTCGGTTGTACAAAATTTACAACTGAAAATACGAAACAAACAATTGAAGAAAATAAGAAAGAAGTTAAAGAGAAAGTAAAGCCAGAAGTTGTTCAAATTATGGATCCGAATACATCGGAAATTATTCAAACAATTTCACCAAAAGAACTCGGCTTTGAGACGAATCGTGAAGAGTATATTGGAAAAATAAAGGAACTTGCAAAATTGTTAGCAAGAGGGGATGGTAATAAAATAGGTTATGATCAAAGAATGAAGCTAGATCACCTAGATGAAAATGGCCACATCGTAAAAGGCAATCCAATGGTAATATTAAAAGAATCTGAATTAGTTGAAAGAATTTTAAAAGCATCCACAACTGGCGAAAGGGTAGAATTGCCATTATATGTGACCGAAAGTAAATATGATATCAATGAGGTACCTCTACTAAACGAAGTGACAGTTGCAACGTATACGACAAAGTTCAATCGTACAGATACGAATCGAAATAAAAATATCGAATTATCTGCTAATGCTTTAAATCATGTCATCGTTGGGAAAGGGGATTATTTTTCTTTCAATACAATGGTGGGTCCAAGAAATCGAGAAAATGGATACCAACAAGCGCCAGAAATCGTGAACAAAAAGTTAGTTATGGGAATAGGTGGCGGTGTTTGTCAAACTTCCTCCACTCTATTTAATGCGATTGACCAATTACCCGTAAAATATATTGAAAGAAATCACCATTCGCTCCATGTAGGCTATGTACCAGAGGGCAGAGATGCTACGGTATCGTATGGAATGCTTGATTTCAGATTTCAAAATACAAGTGGTGTGCCATTCTTGATCCATACGATTTATGGTGATAGAACGCTAACAGTGGAAATAAAAACGTCTAAAGAAAATGCTTTAAAATTGAAATGAACTAATAAAAGCCCATTAAAATGAAAATGGGCTTTTATGATAGATTTTGATCATTAAGGTCTATACAGTTTTTTTGTTAAGTGCCCGATCTAAATAGTCGATAATGTCTTGTTTTCCGCCAATCGACTTTTCACGTGCTTCATCTTTTTTTAACTTATCTAAAGCTTTTTGTGCAACTTCTTGTTCTTGACCTTGTGAGATGACAACAACACCATCTGCATCGCCGATGATGAAATCCCCGGGTTGGACACTGATGCCTCCTACTGCAATGGGTACTTGTACTTCACCGCCACCGAACTTATTGCCAGCAGCTACAGTCGTCCCTTTACAGAAAACAGGGAAATCTAACTCCCTGATTGCCTGAATATCACGAATAACCCCATCCACAACAAGGCCCTGAATATCCATCCCTTTCATCAAGGAGACCACAAAATCTCCAGCAACTGCACGGTTTGTATCGCCTTTAGCATCAACTACTAAAATATCTCCAGGTTTTGCAACACGAATTGCTTCAAGTAATGCCCCATTTTCGCCAATTGGTAAACGTACAGTCACTGCACGTCCAGCGATATAATCGTCATCATTTAATGGCTTGATCGCAGCATTTAAATTCGTAGTTCCCAAAAGGGCATCTGAAACTGCTGTAGTAGGTAAAGTATGTAGTATATTGCCAATATTGCTCATGATAAAACCTCCTAATCATCATTTTTTTCTATATTAAGGAATAAAAGGTACTCATGACAAGTGCATTCTGATAAAAAGTGGATTCAGAGCTGTGAAATGCTCTATATCCAGGACGAGTCTAGTGAATTGTGTATGCCGGGATCCGCTCGAATTGTAACCACTTATTCTTTCATCCCATATGTATATATGGAGGAGGGAAAAAGAATGGTTTCAACTGAGACATTAATTATCCATGGGCATTCGTTTACAGCTGTATCTGTTTTTTTACCAAAAACAACGTTACTAACGATTTCAAATGACAAAGGGTATATCATGTGTGGTGCACTTGATGTAGGGCTATTAAATAACAGATTAGCTGACAGAAAAATCGTTGCAGGTCGAGCTGTTGGGGTAAAGACGATTGAAGATTTATTATATGCACCACTTGAATCAATTACGTATGAAGCGGAAAAATTAGGCATTAAAAAGGGAATGATTGGTGAAGACGCGTTGTTAAAGATGATTTAACCGAATCAATGCAAATTAGTTATCTAAATACTTAGTTAAGTAAAGAGAAAATGGTACTGTCTGATTCAGTATAATATTATGTTGAATAATTAGAAAAAATTGCTCTTCCATCTTTTTGTGAAGAGCAATTTTTCTTTTTAAGATAAATTTTCAGCTAAATGAATATACGTGAGAAATTTTTTAATAAGGCCATAATGAGGATTTTTCTCTGAAACAATTGTACCAAACAATAAATCACGAACATAAATGTTATCTTCAAAAGTTAGTGGTACAATTCTTCCTGTTTCAACATAGGGGTCATCGATTAAAAGGTAGCTTGATAAGACACTTATTGCTAACCCTTCAGCAATCGTTTTTTTAATGACTTCAGAGTTAGAAGTATGAAAGAGCACATTAATCTTCTCATTATCTTTTGTTAAAGAATAAATTAATTCCTCCCAAAATTGACTTGTATATAAAACAATTGGATATTCATATAAGTCTTGAATTGTTACATACGGCTTAAAAGTAAGTGGTGAATCTTTTGGAACAATTACTTTAAAATCTGCATTGTATTCTAATTTTTTAAAAATTAAATAATTAGGTAAATTTTCCTTTAGTACTGTTTTTAATGATGTAAACCCAATGTCAAGACTATGATGTTTAATGTTTTCTAAAATTTTAACACTTTCCATTTCAATGACTGTCACTTTAATTTGAGGAAAATCCTTTTTAAATAGCGAAAGGATTTTGGGTAAAAAGTTCATTAAACTAGGTATAGCTGCAATTTTTAGTTCTCCTTTAAGTGAAGTAGAAATCAATTGCGCATCTTCCCGAATTTTTTCGATACTTTCAACAATTTTCAACGCATGATGAATAACTGCTTTTCCTTCTTCTGTGGGGAAAGTGCCAAATCTGGAACGTTTAAAGATCCTAATGTTTAATTCTTTTTCAAGTATAGAAATGGACTGACTGATGGCAGATTGGGAAACATGCAGATTTTGTGCTGCAATCGAGATGGACTTTGTGTGAATGATTTCTTTGATATACTCCATCTGTTCTAAATTCATAATAAGGCTCCTCTAAATATAATTAATACTTATATTAACATTAAAAATCGTTATTTTACATTAAAAAAAATTATATTCATACTGAAATATATATGTATAAAATTGAGGAGATGTCATATTGGAGCAGATCAAGAAAGAAAAAGACTCATATGTTTATATTATACTCGCCATATTTTTGGGTAATTTTTTAGCATTAATTAATTCAGGTACTGTGAATGTTGCCATACCGTCCATTATGAAATATTTTCATACAAATTTAAATTCCGTACAATGGATTGTGACCGGATTTATGCTGACGATTGGAACGATCGCCCCTGTGGTTGGATTTTTGGGCAATAAAATTGGTTATAAGCAGTTATATGTAGTTGCACTTATTGGTTTAACCGTGTCTTCAGCATTGTGTGGATTTGCATGGAATATTGGATTCATTAATCATATTTAGAATCTTACAGGGAATCTGTTCAGGATTGATTCAAATTTCAACTATGACCATCATTTATCAATCTGTTAACAAGGAAAAACAAGCAATGGCAATTAGTTTATGGACCATATCCATTATGGTTGCCCCAGCTATAGGGCCCACAGTGGGAGGATTATTAACGAATTCATTTGGATGGAAGACATTATTTTTCTCTTGTGTACCAATTGGCATTATTGCCACACTATGCGCCATCTTATTTATTCCTTCTAGTACAAAGAAAAATTCTGTATCACTTGATTTAGTAGGGCTTATAACCGTGATCATCGGGAATGTATCGATCTTAATGTATTTTACGAAAGGACCTGAACTTGGATGGCTATCAATTCCAGCATTAGCCTTATTCATTTTAGGTTTAGTAAGTATTATTCTTTTCGTATGGAGAGAATTAACGGCGAATGAGCCATTATTAGATTTAAGTGTATTAAAATACCCAAAATTTGCGATTGGAACAATATTAAACTGCTTGATTTCAATTGGGTTGTACTCAAGTGTTTATTTGCTTCCATTATTTATGGAAGAAGCACAAGGGGCAACATCTTTTATGAGTGGATTTGTGATGTTTCCTGGGGCAATTATTATGATCGTTGTCACAATGCTAACAGGAAAACTAAATGATAAATTGAATCCTTCGTGGTTTGTCCTTGGTGGTTCCATACTTTTGTGTGTAGCAACATGGGCATTTAGTCAATTGAAAATGGATTCATCAATTGCCTATATTATTGGGATTATGATTGTACGATATATGGGTGTAGGACTTGCAACATCACCTCTAACGAACATCTCAATGAGTGATATTCCAACTGACAAAATAGGTCATGCAACTTCTATATCAAACTGGCTTCGTCAGGCAGTAGCTGCATTATCTATCGCCATTTTCAGTAGTATTCTTGCGGTTCGAACTCAAATCCATCTTGCGGATTTGAACGGAATATGGAACTAAAACCATAAAACAAACAGCTTTTTTACTCGCAACAAATGATACGTTTCTGGTTGCGTTACTAATTTTGATCTTAACAATTCCACTTTCATTGATGATAAGAAAACGTAAAGCAAAAATCACTTTACAATCAGTAAAACAAAAGACGAACCCTTAATAAAACTACAATTAAAATATAAAATGGCGGAAGTGGAATAGACTTCGCTTTCCTCGGGCGAGCGGTGAGCTTTCTCAGAGGAGTCTTAGACGATTCCACTTCAACAATGTTTGGAGTACTAATTTACATGAATAACTGCCAGTCAAAAATATTCTTCTGTTCTTACTTTTTCAGTGGCTTTAAATTTTTCTATGATGAGAATTATTATTCGCTATTGAATAGAGATCTCAAACTAAAAAGACTTATAGCACATCAACACTGGTTGCTGATTTTAGTCTTTCGTTCAATAGTTTGGCTTGAGCTACAGCCTGTTTGTCATGTGATATATCTCCTGGTCTATGGCCTTCTCCTATGATATAAGCAGGAAATTTCATATGCAAGAAATCAAGTGTATACTTGAATGTTTGTAAAAGAGGGAGAGCTTTCATATAAGGGTCATCACCACCGACTGTTACAACAATTGCGCTTTTTGTTTTTAATTGTTCTCTGAAATTAGGGTAGCGTTCATCTCTGATTGCTTGGCTAATTCGATCAATCATGTTTTTCATTAAGCCAGACATCGTATACCAATAAACTGGTGTTGAAAAGACTAGGAGATCACTTTCGATAAGTGCTTGAATAATTTGATCGTAATCATCTTCAACAGGTTGGAAGCCATTCACATCATGACGTAAATCGTGTATAGGTTTTATATTCAAATCTTTTAGATAAATTTTTGTGTGCTCAATATCTTTCATCACGATGTCCGTTAAAATTTCAGTATTTCCATTCGGCCTTGTGCTGCCTATAAACGATGTAATTTTCATTAAATTCCACTCCTCCAAATTTTTGTATAGTGAAAGTGTAACCTAATAATCGAACGCGATAAAGCTAATAATGAAAAAATAGCGCCAATCTTATTAAATATGCAACAAGGGAACATCAATATTCATAATATCGTGACAACGGGTTGATCAGGGTTGATTATTTGATTCATATAATTTTCCTTTTTTCGGATTAAAATTTTTTGATTTTGTACATTCTGATAAAAAGGAGTGTGTAAAATTGAAAAAATATTTACTTATTTTAGCTGTTGTTTGTTTAACTGCAGGTTGTTCATTTAAAAATAAAGATGCAATGCAACCAGTAAGTGGTGAAAAAACGCCGACAACTGTAACCGAAAATGCAGATTCATCTACTTCAGATGATGCTGTAGATAGTACTACAACTGATAGTTCATCAGAAACTACAACGGAACATAGTACTACAGATGATTCATCAGATCATGCAACTACTACTACTGCTGGAACTACGGAAAATGCAAATGAAAATTCAACAAAAAATACACAAGAAACAGCTACAGCCACTGCTACTGCAAAATTTGTTAATTCAGAAGGAAATGACATTGGAACTGCAAATCTTACTGAAACCAATGAAGGTGTGAAAATCGATTTGCAATTAAAAAATCTTCCACCTGGAGAACACGGAATTCATATTCATGAAAAGGGAGTTTGTGAAAAACCAAAATTTGAAACGGCGGGTTCCCATTTCAATCCAACTCACAAACAACATGGGTATGAAAATCCAAAAGGATATCATTTAGGAGACTTACCGAATATTCAAGTGGAAAGCGATGGCACTGTAAACGTTGAGTTTACATCCAAAGATTTTACGTTAAAAACAGGTGTAGAAAATTCACTGTTTGATTCTGACGGAAGTGCCTTTATCATCCACGCTGATGCGGACGATTATAAAACAGATCCAAGTGGTAATTCCGGTGAAAGAATTGCATGTGGCGTAATCGAAAAGTAAAAACATATTAGGTGTAATGCAGTAACTTGCATTACACCTTTTCTATGCTTGAATTTTGCTTTCTTCCTGTAAAATAAATACAATAGAATGGAGATAACGAATAAAATGGAGGAATCAAAAATGGAAACATTAAAATTTGAAATCAAACAAACAATTAAAGCCACAACTGAACAAATTTGGACCATTTTAACTAATAATGATGAAGTGAAGAAATGGTTCCCTGAAATGAGTTATCACGAAGAGGGAGAACTTGGGTACTACCGCTGGTTTGATGGAAATATGGAATTGAAATTACAGATCCTACAAAAAGTAAACAAGCAACTTATGGCATTTGAATGGGATAAAAATGAAGTGTTTTTTGAGTTAATAGCAAAAGAGAATGAAACAGAACTCGTATTCTATGAAGCTTTAAATGAAATTATAGATCATACTTTCATGGATTTAGCAGGTTGGTATGTGTGTATTGAAAAGATTCGTCGAATTGCAGAAAAGAATGAAGAAGCAGTCTCTGAAGGACTTTGGAAATCAAAGTATGAAGAATATAAAAAGTTATTTGAAGTAAAATAGTTTATTTTAAAATAAAATGTTTCCTATAAAAAGGGCGGCGACAAACGTAGTGAGAAAAGTGGCTTGCCACCGCCCGTCTATAAATCTACGGTTTATTATTTGTTTCCTTAATGACAGATCTAATAATATGAAGTGAATCCCACTCGCCTAACGAAAGCGAAATAATAGGATAATTTTTAGGAAAAAGCTGTTGTTGGATTTCTAAATCTTTATACCCCTTACGATGAAACTTTAGCACTTCATCTTGTAATTCTTCAAGGTACTCTTTCTTTTGTAAAAGCATTTCTCGCCCATTTTTTACATATCCAGCGTGTTGACAAAATACATCTTCAAATTCATATGTTAAAACTTTTCCTAACGATTCAATTATGGTAGAGATACTTTCATCTTGCATAATGACTTTCGTTTTAGGATTAACATATAAATCACCTGTGAACAGTTGGCCAGTTTGACGATTTAAAAAAGCTAGATGATCCTTTGAATGCCCCGGTGTCTCAATTATATCCCAAGTTGCATTACGCGAATTCATTGTAGTAGAAAAGGGCAATGACTGAAAGCTTTCACGTATTCCCCAAAATTGCTGACGATACAATGGATAGTTTGCTATGGCTTTTGTATCTTCGACAGACATTTTATGGATATAAATAGGGATGTTATGATTGCGCTGTATAGATGCTGCACCACCCGTATGATCCTCATGATTATGCGTAATCCAAACTTGTTCAAAATCCTCTTTTTGAAAAAAAGGTTCAAATTCTTTTTGTAAACTTTTCGCTCCAGTATCAATCATTACACCATCCACTATATAACAATAGATATTTAATTTCACATTGCAAAGTGACACAATGCCCATCATACTATGAACTCCATTCATCTCATCAATTTCTACTTTTCCCTTTAACCGCAAAGGTATCCACTCCTTTAATATATTTTACAGAAAACACCATTTTAAAATGAAAAATGAAAATATGTAAATATAGTTAACTATATTATATATTTTACATAAATTTAAAATAAACTGGATAGTTTTAATTTCAAAATGTTCAGAAAATATGATACTATATTTTTGGTAAGAAATTCATAAGTTTTGCTATTTAATTGTCGATTAAGTATGTAAATTGCTAAAAAATTCAGCAGATGTTTGATTTAAAAAGAAATAACATCAAATGAGATGAGGCGATGCAAAAGTGAAAAATTTTGATCTTACTATCATTGGTGCCGGTCCTGGAGGTTATGTTGCAGCTATTCATGCAGCCAAATTAGGTCTGTCTGTTGCACTAATCGAAAGAAAAAAAGTAGGAGGCACATGTTTAAATGTTGGCTGTATTCCATCGAAAGTAATGTTAAAACATAGCCATCTAGCAATCGATATTCAAAAAGCAAAGACTTGGGGAATCGATGCGAATATTAACTCTATTAATTTTGGAAAATTGAAAAAAAGAAAAGATCAAGTAGTAAACAGCCTTGTTCAAGGTGTACAAGGATTGATTAAAAAGAATGCCATCACTCTTTTTTCGGGAGAAGCAACGGTCGATCACAGAAATACAGTATATATTGAGGGAAAAAGTTTTTATTCTAAAGATATTATTCTCGCAACGGGTAGTAGACCATTTGTTCCACCGATTGAAGGATTAAAAACGATAGATTATGAAACGACCGATACATTTTTTGATATAGAGGAACAACCCAAAAAATTAGTCATTATTGGTGGAGGCGTAATTGCTGTTGAGTTAGCATTTAGCCTAGCTCCATTAGGAACTGATGTCACCATTCTTGAAGTGGCAAATGATATTTTACTAACAGAAGATGAAGATGCAAGACAAATCATTAAAGCGAAAATGGATAAAATAGGTATCAAATATAAAACAAATGCGGAGATTAAATCCGTTCGTAAAAATGAAGTAGTACTGAACAATGAAACCATTAACTTCACAAATCTCCTTGTGGCAACAGGTAGACAACCGAATGCCGAGATTGCAGAAGTATTAAATTTAAAAATGGATGGCAAATTTGTCAAAGTAAATCAAAATTTTGAAACATCACAAAACCATGTTTTCGCAATTGGCGATTTAATTGGGGGCTACCAATTAGCACATGCAGCATCAGCAGAAGGAATTCATGCTGTCGAATATATTCATAGTGGACAGGCTACTGTCTTAAAAACGCAAAGTATTCCGCGATGTGTATATACCATCCCTGAAATTGCGTCTTTTGGTTATTCAGAAAAACAAGCAATTCAAGCTGGTTACAAGCATGTTAAAGTAAAAAAACTTCCTTTAGCTACAAATGGGAAAGCGATGGCAGAAGGGAACACAGACGGCTTTATTAAAATTATTGCAGATCAAGAATTCGGAGAAATACTTGGAGCAGTAGTCGTGGGAGAAGGCGCGACGGAAATGATGAACTCAATTCTAGCTTTATATGGAGCTGAAGGCACAATTTATGAGTTGTCTAATGTCGTTTTCCCACATCCAAGTATTTCTGAACAAATTGGTGAAACCGCAGATGCTTTATTGGGCTCAGCGATTCATGCATAGATTGAAACAATAAAAGGAGGAATTCAGGATGACAACAAACAAAGCATTACAAGAAGTACAGTTAACAGAAGAAAAGGCTTTATGGGCGTATGAAACAATGCACAACATCAGAAACTTTGAAAATACTTTGCATAAACTTTTCTCAGCTGGACAAATCCCTGGTTTCGTACATTTATATGCAGGTGAAGAAGCAGTTGCAACAGGCGTTTGCGCAAACTTAACAGATGCTGATTACATCACTTCAACTCACCGTGGTCATGGTCACTGTATCGCAAAAGGATGCGATATCAATGGTATGATGGCAGAAATCTATGGTCGTGAAGATGGCCTTTGCAAAGGTAAAGGCGGCTCAATGCATATCGCGGATGTAGACAAAGGTATGCTTGGAGCAAACGGAATCGTTGGAGGAGGCTTCCCAATCGCAGTAGGTGCTGCACTTACTAGTAAAACACTTAAGAATCAAAGTGTTGCAGTTTGCTTCTTTGGTGATGGTGCGTCAAACGAAGGTACTTTCCACGAAGGCATCAATATGGCAGCATCTATGAATCTTCCAGTTGTTTTCGTTTGCGAAAATAACGGTTTTGCTGAAGCTACTCCGATTCGTTATTCAAGCGCTTCCAAAACAATCGCTGACCGCGCTCAAGCCTATAATATTCCTGGAATTCGAGTTGATGGCAATGATTTAACTGCTGTCTATGCAGCTTCAAAAGAAGCAATTGACCGCGCACGTAATGGCGGAGGTCCATCAATTGTTGAATGTGTAACGTATCGTAATTATGGTCACTTTGAAGGCGATGAACAAAAATATAAAACGAAGGATGAAAAGAAATTACATCCAGTAGACCGTGATCCACTAGAATTGTTTAAAGAAATTGCTATTGAAAATAGTTTATTCTCTAAAAAACAAGCAGCGGCAATTGAAAAGAAATCCGTTAAAACAATTGAAGATGCAGTAGAATTTGCTCAAAATAGTCCTGTTCCAAAACCTGAATCATTACTAACAGACGTATTCGCTGACTAAATAATAAAAGGGAGTGTACAAATCATGACAAGAAATATCACATTGATGCAAGCGATTAACGAAGCAATGGCAACAGCGATGACAAATGACGATAAAGTTATTTTAATGGGTGAAGATATCGCTGGTGGAGCAAATGTTGATGGTTTTGAAAATGAGGACGCATGGGGTGGCGTATTCGGTGTTACGAAAGGCCTTGTCCAACAATTTGGTCGTGAACGAGTAATTGATACGCCGATTTCGGAAAATGGTTACATTGGTGCTGCAGTTGGTGCTGCTGCTACAGGATTACGTCCAATTGCTGAATTGATGTTCAATGACTTTATCGGTTTCTGTTTAGATATGATTTTATGTCAAGGATCTAAAATGCGCTATATGTTCGGTGGTAAAGCTGAAATCCCACTAACAATCAGAACTACGCATGGTGCAGGTGCAAGTGCAGCAGCCCAACACTCTCAATCATTGTATGGAATGTTTGGTGCAATCCCAGGAGTTAAAGTAGTCGTACCATCTAATCCTTATAATGCGAAAGGCTTATTACTTTCTGCAATTGAAGAAAATAATATTGTCATCTATTCGGAAGATAAAACACTTTATGGTATTAAAGGTGAAGTACCTGAAGAATATTACAAAGTGGAAATAGGAAAAGCACATATCGAACGAGAAGGTCAAGATTTAACGATTGTGACAATTGGTAAAATGCTTTATGTCGGATTGGAAGTAGCTGAAAAGTTAGCTGAAGAAGGCGTAGAAGTAGAGGTAATTGACCTTCTAACAGTTGCACCATGGGATCAAGAAACTGTGCTTGAATCTGTGAAGAAAACGGGCCGCTTAATTGTAATTGATGAAGCAAATCCACATAATAACACAGCAACAGATATTGCATCAATAATCGGCGATCGTGCATTTGATTATCTTGATGGTCCAATCAAAACGGTTTGTGCGCCAAACTGTCCAGTACCATTTGCTTCAAATCTAGAACAACTATATCTACCAAATGCTGAAAAAGTGTTAAAAGTTGCAGAAGAATTAATCTTTGATTTAAAAAAAGTAAAATAGGAGGGGACCATCATGGCAACAGAAGTTTTAATGCCTAAATTAGGCCTAACAATGACAGAAGGTACAGTACAGGAATGGTATAAAAAAGAAGGCGATCCTGTGAAAAAAGGCGAAGCCATCTGCCTAATTGCTTCTGAAAAGCTAACGATGGAAGTTGAAGCGGAAGCGGATGGTTACCTTTCCAAAATTATCGCACAAGTTGATGAAGATATACCTGTAAAAGGTGTGATAGGTTTAATTGGTGAAACAGCTAATGAAAAAGCTAAAAACACGATTGAACAAGAAATTACTGCAGAAGCATCAATTGAAGATTCTAAGATTGAAGTAATAAAACATGTAGTGCCTGCTCAAAGTGCCATTAATAGTGTTGGAGGAGAACGAATATTTGTATCGCCTTTAGCAAAAAGACTGGCAAAAGAGTATGGTATTGATTTAAAATTTGTGCGCGGTACTGGTGGGAATGGTCGAATTACAAAGCGCGATATTGATCGCGTATTAGATCAAGGTTTAGATGATACAATCGAAGTAGAAGTGGCTTCTACTCCTGAAGTAAAACCAGTAGAAAAATTTGAATCAGCAGGTTTCAATACTGGAGAAGGATTAGCCGGCATGCGAAAAATTATTGCTGGGCGTATGCATAAAAGTATCGCGTCTACTGCCCAATTAACATTACATCGAAAAGCGTCTTTAGATGAATTGATCAAATTAAGAAAACAATTAAAGGAAAAATTAGAGCAAGCAAACGTTCAAATTCCAATTACGTATACTGTATTTGTTGCGCGTGCAGTAGCATTAGCATTGAAGAAAAATCCTCAAATGAATTCGACGTATTCTAATGGTTCTTATATAGAACATGATGAAGTTCATTTAGGAATTGCTACTTCAATTCGAAATGGCTTAGTTGTACCTGTTGTTCAAAATGTAGAGAAACTTTCATTATCTGCAATTGCAGAAGAAATGGCAACAGTTACTGAAAAAGCTCGAAATGGTGAACTCGGATCTTACTTAGCAGGTTCAACATTCACGATTACAAATCTGGGTACAAGTGGTGTAGAATACTTTACACCGATTTTAAATACACCAGAAACAGGTATTTTAGGATTAGGTTCTTTAGTAAAAGAACTAAATCTAGACGAGAATGACAAACCTTATTTCGAACAAAAAATGCCACTAAGCTTGACATTCGATCATCAAATCATTGATGGTAGTGAAGCAGCAGATTTCTTAGCAGATGTTGTATACTACCTAGAAAATCCAATGCTATTAGTGATTTAACAATTAAAAAGCATCCATATTGAACTGCCCAGTGAATGTTAGACGCCATCTAACATTCACTGGGGCTTTTTATAGAATATAAAAAATCCCTTTCAATTC
Organism: uncultured Caryophanaceae bacterium; assembly: GCA_963792445.1. GTDB lineage: Bacteria > Bacillota > Bacilli > Bacillales_A > Planococcaceae > Rummeliibacillus. The sequence goes on along the minus strand of CAWBWO010000020.1, from coordinate 10,711 downwards.
TAATAAGTTGAAAGGGATTTTGATAAATAGAGACCATATTAATAGGAAGAAACTCAATATTAAATAGTTGTACTATAGAGTATCAACTTTTTGAATACTGTTCACCAAGGTATTTAACACACAATCAATATCTTCTTGAGAAATATTTAATGGAGGTGAAAGTGTTAATACATTGTTAAAACCAGCTACTGTTGCTCCATTTTTGCCAATCAGCACACCATTCTTTTTGCAATCTGCGATGATGGCATTCACTTTTTCGATTGCAAGAGGTTGTTTTGTTGTTTTATCAGCAACAAGTTCAATACCGATTAATAATCCTTTTCCACGAATATTTCCAACATTCGGGTGTTGATCAAGCTTCTCATGAAGAGTAGAGAGAATTTCTGCTCCTATTAGTGGCAGAGCGTTCAAATAATTCTTCACGTTCGAAGATTTCGATATTCTTTAATGCAACGGCACAAGCAACAGGTGAACCACCGAATGTATTGACATGACGGAAATAATCATACGCTTCAGTCCCTGTGAAAGCTTCAAAAATTTCACGCTTTACAGCTGTTGCAGAAAGAGGAAGGTATGCACTAGTAATGCCTTTTGCCATCGTAACAATATCAGGTTGAACACCATAGTTCATAAATCCAAATGGTTTACCTGTTCGACCAAAGCCACAAATTACTTCATCTACAATCATTAAGGCACCATGTTTTTTACATACTTCTTGAATCCCTTTTAGGTAGTTTTCTGGTGGCATAATGACACCGCCACCAGTGATGATTGGTTCTAAAATCATCGCTGCAATTGTGTCACTAAATTCCCATGTCATTGTTTGATCTACAGCCTGCACACTTGCCAACTGTTCAGGTGGAAGTGATGAATCTTCAGGGTTACGATATGAATCCGGTGGGGCAACATGAATAAAGCCAGGCGCAAGAGGCTCGTATTTATATTTGCGTTCTGCTTGACCAGTTGCAGCTAATGCCCCAAATGAGTTGCCGTGATAGGCGCGATATCGAGAAATGATTTTGTATCTTGAAGATTCGCCTTTTTGTTGGTGATATTGTCGAGCAATTTTAAATGCTGTTTCATTTGCTTCAGAACCACTATTTGAGAAGAATACGACATAGCCACCTCCAAGCATGTCATTAATTTTCTCAGCTAGTTCAACTGCAGGTAAATGACCTTGGGAAAGTGGAGCGTATGGGTTTCTTAGCATTTGATCATATGCAGCTTTTGCTAGTTCTTCGCGACCATATCCTACATTGACACACCAAAGTCCTGCCATTGCATCAATGTATTGGTTTCCATCTGTATCGACAACTGTTGAACCAAATGAATCTTTAACAACGTATGTTCCTTGAGGATTGTATGGCTTCATGGAATGCCATACGTATTTTTCATCTTTTTCAAGGATTTCATTGTTTGTGTTTGTTTTTACCATATTTCTTCACTCCTTTATTTATTTGATTTATGAATCTCGTTATCTCACAAAGCAAGATAATTATTATTATTAATAAGAGTGGAATAAGCTACGCTTTCAGCGAGGGTCTCACCTATCTCGCTTTCCATGCAGGAATAGCAGCTCAATTCCACTTCTTAAAATTCATATTGAATCGATTAGTCAATTCTAGGATTAATTCGGCTTTACTTCATCATTACTTGGAAAAGCAAATGATGTTGTTGTATCTTCTGTATCTTCAGGCCATCTTTCGGAGATGGTTTTTGCTTTTGTGAAGAAACGTGCTTGGTCTGGTCCGAACATGTGGCCTTCTCCAAATTTTGAGCGCTTCCAGCCACCGAAGTTATGATAGCCAACTGGAATTGGAATAGGAACATTCACACCAACCATACCTACTTCAATTTCATCTTCAAATTTGCGAGCTGCTGATCCGCTATTTGTGAAGATTGTTACGCCATTGCCAAGTTCGTGATTATTAATTAGATCAATTGCTTGTTGTAATGTATCTGCACCAACAACAATTCGTGCTGGACCAAATACTTCTTCTTTGAAAATGGTCATATCTTCAGTGATATCAGAAAGTAAAGTTGGTCCTAAATAGAATCCATTTGATGTTTCACAAATAGAAGGGTTTCGACCATCGATTTCTAATTTCGCGCCTTCTTCAAGAGCAAAGTCAATATGTTTGATGATATTTTCTTTTGACTGCTTTGTAATAACTGGTCCAAAATCTACTTCAGGATCTGTATATGGACCAACTTTTAAATTCGCGATTTTTTCTTTTAATATTGCGATGAATTTTTGCTCTGTTTCTTTACCAACTGCGATTGCACCAGAAATCGCCATACAACGTTGTGATGCTGCACCATAAGCTGCACCAAGGAAAGCATTTGCTGTTTGTTCAAGATTGGCATCTGGCATAACGATCATGAAGTTTTTACCTCCACCAAATGCAGCAACGCGCTTATTGTGTTTTGTACCAGTTTGGTAGATATACTCAGCAACTGGGGTAGAACCAACAAATGAAATCGCTTGAATTGTTTCATTTTCTAATAGCTCATTGACTGCATCTTTATCACCATTAATTACTGACCAAATGCCATCTGGAAGACCCGCTTCTTTCCAAAGTTTACTCATAAAAAGTGCAGACATTGGTACACGTTCAGATGGTTTTAAGATGACCGCATTACCAACTGCAACAGCCATACTTGTAATGGCAAGCGGAACCATAATAGGGAAGTTAAATGGAGCAATACATGCAACAACGCCAAGCGGTGATTTTGTAGAAAATGCATTAATATTACCGCCAACGTTTACGGAATATTCCCCTTTTAACATTTGTGGTGCAGCAATTGCCATATCAACGGACTCAATTCCGCGGACAATTTCACCTTTAGCATCTTCTCTTGTTTTACCACTTTCTTCACAAATGATATCAATTAGTTCTTCTTGACGTTCCACTAATAATTGGCGGAAACGGTGAACAATTTCTGTGCGTTTACCAATTGAAGTATTTTTCCAAGCTAGGGAAAGCTTTTTTGGCAATTTCAATCGTATCTTGTACTTCTTCTTTTGATGCAAGTGGCACCTTAGCAATTACTTCTCCTGTTGATGGATTAAAAACCTCTGCATAACGACCACTTTTACCAGCTACCATTCACCATTAATAAAATGAGCTAATGTTTTTACCTTTTGTTCTACTGTCATAAATAATGCACCTCTTCCTTTTAATTTGATTTAGTCACATCAAGTTTTTCATTTTCAAAAATCGGATTATTTTCTTCCGATACTACATTGCCTTTACGTTGCGTCAATAAATACGCAATGAACACAGCGAATACTATGACACAAGTAAACAGGATCTGTGATCGCATTGAATTGATGAAAAACATGGCGATTAAAAGACCTGTTGTTGCTAAAATCGTAAAATAAGTTAAATAGGGGAATAGCCACATCTTTACAGTTAATAATTCTGGGTTTTCCCTCTCAATCTTACGGCGCATCCGTAGTTGTGAGACTGAGATTATTAAATATAAAATCAATGTAATAGCACTACATGAATTAACTAAAAACAAAAATACTTTATCAGGTGAAACATAATTCATAATAACGGCGATGTAAGAAAAAAAGGTAGCCGCTAAAATGGCATTAACAGGAGCACCTCGTTTGTTTAGTTTCAAAAATGATTTCGGCGCTTCTCCTTTTTGTGCCAAAGAGAACACCATTCGAGATGTTGCATAAAGAGCCGAATTTAAACAAGATAATACGGCCGTTAAAACAACAAAATTCATAATTTGTGCTGCTGCAGGAATTCCAATATAATCGAGAACTGCAACATAAGGACTCGTTAAGATGCTAGATGAATGCCATGGGAGAAGTGTAACAACTACTGCGATAGAACCAACATAGAAAAGTAAAATTCGCCATGTGATCGAGTTTGTCGCCTGCCTAACTGCTGCGTGAGGTTGTTCTGATTCACCTGCAGCAATAGCCACGATTTCTGTCCCCATGAATGAGAAAATGACTATGACAATTCCCATTAATACCGCACCAAATCCATTAGGCAAAAATCCACCTTGGCCAACTAAGTTTGTCATACCAACTGATTCAAAATTAGGTACAATGCCGAGAATCAATGCTGCTCCAAGTCCTAAAAAGACAATAATACTTACAACTTTAATGAGTGAAAACCAATACTCAAATTCGCCAAATGCTTTTACGGATAGAATATTAGTAGCAGTTAAAGCAACAGTTAAGAATAGGCTAACTAACCACAGTGGAATGCCATCATACCAATATTGAATAATGGCTGCTGCAGCTGTTGCTTCAAGTGCAATCGCAATAACCCAGAAAAACCAGTACAACCAACCAATCATAAATCCAGCCCACGGTCCTATTGCTTGGTGAGCATAGTGAGCAAAAGAGCCACTCGTAGGATTAACTGAAGCCATTTCACCAAGCATACGCATGACTAAAACAACGATTAAACCTGCGAACAGATAAGACAAAATTGCACCAGGCCCCGCGAGGTGAATAACAGATCCACTCCCCATAAATAGACCTGCACCAATCACACCAGCAATCGCAATCATTGTCATATGCCGTTTCTTTAACCCTTTTTGTAATTGATTTTGTTCTTGCATTGTACTCACCTCTTACTGTTTTTGGTATTATTGTTCAATTCCAGTCTATCAATTTTATATAGCCATCTAAAATAGACGTAATGTTAAATAAAAAATTGAAACGTTTTACAAATCGTAAAAAGCGAGAAAATAGTATAAAATAGAAAAAAGAAGATTTTTTTAGAAGAATAGTAATTTCATTGATAGTTTTTTGCTTAATAAGTATGAAAGCGATTGGGGGATTACAAATGAACCTTTATACAATGCAAGTGAAAGATGTTATGCAAAGTCCACATTTTAAAAGTGCTGAAGTAATCGCAGGAGAAAGAGGATTACATAAAATGTTTAAATGGGTTCATGTGGTAGAGATTGTCCAAATAGAAAACTTACTAGCAGGGCATGAACTCATTCTTACTACAGGAATTAGTTTGAGAGAAAGTACTCCACATTTTATAGAATTTGTGAACTCACTTATTAACGTGAATTGTGCTGGATTATGTATTGAATATGGGAATTATATTCAATCAATTCCAGAAGAAGTGATTGCATTAGCTAATGAACATTGTTTTCCAATCATCGTTTTTCATGAAGTCGTATCTTTTGTTAGTATCACACAAGACTTACATAGTCGCATTATGAATCATCAATATTTAATGATTTCCACGCTTGAAGCATATTCACAACAATTGAATAAGAATGCACTAAGTGATCAAAACATAGATGGCATACTTAAAAACATGTATCAACATCTGAATAGTCAAATCGTGTTAAATGTACAAGGACGTGAACCATTTTTCTATCCGAATATGATTGTCCAAAAACGCCAATTTTTTTTAAATTTGCTTAAACAAGATGAACATCCAAAAGTAAAGAAATACCCAATTTTTCTTTTTGACCAGCATTATGCAGATATGGCGATCTATAAAGAAGATGGTATTTTTACTGAATTCGAAATGTTGATCATTGACCGTACAGCGACTTCAATTGCCCAATTATTAATGCGAGAATTTTATATAAAAGAAAAAAGAGATTTAGAAGATGTAGAAATCTTATCTCAATGGGTAGATGGAAGGCTATCGAAGGAAGAAATCTATAAATATGTACATGCACATCATTCAAAATATGAAAATAATGGTGGGGCTGTATTTATCTTATCATCTCCTCAAACAAACCAAAAATCACATGAACATGAAGTATATAGCAAACTATATTATCGGAACTTATTTGAACGGAATGGCTTTGTACCATTTTTATTTGAACGGAAAAACGATATTGTATTTGTTTTATTAAATAAGCAAAGCTCAAAAACAACGAGAACCTATTTAAATAAAATAATCAACAGACTAAAAACTTCTGAATTTTACTGTAAACAAGAAAAAGAAGGCTATCAATTTGCAATTGGTAAAATTGTTACATGCATTGCTGAAATGCCAAAAAGCTACCAAACTGCGTTAGATACTTTATATATTTGCCAGAAAGTCCATCCAAACTCCTATTTCTATGATGATTTACATCTATTCCATTTAATTTATAAGCTACAAATGCATGAGAATTTACAAGAGGTAGTAAATGATTATTTACTACCAATCATAACGTATGACAAACAGCATAACGGACGTCTCATGGAAACATTAAAAGTCTATTTACAGACAAATGGTTCAAAACAAGAAACAGCAAATCAACTCTTTATCGTTCGTCAAACACTATATCATCGCTTGAAAAAATTGGAATCACTGCTTGGCAAAGACTTTATGACAGGCCATAATCGAATTACACTTGAATTTATGCTACTTGCCAATACGCTGATTGAAGGGGCAAATTAATGTGAGGTACATGAATCTCTATCATTTATTTTTATACTCGAAATAGATTGACAATTTACTATTTTCCAATTTATAATCATACTAAATTTTCTAAAAATTCATACATCTATGAGTTAGCTTATTAGGGAATTAAAAAAACGAAAGGGGTCATCTCATGTACACATGTGACAAAAGTAGACTTGAAGGTACAGTTAATGAGTTTAGTTCGTTTGGTAGTACTCCTAATAATGGCGTAACAAGACTTTGTTTTTCGCAAGAGGACATTGAGGTAAGAAATTATTTCAAAAATTGTTGTGAAGAATTAGGGTTAGATGTTGTATGGGACGATATGGGGAATATGTATGCCACTCTTGCAGGGAAAAAGGACATCCCTCCAATTGTGATAGGTTCACATCTTGATTCGGTAGAAAAAGGCGGACGGTTTGATGGGGTATTAGGCGTTTTAACGGGACTTGAAGTGGTGAAAACATTGATTGATCACAAAGAAGAGCAGATAGCACCAATTGTTGTGATGAATTTCACAAATGAAGAAGGCGCACGATTTGATCCTGCCATGATGAGCTCAGGTGTTTTAGCCAACAAATTCGAAAAAGAAAAAATGTTACAGTCAACGGATAAAAATGGCGTGACATTTAAAGAGGCACTGGAGGCAAGTGGCTTTGTTGGAGATAAAGCAAATCGACTAAAACAGGCATCAGCTTATTTAGAATTGCATATCGAACAAGGGCCAGTTCTAGAAAGTGAAAAACTAGAGATTGGTGTTGTTGAAGGCGTTCTTGGCATGGTATGTTATGAAATCACGATTACAGGTGAGTCCAATCATGCAGGAACAACTCCAATGAAATTACGAAAAGATCCATTTTTCTTAGCAACAGATCTTATTTCTGCTATGCGAAGAGAACTAAGTAAAATTGATGATGCTTTAGTATTTACAATGGGACGCGTTAATGTAACACCAAATATTCATACAGTTATACCTGATAAAGTTGTGTTCACATTGGAAGCTCGTCATCAAGATCCTGCAAAAATTAAAGAAGTGGAAGAGATTATATTTGGCTTACCACAGGAGGAAAACGGCTGTAAAGTTTCTTTTGAAAAGTTATGGAGTCGCGACACGGTAGAATTTGATGAGACGATTTGCCAGCATATTCAAAATGCATGTGAAGAATATAACTATTCATCTAAACGTATGTATAGTGGTGCAGGGCATGATGCACAATTTATGGCAAGTTATATTCCTTCAGCTATGATTTTTGTACCAAGTGTCAATGGTAAAAGTCATTGCGAAGAAGAATTAACAAGCATTGAAGATTGTGCAAAAGGGGCAAATGTTTTATTGCGTACAGTACTTGCTTTACAAAAAAGTATTTCAAAACAAGAATTGAAAACATTGTAAAGGGTGGTCGTATGAAAAAAATTATTACAGGTGGAACGATTGTAACCGCAGCAGATCAGTACAAAGCAGACTTATTAATTGAGGATGGAAAAATCACAGAAATTGGACAAGGGATAAGAGCAGAGGGAGCGGAAATCATCAATGCCACAGGCAAATACGTTTTCCCTGGTGGAATTGATCCTCACACTCACTTAGACATGCCCTTCAACAATACCGTAACAGATGATGATTGGGAATCTGGCACAATTGCTGCAGCATTTGGTGGAACGACAACGATTCTAGACTTCTGTTTAACAACAGGAGAAGAATTATTACTAGATGCAGTAGATAAATGGCATGAAAAAGCGAAGGATAAAGCAGTGATTGACTACGGTTTCCATTTAATGATTGCAGATTTAACTGAAGAAACATTAGCACAACTGCCACAAGCATTAGAAGTTGCAGGAATCAATTCTGTCAAAGTATTTTTGGCCTATGCAAAGGAATTCCAAGCAACAGACCGGACACTGTTCCAAGCTTTTAAAGTTGGAAAGGAAAAAGACGCCATTGTTATGGTGCATTGTGAAAATGGATCTGTCATTGATGAATTAGTTGAAGAAGCGAAAAAGTCAGGTCATACAGAACCCATTTACCATGCACTAACTCGTCCTCCACAATTAGAAGGTGAAGCTACAAAACGTGCCATCGAACTGGCAAATTTAGCTGGCGCCAAACTTTATGTTGTCCATGTAACTTGTAAAGAAGCGGTAGATGAAATTATTCGAGCTCGTGAAAAAGGCTATCAAGTTTATGGTGAAACATGCCCTCCGTATTTAGTTCTTGATCAAACCTATTTAGAAAAACCAAACTTTGAAGGAGCAAAATATGTATGGTCTCCTCCGCTCCGCCCAAAAGAACACCAAGAAGTACTGTGGAATGCATTAAAAGCAAAACAACTCCAAACGATTGGCTCAGATCAATGCTCCTTTAGCTTTAATGGTAAAAAACAATTAGGACGAGAAGATTTCTCGAAAATCCCAAATGGTGGACCATTTATCGAAGATCGATTCAGTGTTCTATATTCTGAAGGTGTAGCAAAAGGTAGAATTTCACTAAATGAATTTGTTGATATGATATCAACAAGTGCCGCGAAAACATTTGGTCTATTCCCACAAAAAGGCACGATTGCAATTGGTTCAGATGCGGATCTTGTTTTATTTGATCCAAATGTTGAACGAGTGATTTCTGCAGAATCGCATCATATGAATGTCGATTATAATGCGTTTGAAGGGCTTGCTGTGAAAGGTGAACCAGTGAGTGTATTAATCCGTGGTGAATATGTGATTAGGGACAAAGAATTCGTTGGCAAACTTGGAAGTGGAAAATATATTCGACGTGAAGTGAAAAAAGAAGAAAAACCAGTTACGCACAAATCATTCACAACAAAATAGCAGGGGGTATTCCATGAAAGAGTTGAGTTCTTTAGAGAAGAATTTTGAAGAAGCTTATGGCGGTTTAACGCAATACGCTGCTCTTCTTGAGGCGAACCGATGTTTATTTTGCTATGATGCACCGTGTATAAAAGCATGCCCTACAAGTATCAATGTTCCTAGCTTTATTAAAAAAATTGCTTCAGGGAATTTAAAAGGCTCTGCAAAAGTTATTTTAGAAGCAAATCCTGTTGGTGCTAGTTGTGCTCGCGTTTGTCCAACTGAAGAACTTTGTGAAGGAGCTTGCGTTCTTAATCATGAAGAGAAACCGATTAAAATCGGAGACTTACAGCGGTATGCAACGGACTGGGTAAGGGAAAATGATATTACATTATTTGAAGCAGCTCCACTTAATGGCAAAAAAATCGCGATTGTCGGTAGTGGTCCAGCAGGCTTATCTGCTGCACGAGAATTAAGTCGATTAGGATATAGTGTAACGATTTATGAGGCAGAATCAGAGGCTGGCGGCTTAAATCAGTTTGGCATTGTTTCATTCCGACTTCCACAACATATTGCACAGTGGGAAGTAGAAGAAGTGAAGAAACTTGGCGTAGAAATTAAAACAAGTAAACGAGTAGGGGACAATGTTTCAGTTGATGAACTCCTAACGAATTATGATCGAGTGTTACTCGCTGTTGGGATGAATACTGTGCCTCTTTTAGGAATTGAAGGGGAAAACTTAAACGGAGTCTTTGATGCCATCGAATTTGTAAAAAGTACGAAACAAGAACTAACAAAAGATTTTATCGGTAAACGTGTTGCAGTAATCGGAGCAGGGAATACAGCGATTGATGCTGCGACTTGTTCGGTTCGTTTAGGTGCAGCGAATGTACAAATTATTTATCGACGAACAGAAAATGAAATGACCGCATATCCATTTGAATTTGATTTTGCGAAGCAAGAGGGAGTAGAATTCCGCTTGCTTGCAATTACCAAAACGAATTATCGGTGATGAATTGGGCAATGTCATCGCATTAGAATGTGCAAATATGGTATTAGGTGAGGAAGTAGAAGGTAAAGCAAAACTAATTGAAATAGAGAATTCAACTTTTACTATTCAAGTTGATGCAGTTATTCGAGCAATCGGACAAACTCGTCATGTAGATCTGATCGAACAGTTTGGGCTAAAATCCCAACGAGGAATAGTTGAAGTAGACCCAGAAACACTTCAAACTTCTAATCCAAAAGTGTTTGCATGTGGTGATGTCATATATGGCAATGGTTATGGGGATGCAACAGTCGTATCCGCTGCACAGCAAGGAAAAGATTGTGCATATGCAATTCACCAACAATTTAAGAGTACATCCGAAATCGCGTAATTCCTTGAGGGGGGACTATTATGGCAGATTTACGAATTAACTTAGCTGGTATTGAATCACCCAATCCGTTTTGGCTCGCATCTGCACCACCGACAAACTCTGGTTATCAAGTACAACGAGCTTTTGAAG
>CAWBWO010000019.1:0-70941 GCA_963792445.1 uncultured Caryophanaceae bacterium | reverse complement strand
TGAAATGGGTTTTATCTTTCAAGACTATAATTTACTCGATACATTAACGGTAAAAGAAAATATTCTTTTACCATTAGCAGTTGGAAAAATCAATAAACAAGGTGCTAGTCAAGATGCATTCAACTCGTGAAACAATTAGGTATTGAAGAAATCCTAAACAAATATCCATATGAAATATCGGGTGGACAAAAGCAACGTACAGCTGCAGCTCGTGCACTTATTATGAAGCCTAGTATTGTTTTTGCTGATGAGCCAACAGGTGCGCTTGATTCCAAAGCAGCCGCAGCATTACTTGAAAATTTAAGCAACATTAAACAAAGTAAATCGTGTGACAATTATGATGGTTACACATGATCCAGTAGCCGCAAGTTTTTGTAGCCGTGTCCTATTCTTAAAAGATGGCCAGATTTATACGCAAATTTACAAAGGGGATAAAACTCGTACTCAATTCTTCCAAGAAGTTATGAAAACGCAAGGTGTACTAGGCGGTGACGGATATGAAGCTTAGTACACTCGTTATTCGAAGTATGCGAAAAAATATCAAACATTACTATTTATACTTTTTTGCTCTTATTTTTAGCGCAGGTTTATATTTTTCTTTTATTACATTACAGCATAATGAAGCGGTTGTTAAGCTAACCCATTCAAGAATGAAAGCTGCTGCTGGCTTTCAAGTTGGTTCCATTTTATTATTAATCATTGTATTTTTCTTTGTATTTTACGCCAATCAATTATTTTTGAAAAGACGTAGTAAAGAAATCGGATTGTATCAAATGATTGGAATTCCGAAATCGACAATTTCGTATATGCTAACGATTGAAAATATCATTCTTTGGTTTGGTGCAACACTAATTGAGGATCCTGATTGGATTTTTCTTTTCAAGATTCTTTGCATTAATTTTCTTAAAAGCAATTGATATGAAGAGAGAGGCAGCACTTGACTTTTCAATTGAAGCACTGATTCAAACAGTTTCAGTATTTGCCATACTATTAATCGTTGTTTTGCTCCAAACGATGTGGGTTATTCATCGCACCAAGTTATTAGATTTATTTAAAGCAACAAGTAAAGCAGAACTTAAATTGAAGAAGATGAATCCATTTCAAATACTCTTCGGTATGTTAGGTATTGGATTAATTGTCTATGGTTACTATGTTTCAACCATTCTATTTGAAATGGACCAAACTTCTACAACTATGGATTTATATATAAGGATGAGTACTGTGTTAGGCTGTGTTATTTTAGGGACTTTTCTGAGTATTTAGGTATTCAATTGCATTGATCATGAATATAATTCGAATGTCTCGTAATGGACATTTATCGTTAAATGATGTACTTTCCATTACACCAATTATGCATCGTATGAAAAGCAATGCACTTTCTCTAACAATTATTACTACGTTAACAGCTTTAGCACTCGCAATTTTATCTTTATCTTATATATCCTATTATTCTGCTAGGTGCACAAATAGACCAATATGCTCCTTACGATATGTCTGTACTTAATAATGAAGGAAAATCTTTTGAAAAAGCATTACAAAAAGAAAATATCGATTATAAAACAGATCATTATGATCTTTTGAATGTACAAATAGATATAAGGCCATTGTTAAAAGATAAATCAAATGATCAAAAAGATATGGATATGGGTAATATCGTCATAAAAGAAAGTGATGCCAAACAACTTTTTCCAAATCTCCATCTCAAAAGAAATGAAGCGATAATGTCAGGGTATAGCGATATCATGCAAAAAATTATCCCATTAGAAGTAGGGAAGAAAATGATTCTTTATATAGATGATTCTAAACAAGAACTTACATTAGCAGCTATCGGAAAACAATCTAGTATTCCTTCACAAATTACTTTTGCATTTCCAGCTATCATTATTCAAGATGAATTATTTAAGCAACTTCAAAATAATAAATCAATTCAAAAGAGCACTTTATGGACTTCTTACACTGGCTATACGATCAAAAATGAGCAACAAATGGAAAATGCAATTTCAATCTATAAAGAAACGACAAATAACGGTACTTATAAAGTAAATTTAAAGAATGGTGCTACTGAAATTCACCAATTTAATGCAAAACAAGAGGACTATAGACAATCACTAGAAAGCGTTGGTTTATTAATTTTCATCACAGGCTTTTTAGGAATGGCTTTCTTATTTGCAACAGGAAGTATTCTATACTTTAAGCAAATGACAGAAGCAGAGGAAGAACGCGGATCATTTATGACTTTACTCAAAATAGGCTTTTCAACAGATGATATCATGATGGGAATTCATCGGAAACAATTATTTAGCTTTGGTTTACCATTATTAATAGGCATATGCCATAGTTATTTTGCGGTGAAATCGGGTTGGATGTTATTTGGAACCGAATTAGTTGTCCCGCTCCTTATTACAATGGGAATCTATATTCTTTTGTATTCAATCTTTGCACTACTTACGACGAAGTATTATCGAAAAATTATTAATGAATTGTTATAAGAAAAAAGGGCATAGCAATAAAAACTAAGCATTCTAATTTTATAAACATATGACAACAAATTATGGGTTTTTTCATATTATATTTTTGAGGTGAAAAAATGCCAAGAGTAAAATACCGTGATGCAGATGTTGACTTAGTTGCAAGGATGATGAGAGCGGAAGCAGAAGGTGAAGGAAACCAAGGGATGTTGTATATTGGAAATGTAATTGTTAATCGTTTGGTAGCAGACTGTTTAGACTTTAAAGATTTAAGAACTATTGAAGATGTGATTTTTCAAGTACAAGGTGGAAATTATTCTTTTGAAGCGGTTCAAAAGGGGAATATGTTTTATCAAAGAGCTAGACCTAATGAACAACGATTAGCAAGACAGACTTTAGATTATTGGAGACAGCAACCAGGGAAATGGTCCCTTTGGTATTTTAATCCTTATGCGCCTTGCCCAGACACATGGTATGGTCAACCATTTGCTGGTCAATTTAAAAACCATTGTTTTTATGAGCCAGCACCAAATACTTGTGATAGTGTTTATTCTTGATTAGGTAGCCTATGGAAAGTAAAAGTATAAATTATAAATTTTCATATCATTATAAGTAATATTTAAGCTGAACTAATTGAAAACAATTTAGTTCAGCTTTTTTATGTCATTATTGGAAACTGTTATATTTATCCATTTAACAAGGATAGTAACAATTCCTATGGTTGCAATAATATTTTACCCGTACTTTTTCGACTCTCAAGTAAGTCATGTGCTTTTGCTCCTTCTTGAAGAGGGAAAACAGTGGGTGATTGAAGTTGAAGTTTACCTGCAATAATCCATTCAAATAATTGTTTAGATCGGTTTTGGCGTTCTTCAAATGATGTAAGAACATTCCATAAATCGCCACCTGTTAACGTTTTTGAGGTATCCATTAACATGCGTGGATCAACTGGAGCAGGGTCACCGCCAGACATTCCAAAGAATACGACTGTGCCGCCAATTCGAGTTGCTCCGAAACTGTCCATAAGTGTAGAGCCAACAGAATCGTAGACTACATCCACACCTTTACCACTCGTAAAATCAATGACAGATTGTACCCAATTTTCATCATATGTAAAAGCTGCATCCGCACCGATTTCTAATGCTTTTTTCGCTTTTTCCTTGGTAGATGTAAGACTAATTACTTTAGTACCAACAATTTTTGCGATTTGTACTAAATTTTGTCCGACACCACCAGAGGCTGCATGGACAACGACTGTATTCATTTGGTCGAAGTGCATAACTATCATGTGTTAAATAATGTGCTGTCAAACCTTGTAATAGAACGGATGATGCCACGTCATAAGTAATCTCATCTGGAAGTAAAATTAATTTATCAATTGGAGCAGCAACAAGTTCAGCATTCGCAAAAGGAACATCTGCAAATGCCACGCGATCGCCAAGCTTTACTTCAGTCACATCTTCACCAACCGCTTCAATAATCCCCGCACCTTCATAACCAAGTATATAAGGTGGTTCACCAGCCAAGTGGTAATTTCCTTTTCTTCTATATATATCAGCAAAATTTAGCCCAATACTTTTTGTACGAACTAAAACTTCTTTTGGTTTAATAATTGGATTTGGAATTTCTTTATATTGTAAAACTTCGGAACCACCAAATTCATTGAATACAAGTGCTTTCAAAACTAAAACTCCTTTAGCGATAGAATGGAATTATTTTAACATTAATCCTGTTTGTTTGCTTAGAATGAGCGTTTATTAAAAATAAGCACCGATGAAATATTGTTATTAATAAAGTACACGCCACAGATAAAATGTAGCGTATGCTTCCCAGTTCTTCCACGAATGTGATAATTCTAAAATCTCACTCTTTGTAGGCTTTCTATCCATATTGCATACAGTCTTGATTGCATTTTTTAGGCCTACATCATCAATCGGAAAGGCTTCTTTGAATCGCAAACAACGCATAAGTGTATAGTTGGCTGTCCAAGGACCGATGCCACGAATATTGACTAAAGCTTTTTCCGCTTCTTTAAAATCCAATTTTAATAGTTTTTCTTTTGATAATTCTCCCTGTTTCATTAATTTGGCAACGCCAATGATATATTCACTTTTTTTAACGGTCATTTTAATGTCTGCTAAATCAACTAGGGTCAATTTCGCGATCCGTTCATAAGTTGGGAAAATCCAATATTTTTTACCATTCCATTCGATAAAATCGCCAAATTGCTCTACAAATTGTCTTTTTAACGAGTAGGCAAATGCCAAATTAATTTGTTGACCTAAGATACTCCAACATAACGTTTCGAATAAATCTGGGATGCCCATAATTCGTAAGCCACGATATTTTTGAATCAGCAATTTTAGTAAAGGATCATTATTTGCCATTTCATAAAATGAAGTTAAATCAGTATCTAGATCAAACCATTCACGAATATATTGAGTAACTGCTTCTTGTTGTTCTTCATTTGAATTAGTAAGAAATTGAATGATTATTTTCTTATTATCCATTATATTTATTTGAACCAAAGAGCGATTTTCTCCTATCGCTATTGCTTTTGTAATAATGCCTCCGTTATCAACTTCATACATGCATTCGTTTTTTGCCCTCGTAAGATAACCTAAATTAGCAACTGAATCAAATTCTTTAGGTAATTGAATGATTATAGATTCTGTCATTTTTCATCTTCCTTTTTAAACAAAAGATATCCATTTTAATGTATCACATAATCGTTTTAATAAATTTCACTATCTTGCTATTATATCTTGAATATAATCAATTCAGAATAGATAGAAGGTATAATGAGATAAAAAGGTGATGTAATGTCAGATCGTGATGATAATAAGTTAACAGATGAAAAGTGGCAAGCAATTATCGGCAATAATGCTTTGTATAACAATTTATTTTTCTATGCGGTAAAAACTACAGGGATTTTTTGCAAACCATCATGTAAATCCCGAGTGCCAAAAAGAGAAAATGTATGTATATTTCAAAATGTAGAACAAGCTTTACAAGCAAATTTTCGACCGTGTAAACGCTGTAAGCCAACGAATGAGAAATTGCCTGACAACGAGTGGATTGCACTTATCACTAAATACATTGATAAAAATTATGCTAATAAATTAACATTAGAAGTTTTAGCAGATATTGCTCACGGTAGCCCCTATCATTTACATCGAACATTTAAAAAGATTACAGGTGTCACACCCGTTGAATATATACAACAAGTTAGAATAAATGAAGCTAAAAAATATTTGACACAAACAAATAAAACAATTGAGGAAATTTCGAAATGTGTAGGTCTACCGAATACATCCTATTTTATTACTTTGTTTAAAGAGAAGACGGGACATACACCAGCACAGTTTCGCAGGCTACATCTAAAAGAGAAAGACCGGAGGAATAACAAGATGAAATTAAAGAATAGTCCAACACTTTATTGGTCATTGATAGAATTTAAAGAATGGCATTTATATGTAGCTACAACATCTAAAGGACTTTGCTATGTAGGTTCACAAAATAAGCCATTTGAAGAGTTATCAATTTGGGCGGATAAGCATTTACCTGGTAGTCCGGTTATTGAAGATGCTGAAACTCTAAAGCCTTATGAACTTGAAATCATAGAGTATCTTGAAGGAAAACGTCAAGACTTTACAATCCCATTTGATTATAACGGGACAGCTTTTCAACTCGCTGTTTGGAATGCTCTTTATAAAATTCCATATGGACAAGTGAGAACTTATACTGATATTGCTAATGCAATTCAAAAACCCAGCTGCTGTTCGTGCTGTCGGAGCAGCTATTGGAGCCAATAGTCTATTAATTGTAGTTCCTTGTCATCGAGTAGTTGGAAAGAATGGGGCATTAACGGGGTATCGTGGTGGACTAGATATGAAAATAAAATTGTTAGAGTTAGAAAAACATATATAGGAGAAGCGAGAGGCGGTGTTTATCCTGAAAAGTGAATTATTCTATAAAAATCCCAAAACGATATTGAATAAAGGAACAGGATTTCTGTCGAGTTACACACATTCGCTTAATCCGTACACAGGTTGTTCATTTGGCTGTTCTTATTGCTATGTTCGCCAAATGCCAGTTGCTCTTTTTCGAGAAGGAGATTGGGGAAATTGGGTAGATGTAAAGAAATGGTGCAGCAGCTTTACTTGAAAAAGAACTTCGAAAAGCGAAAGCAAAAGGTAAAGTGACGATTTTCATGTCATCTAGTACAGATCCTTACCAACCGATCGAGTATAAAGAAAAAGTGACACGATCACTATTAGAAGTAATGGTAAAGGATCCACCTGATTTTCTATTAGTTCAAACGAGAAGCCCATTGGTTAGTCGGGATATTGATTTGCTACAACAGTTAAAAGATAGAGTCCGAGTAAGTATGACCATTGAGACAGATTCAGAAACGATACGAAGACATTTTACTCCTAAAGCACCGCCTATTCAGGCTCGTTTTAACACATTACATAAACTTTCTGAAGCAGGAATCCCAATTCAAGTTGCTATAGCCCCTGTATTGCCTAGTGGAGAATATTTTGCAGAAAAACTAAAACGATGTGTGGACAGAATAGAGCGAATATGCATTGATGATTATTTTATGGGTGATGGTAGTTTAGGTGTGCGCACAAAAAGGTTAAAGGTGAATAAAAAGTATGTAGAACTTGGATTAGAAGAATGGTTTGGACCGCAAGCATATGAAAGAGTATATATGCAATTTTTAAAGGTCTTTCAAGAAGACAAGGTTTATATTAGTCAGGCAGGGTTTGAGCCATACTAAAAATTGGGGCAAAGGTTTTTCTTAAACTATTGGACAAAATAGTTTAAGAAAAACAACTGGATTCATTTATATCTCTTCCTTATGTAGTGGATTGATCCGGTAACCTCTATCTACCTTGTTATTCATATCTTCGCTTGTTATACGGGATCTCCATGTCCCAACCAGCCTAATCATTTGTTATCAAGTAGAGGGCGAACAGTTTAATGGTCGGGATCCAGTCCCACGGGTGAGAACGTTCAACCCCGGCTACTATCAATCTATAAATTGAAGAAAAAATAGTCAACCAGATTAAATCTCTGACTGAGCTTATAATACGAAAGGTCGCTTTAGTTTAATTAGTTTAACATCGGTGGTTGCTGTGGCAGCCCTTTTTATGCTTTGTAGCGATTTTTTAACGTTAACAGAAACTAGGCATTTCAATAATAAGAATGGTAAAATGTATATAATAGATAGATATTTGAGGAGCGATACACCCCTCTTTTTTTATGGTTTTCTTTCTTTCAGAGCCATTCAAAAAAGAGATAGAGAAATAAATCCTTTAGAAATGAGAGAAAAAAATGGATCACTTGAAAGCGTTTTTTAAAGAAGAAGTAGTAAAAAAGGTATTCGCATTGGTGTTGTTGGTCGTTATATTGTGGAGTATCAGAGGATTGTTAAATTTGTTGTTATTGACTTTTATTTTTTCTTATCTCTTGAACAGCCTACAACAAGTTCTCTATAAATTCCTATCGAAAATGATTCCGATAAAAGAGAAGATAGTCACAATTGGAATGTATGCCGTGATTCTATTTGCAATTGTTTTCGGATTAGCCACCTATATCAACCGTTCGGCAAAGGAATTAACAGGAATCGCCCATAAACTCATTTCATTTAATCTAGAAACATATACGAATCAAATCAATCCAAATATAGAAGGGATTTTGAAAGGACTACATTTAGAGTCCTACACAAAAGGAGCTGTTACCACGATATTCCATGCTATCCCGCATGTCAGTGAATTTAGTATCCAGTTGATAATGGCGTTTATTTTAAGCTTTTTCTTATTAAGCGGGAAAAAAGAAATCAGGGATTTTTGCAAGAAGCTAGAGAAGAGCAGAATCATTTTTCTTTATTCGTACTACAAATACTTAGGAACCAATTTTGCCAATACCTTTGGTAAGATACTGCAATTTCAAATATTAATTTCGTTGATTAATGCGGTTTTATCTATGATTTTCCTTGCAATACTTGGTTTCCATCAAGTAATTGGTCTTGGACTTATGATGTTCTTCTTCGGTCTCATTCCTGTAGTAGGAGCGATTATCTCTTTCATTCCACTAGCTATTATTGCGTTTACGATGGGCGGAATACCTAAAGTCCTTTGGATTGTGGTTATGGTTTTGGGGCTTCACGCCATGGAAAGCTATGTACTCAATCCAAGATTGATGGCACAAGCAACAAAATTGCCTATCTTTCTGGCTTTTTTAACCTTGATTATCTCGGAGTTTTTCTTGGGAACATGGGGTCTGTTGTTGGGGATTCCGTTATTAATGTTCCTGTTAGATTTGTTTAATATCCAAACAAAAGAAAAAAATGCCTGAGAAATTATATAATGTTGTTTATTTTTTCTCTTAACCTTCTCCTCTGAAGACAACCATGGGGTGGCTCTAGAGGTTGAAATTGCCCAACATGCGGGTGAAAACTAAAAAAGATTGGGAAGTATTGTACTTATACTAACCGGTGCTAGACTTCAACAGCATTTGATCTTCCACACTCAGTGAACTTCTTGAAAAAGAATTATGCCTTTTCGAATTTTAGGGCTAGATTATTGATTAAAAATTTTTAAAATGTAATCATTTTATATAAAGGGGGAACAAAATCGAAATTGAATAAATATTGTATGATGAAGCGATAGAATTGATTTAATAAGTAGAGAGCCTACTGGATAGTGTGGTTCAGCGGCTATGCTTACAGACGATGGTAAATTACGAACTAGTGTTGCACCAGAAGTAATCAACGCAGGAACAGAATTATGTTTAGAAACGGGCGCTATTCTTGAAGCACATAAGCTAAATACTAAAATTACTCATACCTTTTATATTGTAAGAGATGATGAAAATTCACAGTTTAAGATATTAACACCTTGTTGGATATGCCAAGAAAGATTTCGTTATTGGGGAAACAGACCTAAAAGCAGCTGTTACAAATCCAAATGGTGATCTTCGTCTTCAAAACACTTAAGGAATTACAACCATTTCATTGGTTGGAGGGCATATGAAGAATAATATTCTCTCACAATAAGAAATGGGTATAAACCCTGTATTCCAAAAGAATTAATGATTATGATTTTATTCAGGGCCATACTCTTGAATAACTAATTGTGTTAATAATGATAAAATAAAAAATTGGAGAGAAACACTATCTAAATGATTAAAGGGAGGAAGAATTGTGTCAAATGGGGTAAAATCGAGAAAAATTATTTTAGATTTAGCAGTTACTTTAGATGGTTTTATTGAAGGGAAAAATGGAGAAGTTGATTGGTGCATCATGGACTCTGAGATGGGATTTATTAATTTCTTAAATCAAATTGATACTATTTTCTATGGAAGAAAAAGCTACGATTTATGGGGAGAATTTACTCCAGAAATAGAAGATCCTAATACTGATAAAGAAATATGGAAATTAATTCATAGTAAAGAAAAAATTATATTTTCTAAAACGCAAAAAGGGACTAATCAGAAAACAATTTACATAAATGATAACATTCTTGAAGAAGTAAATATATTGAAGAATAAGCCTGGTAAAGACATCTGGCTATATGGTGGATCAAGTCTAATTACAACTTTTATCAATTTAGGGCTTGTTGATGAATTTAGATTATCTGTTCATCCTGTTATTTTGGGAGAAGGAAAACCGCTGTTTACTGATATAAAAAAAAGGTTAAATTTAAACATGGTTGATTCAAGAATATTCTCATCTGGTGTAGTGCAACTAATCTATCATTTGAATACGAATTATTAAAATTGCACATTTTAAAATGACAGTAGGACAGGAATTAGAAAAGATAACAAATTTAAAATTGTTTCACAACCATATGACCATTGAATTACTTGAACCACAATGAAAAAACACAGGTTGAACTCCAACAAGGGTGAAATTAAAAAAGAAAATTATACAAAAATTAACAATACTAATTTGTACGCGGGAGAAGTAGCCAAAATCATTTCAAAAAGGTTTAATTTATAATCTTATAATTACATTATTCTACTAACAGATGGTTTAGTTAAATTGTCGGAGAAGTCATTTTTCTTTTTTTCGTATTTTTTTATGTACTACAATCGGGCACTTTTCTGTAAAAAGGAACAGCTCTTTATTTCATTAAAAGGCCAGATTACGGAAGATCTCCTTCTAAAATAATAGAATATAATATTTAAAAAATTGTTAGAATACATAAAGTTATTAATTTAGTCTTCCATTTTCATAAAAAATAATGCATCGAATCTATCTGGGGCTTTTCTCTCGCATATCTGTGTAGCAAGGATCACAAAAATTATCAAATTTTATAAAAGGATGTTTCAAATGAATAAGAAAAAGCGTGTTGTGATCATTTTTTCAAAACATGCTTTTTCTAATTGCACTTTTATCAAGGTTTATTAACTTACTGATCTAACTCCAAAGGCAAAAAGGCATATTCTCCGTACTTTAAAATCTCACATTTACGAACTGGAATAGGATATTTAAAAATGGGTCCATCTAGTACTGTGGTATGGAACTCTCCACCTTCTCCGCAGGGGTCAATACCACGAGATTCAAGTTCCTTCACGTATTCATGAGTTAACGTTCGCCCTAAATCGTCCTCTCGCATTCCAAGTGATAAATTTACAGTCACAATGATTGTTACAAATCCTAAACCTATGAACTCTTCGACAGCTTCATGATGGTTCATTTCCCATAAGGGCATCCCAAGATTTAATCCAGCATACCTCGTAACCTTTTCATGCCAACAGCCATGTGCAGGCATATCCAAGTCTCCAGTTACTAACACTTCTGATCCTTGATTTTTAGCCTTTTCTAAAAGACGTATAAATACTTTTTCATAATCTGTCCAACTTGCGGCTGCAGTATATACGGGCAAACCAATAGATTTAGCTTGGGCATGTATGAGTTCCGGAGGCATTCCATGGGATCTAGAACGTTTCCCTTCTTCCTCCAGCATGACAATCAGTCCAACCGCTTCTCCAACCATCATTGCTTTATATAGAGCTAAGACACTATCCTTTCCTCCGCTAAAAGAAGCTATAAATTTTTGCCCGTGAGCACTATTTTTCCAATCCATTAATTCTGCCATTTATATCTTTCCCCTTTATTTTAATGACTTTTTCACTATTCGTGTTATTAGCCAATATCATATTTCATATATAAGTTTTCATAGCTCTATTTGTTTGATTTTATCACGATTGGACCTTACAGATAGGCTATTATGCATCCTGATAGAAAAAACTTGAAATTCTAATGATGAATAAAAGAGAAGCACATCTCAATAAAACTACTTCATTAGACAGAGAAATGATATGATCGTACACAATTCAGAAATCGCGCCATCTTGTAAGCTAAAAAGTCCACGTTCGATTTACAAGGCCAATTTTGAAAAAGTCTTTCCTTTCTATGAAAATTGGAAGAGCTGGTCAAAAAGGAATAAGCAAAGAATTTACTGCTATTACAGCCAACTCAGTTTATATTATGGCAGCAATAGATTATCAACTTTCGTTAATAAAATAATTTCGGCTAATTGAGAGAAGTGTTTATTTAAGTAACAGCTGTTATATTTGAAACCTGGATTACTGAATTTGTTAAATCCAGAGCAAATGTGTAATGAAAACTACTGATAGAATAAGTACGATTGTAATTTATTATTGAAAATAAGGAAAATAATGTTATAATTTTATCGACAGGCAGTCGGTCTACAAGGAGGAGGTGTTATGAGAAAAGAAGCTGAAGAACGCAGGAATGAAATTCTTGATGCAGCAGATGAGCTTTTTGGCCAAAAAGGCTTTGATGGTACAAGTACAAACGATATTCTTGAAAAAGTCGGAATTGCTCGGGGGACACTGTATCATCACTTCAAATCGAAGGAGAGTATTATGGATGCGCTGATTGAACGGTATAGTATCCGTCTTTTAGAGACAGCGCAAGAAATTGCTGCAGACAAGAGTATACCTGTAGTTGATCGTATAATCCACGTTGTCATGTCACT
Source organism: uncultured Caryophanaceae bacterium (assembly GCA_963792445.1). Taxonomy (GTDB): domain Bacteria; phylum Bacillota; class Bacilli; order Bacillales_A; family Planococcaceae; genus Rummeliibacillus. The sequence continues at coordinate 58,454 of CAWBWO010000019.1, read as the reverse complement.
GAACATAAGCGGGGGAAGCAGCCAGGAGATTATGGAACACATTCACAGGCCACAGAACGCGCTTATGCATCAGAAAATACAAAAAGTCATTATAAACGGCGTTACGCCGATACTGACAGGAATTATTCGTGAGGGAATTGAGCAAGGGCGGTTTAATACACCATTTCCATATGAATGCATGGAAATGGTTGTCACGTATGCGAATACGATTTTTGACGATGACATGGTACAAATGACGAACGAAGAGCGCGCTACACGTATTCATGCATTTGTCTTCAACACAGAAAGATTGCTTGGTGTTGAAAGCGGAAGTCTTATGTCCGTTATACAAATGTTTGGTAGCAATAAATAATTCATGTAGTCCTTCACATTTCTAAAAGTATGGAAAGTTCTTCAGCATAGAAACTGTTTCAACGCAAGAGTACTTATATGTTTACTTAGGAAAATTCGTACAATGAAAAAACGTTTAAAAATTTGAAAACAGAGGTGACATATGTATTTCAGATTAATCCGCAATGACATTTTAAAGAGCAAATTGATCACGTTATGTACAATGATATTTGTCGCTGCTTCAGCTATGCTTGTTTCGTGTGCTGCAATCCTCATGGTCAATCTTTCAGGAGCGCTAGATACACTCATGTCAAAAGCGAAAACGCCACATTTTATGCAAATGCATTCGGGTGAAATTGATACAGCGAGGCTATCATCTTTTGCAGAACAGAATAGCAACGTCGATGAATTTCAAGTAGTTGAATTTCTAAACATGGATGGCACACAGATTATATTAGGCAAAAGATCACTCGCAGGAAATGTTCAGGATAACGGATTCAGCATACAGAACAAAAAATTTGATTATCTTCTTGATCTTGAAGGTAACATTATTCATGTATCTGATGGAGAGCTTTATGTACCAATTAACTATATGAGAGACGGTACCGCAAAGGTCGGGGATAAAGCAGTAATAAGCGGAAAAAAATTTACTATTGCTGGTTTTCTCCGTGATTCGCAGATGAATTCCACTCTCTCTGCTTCAAAGAGATTTCTTGTCAGTGAAAATGATTATGAGCAAATAAAAAGACTTGGAAGAACAGAATATTTGATTGAGTTCAGATTAAAGGATGTATCTTCGCTAGGTGCATTTGAGACGGCTTATGCTTCCGCAGGACTTGAAGCGAATGGACCAACAGTTACATATAAACTTTTCAAAATGCTGAATGCACTTTCAGATGGGATGATGATTGCGGTGATCCTACTTGTAAGCGCACTTGTTGTTGCCATTGCATTTATGTGCATTCGCTTTACGCTCCTTGCAAAAATCGAAGAAGACTACCGCGAAATTGGTGTTATGAAGGCAATCGGGCTACGTATTTCAGATATAAAAAGGATTTATCTTGCGAAATATTTAATTATTGCTGTGGCAGGCAGTGTTCTCGGCTTTGGGCTTTCGGTACTATTTAAAGGTATGCTTCTTGAAAATATACGGCTTTATATGGGTGAAAGCGAAAATTCTTCTTTTGCACTTGCTTTTCGGAATCATTGGCATATTGCTAGTGTTATTTCTATTGATCACCTATGTAAACTTCGTATTGAAACGCTTTCGAAAAATATCCGCTGTAGAAGCAATACGCTTTGGCACATCAAAAGGAAAAAAAGAGGGAGCGAATTATTTATTTCTAAATAGAAACAGATTGTTTAATACGAATATATTTCTTGGTATAAAAGATGTTCTCACAAGGAAAAGACTTTATGCCACTAGCTTAAGCGTCTTGGTGATATCAGCATTTATCATTATTGTTCCTCAGAACCTGTACAACACGATTTCCTCCAAAAGCTTCACGAAATATATGGGCATTGGAAACTACGATCTGCGCATTGATATTCAGCAGACTGATAATATTTCTAAAAAAGCCGATGAGATTTTAAAGACGATGAGTAACGACAATACCATTTCAAAATATTCCGTCCTTACAACAAAAATTTTCAAAGCAAAAATGAAAGATGGATCAGAGGAAAATATTAAAGTTGAACTCGGTGATCATTTGAAATTTCCGATAGAATACGCCAAGGGCAGAGCACCTGCTAAAGAAAACGAAATTGCGCTTTCAGCTATAAACGCAGATGAGATGAAGAAAAAGGTTGGCGATGTCATAACGCTTATAATTGATGGGAATGAAAAGAAGCTTACAGTAAGCGGAATTTATTCTGATCTAACTAATGGTGGCAAAACAGCAAAAGCGGTATTTACGGACAATTCAGCTGATATTATGTGGAGCATTATCTGTGCTAAACTTTTGGACACATCTCTTGTAGATAAAAAGGTTTCAGAGTATTCAGACAGTTTTCAGTTCGCAAAAGTTTCAGACATTGATGAATTTGTAAAACAGACATTCGGCTCTACAATAAGTTCAGTCAAAAAGTCCGCCTTCGCCTCAATTGTCATAGCACTTATTATAATGGTACTTGTTACACTGTTGTTTATGAAAATGCTTGTCGCAAAGGACAGATATTCCATTGCCGTAATGAAGGCATTAGGTTTTACAAGCACAGATATTATGACACAGTATATTTCACGATCAATATTCGTTCTAATTGTTGGTATTGTTTTGGGCACGCTTTTGGCAAACTCTTTAGGAGAGGTACTTGCGGGTGCTGTTATTTCTTCATTTGGCGTGTCATCGTTTAATTTTGTGGTTAATTCAAAATCGGCGTACCTACTTTCTCCACTAATGATGGTAAGTGTGGTACTTATCGCCACAATAATTGGCACTTCAGGCATGGGACGAATTAAAATTTCAGAAAGTATAAAGGAGTAGCTTATGAACAAGATGATTATCGGTGATCATTTAGTTAAATCTTATTACGAAGGCAATGAAATGCGTAATGTGCTTGATGGAGTGTCAGTTGAATTAAATGAGGGTGAGTTCGTTGCGATTATGGGACCTTCTGGATCAGGAAAATCGACGTTGATGTTTGCACTGAGCGGAATGGATGGTGTTAATAGTGGAAAAGTCATTTTTGACAGTAGAGATTTATCGAAAGTCGGAGAAGAGGAGCTTTCAGATATAAGAAGAACAAATATGGGTTTTGTTTTTCAGCAGCCGACCATGATAAAAAATCTAAATATTCTAGACAATATTATTCTTCCTTCAATGCGAGATAACAGAAAAAACGTTACAAACATTTCGAAGAAGGCAAGAGCACTTATGAAAAAGCTTGGAATTGTGGAGCTTGAAAATCGAGACATTACACAAGTTTCAGGAGGTCAGCTTCAGCGTGCGGGAATATGCCGAGCACTTATGAACAATCCCAAAATTATCTTTGGTGACGAGCCTACAGGTGCACTCAACTCAAAATCCGCGCAAGAGATTATGGACTTATTTTCTGAAATCAACGCGGACGGTACTACGATTATGCTTGTAACGCACGATGCAAAGGTTGCAGCGCGAACAGAGCGTATAATGTATATGCGAGATGGAAAAATCGTGAGCGAGATGAAGCTTCCAAAGTTTAATGGGACTGATTTAGATGGTAGAATCGAAAAAATAACGGCTAAAATGTTAGAAATAGGAATATGATTAAGTATTATTAGGCAAATTATCCGGATAGAGCATCGATAAATCTGAAGGCACAAACCCGAGATTTAGGTTTGTGCTTTTTGAATTAGTGATTAAAATTATATTCTTCTGGATTTGGACCATAGTGGAAATCTTCATTTAATGAAGAAACTCTATCAAGTTCCTCTTCTGTAAGTGAAAAGTCAAAAACATTTAAGTTTTCACGAATACGAGATGGTGTCATGGATTTTGGGATTGTAATGACAGCATTTTGTAAATCCCATCTTAGAACGATTTGAGCAGGTGATTTTTGATACTTTTCAGCAATTTCAACAAGAGTTGGATCATTTAGAATTTCGCCGTTCATAAGTGGAGACCAAGCTTCAACTTGAATGCTATGTTTTTGGCAATATTCTCTTACTTCTAATTGAGTTAATCGAGGTTGGAATTCGATTTGGTTAACGGCTGGGACTACGGATGTATTGGCCAGTAGTTTTTCTAAATGATGTACGTGGAAATTACTTACACCAATTGTTTTTACTTTTTTATTGTTGTATAGTTCTTCAAGTGCTTTATATACTTCAATAAAATGATCATCTGGACCTGGCCAGTGGATGATATAAAGATCTAAATATTCTAGACCTAATTTCCGAATACTTTCTTCGTAAGCTGCAAGTGTATCTACATAAGTAAGTCCATCATTCCAAACTTTAGAGGTGACGAATAATTCTTCACGAGTCACAATACCTTCATCAATTGCTGATTTTATCCCACGACCTACACTTTCTTCATTGCCATAAATATGTGCTGTATCAATATGACGATAGCCTTCTTTAATTGCTAAAGTTACTATACTTGCAAGTTCATCACTGTCTTTAACTCGGAAAGTACCGTAACCTACTGAAGGCATTTTAACTCCATTGTTTAATGTTACTGTTTGTTCTACCATATTCATCACTCCTCCTATTCCAAATACATATTTTACCATGATTTAAACTAGAAATCTAAGAATATACTTCTGCTTCTTTATTGAGTAGGTTTAAAAAAGTTGAAATTTTAAAATAATTATCTTGTGGTTTTTATAAAATAAGCATACACTTATATAAACAAATAGTTATATAAGGGAGGGTAGAAATGTGACAACACTTGCAACAATTGAAAAACAGCTAAAGGCTGTAAGTGATTTAAATCGATTGAAATTGTTATCCTGTATGAAAAATGGAGAAGTCTGTGTTTGTGACTTAGTTGATGCCTTACAAGTTTCGCAACCTGCTGTAAGCCAACAATTGAGAAAGTTAAAAGAAGCTGGCATTATTTTAGAAAGAAAAGCAGGAACTTGGAAGCATTACAGATTAAATGAAGTACAACAACCATATATTCAAGCGATTATCGATAATTTAGATGAGATTTCGCTAAAACAGTGTAATTGTGATGATGAACATGAAAATCAATGTTCCTGTTAAGTGACAGTTTCTCATATCCAAGGAGATTTAATAAATGAAACAAAAGATTATAAGCGAATTTTTAGGTACCTATTTTCTTGTATTTGCAGGTACAGGGGCTGTCGTAATAGATCAGATGACGAAAAGTTTAACGCATGTAGGAGTAGCAATTACATTTGGATTAGTGGTTACGGCATTAATTTATACGTTTGGTCACATTTCAGGTGCACATTTTAACCCTGCTGTTACTATTGGATTCTTAATAAATGGAGATATCTCTAAAAGAGAAGCGATTTCATATATTGTTACACAAATAATTGCAGGTATTGCAGCTAGTGCTACATTATTATTTTTATTTGGAAATGTAGCGTCTTTAGGTACTACCTTACCAAGTGGTACATGGTCGCAATCATTTGTACTCGAATTTATCCTTACATTTTTCTTAATGATTGTTATTTTTGGATCTGCTGTTCATGGAAAAGCTGCTAAATCATTCGCAGGAATTGCTATTGGTGCAACAGTTGGATTAGAAGCAATGTTCGGTGGTCCAATTAGCGGAGCTTCCATGAATCCAGCTAGATCGATTGGTCCTGCTGTCATTTCTGGAACAATGCAATATTTATGGGTGTATATAGTTGCCACAATTTTAGGAGCTATTGTTGCGGCAATCATTTATAAAATACTAGATGATAAAAAAGGGGAAAATCATTATGTCTAAAAAGTTAATTTATTTCTTATGTACAGGTAATTCTTGCAGAAGCCAGATGGCGGAAGGTTTTGCAAAAAAATACTTAAATGAGGAATGGGAAGTGCGTAGTGCAGGTATAGAAGCGCATGGTTTAAACACAAATGCAGTGAAAGCAATGAAAGAAGTTGGTCTAGATATTTCGAATCATACTTCTGATATCATCAATCCTGAAATTTTAAACAATGCTGATCTAGTTGTTACATTATGTGGAGATGCAGCTGATAAATGTCCTGTTACCCCACCTAAAGTTAAAAGGGAACATTGGGGTTTTGATGACCCAGCTAAAGCAGAAGGTACAGAAGAAGAAAAATGGGCTGTTTTCCAACGAGTTCGTGATGAAATAGGTGAAAAAATTAAACATTTTGCAGAAATTTACAATAACAAAGTAAGATAGTTTAGATAAGCATTTTTATTAATAGTTTACTTATTAATTTTAAGGATGAGTTATTAATGAAATATGTTCATATGGGAATTAATGTAACTGATTTAAGAAAATCAATTGAATTTTATCAAAAGTTATTTGGAATCAATCCTGTAAAAACTAAAGATGATTATGCCAGATTTTTATTAGAAGAGACAAAATTAAATTTTACATTAAATGTTCGAAATCAAGTAGAAGGGAATCAAGTGAATCATTTTGGTTTTCAAGTTAATAATGTTGATGAAGTAATTCATCATAAAGAAAGATTAGAAAATGAGGGCTTCTTTGCTAGAGATGAAATGAACACAACATGTTGTTACGCTGTCCAAGATAAATTTTGGGTGACAGACCCAGACGGAAATGAATGGGAATTTTTTTACACAAAAGAAGATAGTGATACTGAACAAAGTTGAAAATAATGGATGTTGTGCGAACTAACACTCCTAGTAAATGCTAGGTTTCATTTTCAAAAATATATAAGCAAATACTTATTTAGAAAGGAATCAGATTATGATGCAAATTCAAATTTATGAACCAGCTATGTGCTGTTCAACAGGTGTTTGTGGACCATCAATTGACCCAGAGTTATTAAGAGTATCATTCATTGTGAGTAATTTAGAAAAAAGGGAGTATCCAATCGGTCGATACAACTTATCTAGTGCGCCTAATGCTTTTATTGAAAATGCAACCGTCAGTGAAGCATTAAATAAGCAAGGAGTGGAAGCACTTCCTTTTATCTTAGTAGATAATGAAATAATTTTAACTGGACGTTACCCTACAAATGAGGAATTTGAGAATTGGACTGGTATACCTTCTGAAGAATTGACGAAAAAGCCTAAAATTAAGTTATCTCTCAAAACAAAGGATGGCAATTTCTAATGGAGAGATTCACAAAAGAGTATTATCCAAAAACAAAATATTTATTTTTTACAGGTAAAGGAGGTGTTGGGAAAACATCCGTAGCTAGCTCTTTATCACTTGAATTATCAGATGAAGGTAAGAAAGTATTACTGGTAAGTACAGATCCTGCATCAAACTTGCAAGATATTTTTCTTCAAACATTGACAAATAAACCAATGTTAATTGACGGAACAACTTCTTTGTATGCATTAAATTTAGATCCTATTATGGCTGCAGAAGAATATAAAAATAAAATGGTTGAACCTTTCCGGGGAAAACTACCTGATGCTGCGATTCAATCAATAGAAGAACAAATGTCGGGAGCTTGTACCGTAGAAATTGCGGCATTTAATGAATTCTCATCCATTTTAACAGATCAAGAAATTCAAAAAAACTACGATGTAATCATATTTGATACAGCTCCCACTGGACACACATTACGGTTACTGCAATTGCCAATGGCATGGTCAGGATTCTTGGCTGAAAACTCAACGGGTACCTCTTGCTTAGGACCTCTCGCAGGATTAGAAGGTAAAAAAGAAATATACAAAAAAGCGGTTAATGTCTTGTCAGATGCCACAAAAACAACACTTATATTAGTATCGAGACCAGAAAATAATCCATTAAAAGAAGCAGCACGTGCTTCAGAAGAACTATTTAAACTTGGAATCCATAATCAACAAATTATCATGAATGGTATGTTTGAATCTAATGGAATTGAAGATGCCAATACAAAGGCAATCGTAGAGAGACAAAATGAGGCAATTACCGAAATGCCTGCTATTTTACACAACTATCCAATATATTCTCTACCACTTGCCCCGTTTTCGATTACAAATATTGAAAAGATGCATACTTGGTTCACGGGCAAACAGGTAGAGGGAGAAGAAATTCAAGTTCCTTCCAAAGCACCTCATACCTCGACGATTCATCAATTAATTGATGAGTATATGACAAATCCAAAACGTATTATTTTTACGATGGGTAAGGGTGGTGTTGGTAAAACGACTGTTGCAACATTGATCGCTCTTGGATTGGCTGAAAATGGTCAAAAAGTACATTTGACTACGACAGATCCTGCTGCACACATTGGATGGGTATTAGGTGAAGAATGGCCAAATACTTTAACAACAAGTAGTATTAATCCAGAACAGGTATTAGCCGAATATAAGGAAGAAGTATTATCAAAAGCACGGAAAACCATGAATGAAGAAGGTCTGCTCTTTGTAAAAGAGGATTTAGAGTCACCTTGTACAGAGGAAATTGCCGTCTTTAGAGCATTTGCAAATATTATTGAAGAACATCGAGATGAAGTAGTCGTAATTGACACGGCACCAACGGGTCATACATTGTTACTATTAGATGCATCAGAAGCCTATCACAAAGAAATAAGTCGTGCTTCCGGTGAGGTACCGATTTCCATACAGCATTTATTACCTACTCTTCGTAATCATCATGAGACTAGTGTTGTGATTACTACATTGCCAGAAGCTACACCTGTATATGAAGCTGAACGCTTGCAACAAGATTTAGAACGAGCAGGTTTAACAGTGCAATGGTGGGTGATCAATCAAACATTTAGTAGTATTCAATCAAATCATCCATTAATAAATCGAAAAGGATTAAATGAGAGAAAATGGATTGAACGTGTTGATGAATTATCACATGGCAATACAGTTTGTATTCCCTGGAGTTTAAAAGAACCAAAAGGAATTAAAAGACTACATAATCTATTATCGGAGGGAAAATAATATGAAAATAACTGAACAAGCAATAACTTTTATTCAAAATGCTATGAAAGAAAATAATGCAGACACAATTCGTTTTTATGGTGTACCAGGATGTTGCAGCTTAAACCTAGCGGTTGCTCTTCAATCAGCAGAAGAAAATGATATCATAGAAATAATTAATAGTGTTCAAGTAGCGATTCAACCAGAAATGGTCGAACAATTAAAAGATGTGACAATTAATGCAGAAGAAAATAATGGTGAAATGGGATTAGTGTTAGAGGGGTATAACCAATCATCATGCTGTTAATAATTGGATTCATAGAATTCTAATTATTAAATAATAGGAAAGACGATGGCCAACCAGCTGTCGTCTTTTTATTGCAACTATTTACACTTAATTCCAGACTAAAGTTGAACTTTTTTATACATAGATGAGTATATAGATTCATAGATTAGATTAATCGATTATAATAAAAGCGCTTGTAAGAGGAACACTTACAGCACTAGATGTTAAAACGAATAAAATTGCGTGGCAAGTCAAATGGGATTCTTTAGCGTATAGCGGCGTTATGACAACAAAAGGAAATCTTGTGTTCGCAGGTCATAATGATGGACGCTTAATCGCATACAATGCCACTACAGGTGAAAAAGTTTGGGAATATAAAATGGATGCAGGTGCAAATGCGCCATCTGTAACCTATGAAATTAATGGCGAGCAATATATTTCTATTTTTGCTGCAGGTAATGCATTATCTGGTTCGAAGCATGGGGATAAAGTATATACCTTTAAACTTGGTGGAGATTTACCAAAAGGTAAAGTAATCGATGCTAGCGAAAAAAAGAAAGCAACTAAAAGCTTCAAGTCTAAAGAAACAGCTTCCGCTAACATGGATAAAGGACTATCAGTATATACATCAAACTGCTTAGCTTGCCATGGGGAGCAAGGTGCAAATGGTCATAATGGCCCGAACTTACAACAAAGCGAATTTGCAAAAAGTTATGAAAATGTTGTAAAACAAGTAACGGATGGGGGCTCTACCATGCCATCCTTCAAAGACAACTTATCCAAACAAGAAATTGAAGAAGTTGCTAAATATATAAGTGAAGTGGTTGCTAAGTAAGGCGATTTCGCTACAACATGGGATCAATCAAATAACAAGAAAAAGCCTTGAAATACTTTGCCTGTAATGGTAAATATTTTGAGGCTTTTTCAAATAAGAAATAATTAGTTGAAAGCGATTTAGTTGAAATGAAACTTTTTCTAAATTTCATTAATTTAATTCATAAAAACGTATATTTTTGCACATGATAGTAAATACTTGAACTTCTCACTAACGCTAGAAGAATGGGATTTTACGAACATCAATGTAACCACCAGTTATTGCGTGTTATTTATTCCATCAAATTATAAAGGTGGGGGTTATATGAAACATGAATCCTTCAATACAATACCAAAAACAACGCTTATGCATCTCATGGATACATTGGGTATCGGGTTATTTACAGCTACAATCGCTTATATATACTTCAATTGGTCAACTCTCCCTACTGAAGTCCCTATTTATTTAGGGTTAAAAGGTGATATTCATCGATATGGGGCAAAATGGGAATTGCTATTATTTCCATTCATTACATTATTAATCGGTATAGCACTACGTTTCTTAGAAAAACATCCGAAATGGCATTACTTTCCTTTGAACATAACCGACCCTCATATCGAAAAAGAAGTGAAACAAAGTGTAATGATGTTGTCATTTATCAAGAATATGAGTTGTTTATTACTGGCAATCGTTGTATGGGAAACCATTCATATCGCACAAGGTAATAGTGCTACACTAGAAGGAGTAGCATGGCTAATACTTAGTCTAATTATTTTTTTACCTACCATCATAACAGTTATTTCTGCATTAAGAGCATAAGTGAATCAACATCTTGAAGGATTGATACCTGTAGATTGGGATCAATCTTTTTTTACTCTCTAAGCATGTATGTGCAACCGATTGCATATAGCGAAACTTCAATCAGTGGGGGGTTCTCCCACTGATTGAACCAATAGGGCTTTTACGGGTAGTTTATCTTCTACCTATGCTTCTTAGAATTTTCTAAAGCCTTGAAGTGGGAGTCCTACTGCCCGTTAATGCGGGATAAATATCGTTAATATTTGTGGATGGAAGTTGGAGGTGAACTACGATTGCGTACCAAAATTGGTGTTGATCTTGGCGCAACGAAAATTCGGTTAGGTGTTATTGGAGCGAACGGTAAAGTTTTAAAAGATAGAACAATTTCTACTAAGCTCCCCATATATTCATATTTAGAAAAAGAGATTCAGAAATTACTTATAGAATTCCCACATGTTGATGGGATTGGAATAGGGACAAGGGGAATGGTTAATCACGAAAAAGGGGTCATTCTTTATGAAAAAGAGTTAGTTGGATGGGAAGGGGTTGAAGTGAAGTCACTTCTCGAAGCGGCTACTAATATACGTGTTGAAGTGGACAATGATGCGAATTGTGCGGCATTAGCAGAAACTAAAATAGGTGCTGGTAAAGGATACAAAAGAGTCATCTGTTTAACCATTGGCACGGGTTTAGGTTGTGGAATTGTATTAGATGGAAAGGTTTTGAATGGTGCACACGGTGGCGCAGGAGAAGTTGGTCATGTCATCTTATATCCAAACGGTATACCTTGTAGCTGTGGTAGAAAAGGTTGTAGTGAACAATATGTTTCAGGTACAGCTCTAAGAAGAATGATTGAACAAATGAATGTTATAGATCCAAACACGGATTCACTTGTTAGACCAAATCGGTTGTTCCACTTAGCAACTATAGGCCAACAAAATGCCTTTAAAATTCGAGAACAATTCTTAACAGATTTATCCATTGTCATCTCTAATTTACAAGCTCTACTAGATTTTGATTGCATTGTTATTGGAGGCGGTGTATCAGAATCAGCGAATGACTGGTGGGATCTATTGCTAGAAAAAGTAAACCCATTAAAATTACAACCTCTTGAAATAAAAAGAGCTAAATTTGGCAATGAATCTGGAATGCTTGGTGCAGCGTTACTTGTACAAGATGTTAGCAAAAGGTAGGTGAGGTTGAAATCAACATAATCACCAAAAGTCATTACCAAGGTATTGCAAATACGAGGCAATATTTTATAAATATTAAATAGCTATTCTTATAATCGGTATAATCGGCTAATAAGAATAGCTATTTATATGAGGTATTTAACAATATCCAGGTTTCTTTAATAATTTAAAAATATTCGTTTTATATTCTTCAACACCTGGTTGATCGAACGGATTAATATCAAGTAAATAAGCACTATAAGCACAGGACATCATAAAGAAATAAAAAAGATAGCCTAAATGCTTTTCATCCAACTGATCAATCGTAATTGCCAATTGTGGGACGCCACCATTTAAATGAGCTAATGAAGTTGCTTCATAACACACATGATTAAATTCATGTAAGGACAATCCACTTACAAAATTCAACTCATCCCCATTTTCAGCAGACTCAAATACAATCAAATCTTCTTGAACTTTATTGATTAATAGAAAAGTCTCAAACACCATTCTCTTTCCCTCTTGAATATACTGTCCCAATGAATGTAAATCGGTTGAATAAATCACCGAAGTAGGGAAGATGCCTATTCCTTCTTTTCCTTCACTTTCAGCAAATAATTGCTTCCACCATTCTTGTAAATATTTCAATTGTTCGTCAAATGTAGCTAGTATTTCAATTGGATAACCTATATCAGATAAATGCTTTCTTACAATCGCATATTGGATGGCTGAATTATGCTCAAAATTTAACTGACCAAACTCATGTTGCGCGATTTTCGCCCCGTTTACTAGTTCTTCAATGTTATAACCTGCTGCAGCAATTGGTAATAATCCGACTGCTGTGAAAACGGAGTATCGTCCACCAATATCCTTTGGAATGGCTAATCGTGTATACCCTTTTTCTAAAGCTAATGATCGTAAAGCCCCATGTTCTTCATCAGTTGTCACGATTATTCTTGTAGCAGCCTCTTCTCCATAACGCTTTTCCATATACTGTCTTAAAAAACGAAATGCAATTGCAGGTTCCGTTGTTGTGCCCGATTTGGAAATTACATTGATGGTGACTTCTTTGCTATCTAGATACGCCATTAAATTTTTTAGGTACGTACCACTAACAAGATGTCCCGCAAAAATAACTTCTACCTTTTGATATGACTGGAAGTTTTTTTGTAAAGCTTCTATAACGGCCCGCGTGCCTAAATAAGAACCACCAATCCCAACAACTACTAATACATTAGACTTTTCACGAATATCATGGGCTATTGAAAGCATTTCTTTTATGTAAGATTGAGAGATGGAGCTTGGCCAATCTACCCACCCCAAATAATCCGCTCCCTTACCTGTCTTGCTGTCCATTTCTTGATGTATTGTTTGAATCTTATCTTTAACCTCAGATGTTAATAGTTTAGAGAAGTCTCCAGAATAGTTAACTGATATTTTCATATGAATCCCCTTTGAACTTATTCAGAAAGTCAATAGTTCCATATTGTCCACTTTCTAAAACAATATATGCTAGCAAAATATCAATTATCTTCTCCTAAAAAAATCCTTGGTAATTGAGTAGTTATGAAAATTCTATGAATAAATAGTAATTGTTCGAATATCAATTCATCCTTAACAATTGCCCAATCTTCCACACATTGATAAGATAGAAATGAAAGATTTAATGACATAAATTGTATTGGGGTAATAAAATGAATATTTTAAGACTACTATTGTTTTACTTAGTTGTATTTGGTATAGGTGCAATTTTTATTTGGCTTAAAGTACCAACTAATATTTCTCTTGCATTCTTCGTGATTCTTGCTGTAGCAATGATTGGATACTATGCATATACGATGACATCATCCAAAAATACAAAAGCCATCCTTCGACAAGTTCGTAATCAAAAAGGGAACCCAACCTATGCTTATATTATGGCAATTAAAGATGGAACAAAAGAAGACGAAATCAATGCACTAGATCGACTCATCAAAAAATACAAGAATCAACCGGATGGACAAAAAGACTATGAATTTACCCGAGCTGTTCGTTTAGGTAATTTAAAAGTAGCGAAAGAAATTGTGAACTCAATGACTAACGGCCCTCTTAAGACATACAACACGGCTTACATTGAAGCATTATCTGGAAAATATGGTCTAGCAAGAAACCATCCATTCCTACAACCATGGATGCCGCATCGAATTGAAGCGACGATCGCAATGAAACAAAACAAACTCGATCTCTATAAAGAAGAAATGCAACTTGCTATCGACAACTCTAAAGGGATCCAAAGAGCAATCAATCAAGTTACATTAGAAAAGACAATAAAAGAATGGAAATAATGTGCCTTGCATACATTCTATTAAATTTTAAATTTTATCAAGACCTGCATTCATGCAGGTCTTTTTTGTGCTTATTTTATTAATACGTGAAAATTGGATTAAGTTTTTATTTGGATATCCATTCATATTGAATATCAGGTAAATTTTCTTCATTTTCATGTCCTCTACCTATGATTTCAAATCCATGTTTTTCATAAAACGACTGCGCATTTTGATTTATTTCAAATGTGTATAATGTTAATCGTCCACTTGATTGTTTTTTTGCCTTTTCTAGTAATGTTTGACCTATACCGATTCCTTGATAATCTATATGAATATAAAGTTGGTTTATTGTGCTTTCATTATAGGCAATCACTCCAACTACTTTTTCATCGATTAATGCTAAATCTATTTGAAACTGTTCTGGTAATATATGATTTAAAAAATAAACGTGATCTTCAAAGCTATGAATATCTTTCTGACCAATAGCCTGTTCCTTGCTATCTCGCCACATAGCTACTGTTTGTTCAGCGTATTTGGGGTTATACGGAGTAATTTTCATATTGTATTGGTTCACTTCAATCCCTCCTCAAGTTTTGTTTACTGCTATATATGTTATTTATTTTCAAGGAATAGTACCTATTACTAGCAAAAAACTTTATTAAAATTTATGAATAACAGTATTGTCTTTTAACATTTCAAGGTTAATTTTTAAACAATATTTTTATCATTGATTAGAAAATGGCTAGAACATTAACGACTGCAATAAAAAATTCTCGAAATAATTTAAACGAATTGAATAATATTTCTAATTTTCCATCATATGATTATCTACTAGTAATGACATTTTAAACCATGGAGGTATTTCATTGAGTAAATTTGTGAATACAGTATTAGGTCCAGTTGCTGCTACTGATTTAGGGAAAACGTTAATGCATGAGCATTTCTTCTTCGGTTACCCAGGATTCAATGGGAATACAA
This sequence comes from uncultured Caryophanaceae bacterium, assembly GCA_963792445.1. GTDB lineage: Bacteria > Bacillota > Bacilli > Bacillales_A > Planococcaceae > Rummeliibacillus. Next base: position 43,305 of record CAWBWO010000019.1, on the reverse strand, counting down.
AATATGAGAAATCAATTGAAGCATTAGTTGATGAAGGAATTGCAGTAGCAGCTCAAGCAAAAAAACATGGTGTGCAAACAATTGTAGATGCAACGCCTAGTGATTGCGGTCGTTATCCAGAAGCATTAGCTGAAGTGTCTAGACAATCAGGAATCAATATTATTTGTTCAACAGGTTACTATTATGAAGGAGAAGGTGCACCTGCCTATTTCAAATTTAAATCTTCTCTTGGCACAGCAGAAGAAGAAATCTATGAACTATTTACTCATGAAATCAAAAACGGGATTGGCGATACAGGCATCAAACCAGGTGTCATTAAACTCGGGACAAGTAAAGATGTGATCTCACCGTATGAAGAGACGTTCTTTAAAGTAGCAGCGCGTGTACAACAAGAACAAGATATTCCAATTATTACACATACCCAAGAAGGGACAATGGGACCACAACAAGCAGAACTCCTTGTGTCTTTAGGTGCGAACCCGAAGAAAATCGTGATTGGTCATATGGATGGCAATACGGATATGCGTTATCAACTTGAAACATTAAAGCATGGTGTTCATGTAGGCTTTGATCGACTTGGAATTCAAGGCTTTGTAGGTGCACCAACAGACAAAGATAGAATAATCGTATTACTTGGACTTATTCAAAATGGTTATGCGAATCAGTTAACACTTTCACATGATACAGTAAATGTTTGGCTAGGAAAACCAGCAGAATTCCCTCCAAGTTTGTCTGAGTTACTGAAAGACTGGAACATTGAACATATCTTTAAAAATATCATTCCACAATTAAAAGAATATGGCGTTTCTGATGAAGTATTTAAACAAATCTTAATTGAAAATCCAAAAAATATCTTTAATAGCTAGAAGAAGAGCGGAGGAATTGAACTTGCTATTTAGCCAAGAAACTGAGCATATTACACTTTTTGGCCGTAAGAATGTAAGTGTTTTTAAAAACCGCCCACATTCATTTCGTGAAATCATTGAAGATATTGTGGCCGAACATCCGAATAAAGAGGCTGTTATTTATCAAGATCAATCTTGGACATATAATGAACTAGATAAAATAACTTCAACAATTGCTTATAATCTTCAAAAAAATTATGATATCCAAAAAGGGGATCGTGTTTTTTCACTTATTGGTAATATACCAGCTTTTACAGCTATTACATTAGCATGTCTGAAAATTGGTGCGATTATGGTACCTACGAATACCAAGTTAACGGAACAAGAGCTATCTTATATTGTGACGCATTCCAAACCTAAAGTCATTTTAGTTGAAAGTGATGTAGAAGAAACAGTTAAAAAAATTCCAACTGTAGACCCAACTGCCACACACTATTTGCAAAATCTAATATCTATTGATTCCAATTCCACAGAAATAGAGATAGACGAATTACTTAGCGAAAATGGTGTATATATTCCACCGGTTATTGAAGAAACAGACGGCGCCTTTTTATGCTATACATCTGGAACAACAGGCTTACCAAAAGGCGCATTGATCAGTCATGTGAACATGATTCATACAGTGATGCACTATCACTCTAATTTGCAATCGAACGTAGATAGTAAAACACTCATTGCCGTACCACTATTTCATATTACAGGTCTTGCTGCACAGTTTTTACACATGGTCTATGTCGGTGGAACAAGTGTTATTTTACAAAGATACCAAAACGAAGAGTATATTCGTCATTTAGTGAAGCATCAGATTAATTTTGCTATTAACGTTCCAACAATCTTTCTAATGATGGGTACAAGCCCACTTTTAAAAGAGTATAAATTAGATTTCGTAAAAGTTGTTGGCTACGGTGGCTCACCCATCTATCGCCAAACACTTGAGCAATTAAAAGGCATTTTCACACAAGCTACATTCCATAATTTATATGGCGCAACTGAAACTACTTCACCTACTACAATCGCACCTCAAGATTTGCCATTGGAAAAAGCCACATCGGTTGGTATTCCAGTTGAAAATGCAGAAGTGAAAGTGATGAATGAGAATGGGGAAGAGGTTGAAGTCAATCAATCCGGTCAATTATGGATAAAAGGTCCAATGGTGATCGGTCAATACTGGGACAACGAGAAAGCAAATGCTTCATCCTTCGTTGATGGCTACTGGCTATCTGGAGACATCGGTCGAATTGATGAAGAAGGTTTTGTATACGTATTGGATCGGATGAAAGATATGATCAATAGAGGAGGAGAAAAGATCTTTTCTATTGAAGTGGAAGACGTATTAAAAGGACATCCGAATATTGTAGAGGCTGCGGTAGTTCCAATTCCTGATAAAATATACGGAGAAAAAGTGCAAGCAATCCTTGTATCGAATTATTTTAATGAGTCCAATATAAAGGGATTACAAGACTACTGTGCTACAAAATTAGCAAAATTTAAAGTGCCTGAGTATTTTGTATTCGTGGATGAATTGCCAAAAACAGCTTCTGGCAAGATATTAAAACACGTATTGAAAGCTCAATATGCACAAAAGTCCATAAAATAAAGTAAAAAGCTATTAAACAAGGGGAATTTACTCTTTGTTTAATAGCTTTAACTGATAGTTCTGACTTAACATTAAAATAATTTGTATTTTAATACTTTCATCTATATATTTGGAATTTGATATTTTTTCAGTATATTTGTATGATTTAACTAGATTAGATTAGCTTCTAACTACATATAGTGATAACTTATAAGTAACATAATTAATAGAGAAATTAGGCGAAGAGTGAATGAGGAATTTTACGTCATTATTGAAGGATTTACGGCATTTTTGCTTTATATTACTCGCAATGATTTGTTTAGCAATTAGTTTTCGTGCCATTTTTTCACCTGAAATTGTCATTGGTCATAGTATGGAAAATAGTCTCCATGAAGGTGATTACTTAATTTCAAATAGAATTGCGTATAAATATGATGAACCACACTATAATGATATTGTGAGTTTTGATTCAGATATCGTAGCAGGTCATGATTTATTTATCAAACGAGTGATTGGCTTACCGGGGGATGTTATTCAAATCAAAGATAATGTCCTCTTTCGTAACTCAAAAGCAATTCATGAACCCTATATAAAAGAACCGATGGTCACTTCAAATTTAAATATACTATTGGACAAAGACCAAATATTTGTAATGGGGGATAATCGAAATAATTCGATGGATTCGAGAGATTTTGGGCCAATCGATTATCATAAAGAAGTTCGAGGGAGAGTTTTGCTTCGTTTGAGACCATTCAATCAAGATTTTAAATAGGATAAATAAGTTGTTATTTTAGCATGCAAATAGAGCATGCTTTTTTTATGCTCCCGTAGTTCAAATGGTTAAAAAGGATAAATTGGGGAAATGATAAGCACATAGTAATTTAAAAAGGAGTTGTTTAGATGAAAAAATGGTCAATTGTTTTGTCTACCTCGCTTGTAGCTACAATGCTATATGGATGTGGATCAAATAGTGACAATGCAACAAATGTTCATAAAAAAGCACCTGTTGCGGAAAGTGGTTTAAATGCACCCGAAACAACTGAAGCACCAAATCCTAATGCAGCTGCACCTCATACAGGCGCTACCCCAAATACTTCAACTGCAGGAGCACCATTTTCATTTTCAGAGTTTTTGCTAGATGTTGATTATGGAGCAAATCAAAAATACGAAGTAGAATACAAAAACGAACAAACTAAAACAGAGTCTAAGATTGAAGATCAACGACTTAACAAAAATATTGAAGGTAATGATGCATATGCAAAATTAGAACCAAAATTTAAAAAGCTTACTTTTGATGCAAATACATCAGATGATGAAGTAAAAAAGCAAATTCTTTCAGTATTCGATCTTGGCAATGATTATAAAACAATTGATTTAGAAGTAAAGTTTGCTGATGGTGTAGATAAGAAATATACGTTTGCTCCATAATTATATGTATAGGCTACCCCTCAAAAAAGACTTAAGGGGTAGCTTTATCTATGATAAAGAATTATTTTTGAAGCAGAAAATGAAAGGTGGAAGAACATGGGCAGATGGCTAATGAATATAGTAATATTGGGAAGTGTTATTGTTTTATTTGGTTGTAGTGATGATGCTCGAAAACCTAAAGCCCTTCATGAAATGCCTGTCTCGGGGAGCAGCTCATCTAATCAGACAGAATCCACAAACCAAACAATTACAACAAACCATACTGAAACAAATGCAAAAAACACCTCAGTTGAACAGACATTTTCCTTTTCAAAATTTTCACTAGATATCGATTATGCAAACAATCAATCCTATGAATTGGATTACAAAAAAAACAGCAATGGAATAGAAGCGGAAATTAAAGATGACCGTTCAAATAAAAAGGTCATTGGTAAAAAAGCTTACAATATGATCATACCTAAATTAAACAAACTAACTTTTGATAAAAATACGTCTGATGCTGATGTCAAAAGTGAAATATTAACAGCATTTAATATCAATGAAAATTATGAAAAGATAGAACTTGAAGTAAGATTTGCAGATGGAACTGAAAAGAAATATATATTTAATCCGTAAAGATAATTTATAAATCAATATTTAAAGTTAAAAAGACGGTGTATAATCGTCTTTTTTTAATGCAATTTTAAAGAGACTAATGAATTCTTCATTTATTTATACGTCACAGCAGTTCCTGTAGCTACACATATCAGCATACCTTCACGAATTGTCTCAAAATCAAGATCTACTCCGATTACAGCATTTGCTCCAAGTTTCATTGCCCGTTCTTTCATTTCTTCTATGGCAATTTCACGTGCTTCAGCAAGCTTGTTTTCATATGCGGAACTACGACCACCAATGACATCTGTAATTGATGCAAATAGGTCTCGTACTATATTCGCACCTAAGATGGCTTCACCAGTAACGATTCCATGATAGGTTTGAATAGTTTTACCTTCAATATTATTCGTTGTAGACACTAACAATTAATCATCTCCTTCATTCATTTTTTATTTCATATTATTGTATCTTTTGGGAATACAAAAAATGTACCATTCATTTAAAAATTAGATATTTAACTTCAGTGGATAGAACATCGAGGGGACACAGGATATGTGATTCCGATAGTTGTTTCTATAGGACGTGGCTTTTTAGGCTATCTTCCTTGAATCAGTCCCTCGGTTGAAAGTTGAAAAGACGCTTTTAATTCGCCCCTTCCAGTGCTTGTCGGGGCTAAACGGGCGCGTTCAGCACTAAATAGTATCCGGCTTCGGCGGCTAGGCCCTCGAGTCACAACACTTTCTCGGTTGAAAACTGAAAAGACGTTTTCAATTCGAAAGCTTTTGTGATTTTCGGGCCTAAACGAGCCGCTTCAGCACTAATTATTATCCGGCTTCACGCGCCAGCCCCTCGAGGTCGCTTCGATCCCTTGGTCAAAAGCTAGAAAGACGCTTTTGAGTCGGGCTCTCCAGCGCTTGTCGGGGCTAGACGGGCGCGTTCAGCACTAAATAAAAAAACCACCCGCTACGAGGAGAGAGCGGGTGGTTTGTTATTGAAAGTCATTGTCTAGGAGATCGAGTTCCTATTTTGACGTTCTGCCTATTAATGTGTATGTGCGTGTTGATGTGATATTGCAATTTCTTCTTCTAGTTGTTGATGTTGAGCTGGGTCATATTCTTTTTCCACTTTCGCAATTACAACTGTTGCAACGGAGTTACCAATGATATTTGTAATTGCACGTGCTTCTGACATGAAGCGGTCAACCCCAATTAGTAATGCGATACCTTCTACTGGAATCATTGGGAATGCTGCTAATGTTGCAGCTAATGTGATAAATCCTGATCCTGTTACACCTGCAGCACCTTTTGAAGTAATCATCAAAATACCTAATAAGTAAATTTGTTGCCATAATGATAAGTCAACATTATATGCTTGAGCGATGAACATTGCTGCCATTGATAAGTAAATGGATGTACCATCTAAGTTAAATGAATAACCTGTAGGAACAACTAAACCAACTACTTGTTTTGAACAACCGAATTTTTCTAATTTTTTCATAATTAATGGTAGAGCTGACTCAGAAGAGGATGTACCTAAAACAAGTAATAATTCTTCTTTAATATAGCTTAAGAATTTAAGAATATTAAAACCAAAGAATTTTGCAATTAATCCGAGAACAATTAGAACGAAAAGTGCCATTGTAATATAAACAGAAACCATTAACAAACCGAGTGATTTTAATGATCCAAGACCAAAGTTACCGATTGTAAAGGCCATTGCACCAAATGCACCGATAGGAGATAATTTCATCACCATTCCGATAATTTTGAAGAAAATTTCAGAAAGTTGTTCGCAAAGTCTAATCACTGGTTTCACGGGTTCACCGATTGATGCAGCAGCTACCCCAAATAATACTGCACAAAATAATACTGGTAATAATTCGCCATTTGCAAGTGAACCGATGAAGTTATCAGGAATAATATTCATGATAAATGGTACAAAACCATGTTCAGAATCTGCAGCTTGTTTTGTAAACTGAGTTACTGTATCAGCTTTTGCAGAGGATGTATCTAAACCATGTCCCGGTTGAATGATGTGAACTACTACTAAACCTATTGCTAATGCAATCGAAGAAACGATTTCAAAATAAATTAATGCTTTACCACCAATTTTACCAACTTTCTTTAAATTTCCCATACCGCCAATACCTGTAATAACGGTTAAGAAAATAATTGGTGCAATTAACATTTTGATTAGCTTGATAAAGATATCTGCAAGTACTTTTAATTGAGCACCGAAGCTTGGAAACACTAAGCCTACGATAATCCCTAAAATAATCCCGCAGATCACTTGAACGGTTAAGTTTTTAAAGTTTATTCTCATAGCCATACCTTCTTTGTGTGTTGTTTTTGTTTTGTTTAGTTTTTGTTATCGCTTACATGAATTATCATACGACTAAATTCAGAATATTTATTATTATGGTTATAAAACTCTTTTTGGTCATTTTGGTCTCATTTATTCGAAAAGTTGTTACATATACGTAAAATCCAGTTATATCAATGGATAAACAAAAACCGAGAAGCAAGTTCTCGGTTTAAAAAATTTTTAAGAATTATTTAATTTTGACCATTTTGTACTAATACAGATACTAATGATTGATCTCTGATTGGATTTCTCTAAGAAAGACGGAGCCTATTCGTCTTATTATATTCACTATATAGAGACCTAAATTGTTTCTCCCATTTTCTCTGTTCTGCAACAGATAAAGTGGAAATATCGATATTTGGATCTTTTTTCAGCTTTTCTAAATCCTGCTCATTCATTTCTTTTGCAATTTGGAAGTTCCATTTTGTTGCCTCATCCATTGATTCTTCAACATCTTCTTGCAAATCTTGAGGAAGGCTATTCCAGAAATCTTCGTTCATCAACACGGCATAGCCTAATAGACCATGATTTGTAAGTGTGATATGCTTTTGGACTTTATAAAATCCTTTGGAATAGATATTAGATAATGTATTTTCTTGAGCATCGATTCCATGATTTTCTATTTCAGAATATAATTCATCGAAAGAAGTTTTAACTGAACTTGCACCGAGTAATTTAAATTGTGATTGCAAAACTTGGCTTGGCATTGCACGGATTTTTAAATTTTTAAAATCTTCTATTTGGACTAATGGTTTTCTTTCAGCAATCATTTGTTTAAAACCATTATTCCAAAATGCGAGCCCTTTAACATTTGCATGGTTGGATTGATTTAATAGTTGTTCTCCGACTTTGCCATTTAAAACTTTTTCTACATCTTTGTCTGTATGAAATAAGTACGGTAAATCTAATACTTGCCATGCAGGGATCGTGTCGGTCATTTTAGAAAATGTTGGAGCAATCATTTGTACATCACCATTTTGTAGGGCTTTTAACTCGTTATCGTCGTTATAAAGCATGCCATTTGGATAAATGACCACATGAATTCTACCGTTTGATTTTTCTTCTAAAATTTTTGCAAATTTAATAGTTGCTTGTCCCTTAGGCGTATCTTCTGCAACAACATGGCTAAAATTAATCACAATTTGTTTATTAAGCCCTTGCTGTTCCTCATCCTTAGGAAGGGGTGCATTTTGCCAAACTTGTTGCCTTAAGCCAATGGAAGCAAGGAGCAGTACAATCGTTAAAATAGCGGTAGTAATATATACTTTCATGCAATCACCAACATTCTGACATTTTTCCCGCATTAACTGGCTTTTGACTCCCACCTCAAGGCTGTAGAAAATACGGAGAAGCAGAGGTGGGAGACAAATGCCCGTAAAAGCCCGATTGGTTCAACTATCAATCAGTGGGGGATGGAAAAAAACCCCACTGATTGAAGTTTCACTTTCTTTCTATTCTAACATAATTCCAGGTGATACAATATGAGTACACGAACAGATTGGAGGAAGAATGGTGAAACAGAAGCATCTGTCCATGAATGGTAAAATTATTTCGCTCACCTTCTTCATCATTGTTTTTTCATTTTTAGTTGCGGGTATTTTTGTAATTGGTAATATCTTGTCGACCAAAGAAAAAGAATTAGGAAATCAGGCCATGCTAATCGCTCGAACTGTTGCCAAACTTCCTGAAGTGACAAAAGAATTATCAGTAGAAACAAATCCAAAGCAACAAGCAAAAGGGATTAGTGAAACAATTGAAGGAATTCGGATCATTAACAAAGCAGAATACATTGTTGTTTTAAATATGGACCATATACGACTTTCTCACCCTGTAAAATCATTAATCGGAACAAAATCGAAAACAAGCGATGAGAATGCAGCTTTTGCTGAACATTATTATTTGTCAAAAGCACAGGGCGAAGTAGGTAAGATTATTAGAGCGTTTGTACCTATCATGAATGAAAATCATCAACAAATAGGAGTGGTAATTGTAGGATATAGTCTACCTACGATACCTGAAATATTGTATAGTATTCGGAAAGAAATCTTGACTGCAACGTTTCTATCTCTATTATTTGGCGCTTGGGGAGCATGGTTACTCGGCCGGAACATGAAGAAACAAATGTTTGATTTAGAACCACATGAGATAGCCAAAATGTACACAGAGCGTACAGAAACATTTAATGCGATGCATGAAGGAATTATTACGATTGATAATGATTTGACGGTCACGATCTTTAATACAAAAGCAAAACAAATATTAGGTATAACAGATGACGATTTAATCGGGAAGAAAATCTTTGATATCTTACCAGATACAAGATTGCCTGAAATTCTAGACTATAATCAGCCCATTTACAACAAAGAATTATTAATCAATCAACATAATATTATGAGTAACCGTGTACCGATTATCGTTTCTGGGGAGACAGTTGGAGCCATTGCGATTTTCCAAGACCGAACAGAGGTAAGAAAACTTGCGGAAGAATTAACTGGTGTAAAAGAATTTGTACAAGCTCTACGTATTCAAAATCATGAGCATAAAAATAAAATTCATACAATTGCAGGCTTATTACAGTTAGGACATTATCAACAAGCACTTTCTTATATTGAAGAAGTAAAAGAAAAACAAGAAGAAATTGTAAACTTCTTAAATGACCGCATCAAAAATCAAAATATTTCTGGGTTATTATTAAGTAAAATAAATCATGGAAAAGAACTCGGAATAGATGTGGAGATTGATATGAATAGTCAATTAACTAATATTCCAGAACAATTGGATTTCAATGATTTTGTTGTTGTCATTGGGAACTTAATCGAAAATGCCTTCGAAGCATTGCAACTTGCAAAAAAAGAAGAAAAGAAAGTCATGATTAGTATCGATCAAGATGAAGAAACTTTATCAATACTAGTAGAAGATAACGGTGTCGGAATGTCCGATGAAGTAAAAGCACGTATTTTTGACAATGGATATTCTACAAAGAAAAATGAAAATCACGGAATCGGACTTTATTTAATCCAAGATATCGTTAAAAAATTAGAAGGTACAATTGAAGTGAAAAGCACATTAGGTGAAGGTACAAGTATATTTGTAACGTTTTATTTATAGAAGGGGTGATTGAATTGCAACCAATTCAAGTCTTATTAGTTGAAGATGACCCAATGGTTCGCCAAGTGAATCGACAATTTATCGAGCAAGTCCAAGGGTTTTTGATGATTGGGACGGCCAAAAACGGGATAGAAGGAATTCAACAAATTAAACAATTAAAACCGGATCTAGTCTTTATGGATATTTTCATGCCGGAACAAGATGGTATTGAAACATTAAAAAAGATACGTGAAAAAGATTTTAAGGTAGATGTTATCGCTGTAACCGCTGCAAATGATATGAAAACCATTCAAAAAATGTTACAACTAGGGGTTTTCGATTATATTATGAAGCCATTTTCATTTGAACGTATGAAGCATACATTAGAAAATTATCGACAATTTAAAACGAAAATCAATGAAAAAAATGAGATGACGCAAAAAGAATTAGATCTTTTACTTCATCATCAACAAACACCTGCTTCAATTGATATCAAACTGCCAAAAGGCTTAAATGCTTCAACACTAGAGAAAATTGTTACGTTTATCGGGATCCAAGAACATTCTGTATCCGCTGAGGAAGTGGCAAATGGGGTTGGTTTAGCTCGGGTAACGGCTCGTCGCTATTTAGACTATCTTGAAAAACAAAACAAAGTGAAAATTGATATTCAATACGGGGGAGTTGGCAGACCTGTTAACCAGTATCGGTTAATAAAGTGAGGTCAGACATATACGTCAAAAGATGGTAGTATCTCATATTCCAGAATGGCGAGCAATGTTTGAATTAGAAACGCAAAAACTAAAAGTAACTTATATTTCAAAGAAATTTTCCAGTTTAATAAGTGTTTGGAGCAGCAGGGGAATAGCGGCTATATTGATTTAGCAAGAAGCGGATCATTGAGTCTTTGGATTTTTATAAAGGTAAATTCACCGATACAAAAAATAGGACAAATAACCAATTTTAGAGAGTATATCTTCGGATAGACTCTCTTTTTTGATTAAATGCATTTAGGTATTAGAAAAGTCCTGAACGTCTTGAAATTGTAATACAAACTTCAAAATAAAGTAATTATTTCGTTATGAAAGCATATAAATAGGGGAAAAGTGGTAATAGATATTGTGGACTGGAGGTGAAATATTGATTTATATATTTATTGTACTTATTATCGTTGGTTCATTAATACCAATTGCAATAATTGAACTAAATTTGAAGGTTTCTGAAAGAAAATTAGAGACCGCCATTCGAACCCTAGAATTAGCAAATCAAAACATTGAAACAGTTATTAATACAAGGCTGAACCGCAAACAAATAGCACAGATTAAATTAGCAAAATCGTTAGATAATTTAACTGACATGAATAGCGTCAAAACAACTGTGAAAGAATTATGGATTATAACAAAAGAACAAATTCAGCAATGGATTCAAGTGATCAAAAATAGAGATTTTAAAATGAATCGGAATTCTAAAAATGAATCATAGTCGGATAAACTTCAGTAATGGATGCTGAAGTTTTTTTATTGTCTAAAAATCTCAAATATCTCACTATTTCAAGTATACTTGTGAAATGAAATGTAACTTCCAAGAATATATATTATGACGGGGGCGTAGTTTATAAATAAGAAAGAACGCTATTCTATTCTAAAACGATAGTTGCTTTCTTTTACATTATCTAAATTAATAAATTTCACGCTATACTCTATCACATCGTTAATAAAAACGTGATGGTCCTTTGCAAATTTTTTCACCGCATCTAATAATTCTTTATTATAAGTTGTTTTATATTGAACACGATCTTTAGGACGAGTCTTTTTATCAAATTCAATTGCATCATGAATTAATAAATTTTCTAAACCTGACTCCAATAAATAATTAACATGTGTGTTATTATCTTTAGCTATCTCTTCTAATTTAGTTAATAGCGATTTACTGATATTTGTTCTGAATTTAATTCTGGAAGTATCTGTTGATTGTACTAATCGTCCATTTATATTTTTCCACATTTTAATAATCTCCTTTGTTTAAACTATTTTTATTTGAATGTATTAACATTAATTGTTTTTTATTTGAAATGTAGTCTTCACTTGAATTATTATATATAATTTCAGCCAGGCGTGGTAATGTTTCTTTTCCTTTTACCCATACTCTATATATCTGATGGTTTGCTTGGCTTATTTCAATTGTTATTTCAGATCTTAAATTCCATTTTTGAAATACTTCAAGTAATCCATTTGCGAAGTTTACACTGGCAGTTGTTATATTCATCACATAACCCTTTTTTTGAACCCATCCGTCTCCTTCAATCACCCCTCGAACAAATGATGCTAAAAATTCCTCTGGCACATTTGGAAATGGCGCTATTAATGATTTATTTGCATAAATGCCTAATTTTTCGAGATCAGACTTAAGTATTTTGGAATTTATTAATAAAGTCGGCGTTGTTCTTGTTTTTCCAGTAGGAGCTAAAACATAATCTGCATTCATATACGAAGCAATTAATTTTAATATTATTTCATTTTTTTGAGAAAATGAGATTGTTTGAGTTCTATTATGAACACATCCATCCGTAATAAACATCCCTAATACCCAGGCCATTTCATGAGACCAATTCTTGAAAAAGTTTTCATTTACTTTATGTTTTCTAGGAAGTCCGTTCAGTTTAATTCCATGTTTATTAATTACATTTCGAATAGCACGATTTGATAGTCCTGTAACTTCGGTCATTTCTTTGTCAGTTATTCCAGATTTATAAATTCGAATAATATCTTCATCTGTAATTCCACGTTTTCTAGGCATAACTTCCCCTTTCTAAGCTTAATGAACTTATTTATTTACTAATTTAATTATAAGAACAAATGTTCCTCTTTTCAATTGATTTGTCTTATCTTTTGTATTCTTTAGTTAATATTTGAATATCCTAAATAATTAAATTAGTAGCTTATCTCAATTAATAAGCATTTCAGTGCAGCACAATGTTCATTCTTTTTATGTAACTTTAGGTTGTGTTTTTAATAAGCTTAAAGAAAAACTCAGCTGATCATTCTCACTTCAGACTTATGCCCGATGGTAACATACGTATTGTCGCTATATAATTATCTCAGTTTCATAATACTTAAATTTGAAACAAATCAATTCGATATAAATTTGGAGGGAATTTTAATGGCAGCAATTGGCCTTTTAATCATAAGAGTAATTGTAGGTTTATATTATGCAATCCATGGCTCACAAAAAGTATTTGGATGGTTTGGTGGTGGTGGAATTGCCGGTACAGGTGCATTTTTTGAACAAATTGGTATTAAACCAGGTAAATTTATGGCACTTGTAGCAGGTCTAGGAGAATTAGTTGGAGGTATTCTATTAGTATTGGGATTCTTAACTCCTCTCGCTGCTCTTTTAATCATCGTTCCAATGATCGTTGCAATGGTGACTGTAACTGGTAAAAAGGGACTTTTCGCAGAACGAGGCGGAATTGAATACAATTTAGTTTTAATTGCTATTGCCCTAGGAATGTTTTTCATTGGCGCTGGTTCTATCTCACTAGACGCTATGATCTTCTAGTAAATTAATATACTGATTTTAAAGGATAGGTGTTCCCTATCCTTTTTTCTTTACTGCAATGCAAACTATTAACATCTTACATATGAAGCCAATTCATCATACAAGAATTTGTATTTTGATATTAAGAAAAATATTATTAATATTAAATTTATGCTCTTCTATTGCAATACAAATGGAAAATTAATAAATATGCTATTTTTCTCTACCAAGAACATTTGTTCTAAAACGAAAATGACGAAACATTATTACCTCGTTTCGTCATTTTTAGTTTAAACATTTTATATGGCATTACTTGTTGAACTTTCAAAGCTATGTTTCATTTTTTCTAATTGACGGACTGTTGGTGTCAGACTCGCAAAGAAGTAGGCTTCCCGAAGTTTCCGGGAAGGTGTACTTCCGTTCACATATCCAGCAGAGCCATTATGCAACATATTTGCCTGAACTGCTTCAAGTGTTGCGTACGCAGTATCTAGGCGGATTTTACAGATCTCTTTGCCATTTAAATCAGGAGAATCAATAACATGATCTACTGCAAGTCGAATTTTTCTGGAATATTCTTCTAAACCATTTGCCTGTACAGGTAGAAAATCATTACAACCGTTTTGCTTCGCGTGAATTTTACGAATTCCCTCGATTGCGGAGTCTATAACACCTAAACCTAAAGGGATTTGATATAAAACAAAAGTGGGTCTGATTAAATCAATGAATGGCTCTGCATTATGGGCAATTACATACTGGTTACTAATTTTCACTTGATTAAATCTGCATGAATAAGTAGCACTGCCGTTCACACCAAGATAATCAACCTTTTCCTTTAGTGTTAACCCATCAGTATTAGTATTGACAATTGCCATAATTTCTTGTCCTTCATCATTTTTAGCAACGATTCCAAACCAATGATTGTCAGCAAGATTCGAAACAGATGGAAGAATTCCGTTAATAATGTAACCGTCATCCGTCTTGTTAGCAGTAAGATATAGTTTTTCAAGTTCTGCATAATATTTCATCGGATTAGAAAGACCAGTGGCACCAAGCAGTTGACCGTTTTCTAAAGAAGGCAATAACTCATTTTTCAATGCCTTATTTTCAGTGTGGCGAATATAGGTAAGAGCGGCCAAATGGCACCATAAACAAAATGCAGTTGTCATGCATACTTTAGCTGTTTCGAATACAAGTTCGGATTCATCTCGTAATAATTCCTGTTGTGTACGCTCCCTTGAATCAAAAAAGTTAGCTTTACCTAGTGCAACCAAATAATCCCTCGCATAGTATGCTTGCTCGTCGATTTTTTTTACAAATGGCTTTAACTTTATTTCGATGATTGACTGCAATTCTTCATGATTGATTGCCATTTAGACCTTCCCCCTATTAGTCTGCTAATTCAGTTAGTGATGTAATTGGTGTTTGAACTGCTTCACGTGCGCGTTTTACAGCATCTTCATCTGGTGCTTCATAGAAGCATAAGCATTTTGTCATATCTTCACATACATATGTTCTTGAAAATTTAACTTCTGGTACTTCTTCATAATGTACAGAATTTTTCTTTTTACGTGCCAAATATTGATCCATTGTGATTTCTGCTGGAATTTCCCATTCAACAAGGTAGTTAACAGCTTCTTTATTTGCTTTTAATTCATCTAATTGTTTTCCAACAAGGCGAACTTCTTTTACTAAGTCAACTTGAATGTTTTGGCTTTCAAGAACTGCTTTAGCAGCTTCTTCAGTATCAGTTTCCAAAATGAAGTATGCGCGGCTAAAATCTTTTGCCACTTGTACTTCAAGAACAGTTGTTTCATCTGTTGAATGAACACGATCAACTAATTGTTGAAATTGTTCTTTGTTTGAGATTTCTGAAAGAGTTGATTCGATTAAATATAAAGTCATAGTAAAACCCTCCGATTAGTAAGTTTTATGATTACGTAAGTTATTTTATTATACTTAGTTAAATAAATCAACTGAATTGCGAAAAAATTCTAAACTATGCTACACTATTGCAAGAATAGGAGTGATACATATGAAATCACGATATGACTTACCGTGTAATATAGCGCAAAGCTTAAATATACTTGGTGATCGATGGACATTACTTATTTTGCATGAACTGCTAATTGGCGAAACAAATTTTAATGTTATAAAAGATAAACTTCCTGGGTTATCTGCCAATTTATTATCTTTAAGACTAAAAAATCTTGAAGATGAAGGACTCGTTCAATCAGAACTATATTCAGCACATCCCCCACGCTATTCTTATTCATTAACCAAAAAAGGACAGGAATTAGAAAGCGTATTTAATGCCATCATTATTTGGGGAACGAATAATCTTGAACATTGTTATAAGGAAATTGTCGACGAAGAGTCAAATGATCGTGTGGAAATTGGCTATTTCTCTATAAAAACAGGCAAACGAACCAATCGTATTGTTGTACACGAAATTGAAAATTGATAGAAAAAGGGCCTCATCTAATCGGCCCTTTTATTATTTAGTAGAGGTTCCTCCCCACATTTTCAGTACCCACCATTCAAATGCATGGATACATTTATCAAGTATTAGCCCAATAAAACCTATGACAAAAATCGATGCAAGTACAATATTTAAGCTTAATGAATTTCTAGCATCTACAATAAGATAGCCTAATCCAGATTGTGCACCTACCATTTCTCCTGATACTAAGAAAATCCATGCTGTACCTAAAGCCATATGTAAGCCATTGACGATTGCTGGAAATGCAGCTGGCAAAATGACTTTCCACAACAAAACGGGTGTTGATAATTCTAAATTTGCTGCAACCCTTAGATAAACCGCATCTACTTTACGCACTGCAGATACAGTTGATAATAGAACAGGGAAAAATGCTGCGATAAAAATAATCACAATTGCTGGCATATTCCCAATACCAAACCACAACACGATAAAAGGTGACCAAGCAATTGGAGAGACTGGTCGAAGTAATTGGACAATTGGATCAATGATGGTCCAAAATGTCTTATAATTACCCAAAAATAACCCAAGGAGTACTGCAACAATGGCTGCACTAAAATACCCCACTGCAAACCGATATAGGCTTATTCCGATATGTGTAAAAAGTGTTCCATCCATAACCATAGAAGCAATTGATTTGCCGACCGTTAAGGGTGATGGGAGAAGGGCTTCAGGATAATTTCCAAGCCAAATAATCGATTGCCAAACAACGATTAACAGTATGAACGCAGTAACAATTGGCCCTATTTTAATATTTCTAATCATTTAAACACCTCATTTCATAAACGATGAATCCACGAATTCCTCATAAGAGGGTGGATTGTCAAGTAGATTCATTTCAATCAACGAATCTCTTAGTATTTTATATGACTCTTTTGTAATCACTAAATGGTCATACGAAATCCATTGTAAGGATAGATCCAACACAGGTTTTTTTACTGGCAAATAGCCGCTGATTACATTTTTGGCAAATTCGTCTTTTGTATTAGCAAGCTGTCCTGCATTTGCATAGTCAGCAACAAAATGCTGCGTTACGGAATGATGTTTTTTAATAAAATCATTTCGTAATACAAGACCACAATCGATGGAATCAGGCCATATTTCTTCGGATTTAAATAAGACTTTTCCTGTATGTAACGTAACAGAAATTGCTCCAAATGGTTCTGCAACGACATATCCCGCAATCCGTCCTTCAGAAAGTGCTGCAGGCATTTCCGCCGGCGGTAATTCCACAACATTGACATCGTCGTAAGATATTCCAGCATTTTTTAGCATTTGATAAAGCAATACATTGTGAGTGGAATATTTATTGGGAATGGCAAAACTTTTTCCTTTCAAATCTTCTACCTTTTCAATTGTCGGTGCTGTGATAATGACATTACCATCTCGATGTCCTAATGCAACTGCTTTTAGGTCAATGCCAAGTGCCTTAGCTTTCATAGCAAATTGAATTAAGACAGATGCCCCGTCAATTCTACCTGTATCAAGTGCATCCATTAAATCGGTCCATGAACTAAATTTAACGAGTTCAAGTTTATATCCTTCCTGCTCCGATGCTTGTTGAAGATAGAGAGGAGCCGCATGAGTAATTGGTAAATAGCCAATTTTAATGGTAGGTGTTTGCTGTTGACCCTGAGTATGCTGACTAGAACAGCCAGATATGAAGAGTACAGGGATTAAAATCAACATGGTGACAAATCTCCTCATTGAATCATCTCCTTAAATATTAAATTCTATTGGACTATCATGCGTAAAATGGAATTCACGGAAAATTTTTTCACGAAAATATTGAAAGTCTGAATTAGCTCGATCCCTTGGTTTTGAACTTTTAATTTTCACTTCTTTTTGAATACGTCCAGGATTAGGTGCCATGATCACAATCCGGTCAGCCAAATAAATGGCCTCATCAATATCATGGGTGACGAGAACGATCGTTGTTCCTTCTTCTTTTTGAATCTTTAACAGTTCATCTTGTAAGTAATACCTTGTAAATGTATCAAGTGCAGCAAAAGGTTCGTCCATTAGAATCACTTCCGGCTTCATTACTAAGGCTCTTGCAATTGCAACACGTTGCTTCATACCTCCTGATAATTCTGAAGGCAAAGCATTTAAACGGTCAGATAGATCAACCATTTCTAAATAGTGTTTAGCCTGCTCTAACCTTTCAGTTTTTGAAACTGTACTGCCTTCAAATGCGAATAACACATTCTTTAAGACAGATTTCCAAGGAAGCAATCCATAATTCTGCATAAGCATCATGCATTTCCTAGTAGGCCGCTCCAATTTTTCACTATTTAAAAAGACTTCCCCGGATGTTACAGATTCGAAGCCCCCCATAATATTTAATAAAGTACTTTTACCGCATCCGCTTTTCCCCAAAATTGCAACAATTTCGCCTTTTTTAATTTCTAAAGATAGATGTTGAAAGACATTTTGATGATTGTTATATTCCTTTGAAATGTCTTGTATCGATATTAGTGAACCATTCATTATAAACCACCCAATTCCAATTAGTTTAATAGGATTTAGAGTTATTCTATTATACTTAGTTAATAAATTTCAACTTAATTTTTAAATATTATGAAATTTATACTCAAATGGATTTATTCTTAATTTAATAAATTTATAAGGAATAAAAGAAACAAAACAAAAATCGGATACTTTTACATTAAATACTGTAAAGGTATCCGATTTAGAGGGTAAAGTTATTTAATTATTAACATCTAACATATTTGCGTTTGAAACCAATTCTTCCTTTTTCAATTTGTTTTTGAATACTTTCATAAGCGTTTAGGAAACTGCTTTTTTTATTGTCTCTTTTTAGTTCAACAATCCCTACTGTTGCTGCAGTCTCGATTGCCTTTTCGTGAAGTGGAATATAGGATGTACCTACTGTGTATAGGAAATTATTCATTGCGGATTTCGTTCGTTCTGGCGATTCATGAATGGTTTCTTTTACAAGCTCAAGCATATTTGATATCTTATTTTCAGAAAATTCATGGTCCTTGCGGTTTCCTAATAGCCAACAGTAGCAACTCCATCCCGCAGACATTCTTAACTCGTCTCCGCTTGCAATCCATTTATCCGCAACGTCTTGTGCAATATCTGACTCTGATAAAGTTACAGCCACCACAAAATCGGAGAGCATATAAAAATACGCTGCATCCATCCAACGATCAAAATCTGACTCTGTCATCGCTTTTGGATCTGCTATAATCCCTGCAAAGTACATGGCATCATAGTTCCCTGTCGCATATAGTTCTTCAGCTAATTGTTGATTGTTTTTAATTTTCTTGGCGATTGGCTTCATCGCTCCAGTTGCCACGCCAAAAAGTGGCTCGTGCGCACCATTGGACATGTATATTTTTTTAGTACGTTCTTTACCGAGGGCTTCGAGCTCCTGCATAACCATTTCAAAATTCAACATTTTGCACTTCCTTCAATTTCAAATTTTTCTACTTAAAAAGTCTATTTCTTAACACCATTTTATCACGTAATATGCTTATGAAAACTGTAGTTACAAATGTGTTGTTTAATTCCTCATGATTCTTCCACTGAATTATATCGTTTTGTATTTATAATTAAAATGAATAACACGAAAAAGGCACTGCATTATGATTAATACTTCACAATGCAATGCCTTTTATTATTAGCTTAATATAAAACTATTTCTCCATAAATACCTTTTGTTTTCTAAAATGATAAGTGCCTTTTTCAAACTTAGTGAAGTAAACAGTGTCACCTATTTTCACGGGTTCTTCCATACGTGCCGTTACCTTTATCGCGACATCTTTTAATTGGATGATTGCAACGGTATAGGGGCTTTCTTCGGCGAATTCAGTAGGTGGAACATATATGGTTGTTACTGAGTAGACAGTGCCTTCATCAGAAATTGCTTTTTTGATGATTTTTGACTCTTCACTTTCAGGAATGAAGGGCTTTGATAAATAATTCTTTTTTCGATATTCATAGATGATCATAGTATCATACCCTTTCTAATATGTTTACAACAGAATAAGCGCCTGTGCCACCTAAGTTTTGTGCCATACCGATACGAGCATTTTCTACTTGGTTAACTGCAGCCCCTCTTAATTGTTCAACAATTTGAATAAACTGTGCTACACCTGTTGCTCCAATAGGATGTCCTCGAGATAATAAACCACCACTTGTATTTATTGGTGTTTTACCATTTATACCTGCTTCACCATCTTGTATGAATTTCCATCCTTCCAAATGATTAGCAAAGCCTAATCCTTCAATTGCTAGTAGTTCTGTAATAGAAAAACAATCATGAATTTCTACAACATCTATCTCACTAGGTCCAAGTTTAGCTTGTTCATATGCTTGTTTACCTGATTCGATAATAGCTGGTATTTGTATAATGGATTCTAAATCTTGCATGGTTGTGGGCCCTGAAACTTGCACAGAAGCACGAATTTTAATAGGGCTTGGCGTTTTGCTTAAAACAACACTTGCTGCTCCGTCGGTAATAGGTGAACAATCAAATAGACCAAGGGGATTCGTAATTTGTTTAGCTTGCATCACTTCTTCCAAGGTTGTCTGTTTTTGGAACTGTGCAAGTGGATTATTCACAGCATACGATCGATTTTGCAAAACGACATTTGCTAAATGTTCTTTCGTTGCGCCACTTTCATACATATAACGATTAGCTAGTAATCCAAAGAAACCAGGGAATGTTAATCCAGCGTTTTTTTCGCTTGAATGATGATCCATCGCCGCATTAATCGCTTGCGTCACAACCTCTGTAGAAGCATGCTTCATTTTTTCTCCACCAACTACAAGTACATTCTCATATGCCCCACTTAAAATGCCTATGACCGCTTGTCGAATGGCAATACCACCTGAAGCGCAAGCACCTTCTACTTTTAATGAAGGAATATAACCAAGCTCTAAATCATTCACAAGCATAGCACCTAGAATTTCTTGGTTAGTAAGTGCCCCACCCATAAAATTTCCAACAAATACTGCATCAATTTTAGGATAACCTGCATCTTTTAAAGCATCCCTTGCAGCATTTAGTAAAAGGTCTTTTAATGAAGATTCAATATGTTTTCCAAAAGGTATAATACCAACTCCACTTACATAAACATCCATTTTCTCACCCCACTTTTTATTTACATATAAGCCCCACCGTCAACAACAATCACTTGACCAGTAATATAACTAGCTTCTTTTGAGATGAGATAACTCACAGCAGATGCAATTTCAAAAGGTTCCCCCATGCGATCAATCGATTGATGACTTGTATCATATGGTACACCTCTTGTAATAGCCGTTTCAGTTGCTCCAGGTGCGACTGAATTACATGTGATATTATATTGACCGATTTCACGAGCGACCCATTTTGTGAGTGCAATGACGCCGCCTTTAGAAGCAGCATAGGCAGGACCAGATCTCCCCACCGTTGCATCTCCTGATTTTGCCCCACCATTTAAACCGGAAATGGAACTAATATTCACAATACGACCTGATTTTTGTTCTTTCATATATGGATAGACCACTGCTTGCGTAAATAAAAAGGTGGCCAATAAGTTTGTATTGATATCACGGTTCCAATCATCAATTGTCATTGTTTCCAAATTCAATCGACTAGCAGTACCCGCGTTATTTACTAAAATATCAATATGACCAAAAGTTTCCGCCGTATTTTTGACAATATGTTGGATAAATTCAACCTTACGAATATCCCCTAAATATTCAACATGACTCATTACCTCGCATTTGATTCAAAGTTTCTTGGCAAGAATTTCTATCGACTAATACAACTTGAATATCCTCTCTGATCTAATGCAATCGCAATGCCTTGGCCAATTCCACTAGCCGCTCCAGTAACAATCGCTACTTGTTTTTTCATCCAATCACCTCAAAATAAAGTAGAGGCTAATAGCCCCTACTTTTCATTTTTTATACAGAAACTTTTTCTGATGAGTAATCTGTGTTCTCATTAGCTTCTGAATGATCCGTATATTGAGTAACTTTGCGTGTATCTGGTGCAAAGACTGCTAAAATTAATGAAATCACAAGACCCGCAATCATAATTCCACCAAATAAATAAGGAGCTGCACCATATTTTGATCCTAATTCTGCCCAGAGCATTGGGCCAAATCCAACGATTGCTGCAGCTACTTGATACCCTAGTGATAGACCTGTGTAACGTACATTTGCAGGGAATAATTCAGAGAATAATGTCCCTTGAGTTGAGAAAATAGCTCCCCAAATCACACCAAGTAAAAGAACTTGCATAATGTAAAATGCCGTTGTGCTTTGTGGAATCATCGTGAAATAAGGAATTGCTAACAATAACATCGCAACAATTCCACTGATATAAATGATTTTACGACCAATAAAATCTGATAAGTAACCAACTAATGGAATGGAAATAATCATGGTTGCACAACTAATCATTAAAGCAAATAATGCAACATCTCGGCTATAGCCTAAATGTGTTGTAGCGTAAACTAGGATAAATGACATTAAGAATACATTGAAAAAACCATCTCCAAGTTTCAAACCAATTAAACGAAGGATATCTTTTTTGTTATACTTAAACGCATCAATAATTGGAACTTTCGCCAGTTCGCCTTGTTCTTTCTTCTGCTTAAATTCTGGAGTTTCTTCAATACCACTACGAATCCAAACGGCTAGCACAATAAGTACTGCACTAAATAAGAATGGAATACGCCAACCCCATGACATAAATTGTGCTTCAGTTGTTAATGAACTGATTAATGTAAAACTAAATGTACCAAGTACTAATCCGATAGGAACGCCAAGTTGAGGAATCGAGCCAAAGAATCCACGTACGCCTTTTGTTGCAGATTCTGTTGCAAGTAAGACCGCTCCTCCCCATTCACCGCCAAGCGCAACCCCTTGAAGAAGTCGTAACAACACAAGCAAGATAGGAGCTGCTAGGCCAATTTGAGCGTAGGTTGGAAGCAAACCAATCAAGAATGAACTTCCGCCCATCCCGATTAGTGTTAGCATAAGTGAAGCTTTTCGACCTATACGATCCCCCATATGACCAAATATGATACTTCCTATAGGTCTTGCAGCATAACCTGCACCAAAAGTAGCAAATGCAATTAAAATCGAAATCGATGGATCTGATGCAGGAAAGAACAAAGAAGAAAAGATAAGTCCAGTCGCAGTGCCATAAAGGTAGAAATCATACCATTCAATAATCGAACCGGCTACACTAGCTAGCAATACCCTCACATTTTTCAATAAATTCCCCTTCTTTCTTATATAGAAATTGAATTACGTAGAATATGTTTTTGAATTTTCCCAACAGGAGTACGTGGGAAATCTTCTACGAATTCGATTGAATCCGGAACTTTAAACTTTGCTAATCGCTCTTTACAATGTGCAATTAACTCCCTTTCAGATACTTTTGCCTCTCTATTTAGAATGATATATGCTTTAATTGCTTCATCACGCATATCATCTGGAATCCCGATTACTGCAGCTTCATAAACAGCTGAATGTTCGACTAATACACTTTCCACTTCATTTGCCGCAACATTCTCCCCAGAACGTTTAATCATATCCTTTTTACGGTCAACGAAATAAAAGTAACCATCATCTCCGATGCGCGCATTATCTCCTGTTAATAAAAAGTCTCCTTGGAAAGTTTGTTCTGTAGCTTCTTCATTTTTGAAGTACCCTTTCATCAATGTTCTGCCACGTACCCCTTTAACCGCGATTTGGCCAACTTCACCATTTGGCACTTCATACACCATGATCATCCAGTAATTTAACTTCATAGCCAATACTCGGTCTGCCAATACTCATATTTTTTCTGATATCATTTATTGGGTTTATTAAAGGTACGCCAATGGTTTCTGTCATGCCATACATTTGCAATAATTTAAGGCTAAATTTCTCTTCAAAAGAAGTGATTTGATGTTCGGCAATGGATTGGGCAAACATGATTAATCGAATGGAATTCTCTTGGTCTTCTGGGTCATAGTCTTTTGCAAGAATCATTCGAATAGGTGCTGCAAATAATGAACCAACCGTTCCACCTAATGCCTTAGCTTGTTTAAAGTAGCGGGAAGCACTAAATTTCTCTGTTAAAGCAATACTTGCTCCTACGACAAGTGCTGACATTGTAGTGTAATATTGTGCATTTCCGTGGAAAAGCGGAAGAACAATAAATGGCCGATCATTTTCGGTTAATTGAATCGATTTCGATAAGAGCTCACCAGCATAAATATAGTTTGCATGTGTTACTTCAACACCTTTTGGCTTAGATGTTGTACCAGATGTATATAACATCGCTGCAACATCTTCAGAAACAATCTCCGGTAAAAGGTTCAGTTTGATCAGATGCATTGGCTAGTAAAACATCATAATTTAACACATTTTCGATAGGCTTCGTATTTCGAGTAACAATCATCTTTTGAATCGTCGGAATTTCTTCGCGAATTTGCTCAAATTTATCTAAATAGTCGACTTCAGTCATTAGAACAACTGCTTCAGAGTGATTAATAATATAGTTCATCTCATCTGCTGTAGATAAAATATTCGTTGGAACCATAATGGCACCAATATTAGCAAGAGCAAACCAAGTAGATAGAAATTCCATATTATTTGGCAAATGCAAGACAACATGATCTCGCTTTTGAATCCCTAAATCCAGAAAAGCATTACTTAATTTGTTTACTTCTTGTTGAAATTCGATGTAACTTTTTTCAAATCTTTTTCCATCTGCATCCTCGAAATAAATAAATTTCTTTTCTCCATGTTGTTCGACTTTGCTTTTAATAAGGATCGAAGCGTTTTCTCCCCAATGATATCCATTTTCCATACACCCCTTTACTAAAGCACCTTCTTTTTTGTAGACTATAGTCTATAAGATAATATAATTGTATTTTAATTGCAATATAAATTTCAGATAATTTAGTAAATTCTAAAAACTATCAAAGAAAACGATACAGGTTGAAAATAATATAAGAGTAGGTGTCTTAATGGAAAAGAAAACGCGAGAGCAACAAGCTGAAGAAACAAAAGCGAGAATTTATCAAACAGCATTGAAATTGTTCGAAAAAAAGGATTTAATAACGTAAGTGTCGATGAAATTGTTCTAAAAAGTAAAAGTTCAAAAGGTGCATTTTATGGGCATTTTTCATCCAAATACGACATTTTCTTAGAAAAATTCAAAGAAATCGATTCCTTCTATGACAACTTTGTACAATCTTTACCACCACAATTGCCTTTTGAAAAGAAAGTAATTGCCCTCTTTGATGCACAAATGACGTATTTAAAAGACGAACTTGGTGAAGATTTGATGAGAAGTGTTTATATGAACGGTTTGATTCAAAATGAAGCAAACTATTTTGCGAATACAGAAAGAAGCCTATATAAAATCTTAAATTTGTTCATACAGGAAGCTATTGAAGATGAGAGAACTACCCTCTACTATTGATGTTGCAAATCTAGTATGTTCATTTCAAGATGTATGCGTGGTACCCTATATGATTGGCTCTCTTTTGGCGATCAATTTCACTTAAATGATGAAGCAAAGGGTTTTATCACCATTTTTTTAAAGGGATTGGTCAATGCCAACGATAACAATAATCAAAAAGAATAAGTTTTCTCTCTTCAAGATTTCCGTTAGAGAACAAATGTTCTTTATAGGAAATTAGTGATTTTCCAATAAACAATATCTACACAATTTTAATAGAAATATGATTATTATCAATATAAATAAAATTTATTTATCAAAAATGCTCTTTTTTACAATACAGAACAAATGTTCTTTATACTGAATTCCCCCTATTTACACGAAATCATATATAATAGGACTATCTACTTTGAAAGGTTGAGAATGATGTCAAATGTTGAAAAAATGGTTGAACATGCTATTGAATTAAGAAATTCAGGTCAGTACGACCAAGCTCTAAATATGTTTACAGCTGCGATCAAAGAGGAACCTACAAACAGTAATCTGTTTAGAGGCGTTGGTCAAGTTGCTTATCTAATGGGTGAAGAAAAGCTTGCGGTTTCTGCTTATTTATCAGCTTTACATATTGAAATTGCGAAGTTAGAACATTTTGGTTTAAATGAAGAAACACAAAAAATGTACGATCAATTACCAGAAGTACTAAAAAAAGACTTACCAGTTAAAGGTGCATTTATCATTTACTACGACACGAATACGTTAAGACATTTAGCGCATGCAATTGCTGATTTTGACCAAAATGCTCTTAGTCAAGAACCAGAACTAATCGCTTATAAAGAAATCTACACTGCACATTTAAAAGGCGATCAAGATTTTGAGGAAATTCTCAAAATTTATAACCGTACTGAAAGTGATTACACACAGCAAGAATCAACATTCTATATTCAAATTGGTAAAGAACTTGCTCTAGCCTGGATTAAATGGGATCAATTAGAAAACTTAAATGTAGGACAACTGTATTTTTAGTAAGCAATAAAATTTTAATTCACAAAATAAAGAGGTATAGTGCTGTTTTTACAGGCTATACCTCTTTTATATTTACATCAACATATCGTTTGGTAAAGAATCTTCAAATTTTAACTTTTCATTTAAGTTTACATAATAAAATTATGTTAAACTATATATATTTGCTATTGTAAAATTCTTCACAATAAAGGAATTTCCTCTATTTATCAAGAATATATCACCTAAACTATCATGTTATATTTTCAAAATTCATATATTGTAAATAAAAGGAGGCAATTATATGAAATTACCAACGGTTCATTTTACAGAAGAACAACATCAATTTCGATTAACTGTCCGAACGTTTTTACAAAAAGAATTAGATAAAGGAACATTTCAAACAAAATGTGATTCATGGTTAAGTGGTGTTGACCCTGAGTTTTCAAAACTTATTGGGAAACAGGGATGGATTGGCTTAACTTGGCCGAAAAAATATGGCGGTGCTGAGCGAAGTGCCATCGATCGCTATATATTAACTGAAGAATTTTTAGCAGCGGGTGCTCCTGTAGCGGGACATTGGATTGCGGATCGTCAATCAGGTCCCCTATTACTTCGTTTTGGCACCGAGGAGCAGCGTGAATATTTTCTCCCCAAAATTATTAAAGGTGAATGTTATTTCGCAATTGGTTTAAGTGAACCAAATAGTGGTTCGGATTTAGCTTCTGTTAGTACTCATGCGAAAAAAGTAGATGGTGGCTGGATTATCAATGGTTCAAAAACGTGGACAAGTAATGCTCACGATGGACATTATATGATTACGCTGATTCGTACGGAGCCTTTTGATGGTGTGCATAAACATAAAGGGTTAAGCCAATTAATCATCGATTTACATGCTGATGGTGTTACCGTTACACCAATCAAGTATCTTACAGGAAAACGGCATTTTAACGAAGTGTTTTTCGATAATGTATTTGTTCCCGATAATCGTTTAGTTGGTGAAGAAGGGCAAGGTTGGAAACAAGGGTTAGCAGAGCTAGCTTATGAAAGAAGCGGCCCAGAAAGAATCTTGAGCACACTTCCCCTTTTAACTGAACTTATTGAAGAACTTAAAAAGCAACAAAACCTAGAGGGATTACAAGAAGCATCGAAATTAGTATCTCAATTATGGAGTTTACGTAATATGTCAATTGGCGTTGCAAAAGTTTTAGAAGAAGGTGGCGAGGTCGCAATCCCTGCAGCACTTGTGAAAAGTATCGGAACGAAATTTGAGCAGAGTATTCCTGAAATTGCGCGCTTACTCGTTGATACTTATCCAAAATTGGATGCAGAAAGAAAATTAGATCGCTTACTTGCGGAATCTATTTTACATTCACCAGGATTTACAATTCGTGGGGGTACATCCGAAATTCTATACGGCATTGTTGCGAAGGGGGTTGTTGCACAATGAGTGAAATTAAAGAAATGATAATCGAAGTAGTTGAAAAAATCTTCAAACACCATCTTTCAAAAGAAGTCGTGGATTTACTTGAAGAAGGAATGTGGGCTGAAGATGTTTGGCAAATATTAGAGGAAAATGGTTTATTGCAGATTACGAGTTCCGAACTAGCTGGCGGCGCAGGTGGAGATATAGATGACTTACTAAGCCTCTATCCCCTTATTGGAAAATACGCTGCTCCAATTCCGTTTGTAGAAACAACAATGGCAAACTATATGCTGGAACAAATTGGCTTATTAACTTCTCATAGCAAAGTGACTTACAGTATTGGAAAACAAGAAGTAATTCAAAATGGAAATACAATCAGCGGGACACTTTCCAATATTCCATGGGCTCGACATGTCGATGAATTGGTGTTGATTGCAGATAACCAGCTCGTTCACATATCCCTTGAAAAGGCATCTATTACGCCACAGACCAATTTAGCAGCAGAACCAAGAGATAGAATCACACTTCAAAATGCGAAAATCATCCAAGCTACTACATTAACATTAGATCAACTTAATAAATTGATTTTGCTCGATACGGCTGCCAAAAATGCCATAATATCTGGAGCAATCGAAAAAGCGAATGATTTAACGGTCAAATATACAAAGGAACGCGAACAATTTGGTCGCCCAATTCATCGTTTCCAATTAGTGCAGCAACATATTGCCATTCTTGCGGGTGAAGCTGTGATTACAACTACAGCAATTGAAAATATGATTGCACAATTGTTGTCAAATGACGGCTTTAGCGAAGTGGGTTACACACGAATTCGACTAGATGAAGCGGCTAAGGTTGTAGCTACTTCTGCTCATCAAGTCCATGCAGCAATTGGTGTGACGCACGAACACAGCCTCCATCATTACACGCGTCGATTATGGGCATGGCGAGATGAAGGCTATACAGTAAACTATTGGAAAAAAGAAATCGCAAATCAACTGCTAAAAACGGAATCGACTGATATCTGGACTTATTTAACCAATCCACAAAATGTATATCAAACCTTCTAAGGAGGCAACAAAAATGTCAGATTTATTATTTGAATCAAATGGACCCATCGCAACGATTACTTTAAACCGTCCCAAAAGTATGAATGCATTTAGTGAAGAAATGATTCAAAAATGGATTCATGCGCTTGAAACTGTGAGAGATTCTGATTCGATTCGTGCACTGATTGTAAAAGGAAATGGAAAATGCTTCTGTGCTGGTGGCGATATTAAAGCAATGGGCGCTGGAAAAGGTTTTTTTGAAAGTGAAGATGATGTGACATCAACTGCTTTAGCTAGAAAAAATTCACTTTGGAAAAGAGTTCAACGGATCCCGCTATTGCTGGAAGAAATCGATAAACCGGTCATTGCACAAGTTCATGGCTTTGCATTTGGAGCGGGTCTTGATATGGCTCTAATGTGTGATATTCGCATTGTAGCGGAATCAACGAAACTCTCAGAAAGCTATGTCAACGTCGGCATTGTGCCAGGCGATGGTGGAGCCTATTATTTACCAAAACTTGTCGGAATCGATCAAGCATTAGATATGCTTTGGACAGGGCGTGTATTAACTGCAGTGGAGGCTAAAGAAAAAGGTCTTGTGACATTTGTAGTCCCTGATCACGAACTAGAGGATTACACATTAGCCTACGCCGAAAAATTAGCAAATGGTCCTGCAGCAACGATTCAATTTATGAAACGTGCAGTTTATCAAAGTCAATCAATGAGTTTAAGATCGTCACTTGATTATATTTCATCCGCTATGGGCATTATTACGGAATTACCAGATTATCAAGAAGGTGTTACTTCTGTAATAGAAAAACGTCGCCCTATTTTTAATAATCACGTAAATACAACGAACGCTTAAGATTTACTAAACAATATAAAAGTTTTAATTTTATTACATTAAAAAAAGCGTATGAGGAAAATGCCCATGCGCTTTTTCTTGCAATGAATGATAATAAAAGGTGCTAGCTATTTCACACATTAACTATAAGCGAATATAAGAATAATATAATAAGGATTACAATTGCTACATACTTGCAGAATTTATTCAGATCTGGATTTCCAAAAGTTTTAAGAAATAGGTAAAAAAAGCCTGCAACCCAAATCGCATCATGGAAAAAGGTCATAAATATACTTCGAAGCAAATTGATATAAAAATCCATCACTTCATCCCCCTCTACCCTTTTCTTTTGCACAAATGATCATTACCTGGAAATTATAATGCAGCCCAATATTTAAGGAAAAATTCTTCCCTACAACATATGCGCAAATAACTTTGACGTTACTTCTAAACTTTGAACCGATAAAAGTCTATTTCCAAGTAACAATTTAATTACCAGTATCAACGCTAAAAAGGGGGTGGCGAAAATCTCACTTTGTTTTAGTTTAATCCATTGAGCATTGAGCATAATCCATATTAAAAAAATTAACTAATCACTTGTAAGAATAAGCTTTCTCGATTTGGCATTATAGATTTTATATCCTATTTCAAATTCATGATCCTTAGTAACAGTAACCGCACAATAATAAGGAACTGCCCTTCCATAGGCAGCTAAGTCGGGAATGTTTTTAAAATAAAATACTTCATCTGAGTCCTTCATTTCAAACGATGCTTCGCTTGAACGCCCAGATGAACTTATATCAATAACGCAATTTCCTTTTACAACATCGTATTCTTTAAAAAGAATATATTTTAAGCTAGGTAGGGTGATTACTAGCAATACTCCACCAATTACTAATGCGGAAAGTGCTTTAAATGTATCGGAAAAAGTAAATTCTTTTTCTAAGTACATAGAAATAAACAAAAAAGTACTAATAAAAAATAACAACACACCTATACCTAATAAACCAAAATACAGGAACATAAATTTCCTCATTTCTAAAAATAATAATATCTATACGTATTTTTCATTGAATGATTTCTGCAATTGTTAATTTTTATTATACATGTACATATAAACAGACGGTATACTTTTCAAATTTCATACATCCTCGGTGGAAAAATTACAACAAAAAAACAGGAACACATTAGGCTCCTGTTTTTTATTTGATTAAACCATCGCTAATCCACCATTTACTGATAATGTTTGGCCAGTGATATATTCTGCTTCATCTGATGCTAGAAACGCTACAGCATTTGCGATATCTGAAGGTTTTGCCAATCTTCTAAATGGAATTGCTTTTACAAGGGCAGTTGCAATCCCTTCATTATATTCACCAATTTCTTTAAACAGCGGTGTATCAGCTGGTCCTGGTGCAATGCTATTAACGTTAATTTTATGTCTTGCCATTTCTCGAGCAAGTGTTTTAGTAAATGCGATGACGCCACCTTTTGCTGCAGAATACACGGCTTCACCACTCGATCCAACACGTCCAGAATCAGAAGCAATATTGACCACTTTACCGTATCCGTTTTCAATCATTAACGGCAGAATGGTTTTACATGTATGAATTTGGCCCATTAAATTAATATTTAAGATTAGCTCCCACGTAGATGGTTCACTTTTCAAAAATGGCTCGATTTTATCCCAACCGGCATTATTAACTAATATATCGATTTTCCCTTGTTTCAAAACCGCAAGTTGAACTGCTTCTTGTACGCTTTCTAATTTCGTTACATCACAGTAGATTGCGACTGCTTCGCCGCCAGCATTTTCAATAAGTGATACGGTTTCATTTGCATTATCTACATTAACATCAGTTACGATTATATGATGACCTTTTTGTGATAGCTTTAGTGCGATTTCACGACCAATACCACGTCCAGCACCTGTTACAAATGCTACTTTTTTTGTCATATGAATCAACCTCCTACGATTTCTCTTAATTTAAACTTTTGTATTTTACCACTCGGCGTTCGAGGGAATTCTCCAAATAGTTCTAATCGTTCTGGCCAATATTGTTTTGCTACGCCTTTTTCCTTTAAGAACCGTTGCATGCCTTCAAATGTAAACTCTGGTGCATCAGGCTTTAGGCAAATACATGCACACGCTCTTTCTTGTAACCGTTGATCAGGAATGGCAACAATTTGCGCAGCAAAAATATCAGGATGTTCGTATAAGACATTTTCAATATAAGCAACAGGGATATTTTCGCCACCACGGACAATAATATCTTTGTTTCTACCTGTGATTCGGATATATCCATCTTCATCCTTGATTGCACGATCTCCAGTAATAAACCATTCTTCCTGGTACTCTGAATAAGTCACTTCAATTTGCTTGTAATAACCTACAAATAATGCTGGACCTTTACATAACAAATTACCTTCTACATTAGGAGGTACTTCATTGAATTCAGAATCGACCACTTTCACTTTCATATGTGGGAACGGAACACCATCAGTACCCGTAAGTTTTTCTTCTGAATCCTGTAATTTGGTTAATGTAACCAGTCCATTTTCCGTTTGACCCCAACCAGCTAAAATTTCGAACTGGATAACTTTTGCCGCTTCTCTTACAAGAACCCTTGGTATTGGAGCACCTAATGCAACGAATGCTCGAAGTGATTCAATATTATATTTGTTAATATATGGTGATTGAACGGTATCTTGCAAGAATGGTGTTGCACCTGCTGTATAAGTGATTTTTTCTTTCTCAATCAGGTGCAAAAATTCTTCAACATCCCAAACATCTTGATAAACTGCAGTTCCACCATGGTGAGTTGGAAGGCGAACGCCATAACCAAAACCTGTTTGATGCGCAAAAGTAGATGCCATGAACATCACATCATCACTCGTCAGTTGCAATCGATCAATCCAGTAATCCGTTGATATACATAACGTATTATGTGTATGCATCACACCTTTTGGTTTCCCTGTAGTACCAGAGGTGAAAATGATTTCCGTCACATCGTTTGGATGATGCGCAATGTCATCAAGTAAAGAAATATCACTTTTTTCTTCCCATGGTGTGTCAAATAAATAGCTTATGTTTTCCATTGTTTCCGGTACATTGTCACCTATAACGAAAACATGTTCCAATGATGGCCATTCTGGACGTAATTCAGAAATCATCTTTGTATAATCGAAGTTACGGAATTCATCTGGGATAACGATCATTTTGGATTCTACCAACCCAACCATATAGGAAATTTCACGTTCTCGATAGATTGGAATAAGTGGGTTCGTAATCGCTCCTATTCTCGTAATTGCATAATGTAGAATGATAAAATCATTCCAGTTGGGTAATTGAAGGGAAACAACATCGCCTTTTTGAATTCCAAGCTCTATTAAACCTAGTGCAACCCGATCCACCATTTTACCAAGTTCAGCATACGTATATTGACTCTTCTTATCGATGATTGCTAATTTATTAGGGTATTTTTCAATCGAATCGTTTAAATAATCTAGAATTGTTTTTTGTAGCCAAACATTTTCATACTGTTCAATCAATGAATCGTTTAATGTCGTTTGAAATTTCATGTTTTCTCCTCCGATTATACGCGGAATTTTTTGAAATCTACTGGCCGTTTTTCAAGAAATGCTTCTTTTCCTTCATTTGATTCTTGTGTATTATAAAACATGGCTAGACTGCCCATGGCTAATTGTGAAATACCTTGAATACTTGCACTATCTGCATTAAATGAGTATTTAAGCATTTTAATAGCTGTTGGGCTCTTTTCTAAAATCTTATTCGCCCATTCCTCTGCTGCAAGTTGTAGTTCACTTGCAGGTACAACTTTATTCACTAAGCCCATTTCTTTGCATTCTTGTGCTGTATATTGCTCACAGAGGTACCAAATTTCACGTGCTTTCTTTTCGCCAACAATGCGAGCTAAATAAGCGGATCCAAACCCTGCATCAAAGCTCCCAACTTTCGGACCACTTTGTCCAAATTTTGCCGTGTCTGCTGCAATAGTTAAATCACAGATGACGTGTAAAACATGTCCACCACCAATAGCAAACCCATTGACTGCAGCGATTACCGGCTTTGGAATATTACGGATTGTTTGATGAAGTGTTTCAATTTCTAATCCAATACCCCCACCTAAACCGCCGTTATAATTGTATCCACCGACGTCACCTTTTTGTTTTTGGTCACCGCCAACACAAAACGCCTTTTCCCCAGCTCCTGTTAATATAACTGCTCCAATTCGGTTATCATCCCAAGCATCACGAAGTGAAGAGATTAGTTCTTGAATTGTTTGCGCACGAAATGCATTGTAAACTTGTGGGCGATTGATCGTGATTTTTGCAATTCCTTTTTTCTTCTCATAGATGATATCTTCAAATCTAGTTGATCCTTCGGTATTTAATACGTTTTCTTTTGAATGACTCATATTATTTCCTCCTTATTAATTACAACGATATTCTTTACCAAATAAATCTTTTGCAATGACCATTTGATTTGCTTGTGCGGTACCATCACCAATTTCTAAACCAATTACATCACGCAATCTTTGTTCTAGAGGCATTTCTTTTGTATAGGCGTAATGTCCATTGAGTAAAAGACATTCATGGATAGCATCAACACTATATTTTGGCCCTAACCATTTCACTGTTGATGAAACTTGTGAATGGTTTAAGCCTTGATCACGAAGCCATAAACCACGATACGCTTGCCATTTAATGAGTTCCAATTGTGTATGATGTGTCACAATTGGAAAAGCAACACCTTGTTTTGTTGCAAGCGGTTTGCCAAATGATTGACGCATTTTGACATGCTCTATTGTTTCATCGATACTTTGCATGGCAGCACCCACACACTGTAACCCAATGAGTAATCGGCTTAAATCAAAGCCATTCATTACTTGTGTAAAGCCCTTATTTTCTTCGCCAAGTCGATACGTTGCAGGTATTTTCACATCATGCATATAGATCGAACCTCGTCCAATTGGGATATTCCCCATATCTTCGTATCCTTTTGTTGATAAACCATCTACATTTGAAGGGACAAGGAATGCACTTATACCGCGATTTCCTTGAGAAGGGTCAGTTTTAGCAAAAATCAAAAAGGCATCCCCACATGTTGCAACACTGATTCCTGATTTTTCGCCATTTAGAATATAGGTATCACCCTGTCTTACTGCTGTAGATGTGATTCCACCAGCATCCGTACCCGCTGCAGGTTCTGTGATGGCAATGCCAACTATTTTATCTCCACTAGCAATTTGAGGTAACCATTCTTGCTTGATCTCTAGATTGGCATGTTGTGAGATGATCTCTCCGACCAGACCATTTAACATTACGGCATAGGTTAAATTGAAATCGCCCTCGACCAATTTCTTCAGCTGCAATCCCAGTGGTAACGCAATCTGCCCCACTACCACCATATTCTTCAGGTATCCGTAAACCATTTACCCCTAACTCTCCAAGCTTTTTCCATAGATGACGAGGTGTTGTTTTTTCTTTATCCCATTTTGTATAGTTTGGAAGAAGTTCTTCTTTAGCAAATTCTGATAGTATTTTCCGAAATTGATTTTGTTCATCTGTAAATGCAAAATTGATCATTTCTTTTCCCCCTCGTATTCTCTATTTAGTTCTGATGCGATAATGTTTCGTTGAATTTCTGAGGTACCTTCATAAATGCGTGTAATACGTGCATCTCTAAATATTAATCATGTACTGAGTCGGGTAATTCCATGTTAGCATGTGAACCTGTATGCTCCTGCCATATAATTTGAATGCGGTTCTAGGCCATTGGTCTACTTTCCATGCCACATTCATCTGGCCTTCCCCCTATATGATTTAATACATGGATAGTTTTTTAACTTTTCTGATAATAGTAGATGGATTAACATCTAAAATTTTAGCCATTTTGCGATATGAGATATTTTGTTGACTTACCATCTCAATCAGTTCTTTTTCCACTACTTCTTTAGCTAGTTTCAAAGGGAGCAATTGGTTGACAACGATTGGCTTATCTGAAGATTGTACGGTCTTTTGTATGCTATTTGAAAGAAGGTTCATGTCGATCTTTTCGTTTGGATAAGACCGAACACATAGCTCAAGAACTTCTTTTATTTCCTTCAAATTTTCCTTCCATTTTCTATTAGTAATAAATTGAATTGCATCTTTTGTTATAACAATGTCTCGATTATATTTATCTGAAAGGTAGTAGATCAATTGATTTAAAAATGCTTGAGTATCCTCTTGCCGTTCCTGCAGTGGAGGCACTCTAATCGTGATCGCATTAATCAGATAAAAGAGTCTTTCACTAAATGAGTTTAAATTTTTGAGGTCCATTTCTTGGCTGACAGATGAAATGATTCGAATATCAAATAATTTTTTAAGAAATCCTTGTTGCGTAGTTAATTGCTTGTTGCGATAATATTTCTGCTAATCTTTCTTGCAATGAGAGTGGCAGGTAATCGATATTCTTAAAATAAATCGTTCCACCAGTCAAAATGGATAATAGCTGATTGAGCATTGGACTGAAAAATAGATTCTCTAATTCCTGTTTTCTTTTACTTTTGCAATCTATTTCAATGAATGGGGCTTCTTTTCGATCACTTTGAAGAATAATTTGGTTTGCTATGGTAGTACGCCCCGTTCCGATTTCCCCATGAATAAGTACTGGTGCATTCACTTTCACTATCTTTTTGATTTTGTTTGCTATAGTGATCATTTCGTTAGAAGCATGGATAAATGGTTCATTTGTTTTCAACTTGAGGAAGTGTTTACTTAATTTTTGAAAGCTTTCTAATTGTAGACTTGTATTTGAATGTTCAGTAATATCTTGTATTCTTACAAAAATTTGTTCTAACTGATTATTTTCTTCTTCTTTAATGGGATTAAATCGGAATCGATAGTACAGATTATTTGTTATTTGAGCATCGTATTGACAAGGTGTTTTTGAATTCATGACTTCTTCTATTGTCTGGTAAAATTTCAAATGTTGTTCTTTATCAAGCACGAGCGCTAGATGCATAGGATGAAACAAGTTATTTTGTTGTAGTAGGTTTCCTTTTCCGTCAACAATCGCGACGCCGTCTAAACTGTTTTCTAATAATGTCTTATTTTCTTTCACTAATTGTTGTACAGTTGCTAGATCAGTAGACAATTTTTCGATTTTGGATATATCATCAAAAACGCCTACAGCCCCAACTAGCTGTTTCCCATCATAAATGGGTTCACGATAAGATACATACCACCTCTTACCTACCTTATATTTCTCGATATGACCGAGCCCTGTTTGCAATACGCGTAACAAACCTTTTGGTGGAACCATGTCCGTAATAAAATGACCAATCGCTTTGTCCCTTTTTACTCTAGAAATTTTTTCTGCTGCAGGGTTCATCATGGTAATAACGCCTTCTATATTGACGGAAATGATGCCACTTGGCACTGCATTGAAAACGGTATCAAAATGATGCTTTTCAAATTGTAATTTTTCCGTTAAAGATTGAAGAAATATTGGATAATCAATTAAACCAATGATTTGTCCGTCAACTTGTACAATATATAATTCTACTTGTTCTGTGAATAAATCTTTGGAAGCGGAAGTGTCTTCAAGAACTTGATAGTATTTATTTAAAGAACTTGTGAAGCAAGCAACTGAATATGTTGTTTCAAAATTGTTTAATCCCATATTAACGACAAGTTGTAAAAGGTGTTGATTGGAAATGTAGCCTTCGATTTTATTATTTTCATCTAATACAATTCCATATTGATAGTTATTTCCAACAAAATCTTTCAATACGTATTCGAAGTTTTGATGTGTTTGATAGATTCCGAAACTTTCAATCATTTCATATTCTGGCATGATGAACCCCCTTTCTAGTTGTTGCAAAAAGGCAACAGCTTAATAAGATAAATTGGTTAAAACCTATTGATAATTCACTATATTCAATGACATGTCGCATTTATTCATCATTTCAGAGGGAAATTTCAGAAAGTTTCATTCTTTGTACCTTCAGATATAGTTAAAGGTGTTGCAAATGAGCAACATAAAAGAACTCCTTTAAGAAACAAAAAAAGTGATTCCGTTTATTAACGATAGGAATCACTTTTTTATTTTTTTATACATTAAACCTATTTATGAAGGGATTTCTTTACACGATTATTGTATCGGTAAATTTAATAGTTAATGCCTAAAAGCTTACTGATTCATGTATTTTTGTTCTCGGGCGAACGGCTCTGAACCACTGTAAGCATAAAATAAATATGATAATAATATCAATCGCGTCCCCACCATAGTACATAATCATGGCCCCTGTTTCAGCCTGTGCTGTTGGTACATTAGTAGGCGGATTAATATAAATGTATTTTGATAAGACGTCATGACTTGCCAAAGCAATTACTAACACGATTGCTCGGTACAGAAAACTAGATTTATGTGGAGTGGGGTCGATATAAACCATCGACATGGTAAAAAGGTATCCTCCAAGGAAAACATGGAGGTGTATAAAAAAGTGAAGGAGCATATTTTGGTGCATCAATGAATATAAGTTCGTCGTATAAAGAATCCATAGTCCACCTAAATTAAGCAAGGTTGCGACAATTGGATCTCTAAGTATTCGTACAGGCCAACTCTTAAGCAAACTTGAAAGACGTCTGGCTGTTCTCACATTAAATGTTCGCAGTACAAGAGTCATTGGAGCAGCCAGTACCAACAGAATTGGAGCTAGCATTCCAAGGAGTAAGTGACCAAGCATATGCGCCGTGAAATCTATATGAGCACGATTGGCTATGGGGCCGATAACTGCTGTAGCCACACAGAAAACACCGGAAATCCAGAAGGCAATTCTATAGAACGGCCATTGTTTATGACGACGATTTGAAAAAACTGCAGCTAGAATATAAATAATCAATATTATTACAATAAAAAACAACAATATAAACTCCAAAGAGTTTCCATTTCCATGACTAATATGATTATTGTTCATTTACCATTTTCCCTCTAAATTGTTTTGATTCTTTTCGTGTCCTATAAACGATTATCATGCCAATTAAGACCATGACCGTAGCGACTATGTTCCAAATCCAATCGTAAATTAAGACATTTTCTACATAACGAATTTGGTGAAGTCTCATAATCTTGTGCTGGATTGTACCATCATATAACTGAAATCCACCACCCCCAAGCATCATTCCACCCTGCCATCTTTTAAACCAAAATACATTTCTACGGCGAAGGTCAGCAACCATGAATAACGAACTGATCGTTGCAAACCAACTAAAGGCATGAAAAAGGCCATCTGTAACTAAACCAACATTTGTTGTAGATAAATCATAGAAATGATGCCAATGCAATAGTTGATGAAAAACAGTTTCATCTATAAAGGCAACTAGGCCTAAACCAAACAGGATGCCCGACCATAGATTACGAGTTAAAAAGACGGAGTGAGTTAAATAATTTGAACTTTTGGTTTCAGTAGCCATTAAATCATGCCCTTTCTATTCATATATTTTTGTTCTTAGTTTTTCCAATATAAATAAGCAATAAACATGATCTGGATTTTCAAAGATATTTGCTTGGGATTTTTTACATAAATTTTATGTACTATAAACGAAAACACCATTATCTATGAGTAGATAATGGTGTTTTTTATATATATTACTTATACAATTTGCTTGGTAAATGAGTCCAAAAACATTTGAATCATTAAGTCCCCATCCTTTGTTCCGATAGACTCTGGATGGAATTGTAGACCGAATACAGGATATTGCGTGTGCTCTATTGCCATAATTTCTTGATCATCTTCTGCAATCGCCGTTACTTTTAATTCAGGTGGTAATGTGTTTTTATCAATTACTAATGAATGATAGCGCATGACAGAAACAGAATCTGGACATTTTTCAAACAAACAAGATTTTTGATGTTCAATTTTTGAATATTCACCGTGCTTAATCTGCTGTGCTTGAACGATGGTAGCGCCAAAAGCCTCTCCAATTGATTGATGTCCTAAACAGATTCCAAGTATCGGAAATTCCGTATATAATTTTTGGATTACATCAATCGAAATACCCGCTTCTTTTGGCGTCCCAGGTCCAGGTGAAATCACAATCGCTTCTGGTTGCATTGCACGAATCTCTTCTATCGTTAAAGCATCATTGCGAACAACTTTTACCTCTTTTCCAAGACTACTAATTTGTTGATATAGGTTATAAGTAAAAGAATCGTAATTATCAATTAGTAAGATCATGAGCGCACCTCCAATAATGCTTTTGCTTTATTTAGCGTTTCATCATATTCATTCTCAGGAATCGAATGATAAACAACTCCTGCTCCTGCTTGAACATAAGCTTTTCCATTCGTAATGACCATGGTTCGGATCGCTAGGGCCATATCCATATCTCCAGAAATTGATACGTAGCCAACTGCTCCAGCATAAACACCTCTTTTTGCGCGCTCCAAATCGTTTATAATTTGCATTGCACGAATTTTAGGTGCACCAGAAACAGTTCCTGCAGGTAATGATGTCGCTAAAACATCTAGTGGGTGAATATCATCTTTTAACTCCCCAGTCACCTCAGACACAATATGCATGACATGTTTGTATCGTTCTATTTGCATAAATTTTGGTAACATAACGGAGCCAATTTTAGAAAGCTTTCCAATATCGTTGCGCCCTAAATCTACTAACATTCGATGTTCCGCAAGTTCCTTTTCATCTTGTAATAAGTCTTTCTCTAAAGCGAGGTCTTCTTGAAAG
The DNA here is from genome assembly GCA_963792445.1 of uncultured Caryophanaceae bacterium. Taxonomy (GTDB): domain Bacteria; phylum Bacillota; class Bacilli; order Bacillales_A; family Planococcaceae; genus Rummeliibacillus. The sequence continues at coordinate 2,815 of CAWBWO010000019.1, read as the reverse complement.
TGTATGTCCACGTCTTCTCGTACCAGCAATCGGATTGGTTGTAACCATTCTTCCTTTTACTTTTACAAGACTTTCAGGAGATGTACCTAAAATGACGTAGTCTTCAAAGTCCATATAAAACATATACGGAGAAGGATTTGTCGTACGAAGTCGGCGATAAAGATTCATCGGATTTCCTGTGAAATCTGCTTCGAAGCGTTGCGATAAAACAACTTGAAAAATATCCCCTTGCTCAATATGTTGTTTTGCTTGTTGAACCATTTGACAAAAATCTTCTTTTTCAATTGTAGAACGGAATTCAATACTTGAATCATCTGAAATCTGAGTTGTAATTGTTGTTTTTAATTGATCTTCAATAGTTTTAATTCGATTAAATAATTCTTCTTGGGAAATCCCTTTTTTAAATAAGTCCACTGCCACAATATGCACTTGTTGTAATAAATGATCGACAACAATAAACGTATCGTAAAATAGCACATGCATATCAGGCATTTGTAAATCATCATGCAATACGTTGCCTATTTTTTCATGGTAAAATGCCGTTTCATAGCCGAAATAACCAATTGCTCCTCCGAAAAATGAAAAGGGAAGTTCTTCCTCATCAGTTTTCAGCAATGATTTAAGTTTTTCAAAAGCATTTGTATCACGACTGACTAGTTTATGCATTTCATCAAAAAGTTGATATTCATTATTGTTGGCAGTCATTTCTGCTATTGGACCTGCTGCAATAAATGAATACCTTCCGCTTTCTTCATGCTTTGCAGAGGATTCGAATAACATTTTTTTCGATCCTTTTAAGGCATGATAGATCGAAATCGGCGTTAGCATATCGCCTTGAATTGTCTTCATTTCATACATTCTCGTCTCAACTGTCATTTGTTTAACTCCTTTTCTCTGCTCTTCTCAACTTTACTCTCCAGCATTGTCGTAATGCTACATGGTATGGAAATAAGAAATTCACCTACAAAAAAAGTCCCTCATAGAAAAAATTCTATGAAGGACGGAATCTCCGCGGTACCACCTTGCTTGTAGCGATTTCGCTACCACTCACATATAACGGTATGTGCCGGATTACCCTACTAATGTTCAAGTAATCACTCACAGGCCCATTCGATAAGGAAATGGATCGACTTCCACCAAATGCCGACTCTCTGTACCATTTTGCTCTTATGTACTATTCCTGTTCAACGATTTCGATTTGAAATTGTAAGTATGTTACATATTATAATAAAAAATATGGAAATATTCAATAAATTATTGTATAACTCTACTATTTGTATAAAACTTTAACATATAGCGCAAATATCTTCGTATGTTCGTAATTCTTTCAGTTAGTGAATCAGCAATGGTTCGATAAAAGGATACGCCTTCATCGGTACCACGCAAATTTCGAACAGTCCTCTTTTCATCAGGCCATGAACCTACTAAATAACCTTCCTCTTCAAGTTCCCAGGCAATTTGATATAAATAGCCATTTGAAGGACACCAGCCAAATAAATCCTCTAATTGCTGGCCAACTTCTGCCATATAAAAACTTGAACGAGTTTGAGATAATTTTAGCGCAAGATAACGAACTGCATCTTTTACTGAAATCAGTTTTGAAAAGTAGCTACGAAACTCTTCAGGTAATGGATGTTCTGGTTTTGGTGGTTTTTCTCCATTTCTCGTTAATTCAAAATAAAATCGATCGAGTACTAATACAATTTCATGGAAGCGTTCAAAATAGAGTTCACGATAGCGATTCAATCGATTCTTACCTAACTCTGTACTCTTATAAAGTACTTTCTTATGAATTGTTCTAGAGGAGAGAGCTCCTTCTGCTTCGAGTTGTTTTGCAATCCTAGCAACGTACTCATAGCCAACTTTCCGTCCTGGGAATTCATCTTGAAATTGTTGATGGATTTCTACTGAGTACATTTCTGTATCTTGCGTTGCATAAAGCCAATAAAGGGCAAGAGTGTCTTTTACACTAAAGCCAACTGCTTGTTGAAAATTCTTTTCTTTCATAGATGAACCCTCCTTTTGGATTAATAACAATATTATACCAAAAAGATTGTTAGATAGTGGAAATATTTATATAGATAATTCAGAAATGGGTATAACTATATATATTACTAATAAGAACAGAAACGAACTAATTATAAATAAAAGAACCACTCAAAAAGGTAGAGTGGTTGTGCAGATTAGTTATGATTTGTATTTTGCGAATTTTTTCCATTTGCAATAATTTCACCGCCAATGTTAAACTTCGTAACTTCGCCGTCTTCTAATGCGTAACTAGTAACATTGTCGCCAAGAATGGTCAAACTTTCAACATCAACACCATAAACAATGAAAACTGCAGCTGTAATTATATCGGCTGTACCATTGGGTAACATACCATTTGAATAAACAGCACCTGTGGTTAATGTTTCCAAATTAACTTTGCCACCTTTATCGCCAAAACCGCAAACAAAAATGCCTGAGCCAAAAACAGGAGCATTTTTAATACCTATGCGGATATTTGTTAATGTGCAATTATTCTCACTGTTTTCATTAGAATTAAAATTATATACAGTCAATGCCCCTTGGTATACATTAACGCCATATTTTTGCGGTTGCTCACTATAATGTCTTGAATCACAAGAAGAGATGTGTAAGTTATTTGCGCTGAGGTTTATTTAGCCTTATTATTATTGTCATTTCTTAAACATTATAAATCTGCATCTTTATGACGCTAATAATACTTAAATAAAAATAAGCCTATACAATTAATGTATAGGCTTATTTTCGTTATTTTACAATTACTTTTAATGGTTTGCTTTTAATTCCTTGT
>CAWBWO010000018.1:0-57628 GCA_963792445.1 uncultured Caryophanaceae bacterium | reverse complement strand
GTCTGAGTTTCATTTTAAATAGAAAGTTACATATATGGGACAAATAATTATTCCTTCATGTAACGAATAAATGCTAAGTTCTCATATAAACACTATCTTAAATAAAAAATAAGCCTATACAATTAATATGTATAGGCTCATTTTCGTTAATTTACAATTACTTTTAATGGTTTGCTTTTAATTCCTAGCTTATTTGTTGCGTAAACTGTTAGAACAGTGTTTTTAGGTTGATAGTCTATAAAAAAGAAGAATTGACCTTTTGAGTCTACCTTGTCGGAAACTAATAAAGTTTTTCCTCTATATATAGTAATCGATGAACCAAGTTCTGAAACTCCACTCATATATTTAGAATTGGTGCTAACAGGTTTCACGATTGGCTTGGCCGTTGTATTCGATTGTTTAACGATCATTTCCTTGGCCTTACTTATGTTTCCGACTAAATCCTCAGCAGTAATCTTCAATATCGTGCCTGCTTTTTGATATGGGATGGTAATTTTAAAGTTTCCTTCTTTATTCGTTAAACTTTTTCCGACTGTTTTTGTGCCATTTTTCACTTTAATGACCGTATTCGCTTTTGCTTTGCCTGAAATCGTTCGGACGCTTGTAGTCACAGGGGAAACGATTGGACTTGAAATATTTTTTATTGCAGGAGTATGGAATTTCGCTTCGATTCCCTCTGCTATATTTCCTGCTGTATCTTCCGTAATCAATCGAACTTTATAATCAGTATCGGACTTTAACTTTGTTATAGAAAATTGTTCATTTGTAGTGGTATCTAAAAGTTGATTATTTAATATTACTTGAGTACCCTCGAAATCTTCGTCATTCGCATTCGTCCAAGTAAATGTTGCCGAGTTAATTTTAAGACTAGCCAATTTTAAATTAGTAATGTCACTTGGAGCAGTTATATCTAATAAAGTTTTAAAGGACTTAAGAATTCCAGATGAACTATCACCATTTTGATTTACAACTTTCAGTTCAACCTTATAATTTCGATTCGCATAAAGTTTCTTTAAAGTATAGGATGATTTTGTTGTATATTTTATAGTTTTTCCATTCACGATAATAGCTACTTTGTTAAATGATTTGTCATTTGGCAATGTATAAGAAAGTGTTGCCTTATGATCTTCTATGTTGGATATAGATACATTCGTCAAATCTTTTGGCTTTGTTGTTGAAAATGTCGGCAATTGTGCGAGACCATATCCAAATTTAGTGTCCTTGCCTTTTGTTCCTAAATCCAACGCAGCATTTTGAAGTTTATGAATAAGCTCGCTCGATGTACTATATGGATATCTTTCTTTTAAAATGGCGAGCAATCCTGTAACATGCGGAGCAGCAAATGATGTTCCGGAGGCTAAGAATATTTCCCCATGGCTATTAATCGTTGGTATGTAATCTCCTGGTGCAGTAAAATCGATTGCTTCGCCAGTATTTGAAAAATCACTGCATTTTTTATCTTTTCCAATAGAACTAACAGCAATTACATTATTATATCGTGCAGGGTAAGTAGGTTTACTTTGGTTTCCCTGATTTCCAGCAGCAGCAACTATGATGATCCCAGCTTTCACTGCTTGATCAATTGCTTTTTTTAATGCAGGATCGTCTTCATAAGTACTGGATGAAATATTAATAATATCCATCTTGTATTTAATTGACCAATTGATGGCTTCGATCACTTCTTCAATACTTCCTTCTTTTGTGCCATCCGCATATTTTAAAGCATAAAGTTGAACATTTGGTGCAACTCCAATGACATCTGAAATAGTTGTATTGAAAATATCTCCACCAATTTGTGCACCAATCACAGCAGCAACACTTGTCCCATGACCTTCCCCAGAATTTCCTCTATCGATTGAATCTGATTCATCAATTGTCTTGGTTTTAGGATTGTCTTTAACAAATGAAACTCGTTTCACTACATTCGGTAAATCAGCAATATCGTTTACACCTGTATCAATCACTGCAACTTTTACACCTTTTCCAAAAAAGCCTTTGTTCCAATACGTTGGTGCTTTGACATAATTCAAATTCCAATAGGGTTTATAAGTTGGCGTTTTACTAGGAATCGTTGCAACAGTTTCATCAGCTAAGATCATCTTTTTTGAGTTCTTATTGATAAATTCTATATTTTTGTTTTGAAGAAGTTTTTTATATTGTTTCTTGTTGATTGTGGCCTTAACCATTTTTACTTTCGTCAGTACGTTTTCCACTTTTTGAGTGTTTTGAAAAATAAACTTCTTACCTGAGTCGTTCTTATAGGAAATCAATACATCTGTCGTATCAAGATTCTGACCTTTCGCATCCGCATGTGGATGTTGTAACATAATACAACAACTAGTCATACATAGGACTGAAAGTAGTTTCGTTTTTAATCTCATCGAAAAGTATCTATTCTTCACATAATCACTCGCCTTTTCTATTAACTCTATTAATTTCAAACTTATACCAATATAATGTTATCTAAATGTATACTATATTATGCACTAAATAATAGAAAAAAGACTGGAAGGAAATGTCGAAATATCAAAAACAGTATTTTCTTACCATTGTAACAACTTTTTATGTATAGCTATATTACTCTAAATTTACCAAAATACGCAATAAAACCCCTACCAATCATTTTGATTAGTAAGGGTTTTATAAGCGACTCGCGGCGACCTCAGGCATTTGCATCATTGCTCCTTTTTGAATGCTCTAAAAATGCATTTAATTGATCTTCTGTTAAATTGTTTATAAAGTAGTAAAAGTCTCTCGATTCCAATCCATATTCTTCACATTTGTTGCAATATCGTTCATATCCTTCAAGATACAATTCCATGTTATCTCCTCCTGTTATATAACAAAATTTATTATTGATAATAATATATAACAGGTTTTCTGTAATGTCAACTGAATAATCAGAAATGTACAATTAATTAACATCTAATTTACATAATTAATTAGAGTGAAAAGAAGTTGATAGTTGATTAAGAAAAAGCTCCAAACTTCTGATAGTTGAAGTTTGGAGCTTTCATTAGATAATATGCTTAAAGTCTTTAAATTTGTTCTGAGTAAGCAAGCTCACTCCAACATAACATACCAAGGCTAACAATATCGGTATGGTTACTGTATGCATACCAAATACATTTGGCCATAACTGATCAATCAAGATATAACTCGTTAAGCCTACAATCATCGAGCTAATTGCACCGTATTTGTTGCCGGTTTTCCAATAAAGTCCGAATACTACTGGCCATACAAATACTGATTCTAATCCACCAAATGAGAATAAGTTTAACCATACAAGCAAATCAGGTGGTCTTAAAGCGACAAACACAACAGCAATCCCAATGACTGTTGTAACAAAGTAGCTAATACGTTTTATTTCATGATCTGTTGATTTTGGCTTGATGAAGTTTAAGTAAATATCTTTTACAATGGTCGAGCTGACAAGCATTAGTAATGCATTTACTGTAGACATAATGGCAGCCATTGGAGCAGCTAACACAATTCCAGCTAAAAACGGTGGTAGTACTTTTAATGTAAGTAATGGCATAACTTTATCGCCTATTTCAATTCCTGGAATCACAGGTCTAGCTAAAACACCAGTTAAGTGCATTCCGAACATGACCGAACCAAGAGCAATCGTTCCGATAATAATAGCTGAATGCATACTTTTCGAATTTTTGTAAGACATCGCTCGTACTGCGATTTGTGGTAAACCGATTACACCAATACCGATTAAGATCCAGAATGTCGATACATAAAGAGGTGTTAGAGTATCATCCGCACCAAATGGTGAAATAAGTTTTGGATTTTCAGCAACTAAATCGGACATAATCGTTGAAATCCCGCCACCTGCAATAATTGTACCAATTAATAATATGACTGCACCAAGAAACATAACAGAACCTTGTACAGCATCCGTCAGTGCAACTGCTCGGAAACCACCAATTATTACATAAACAAGTACAACAACCGCAAAGATAAACAGTGCAGTCGTGTAATTGAGTCCAGTCAATGACTCGATTAGTCGAGCTCCACCAATCCATTGTGCTGCCATTGATGAGAACAGGAAGATAATAATACTAAGTGCAGAGACGATTACGACAACATTACTTTTGTAGCGTTCATGCAAGAAGTCAATCAATGTAATGGCTTTATACTTTCGAGCAATAATTGCAAATTTCTTACCTAACACCATAAGTACATAATATCCTGCCGGTAATTGGGCCATCGATAATAGAACCCATCCTAGACCTTTGTTATATGCAACCCCTGGCCCTCCAATGAAACTAGACGCGCTTCCGTATGTAGCCATCATTGTCATTGCAAGGAGGAAACCACCCATTTGACGTCCACCTAGAAAATATTCTTGTAAGAACGAGTCAGACTGCATCACACTTTTATTTGCCCATATCCCTATTAAGAAAATAATGACAAGGAAAATAATTAATGGAAAAATAACTCCCCAATGCATCATTGTTCTTCACCATCCTCTTCTTCATCAAATGATACATTTTTAAAGAAGAATTTGATGATGATTACGATTAAGAGAATCATAAAGATTGTCCCAGCGATGCAGCTATAAAAAAACCAAGCTGGAAAGCCGAAAACATATGTATATTTTTTCGGATCCCCTGAACCAAGCCCATATGCAAAGCCAAACCATATTGCAAAATTAACAATTACTAATGCAATACCAATAAGGGCCTCACGATGAGCAGTTTTAAAACGTTTATCTTTCATAAGAACTCCCCTTCAAATAAAACGAATTCCTTCTTATTTTACTTATTTAAAAAGAAAAAGGAAAGGATTTGAGATAATTGGGATAGTTGAATCAATTTAGTTTACATAATAATATTATACATCGAAATTGAATTCCCATACAGAATAAGTAAAATGATTAAGAATCAATCACAAAGGTAGTTCTTACAAAAGATTAGCAATTATGGTATAGCCTAAAACGATTAACAAAATCCCAATCACAACAATTCCAAATGTTCGAGTTACTTTCGATTGTTTATGAGGAGGATTCGATTTGAGTTCTGACAATGGCTCTCCAATCGTTTTACCTTCTTCTTGCAATGAGTTGTCTGTATGTTGTTCTTGTTGATTATTTGTCTTCATGTTGATAGCTCCAATCTAATTTAAAGAATGAATTACAGTTTTATAAAAGATGATATACATTTTATTTTCCGTTATGAATCATTTTTAAACATGTACAAAATTTATTCGTAATTATTCATAGAATTTTATAAGAAAGCCACCGATAATTATTAAAGAGGAAAATGAAAGGATTAGAATGAGATTATAAAGGTGGTAAGAATTTTGAATTGGTAATTTATTTAAAAAATGTTAATTGAGTTTCATAAATTTATTTAATTTTACGTAAAAGCAGTATAATGACCTAAATTGTATTTATTTACACAAAATTTAAGGTATAATATATCTATACATTTGAAAAGGAATTGGTGCTTTGTGCATAAAGAACAAACTAGATATTCTCGACTGGCAAATATTACGAAAATGATAAATACTAAGCTTGATCTGAAGGAAGTGCTAGAACAAGTAACAATAGCTATATCTGAGGAAATTGTCCAATGCGATTCAGTTGGTATATATTTACCACAGGAAGATGGTTCATTTAGGGGGTTTGTAGGGAAACCAGAAACTATCAATGGATTGACGTTAGATATGCATGTTATTGATACAGACTATGATTTGCTAGCAAAAGAAGTAATAGAAACGAAAAAAGCTATTTATATATCAGATACATCAAAAGATAATCGACCAGATCCACGCGCAGTCAATGGGTTTCATATTAAATCGTTATTAGGTCTACCTATTTCTTTTGAAGATGAAATTTTTGGTCTAGTGTTCTTATTTGACTATGGTATTGCGATGAATTTAACAGAGCAAGAGATTCAAACAGTTGAAGCTTATGTAAACATGGCTGCTGTTGCAATTCAAAATGCAAACAATTTAAAAAATAAAGAACTACTAATCAAAGAAAAACAATTGCTCTTGGATGCTACGCGTGATTTATCAATGTGTTCATCTATGCAAGAAAGTCTTGATAAATGTTTTTATTATTTAGCTAAAATTTTAAATAATAATAATATAGGTGTTCATTTACTTGATCCTATTGCTGATCAAAAAATTAAGCCTGCAATCTTAAGTAAAGATAGTGATTGGACTGAAGAAGATTGGCTAAATACTCATACTAAAATAACTATTGATCAAAGTAATGATTTAGTTATGCAAGAATTATTTGAAACAAAAAAGGCAATATTAATTCCTGATGTATATGCAGATTCAAGACCAAATCATGATGTTTGTAAAAATTTCGGGATTAAAGGACTACTAATGTTCCCTTTAATATCTATGGGGGAAAATTTAGGGCAAATTTCAATTGTAAACCTTATTGACAATGAATTTTTCTATTCAGACACTGAATTACAGCTTGCTCAATCAGTTATAGATTCAACCGCCGCAACTCTTTCCAATCTTTTATACATGGAAAAACAAGAAATGATAATTAATGATAGAACATCTGAAATAACCGTAAAAAATCAAAAACTGAAGAACGTTATAGCAGAATTACAACAGCTTAGTCGAGACAAGGAATTAATATTAAACTCAGCTGGAGAAGGGATTTTTGGATTAGACCTAAATCAAAATATTACTTTCTGCAATCCTGCTGGTGCTCATATGCTTGGATACGAAAGTGAAAGCAATCTGATTGGTATTTCAGTAAACACAATATTTAATAGTAATAATTTAGAAAAACCAAATAATAATTCTTTAGAGGAACATTTAGGTAGTTATTTGAAAGAAGGTGAATTTTTAAAAAAAGGTCAATCCCCCTTCCCTGTTGAGTATGTTGTGTCTACCATAATTCAAGATAGCAAAATTGTTGGAGAAGTTGTCACGTTTAAAGATATTACTGACAGAAAGCAATTAGAAGAAAAAATTACATACCATGCCTATTATGATAGTTTAACAGATTTACCAAATAGAATACTTTTGAATGAAAAGCTATCCCAAGCAATATTAAATGCAAAAGCAAATGGTGAAAAAATAGCTGTTCTATATTTAGATTTGGATCGTTTTAAATTTGTAAATGACTCACTTGGTCATAGCTATGGAGATCGTTTATTACGTGATGTTGCCAATCGATTGCGAAGTTGTATTCCAAATAATGCAGTATTATCTCGTCAAGGTGGAGACGAATTTGCTATTTATTTACCTCATATTAACAGAAAAAGTGATGTCCTAAATGTTGTTAATCAAATCACTACTAGTTTTATTACTCCATTTAAATTACTTGATTATGACATGTATATAAAGACAAGTATTGGTATAAGTCTATACCCTGATCATGGAAAAACAACAGAAACATTAATTAAAAATGCAGACACTGCAATGTACAAATCAAAAGAAACATCAGGAAATAGTTACCACTTTTTCAATGAAGGCATTGATATTAAAGCATTTGAAAATATTCAGCTTGAAAATGCTCTCTATAAAGCATTAGAAAATAATGAACTTGTTCTCCATTATCAGCCACAAATAAACTATAAAACTAACCAACTTGAGGGAGCAGAAGCCTTAATTAGATGGATTCATCCAGAACAAGGTATGATTTCTCCAGAAAGGTTTATTCCAATTGCTGAAGAAACTGGTCTCATTGTATCAATAGGTGAATGGGTTCTAACTGAAGCGTGTAGACAAATTAAAGTTTGGCATGAACAAGGCTTTTCTTTAAAAAGTATGTCGGTAAATTTATCCGTTCGGCAGTTCGAACAAAAGAATCTGTTCTCTATCATTAAAAATGTGTTAAATAAAGTAGGGTTGCCACCAGAATATCTACATTTAGAGCTAACCGAAAATTTGATTGTCAAAAATACAGAAATAACATTAAAAACTATGAAACAGTTAAATGAACTAGGAATTAAAATAGCTATTGATGATTTTGGAACTGGTTATTCTTCATTAGGGTATTTGGATAAACTTCCAATATCAATGTTAAAAATTGATAAATCATTTGTTCAAGCAATGTTGAAAGATGAAGCGGCAATTACAAATACAATCATTACACTCGCAAAAAATTTAAATCTTGAAGTAATCGCTGAGGGTGTTGAAACATTAGATCATGCTGAATATTTATCTCAGCAAGAATGCTATTTGATGCAAGGCTATTTTTTCAGCAAGCCTTTATCGGCAAATGATTTTGCGGAAAAATACTTTTCATATAATACCAATAATACCAATTTATAAAAGGAGAATAATAAATGAAAGCAGCTCGAATTTTACTCGAATATTTAAAAGGCAATGGTGTTAAATATATATTTGGAATTCCTGCGGGTTCAGTAAACGCTATTTTTGATGAATTAAATGATATTCCAGAAATTACACCAATTGTCACAAAACATGAAGGTGCAGCATCCTATATGGCTTGCGCCTATGCAAAGTATACTAATCATTTAAGCGTATGTATCGGTTGTAGTGGACCTGGTGGAACAAATCTTGTACCAGGTGCTGCAAATGCAATGCGCGAGCACTTACCAATATTATTTATCACTGGTTCAGTTCCATTAAATACTATGGGCTTAAACGCATCGCAAGAATTAGATGCCGCACCTATTTTCGAACCTGTCACAAAATATAGCGTATTAGTAAAAGATTCAAAGGATTTACTTAACGAAGTCGTTAAAGCATGTGAGATTGCGGTTTCTGGTGTTCCTGGCCCTGTACATATTTCTATACCACTTGATATTCAGCATAACGTTGTAGAATCCGTTGAGATACCTTCACCTGCTAAAAGGGTACCAATGATACCAGACCTTAATTTAATTAAAAAAGTAGCACAAGAATTAATATCAAGAGAAAATGGTTATCTATTTATTGGACAAGGTGCAAGATATTCTATTGATCAAGTACTCGAATTAGCAGAATTATTAAATTGGCCAATTATGACAACTCCAGTAGCTAAAGGTTTTATCCCAGAAAGTCATCCTCTTTTAGCGGGTGTTTTTGGATTTGCTGGTCATGATATACCATCATCCATGATTAATGAAGGAAAAAGTAACGTTTTACTAATCATTGGTTCAAGCTTAGGTGAAACTGCTACCAATAATTATAATGTTAACTTAACAAAAAATCGTTATACAATCCAATTAGATTTTGACGAAACAGTGTTTAATCGTAAATATTCTATTGACTTACCAGTGCTAGGTGATATTAATTTAAGTTTGGCATTCCTAATTGAAGAATTAAAAGCTATTGGACTTACTAGAAATATTGTAGATTTAGATGTTCAATATAAAGAAAGTTTTAATGATATTACAGATGACTATAACACGATAAATGTTTTATTAAGTCTTCAAAAATATTTGCCTATTTCAACTCGATATTCAATCGATATTGGTGAATTCATGTCTTATGTTATTCATCATATGAAAGTTTTAGATTTCACCTCTTTCGCTATTAATGTACATTTTGGCGCAATGGGTAGTGGGATTGCAACTGCGATTGGTTCAAAATTAGCAAATCCAGATCGTCCTACAGTTTGTATTACAGGTGATGGTTGCTTCTTCATGCATGGCATGGAAATCTTAACAGCAAAAGAATATAATTTACCAATTCTATTCGTGGTCATGAATAACGCTCGTTTAGGTATGGTTTATCATGGACATTCAATGCAATTCCATAGAACTCACCCATCATTCGAACAACAAGAAGTTAATATTAGTGCATTAGTTACTGCGATGAATATTCCGAGCTATCGAGTTTCGAAAATGGAAGACCTAAACGAAGAACTGATGGATAAGTTTAAAGACTTAAATGGCCCTGCTCTTTTAGAAATTTCATTAGTTGATAATAATATCCCACCTGTTGGTGATCGAGTGAAGTTTTTATCTACTTTTGGTAAATAATAAGTGATTAATAGAAAATATAGAATGATGGTTAAGCACCTTTCTATATTTTCTTTTTTAATATTAAATTTTAGCTAATATTTATATGTTTGAATAAGCTTCTTGAATCACTTTGCATATTGCTGCCATTGTTTTTCCTTTAAATTCATCAGGAACAGCTTCACCAGTAGAATTTGAAAAATAGCAAGTCCCCAATTCCTTATTATAAATATAGCCAAGTTCAATTAATGATTCCTGTAATATAGTTGGAAGTTCTTCTTCACTCGATTTTTCTTTAAAATAAATTGTAGGATAAACTTTTGCATCTGCATCATTGTTACTAGTATAAACAACAAACAGGTCTTTTTCACTTTTAGATATCCATTGATTCTTTGAATACAAAGAAATTCTTCCATCTTCTAATGTTGAAATTGCATTTAAATTTACTCCAAAAATTTCATTAATCATCTTACGAATATTGTCACCTGTAATCTCATCATTAGATTGTTTGATAAAATCATCAATTGCTTTTCTTGCGATCGATTTTTCTGCTAAAGAAGAACTAATATTATCCTCCTCGATAACAATCTTATTCAGTGTATGTTTTTCTTCTAAATCAATTTCAAAAACTTTTCTTACAACTTCACAAACTTCAGCACTCGTAATTTCGTTATTATATAAAGCTAAATAATCATCCATTTTTGTTATTTTTGACATTAATTATGTCCCCTAACCTATATGTAATTTTGTATACCGCACATACTTAATTGTACTATTTTAACACTTGATTTTTATACTTTTGAGTAATTTATTTCTAAATGCAAATGGAAAGACCCGCCAAATTAGGCGGGTTGCAATTAAATATTTATAGAATTTTTCAAAATCTTTTATCTCTTTGTCTAATAGATTATTTTTGAAATAATCATATAAACGAAACAAAAATAATTACTTGCGAATAAGAAACTTAACTCTACCTTGTAAAGGGCAGCTAATTCTACTTCAAATATACGTGTTTAGTAATTTTAACTTCAATTTTATTTAATTCTTTCAGGCAACCATAATGAAAGTTGTGGCCATAACACTACGATAGCTAAAAACACAATCATCAAAATAATAAATGGTATAACACCTCGCACAACTTCACCCAGTTTTTCTTTTGCAATGCCACTTACAACAAACAGGTTCAATCCTACTGGAGGAGTAATCATACCAAGCTCCATATTAATGGTCATGATAATAGCAAAGTGAATCAAATTAATATCAAAATGAACTAACATTGGCAACAATATTGGTAATGTAATTAAAATAATTGAAACAGATTCTAAGAACATTCCCATAATGAAAAGAAGGAAATTTACTAATATGATAAATATCCATTTATTCATATTACTTGCTGCAATCCAATTCCCAACTTCATGTGGAATTTGTGCATTTGTTAAATACAACCCAAACAGTGAAGCAGCACCGATAATTAAGAAAATCATAGATGTAATATTAATCGATTCTACTAATACTTCTCTAAAATCTTTTAACTTCATTTCTCGATAAATAAATATAGAAACAATTAATCCATAGACAACGGCAACGACAGCAGATTCAGTTGGTGTAATAATCCCTGAATAAATCGTTCCTAGGATTAAAAATGGTAAAAATGCTCCCCAAATAGCTTTTAAAGATTTTCTTCTTCGCTCTTCAAAAGAAGAAACGGGATCAACTTTAAATCCTTTTCTTTTCGCATATACGATAGCCGCTATTATCAATAGTGCAGAAAGCGAAAGACCAGGAATAACACCCGCCATAAACAATTCACCAATGGATTGTTCAGATGTGATTCCATAAATTATAAGCGGAACACTTGGAGGTATTAAGATTCCAAGTGTGCCCCCAGCAGCCACTAACCCCATTGAATATCGTTTATCATAACCTGCTGAAAGAAGAGCTGGAATCATAATAGACCCTATTGCTGCAGCAGTTGCAGGTGAGGAACCTGAAATTGCTGCAAAGATTGAACATGCTAAAATAGTTACAACAGCTAATCCACCTGGCAAATGGCCAAACCATGCACGTAAAGCTTCGATTAAGTATTTGGAAATACCTCCACGTGCCATTAATACACCAGCTAACACAAATCCCGGAATAGCCATCATTGGGAATGAATCCAGTGCGGTAAACATGCGTTGCGGGACCATATTCATATTAAAATCAATTTGAAATAAGACGATAACGGTAGAAAGTGCTAAACTAATAGCAATTGGAACTCGCAGAAATAATAATATAAAGAAACTAATTAAGAGGATTAGCATAGTCTTCCTCCTTTCTACGAATTACATTTATGATTCTTTCTATAAATCGAGCTAAGAATAATATGCCTGAAATTGGAAGAACCAAGTAGATAACCCACATTGGGATTCCAACATCAAGTGAAACCATACCTGAAGTATAGCGATTTTCAACTAATATAAAGCCGTAATACGTATAAATCACACAAAAGACAATACTAACTCCGTTTGCTATTATATCGATTATATGTTTTACAGAAGGGGTTACTTTATCATATAAAATATCTACCTGGATATGTTGATTATGGCGTAAGGCTAAGCTGAAACCGAAGAATGTTCCCCAAATAATTGTATATCGGACAAGTTCTTCTACCCATGCTTGAGGTTCGTTAAATATATAGCGCATGATTACACCGTAAAAGATTAGTGCAATACCAATTGTAAAAAAGAAACCCGCTAATACTTCTTCTAAGCAGCCCCATACTTTATATAGTACTTTCATGTTATCGCCTCCCTATGTGTGAACAATCACTGTGTTCAACAAATGATAAAAAGCTATTTTAAGAATTTTCTTAAGGGATTTTGCTTATGTCTTTATTTTCTTAATTTCTCGATACCATCAATTAATTCTTTAGAAATTTCTCCTTCAAATTCTTTGTATAACGGTTGAAGAGATTTCTTTAAAGTTTCTTTTTGTGCATCTGTTAATTCTGTAATTTCAACATCCCCAGTTTTTTTAATATTTTCTAAGGATTTTTCGTTTTCTTCTTTCGCTAATTTCCATTCTAATTCAGTTGATTCTGCCAAAGCTTCTTCAATAGGTCCTTTCAAATCAGTAGGAATATTATCCCAGAATGATTTATTTACAAATACTACATAATCAATTCGACCGTGATCAGAGACTGTTAAATACTTTTGTACTTCAGAATACTTTTGTGTATCAAAGTTATTGAAGCTATTTTCTTGTCCATCAACAGTTCCTTGCTGTAATGCAGCATAAGATTCACCAAATGCAATAGTAGCAGATCCAGCATGTAAAGCTTTAAATTGCGCATCTAGTACTTTACCAGCTTGAACACGGAATTTAAGTCCTTTGAAATCTACTGGATTTACTAAAGGACGCTTATTATTTGAGAACTCTTTGAACCCATTTTCCCAGAAGACTAAACCTTGAATATCATTTGCAGCTAATTGATCTGATTCTAAAAGTTTTTTAGCTACATCGGATTTGAAGAAGTTCCGAACATGTTCTTCATTTTCAAATAAATATGGCATGTCAACATATTGCCAACGTGGGTCAATTTTCACCATTTTTGTAGCTGATGGAGAAATCATTTGAACATTACCAGAAGCTAAAGCATCTACCTCATCGTTATCGCCATATAATTGAGAAGACGGATAAACTTCAACTTTAACCTTACCATTCGTTTTTTCACCGACTAATTTAGCAAACGCATCAGCTGCTTTCCCTTTTACACTATCAGCTGATGTAACATGGGAAAATTTAATTACTAATGGCTTTTCTTTCGTATATCCACCATCTCCCTCTTTACTTGCAGATGTTCCCTTGCTACCACAGGCACCTAAACTTGTTACTAACGCTACTAATGCTATAACGTAAAAGAATTTTTTCATCATTTTCATACTTTGCCCTCCCTAGAGCCTAATTTTTTTGTTATTGCGGTGTAATTTGTAAAAACTAAAAAATCAAAGTAAGTGCATAAATTTATAAATAGATTGCTGGTTTTCAAGGCATTGGATTTGCTCGTTTTCTATTTTCTACTTAATATGATTTGGGCATTTTAAGGACATTTTGAGATAAAAACGCAAGAATCATATTGTTATTTATTGGAGCAACTTGATACATACGCGTTTCTCTAAATTTACGTTCAATATCGTATTGATCAACAAAGCCATAGCCACCAAACGTATTTAAACAAACATTTGCAGCTTCCCAACTAGCTTCCGAAGTTAAGAGTTTTGCCATATTCGCTTCTTCGCCACATTTCTCATTATTATCAAATTTTTGAGCTGCTTCATTTCTCAACAAATCTGCTGCTTTAACAGATGCATATGCTCTTGAGATAGGGAATTGAACACCTTGATTTTTACCAATTGGTTGATTAAATACGATTCGTTCATTTGCATATTTAACTGCTTGATCGATAAAGAAGTAGCCATCGCCAATTGCTTCAGATGCAAGTAAGATTCGCTCTGCATTCATACCATCTAAAACATATTTAAATCCTTTGCCTTCTTCTCCTATTAAACTATCAAATGGAACAACCATATTGTCATACCAAACTTGATTGGTAGCATAGTTGAACATAGTACGGACTGGTTCAGATTTAAACGCTGACGGTTGGTTTTTTCTTACTTCTCTTAAGTCGATTAAGAAAAGACTTAAACCATTTGATTTCTTTTCTCCTACTTCTTCAATCGGTGTCGTACGCGCTAATAGCATGAGTAAATCTGATTGAAGCACTCGGCTTGTCCAATTTTTGTGCCCATTGATGATGTAGCCAGTCTCTGTTTTCTCAGCAAATGTTTCAATTGCTGAAGTATTGGATCCAGCTTGAGGTTCTGTAATAGAAAAGGCTTGAAAACGAATGGAGCCATCCGCTATTCCTGGCAAATATTTCGCTTTTTGTTCCTTAGAACCATGTTTTAATAATGCCCCCATTGTATACATTTGTGCATGGCACCCTGCTGCATGACCACCTGAACGGTTAATTTCCTCCAAAATGATACAAGCTTCTGACAAACCGAATCCTTTTCCACCGTATTGCTCAGGGATTAAGACTGACAAATAACCCGCTTTAGTTAAGGCATCCACAAATTCATATGGATATTCTCGATTAATATCTAACTCTCTCCAATATTCATTTGGAAACTTTGCACATAATTCACGAACATCTTCTCTTAATGTTTCTTTGTTTACCTCACTAATTGTTACCATCAAGTTTTCCTCCATTTCTTTTAAAAACCTAATTAACTATTATCATTTAAAATCTATTACTATAATTTTTGAGTATTCAAAAAAATCTAAATATTATATAATGAAATAAAAATTGGATTCAATATCCAAAAAATAGAGTAGGAGGCAATGATCATGAAAGAAGACTTTAATTACCGCCTTGAAGGTAAAGATTTTGAAACGATTCCAGACAAAATTTGCCGACTTTTACGTGAAGCTATCATCAATGGTGATTTAAAACCCGGTCAACATTTAGCGCAAACTGAACTAGCAGAATCAATGGGTGTAAGTAGAATGCCCATTCGAGAAGCCCTAAAAAAACTAGAAGCAGAAGGTTTGGTGACAATCGAACCACATCGAGGCGCTATTGTCCGCCAATTTACAATAGAAGAAATTGAAGAAATCTATTATCTGCGTAAAATTTTCGAAAAACAGGCTGTTGAAGAAAGTGTTCGCCGAATGACTTTAGAAGTTTATAATGATCTCGAACAACTTGTTCATGATATGGACAGTACACATGACATTGGTGAATTTGTGAAATTGAATATAGCTTTTCACGAACTATTAATTAGTTGCTGTCCTTATCCACGGCTAAACAATTTCATAAAACAATTAAGTACAGGCCTACCACTGAACACCCCATATATTTTTCCAAAAGGAATTGGTAAATCAAAAACGGAACATAGTGAAATTCTGGCTGCTGTGAAAATAAAAGATAGTCAACGTGCTAGTGAGTTAATCGAATTACATATTGATCGCGCAGGGCTAAATGTTCTTCAAAATCTTAAAGTTAAAATGTAATGATTTAATAGGAAAAGAGAGATTATCTCTTTTCCTGATTTTCTAACACTTTGGATAGTAATTCGTCTTTAATATCAGGTGCAAATCCTCTTTTGTAAACCATAAAGGTACGTCGAAATTCAATAACAATTTTCCCCTCTTGGTTATAGCCAAAAGTTTTTACCTTCACAATTCCAACATAAGGTTTTGATTTTGATTCACGCTTTTCTAACACTTCACTAAAGGAGTAAATCGTATCCCCTTCGAAAACTGGATTTGGTAAGCGAATCTCATCCCATCCTAAATTTGCCATTACATTTTGTGAAATATCTGTTACTGATTGTCCTGTAACTAAAGCAACCGTAAATGTAGAATCTACTAATGGCTTTCCAAAGTCTGTTTTCTCTGAATATACTGCATCAAAGTGAATAGGATTGGTATTTTGAGTAAGCAATGTAAACCAAATATTATCAACTTGTGTAACGGTTCTTCCAAGTGGATGAGGATAAATATCACCAATTTCCATATCTTCATAAAAGCGTCCGTTCCACCCTTTTTTAATCGCTGTATTCGCATTTGCAGTCATTTCAAACATCCTTCCTAAAGTTGATTTGCAGATAATCCTAATTCTTCTAAAATTGCTTGTGTATGTTCACCAACTGCTGGAATTGCTCCCATCACTGGTTGAATCCCTGAAATATTTGCTGGTGGTAATAATGCCTTAATCATGCCATTAGGCGTTTCAACATCTGTAAAACGCTCTCTCGCGGTTAGTTGTGGATGTTTAAAGAATGACTTCATTTCATTCAAATTGGCATTCGCAATTTGTGCTTCATCTAAACGATCGACAATATTTTCTGCTGTTAAGTTAGCAAATTGTTGTTCAATTATTTCTTTCAACTCATTTTTATGTTGATTTCGCTTGTGATTACTATCAAATTTTTCATTAACAACTAATTCAGGTAATTCTAATACTTCGTTACAGAATCGAACCCATTCTCGTTCATTTTGAATTCCTAAAAATACAAATTTTCCATCTCCACTTGGGAACGGACCATATGGATAAATCGTTGCATGACTAGCACCTGTACGTTTAGGCTCTTCTTGACCATAATTTGCGTAATACATTGGGTAACCCATCCATTCGCCTAATGCTTCTAACATAGAAATATCTATAATTGAACCTTTGCCAGTTGATTGACGCTGTATGATTGCCGTTAATATTCCTGAAAACGCATACATTCCTGCGCTAATATCGGCGATAGAAATGCCTGCTTTTGAAGGTGTTTCATCAGTTCCTGTAATTGAAACAAGTCCAGCTTCACATTGAATTAGTAAATCATATGCCTTTTTATCCCGATAGGGGCCACTGTTTCCATAACCAGAAATGCTACAAACAATTAGTTTTGGAAACTCCTTCAGCAATTCTTCTGGAGAAAATCCTAATCGATCAATGGCACCTGGCGCTAAATTTTGTATAAATACATCTGCTTTGGACAATAATTCATGCAAAATTTTCTTACCACCATCTGATTTAAGATCTAATTCTAATGACTCTTTAGAGCGATTTATCCAAACAAAATGACTTGATAAACCATTTACGGTTGAATCATAATTACGTGCAAAGTCGCCTACTTCAGGTCTTTCAATTTTGATGACACGTGCACCTAAATCGGCAAGCTGTCGGCTAGCAAAAGGTGCAGCAACCGCTTGTTCTAAACTGACAACTGTAATATCACTTAATGGTAGCACCTAGATTCCCCCCTAAGAAATGTATAATTATTTCTAAATTTTGAGTGCCTAATCAAACTCCATTTAAACGAATTTTCATTTGACAGTCTCTTCAACCATTGAATACCAATTGTTTCCGTATAAATCATTGATAACGATTGCCGGAAAATCTTCTACTTCTAATTTGTAAATTGCTTCTGGTCCAAGATTTTCAAATGCAACGACTTCTACACTCTTTATTTTTTTTGAAATAAGAGCTCCTGATCCACCAATTGCAGCCAAATAAATTGCTTTATTCTTTTCCATACTTTCAATTACTTCTTCATTTCGATATCCTTTACCAATCATTACTTTTAATCCTTGTTCTAAAAGTGAAGGTGTAAATTTATCCATTCTTCCACTAGTAGTTGGACCTGCCGCACCAATTACTGAACCTGGTTTAGCCGGAGTTGGACCCATATAGTAAAATGTTTGGCCTTTTATCTCGATTGGGAGTTCTTCACCGTTGTTTAACATCTCGTATAATCTCTTGTGCGCGGCATCCCTAGCTGTATAAATGATGCCGGTTATTAATACATGTTCTCCTGCTTTAAGGGATAAGAGTTCTTCATTTTTTATAGGTGAACTAATCTGTTTCATGTACATACTCCTTTTACAAAGCGATATGCTGGTGCCTACTTGCATGACAATTTAAATTAATAGCAACAGGTAAAGCAGCAATATGACATGGTGCCATTTCAATTTTGACATCAAGTGCCGTCGTCGATCCACCTAAGCCTTGTGGACCAATACCTAGCTCATTAATCTTCGCGATTAACCTAGATTCTAGTTCGGCAATTTCTTTATTCTCATGTTTTTCTCCTATTTTTCTAAACAATGATTTTTTTGCCAAATAGGAGCAGTATTCAAAGTTTCCTCCAATACCAATCCCAACGATTAATGGTGGACAGGCGTTTGGCCCTGCTTTTTTTACTGTTTCTAAGATAAATGCTTCTACCCCTTCATACCCATCTGATGGTTTTAACATTTGCATTCTACTCATATTCTCACTACCACCACCTTTGGCAGTCATATGTAAATGCAGTTGATCACCTTCTACCATTTCAATATGAATGATGGCTGGTCCATTGTAGAAAGTAGAATCCTTCACACGAGTTATCGGATTTGACACAATTGAATGTCGTAAGTAACCTTGCTCGTACCCTTTTACGACCCCTTCGTTAATTGCGTCATTTAACAAACCACCAACAATCTTGCAATCTTGGCCTAATTCCACAATAAATACTGCAACTCCAGTATCTTGACACATTGGAATTCGTTCAAGGCTTGCAATATTTGCGTTTTCAATAAGTTGATTTAATATATACTTTCCACTTTCATTCGTTTCCGTTTGAAGGGATGAACGGAAAGCATCCATTACATCCTCGCCCAAATGAAAATTCGCATCTTGGCAGGCTTTGGCAACCGCATCGACAATATTTTTATATAAAATTTCTCTCATCACCGAGTCTCCTTTAATGCAAAGCGCTCAACGAGTTGTTTCGCTTTTTTGTAAACTGGATAATCAATAAATTGATCATCAAGTTTTAATGAAGCTTCTCCATTTACTTCATTTCTTTCAAAAAATTCTACAATTCCTTTTGCCTTCAATAGCTCTTCATAAGTAGGTGTATAGACTTGATGAACACTCTCAATTTGTTTCGGATGAATCAGTAATTTTGCATGAAATCCTAAACGCTTTACTAATTTTGTTTCGTTCACTAAACCTTCTTGATCAGATAAGTCTGTAAAAACTGTATCAATAGGGCTTTCAATGTTTGCTGCTTTCGAAGAAATGACAAGATGGGATCTTGGATACATTAACTCTTCTCCATTTTTTGAAGGCTCACATCCTATATCTAAGCAATAATCAATCGAACCAAAAGCCAATCGTTTTATTCTTTCATGGCTTTTTGCAATTTCATATGCAGAATGTATGCCTTTTGCCGTTTCAATTAATGGAATTAGATAAAAGTCATTCTTGACTTGTTTGCTTTCAAGATACTGACATACTTTTTCAATCATGTTGGCATCTTCTACTTTCGGAATCATAATGCCATTCACAGCATGACCAATGGCAATATTAAGATCATCTTTCCAGAATTCTGTATCCAAACCATTAATGCGAATTAGCAGTTCCCTTTTTGCATTATTTTTCACTAATATCTCTGATACTATGTTTCTAGCAGTTTCCTTTTCTGTAAGAGCAACTGCGTCTTCTAAATCAATAACAATCGTATCAGCAGAACTATCAATTGCTTTATAAATTGTCCTTTCTTTACAACCTGGTACGAATAAATAAGTAATGTGCATGTGTAAAACCTCCGTCGTGGATATTGTATCCAATACCTAAAGTTATGAAAGTAATGTCAATAAAATACCGATTATTTATATTAAACTAGCATTTCATACTAGTACTATTACGCTTAAAACAACAAAAACCCTCTAAATATTTTGAAATATTTGAATAGTGTAAATATATTTCTTTTAAAAGTAAATGACTATATTGGCAAGAAGTATAAAAAGAACCTAACCTTTTAGTGGTTTGCATTTTCATTCTTAAGATTGGATACATTAATTGTTAACTAATTACACTTAAAAATAAAAGTGCACGAAAGTTCTAATGTGAATTATGATTGCAAGTCTTCTTCTATGAAATTAAAAGTTGAATATTACTACTTACTATTGCTTATTCAGTTCTTAGTTCGTATGAATTGGATACAAAATTAATATAGTTTACATAATATTATTATTTAAAACCATTGAGATCCTTAATTTGTAGGAAGATTAGAATTATCAAAATTATGTACTTTTGTTAATGCTCAGAGTGTTTTATCTCTTATAGAAATGAAAGAGTCTAAAACATCTTTATCATTTTTTAATGACCTTTGTAGTTATTTATCCACGTGAAATTGCTTCAAATTATGTATTGTCACTTGCTTTATTCATTGTAAATACTTATAAATACTTTGCTCTCTTATCCTTGAAACAAAATAAAAGGTTGAAAAAATTTTTTATTTATATATAATAATACAGAACGTATCGTTTTATAATATGACATACTTCAAAATTAAAGATTTATACAGGGAGATGTATTATGAAAAATTCAAAATTAGATACCGGTATCGGTTCAATACAATGGTTTATCTTTTTACTGGCTAATTCACTAACAATTCCAATTATCGTAGGCCAGGTCTTTCAATTTTCGCCAGTTGAAATTACTGAATTAATGCAAAGAACCTTTTTCATTGTAGGGGTATCTTCATTGTTAGCCGGTTTATTGGGACATCGTTTGCCAATTCCGGACGGACCAGCTGGTATATGGCTTGGTGTATTTACGTTAATGGGACAAATCGCTGTTGCACAAGGAATCGGTAAAGTTGGTGGTTCCTTGCAATTATTGGAAGGAGCTATGCTGTTAACAGGGGCCTTTCTTATTATTGTTGGTTTATCAGGTTGGATGACAAAATTACTGAAGTTGTTTACACCGTTAGTAAATGGTGTTTACTTAACGATTCTTGGCTTACAATTAAGTGGAATGTTCCTTAAGGGAATGATTGGAGTCAAAGATGCAACATCTAAGATCCAACCAGGAATTGTTATTCTTTCTTTTGCAATCTTTATTCTAGTGCTTGTTCTTTCTGTTTGGGGAAGAGGCTGGTTAAAAAGCTATGCTGTTCTAATTGGTATGGTTGTAGGTTCGATTGCCTTTATTATTTTGTTTGGTTCACAGCCTATGCCTAAAACATCATCCATTATCTCATTACCTGACGTATTCGCGTGGGGGATGCCAAGACTTGATGCAGGGATGTTTGTTTCTTCCATAATGGTTGCGTTTGTTCTTATTTCAAGTATTATTGCTAGTGTGGCAGCAATGAAACAAGTGTTTGGTGAGAAAGCAGATGAAGGTGAAAATGAGAATAAGATTCGTAAACAAGGCTCATTAAAAAGTGCAGGTATTATTAGTGGAATCAATACGATGTTGTCAGGAATATTCTCAACAGTCGGAGTTGTACCATTTTCAGTCGCTGCAGGGTTTGTTCGAATGACAGGTCAAAGTCGAATGCTTCCATTCTTCATCGGAAGTATCATTCTAGCAGTCATCTCCTTTTTCCCAACAGTGTATTCGCTGTTTGCTATGCTTCCAGGACCGGTTGCTTATGCAGCTATGCTTGCATCGTTTACGTCAATGGCAGGTATAGGAATCAGTTCTGTTTTGAAGGAACCTCTTGATCAAAGAAGATTAACCATTTTAAGTACAGCACTTTCTCTTGGTACAGGGGTTATGTTCTTACCTCCAACAATCTTTTCGGCTTTACCAACCGTTTTACAATATGTATTCAGTAATGGTGTAATGGTAGGAATGCTGGTTGCTCTTATATTTGAACAAGTTTGGCGTCCAAAGCAATCACCATCAAACAACTAACGCCTTCACTAAATAATTTGGAATTAGGTGGTTAAATTGTATACAATTAAAGTATATGAAATATTGCCATTACAGCTATTTAAGTGAGGAAAGAAAATGTCAGAAAAAAAACAATCGAAACAGCACTCAGTTGGAAGGCCGCGAAGTGAAGCATCCAAGACGGCTATTCTAAATGCTACCATTGAATTACTAGAGGAAACTGGATATACGACTTTAACTATAGAGGCAATCGCTGCACATGCAGGTGTTGGAAAGGCAACAATTTATCGTTGGTGGTCCAACAAGGCATTTCTAGTTCTTGATGCATTTTTTATGACGACCGAACCACATTTGTATTTTCTTGAAGAAAAATCAATTCGTGAAAACTTTCGGCATCAACTTCACGATTTGGCGAAGATTCTGAACAGTACTCTCGGCCGAACGATCGTTGCCCTTGTTGCAGAAAGCGGAGAAAATTCAGAAATGGCTCAAGCTTTTTACACATATTTTCTGATTCCGCGACGTAAGGATGCCAAATTAATCGTTGAACGTGCAATTACTCAAGGTGAAATTCACGATACAATCAATTTAGATGTCGTATTGGACATGTTATATGGTCCTGTGTACTTTAGAATCCTTATTTATAAGAAAACGGTAGATGCAGATTTTATTGACACGTTAGTAGACCAGGTTATGATTAGTATTGGTGCTCCTTAACTGTTTTTACTGCTGTATAAAAGTTTGAAATAAGGTAGTTATTGAAAGAGATTATTTCAGTACTTACCCATTTTGAAAAAAATACTATTAAAAGGCCATCAGTATGTTTGATGGCCTTTTTAAATGATATCTATTTTGGAATTAAAATCTCTACTTTTTTTCCTGTAAGAAAACTTTGTAATTCTTTATTATTGTGTAGGTATGTATACGCTTGTGGTGCTGAAAAATTGAATTTTCCTCTTAAAATAGGAAGAGGTATTGGTTCTGCTATTGAGTATATTTCTTCAATTTTATAGGCAAGTTTATAATTCATTTGTCCACCGTTAAAAAGCTCGTTACCAAAGCCTTTTCCTTCAACTTGATCAGGAAATTTGATTGGTTTTGCGACTTTGAGAATGTATTTTAATGCAGATGTCGGAGCTGATTCATATACAAAAAAGTATGGAGAAAATTGTTTAGGAATGAAGTTTCGAAATTCATAGGGTTTATTTCCAGCTACGATTAATTCGCAAAATTCAGGTTTAATACTTAAAATAATGCCCTCTAACATTTCATCATTAATTTCTAGCATATTTATTCCCCTTCAATTATAATTTAGTTTACATAATAATATTATTTTACTTATATATTAAATGGATTATTTTCTATTACTCGTTGTATTTCTTTATCTTCCACATGAGTATAAATTTGGGTTGTTGATACATTTGAATGTCCTAGTATTTGTTGCAGACTTCTGATATCAGCGCCGCTTTTATACATCATCGTTGCAGAGGTATGTCTTAATTTATGTGGTGATAATTTTTTCTTTTCAAGACCAGATGAATGATTGATTTGTTTTACAATTTTAGCCACTCTTTGTCTTGTCAATCTTGTCCCCTTTTGAGAAAGAAATAACGCTTGATTATTGACGGATTCCTTTATATTTGGCCGTTCGTTTTCCAAATAGGTATGCAGTGCTTTCATACAAGCGTCATTCAAGTAAACGGTTCTTTCTTTATCGCCTTTTCCTCGTACTGTTAAAAAACGTTCTTGTATTGAATCTATATTCAAATTACAAAGTTCGCTAACACGGATTCCTAAATTCAAGAAAAAGGTCATCATACAATAATCTCGATCATGGTGGCATTTAGAAGAAATTCCATTCATAAACGTTTTCGCTTCATCGAAACTTAAATAGATTGGCTGTCTTTTACTTACTTTTGGCGTCTCGAGGTTCTCTGCTGGATTTTCTTCAATAATACTTCTTTTTGATTTCAAGTATTTAAAGAATGATTTTAATGTAGCAACTTTCCGAGCCCTAGTAATCGCAGAATTATTTCTTTGATCCTCACAATATTCTAAAAACAAATACATATCTTCTAATGTGATGTCTTTTAAAAAAGATGCATCTATTTCTTGTATTTCAATCGTATCAATTTGATGCATATCCAAATCTTGTTGAACTGCGGTAAGAAAACGTAAAAATAATGTTAAATCATATTCATATTCATCTCTAGTACGTTTTGATTTTCCTTTAATTGCAGTTAAATAGATTAGAAAATCACGAAGTATTTTAGGTTTCTTTTGTTTCATGCATATTCACCTCAATTTATCCTTATTTTAACACATAAAAAGGTTCCCAAATATACATTTGGGAACCTTTTTACTTTATGAAGAATTTTTCTGAATAATTGGATTCAATCATTAGAATTTAACCTCAACAATTGTCTTATTTATCATTTATATTCGTACTTTAGCTGAATAACTATTCGATTATTCACCATAATTGTCGTTATTTAGCGAATTTAAAAAATAACAGAAAATATATGGATTAAGTAGAAATTATACGTATTATATAGGAATATTATTTTTGAAATTATACTTTAAAAATAATTAAAGCTTCTTGTATAATCCTGTCATTTTTTCTCTGCATTTCACTGACAGTTCACCAATAATCAATTCCAGTATGTGAACCAGTATCATTTCTTTTAGTTAGTACCTTGTATTTCGTCAGTCTTGTTTCAAGCTTTTTCAATATAAGTATCAAAGCATATAGTTTACTTTTAAGTAACAAAAGTTCTTTGAACAATACTATTATATTTATCTCTGTCGCCTAAAAGCTCTTTGCATATGATAAGTTAAAACTTAAATTGTTTGACAATTGGACTTGTTACTCCGAGAAGGAGGGATTATGGCAACATCCACATTAGTATTAAGAAAAACACCTATAAAAAAATTGTTTTTTTCTTATTTATTTCCATCACTACTAGGAATGGTATTAATGGCAATCAATATTTTGGTAGATGGGATATTTATTAGCATAGGGGTCGGAGAAATAGCTCTTGCCGGGGTAAATATTGCTGTGCCGATCTTCTCCATATTACTTTCAATTTCTTTATGGATTGGAATCGGTGGTGCTACTTTATATTCTATTGAAATGGGAAAAAACAATTATAAAAAAGGAATCTATATTTTTACTCAAAGTATGTTCATGACAATTATTATTGTAGGATTCTTGGTATTAATTTGTTTATGGAAACAAGAAGAAATCGCATATTTATTTGGGGCAAGTCCAAAAATTTTCCCCTATGTAGAGGATTATTTGCGTATTATCTTATTTTTTGGAATCGTGTTCGTTTTAGAAGAGTTTTTTAGTATATTTGTGAGAAATGACGGGAATCCAAAACTTGTCATGAGTAGTTTAATCACTACCTCTATTCTAAATATAGTCTTAAATTATATATTTATTTTTAAAATGAACATGGGGGTAAATGGTGCAGCTTACGCATTAGCTTTATCAACATTAGTGGGATTAATTGTACTTCTATTTCACTTTTTCAGTAAAAAAAGCAATTTAAAGTTTACGAGATTTCATTTTGATATGAAATTGTGTGTAGAAATACTTAAAATTGGATTTCCGAGTTTTATCACTGAAGCGACAGTTGCCATCGTTGTTGTTGGATATAACATCGCTTTTAGACATTTTGTTGGAGAGATTGGTGTTACTTCATATGCGATTGTAAACTATTTACATTCAGTTTTCATTATGGTTTTCACTGGAATCGGATTGGCTATTCAACCTATTGTAAGCTTTAGTTACGGTGCTCAATTAAAAGAAAGATTGGAACAAGTATTAAAATTGGGATTAAAAACAGGAATTATTTGTGGCTTTATAATATTGGCATTGGGGTGGTTTTTAGATGACCAACTTATTGGATTATTTGGGGTCAAAGATCAAGCAATCATAGACTATACAAAAAATGGTATTTCCCTATTTTTTATTGGTTATTTATTTTTAAGCTTCAATTTAATACATGCAGAATTTTACCAAGCTATTAAAAAAATTAGATTATCTCTGATGATTACAATCATGAGAAGTTTAGTATTCTTATTACCTCTACTTTATATTCTTCCAACATTGCTAAACGATAAATGTATTTGGTTAGCCTTTGTGATTGCTGAGGTTTTAACAACAATTAGTCTAATTGTTTATAAATGGTCAAATTCAACCTTAAATTCATCTATTCAAACAAATTCACGATGAAAAATACTATCTAGCAATAAACTTTTTCTCGAAAAAGTTATTATTTACTTTTCAGTGATAATTGTAATATAATATTAATATAAATTTCCAATAAACTCATACAAATTAAATGGTTTTTTCGTAAAAAGTCATTAGTTTTATTCAATTAGCTAATGACTTTTTTGATTTAAAGGGAAAATATTATACATAAATTAGAAAATATATTCTTTTTTCTAAAAAAAATGTTGCTATTTTCGTCAAATTTGAATATGATTATTTCAAGGATTTGAAAGCATTTTCAAATTCACAATTTAATAAAGGGGGATTTGTTATGGGTCAAGTTATTACAAACTCATTTGAAAACGATCCTAAAGTGGTAAAAACGAACAAGCAACCTAGCCAGGGATCGAAGAATGACTTTACACCTGAAGAGTATGTATCGATTTCAGAAAGTTCAGAATTTAAGGAGTTGGTTAAAAAGAAAAATGCATTTATAGTACCTATTTCAATATTATTTTTAGCATTATATATTTTACTTCCTATTTTAACTTCATTTACTTCTGTCTTAGATGGAAAAGCCATCGGAGATATTACATGGGTGTGGATATACTCATTAGGCCTATTCATTATGACTTGGGTTTTATGTATGACTTATGTTAAAAAAGCGAATGTATTTGACGGAGATGCAAATGCAATTATTGAAAAGGCTAAGGATGGTGGATATTAATGGGTACAATTGGCATTATCTTTTTCGTAGCAATAGTAGGTTTAACATTAGTTGTTACTTTCATTGCTTCTAAACAAAATCATTCAGCAAGTGAATTTTACACTGCGGGTGGCGGACTAACTGGATGGCAAAATGGTATTGCTATTGCAGGGGATTATTTATCAGCAGCTTCATTCTTAGGGATTGCAGGTGCTATTGCACTTTTTGGATTTGATGGATTCTTCTATAGTATTGGTTATTTAGTAGCTTACTTAGTAGTTTTATATATTGTGGCTGAACCATTACGAAATCTTGGTCGTTATACTTTAGCAGATATGATTACTGCACGTTTTAATCAGAAAAAAGTTCGTGGTATTGCAGCAATTAGCACTATTGTAATCGTACTATTTTATATGATTGCTCAATTAGTTGGCGCAGGTGCACTTATACAATTATTATTAGGAATTCCTTATTGGGTAGCTGTTCTTCTTGTTGGAGTAATGATGACTATTTATGTTCTTTGGGGCGGTATGGCTGCAACAAGTTGGGTACAAATTATTAAAGCTGTATTATTAATGATTGGTACTGTTATTATCTCTGTTTTAGTACTTATTAAATTCAATTTTAATATTATAGAAATGTTCTCAACAGTTAAAACTGCAACTCCACATGGAGAAGCTTACTTAAACGCAGGGGTAAAATACACAAATGGTTTAGATACATTATCAATGATGATTGCCTTAGTATTGGGTACAGCTGGATTACCACATATTCTAATGCGTTTCTTCACAGTAAAAGATGCGAAAACTGCTCGTAGTTCAGTAGTTACTGCAACTTGGATTGTCGGAATCTTCTATATCTTAACTATTTTCTTAGGTTTCGGTGCAGCAAAATTTGTTGGTGCAGAGAAAATTATTGCAGCAAATGCTGCTGGTAATATGGCTGCTCCACTACTTGCGGATGCACTTGGCGGAGATCTACTTATGTCCTTTGTATGTGCGGTTGCTTTTGCAACAATCCTTGCAGTAGTAGCTGGTCTTGTGTTATCAGGTGCTTCAGCATTTGCTCACGATATCTACGGACAAATTATCAAAAAAGGTAACGTTACTGAAAAACAACAAATGAGTGCTGCACGTTGGGCTTCAATTGGCGTAGCTGTATTCTCAATCTTGCTTGCTTTAGGTGCTCAAACGTTAAACGTAGCATTCCTAGTTTCACTAGCATTCTGTATTGCTGCAAGTGCAA
Source organism: uncultured Caryophanaceae bacterium (assembly GCA_963792445.1). Taxonomy (GTDB): domain Bacteria; phylum Bacillota; class Bacilli; order Bacillales_A; family Planococcaceae; genus Rummeliibacillus. The sequence goes on along the minus strand of CAWBWO010000018.1, from coordinate 29,345 downwards.
ACTTACCAGTAATTATTTACACAATCTACTACAAAAAATTCAATACAACTGGTGCAGTTGCTGCCATGGTTACTGGTTTAGTTTCTGCATTAATTCTAGTAGCAGTAAGTCCTAACATTTGGAGTCCTGAAGGTAAAGCAATTCTAATTGGTTCTCCATTATTCCCACTTACAAACCCAGCAATTATTTCTGTACCACTAGGATTCATTGCCGGATATATCGGATCTCTTGTAGGTGCAAAATCAGATGCTAAGAAATATGCAGAAGTTGAAGTTAAAGCAAACACAGGTTTAAAAACAAACTTATAATTGGTAATCCAAAAGATTAGGAGTTCTTCTTATACTCCTAATCTTTTTTCTATTTTTCGAAAAAATAAACCTGATATTTTACAATTTGCCTTTTCATTCCATCTCTTTATTGCCATAATAGATAGTATATTTAGAGAAGGTTGTGATTATGATAACTTTTGATATAAAAATATTTTGTAAAACGATCATTATTGGACTAATAGGCGTTATCGTTTTTCGATTCATACACGCGCCAGTTCCCTACTTATTAGGTCCAATGTTCGCCGTACTAGTAGCGAATAGAGCATTTCATTTACATATGATCATGCCGAATCAAATTCAAAATACATCATTAATTATTATTGGCTATTCCTTGGGTGGTACATTTAACAAATCTATTTTAAATACGATGTTGAGTGATATTCCATTGATGTTGATCTTGACGACCATCTTATGTATTTTCAGTTTACTATTCGCATTATTTATTTCTAAACACAGTGAAATCGACTTTCCTACTGCACTGACAAGTAGCGTACCTGGTGGATTAACTCAAATTGTGGTTTTTGCGCAAGAGATGAAAGGAATAGAACTGTCAATCGTTACGTTCTTCCATGCAATTCGAGTAATTATGGTTGTATTTTTAGTTCCTTTTGTTGTTCATTTACCGTTTCTAGACTCTGGAAATGTTTCATACAACTTCAATCTTACAACGAATGTGAATGAATTTAATGGAATACACTTTATCATTTATTTGGGATTATGTACAATTTCTGCACTACTAGCAAAAAAAATCAAGGTTCCAGCGCCATTCTTACTTGGACCAATCATTATAACAATACTAGTTAATTTAACTTTATTCCCTGCTTCGGCAATGCCTCCTGGTTTATTGAATATTTGTCAAATGGTTGTCGGTATACATATTGGTTTACTTTTGCATCCTGAATCATTAAAGCATAAAAAGAAAATATTTCTTTTCGCAATATCGAGTAGTGTCTTTTTAGTAACGATTTCATTTATTATGAGCATATTGATCATGAAATCTTTGCAACACACTTCGATCATTTCTGGATTTTTAAGTTTAGCTCCGGGTGGTATGGATCAAATGGGGATTATTGCACATGAGGTACATGCAGATGTTGCGACAGTAACCATTTATCAATTATTTAGAATCCTTTATATCTATATTTTTATACCTCCAGTGCTAACACTAGTGAATCGTAAGTTTCATAAAAGTAAGTAGTTAACTATCTAGGATACTAAACATTATAAGATTACTATCACTTTAATATATTACCAAAAGCACCTTTTTCATTTAGAGGTGCTTTTTGCATATTCAATTTAGGTTTCTAGTATATATAAAAATCGAGAAACAAATCATAACATTTCTCTAGAAAGACATAGGATTGTTGCAGGCTACCAATTTAATAAAAAGCAATCTATGGTTTATGTACACTCTTAAGCAACTTTATATGATGTCGCATTCTGAGGATCTAAGCAATTTCAAATTTAATATATCTTCAGACATCTGATCCAAGTTACACCAAGAATTGTCAGCAAATAAACCGATTAAATATCTCCATAATCAATCCCAGACATGTTTATTGAAAAGGAACTTTCACCAAATAGTTATCAAGTAAAGGAGATTCTAGGGGAATTATATTTTACCGCTACTTCAAAATAAATAAGAAACAAATTAAAGGGAATTCTCAGGAAAAAGCGCTTAGCTTTGAAACCTGGCAGTTCCCCCTATGACTTTTTCAATAGTTTTCTATACGAAGCTTAAAGCAACTGATAAACCTTTTTCATATCAATATTTTGCCTAATATGATTCGCCAATAGTTGATATGCCTCTTCTCTTCTTTTTGCATCCGTTTTTACTTCCTGATTAAGTGGTTCCAAACCTTTTTTGATTCGAAGTTGATTCACTATTTTTCTAGTAAATTCTCTATTATTAAAGATTCCATGGAAATATGTACCGATTATTTGTCCATTGTTTGCAATGGCTCCATCTGAACGTCCATCTGATAGATTTAAAAATGGTGAACAATTTTCATTTTCTATAACGGATTTTCCAAGGTGAATTTCATAACCAGTTAATTCCATTGCAAATTCAAAGATTTCTGCAGATATGTTTCCAGTCATTTGTACTGTCTTTTTTTCTTTATTGAAAATAGTTGTAACAGGTAATAATGAAAGGCCTACTGCACTGCTACCATCACCTTCTACTGCATCCGGGTCTAGTAAGGAATGACCAAGCATTTGAAATCCTCCACAAATACCAAAAATATAGGTTCCTTTTTCTACAAGTTTGTTAATGGCATCATCAAATCCTTCTTCTTTTAACCATTGTAAATCACCCATTGTATTTTTGGTTCCAGGTATTATAAGTAAATCCGGTTCACCTAACTCTTTTACATGACGAACTAAACGTACGCCTACTTCAGGTTCATCAAAGAATGGGTCAACATCTGTAAAATTTGAAATACGTGGTAAACAAACCATAGCAACATCAATTGCAAATTCACGTTGTTTCGGATTTTTGAAACGTAATGATGATAAAGCTAAAGAATCTTCTGCTTCAATATTAATATCAATATAAGGTACAATGCCAAGAATTGGAATACCAGTTTCCTTTTCTAGCCATTTTACACCATCTTCTAATAACTCGCGCATACCTCGAAATTTATTGATAATGATCCCTTTTATTCTTGCTCTTTCAGAATCATCCAGAAGTGCTAATGTCCCGATAATGGAAGCAAACATACCACCTCGATCAATATCTGCTACAAGAATCACGGAAGCATCGCTTAAGTGTGCCATTCTCATGTTCGCAATGTCACGGTCCTTTAGATTAATCTCAGCTGGACTTCCTGCACCTTCTAATACAATAATATCGTATTCATCTTGTAATTTATGCATGGATTGTTCAACAATCGGCATGGCTTCTTCTACAAAATTATTACGATAATTTGTTGCACTCATATCCATAAAATGTTTCCCATGTACAATGACTTCTGAAACCATATCTTGTTTTGGTTTTAATAAAATAGGATTCATATCTGTTGTTGCGATGACTCTTGCAGCTTCAGCTTGTACACCTTGTGCTCGTCCGATTTCACCACCATCAAAGGTTACAAAAGAATTCAATGCCATATTTTGTGATTTAAATGGAACAACTTTTAATCCATCATCTGAGAAAATACGGCAAAATGCAGTACAGATCATACTTTTACCAACATCTGATGCAGTTCCTTGTATCATTAATGCTTTAGCCGCCATGGGCTCCCCTTCTTCCATTAAAATTCTAAACCTTTTACAGCAGGTATGCCTCTTTCATAATAATGCTTTGTTGCATCAATTGTTGAAACTAAATCAGCCAATTCGATTAGTTCTTGTTTTGCATTCCGACCCGTGATAACAAGATGCATCGTTGCAGGACGGTTTTGAATTGCTTCTATAACTTCTTGTAAAGGAAGGACATCATCAATTGGAAATTTATCAATTGAAAAGGCGTTATTTAATTCATCCAAAACTAATAAATCAATGGAAGGGTCTTCTAATGCTGCTTTTGCTTTTTGCCAAGCTACTTTTAGAGCTTTTCGATGTTCTTCTGGTGTTTTTGTCCACGTAAAACCAATGCCCATTTGTTCCATTTCAACACCGAGTTTGCGAAGAGCTAATGCTTCACCATATGTACGCTCTGGGGATTTGATAAACTGCATGTATTTTACACGGTATCCCCTACCGATTGCTCGAAGTGTTACACCTAAAGAGGCAGTTGTTTTTCCTTTTCCTTCACCTGTATAAACTAATAGCAAACCTTGTCTAGCCAATTTCTATTCCTCCTTACTATAACCAAGTCGTTTTTTCTTCAAATGAAATTCTGTCAGTTGCTGTAACTTCTTTGCCTTCTTCTGGATAACCAATGAAGATTGTTCCCACTACTTTTTCATTTTCAGGTGATCCGATAAAGTCAAGCATCCGTTCATCATGTACTAATCCAACACCTCTTGTTCTCCAAACAAAGCCCAAACCTAATTCTTGAGCAGCTAACCACATGGTATGAATGGCACAGCAAGTAGCAAAAATATTATCTTCTGAATCATCCGGTTTATCTGGAATGATTGCTGATGTAACAACGATTGCAACTGGTGTTGTAATGACAACTTTTAAAGAACTTTCCACTAAATGTGGTTTCGTTGGAAAACGCTGTTGTAAGTATTCGGTCGCCACTTTTTCATATCGTTTCATCGCATCACCACTAATAACGTAGAAATGCCAAGGTTGTCGTAAACGATCATTCGGTGCATAAGTAGCAACTTCTAATAGTTGTTCAATTTTTTCTTTTTCTACTTCCCGTTCCGCATAGTTACGAACGGCACGACGTTCTTTGATTGCTTCAATAATAGTCATTTTGTATTCTCCTACCTCATTACAGATTTGACGTTCAAACCATTGGATTTTTTCACGCAATCGAACAACTTCACCAACTAATACCATCGATGGATTATGTAATCCTTCTTGAATGACTCTGTCATGTATATTCGAAAGCGTTCCTGTAATCGTTCGTTGTTGTTCTGTTGTACCCCATTCTATGACAGCTACCGGAGTATTGGCTGATTTTCCATGTTCAATTAATTTCTTACTTATATATTTCAAATTACCAACGCTCATATAAAACGCAATTGTATCAATACCATTTGCTAATGCATCCCAGTTTAAATGGTCTTGACCCTTTTCTTCTCGACCATGTCCAGTAACAATAGCAAAGCTTGAAGCAAATTCACGATGTGTGACTGGAATACCAGCGTATGCGGGTGCTGCAATGCCAGAAGTAATCCCAGGAACAATTTCGTATTCAATGCCATGTTCTACTAACACTTCCGCTTCTTCTGCTCCACGCCCAAAAACGCAAGGATCTCCACCCTTTAATCGTGTGACAACTTTTCCTTCAAGCGCTTTTTCAACCAATAATGTGTGAATTTGTTCTTGGATTAAATGATGCTTACCTGGGGATTTACCACAGAATATAAGCTCTGCATCCTCTTTTGCATTTTTTAATAAATCTGGATTTACAAGGCGATCATAAGCAATGACATCTGCATTTTTTATGCACTCAAGTCCGTAAACTGTGATAAGTTTTGGATCTCCAGGACCTGCTCCTACTAGATAGACTTTTCCTTTTGTCATTGTATCGTCCCCTTTAATAAATGTTTGAACATTGCATCACGCTCTGCTAGGTTGTTTGTTTTAGTTAAGGTCAAAAATTGAGGATCCAACAACGCATTCAACAGCTCACTTTTCAGCTTTTTATCCATTACTTCTTCAATAATTTTTCTTCTAGCTTTTTGTAAAAATAAAATATATTCTTCGTAAGATTCATCATATTGCTCTTCTAATTCTTTTTTTATTTTTTTCGAAAGTTTTGGATTTGCACCAGATGTTGAAACAGCAATGGTTAATGGCCCACGTTTTACTACTGATGGAACGATAAATTGACTTTGCTCTTCATTGTCTACAATATTACAAAGCTGATATGGTTTCGCAGATTTTGCTACCATTTCATTGATTGAAGAAGAATTGGTAGCAGCAATAATTAAAAGTGCGCCTTCTAAATCTTCAGGAGCGAAGGCTTTTTTCTTCCATACAATTGCACTTTCATCGACTAATTCTTGAAGCTTTGGTGAAAGATCTGGACTAATAACTGTCACTTGAGCTTGGGCACTTAATAAGGATATTATCTTTCGTGTAGCAACAAAACCTCCACCAACTACGACTACAACTGGTTGACCCTCAATATTCAACATCATTGGATAATAATTAGCCATTCGCATTCACAGCTTTCTTCTGATAATTTTTACATTGCTCAATCCATTGAACGGCTAATTGAGGGTTTGAAGCAAAGTGGAAATGTGTATACCCTGCAACTAAATTTTCGTTCATATATCCTTCACCATGTTTTTTGAAACGACTTTTTGTTTCATATGCATGCGTAATATTTGCATGTGTTGAATAAGTAGAATAATGAAATTCATGACCTTTTGCTTCTTGATTCTCTCGAATTAAGAAATTCCCTTTCGTACCGAAAATTTCGCGATATCCAAGTGCAGCTCGCTTTGTTTGCATCTGTACAGTTCCAGGAATAGTACCAACCATTTCAAAACGATTTCCCTTCGTATCGAAAATAGCCTCAGTTAAGAACATAAAACCTCCGCATTCAGCTAGTGTAGGTATTCCTTTTGAAATTGCTTGTTGGATTGAATCTTTCACTGCAAATTGTTGTGAAAGTTTCTCTGCAAACTCTTCTGGGAAGCCTCCACCAATATAAAGTCCATCAGCATTAGTTGGAACTGTTTCCCCTTTTAATGGAGCAAAATATTCAATTTTTGCCCCATAAACTTGAAGCAATTCAATATTCTCTTCGTAGTAAAAATTAAACGCTGCGTCTCTAGCTACTGCGATTTTAACTTGTTGGTCCTCTTTTTGTTCGAATATACTTGGATGAACAGCTGAAAGTTCAATAGCGGCCGATAGTTCATATATTCTATCTACATCAACAGTGGCATTGATTAAATTACCTAGTTGTTGGAAGAATGGTTGTAATTCGCCACGTTCAATCGCAGGAATTAAACCTAACTGACGACTTGGCATATGTATTTCTTGTTCTTTTTTTAAGTAACCGACCATTGGAATTCCACATTCTTGTTCAACAGCAGCTTTCACTATTTTATAATGTCCAACGCTACCAACTTGATTGGCTATAACCCCTACTATATTGACATTATCATTTAATAGTTGAAATCCTTTTACAATAGCAGCAACACTACGGGCCATACTAGCGCAATTTACAATGAGTATGACAGGACTTTCTGTTAAAATGCTGATTTCAGCTGTAGAACCTCGATCTTCTAATGGTGATTTCCCATCATAAAAGCCCATTACGCCTTCAATAATAGAAATATCTGCATCTCGGCTTGTTCTTTCTAATATGTCAATCACCGTATCTTCATCAAACATCCAACTGTCTAAATTACGAGAAGGCCTTCCCGTAACTGCAGTATGAAAGGTAGGATCTATATAATCTGGCCCACATTTAAATCCTTGTACTTTGTAACCCTTTTGTTGTAAAGCAGACATTAGTCCAATTGTGAAAGTTGTTTTGCCAACGCCACTACCTGTACCAGCAATAACTAATCGATGTGCTGACATCCTACTCCTCCTATGCTCATTACAATAATGCAACAGATATCGTTGTATTGCCTGATTTTTTCTTAATAAGTTCTAACTGATCAGAGCCGGTATACATTCTAACGGCAGGTTCACTTACACCGTAAACACCAGTGTATTTAAATACTGTTTCTGAAGGTGCCTCAATTTTCTGTGCATTTAATTCGTCTGGATGATAATAAACAAATTCCCAACCATACTTTGAAACTACATCTAACAAGCCTTCTTCGTCTTTCTTTAAGTCGATAGTGCAGAGGGCTTTCACACTTTTCATCGAAATTTGAAGATCTTCTAAGGTTTCTTTGATGACCTGTTCAATTTCTTTTGCAGAAGTCCCTCGATTACATCCCATACCAATTACAACATTTTTTGGACGATAAAGTACACCATTTTCAAGGATTTTTTCTTCATTTTCCGATAAAATGCGATGTGTAATCACAAGTGCTGCATTTGGTTTTGCTTTTATCGCTTCTTGAATGGATGTGTAAACTTTTATATTATCGGGCATCGGACTATCTAAATGCCACCAATTCGTTTCACCAGATTCTTGAATAATCGCAATTGGCTCTTCATTCACAACAGCTGCACTCACAGGTGTTAATTTATCCGCAGAATCCCACTCCCATCCAAAACGGGAGCCAAATAAATCAACTGGAATTGTTTTTTGAACATCAGAAGCCGTAGTAATAATTGGTCGGGCATTTAGTACAGAAGCTACTTCGTGTGTTAATTGGTTTGCACCACCAAGATGGCCTGAAAGAACACTTATAACATTCTCACCACGGTCATCAATCACCACGACAGCAGGATCTGTTTTTTTATCTTTTAAAATTGGCGCAATCATTCTAACCACTGCACCAAGTGAGATAATTACAATTATACCTTTGTACTGTTTGAAAAGTGTTGGAAAAAGCATTCGTACACTACCTGAAAATAATTGAATATGTTTAGATTCTTCATCGCCTTGTTCAAATTTACTCATATAGTAAACATCTGAATGGATAAATGAACCATGTAATGTCCTGGCAAGTTGAACGCCATGCTTTGTGATGGCTACAATGGCATACGGATTTTGTTGATTAACATTAGCCTCGATTCCTTCTTGTAATTCAATCATTGTGGTTTCACACCTTTTCTAAATCCGTGAGTGAAGGTTGCATCGTATAATTTAGAGCGATATTCGTCCTTATCATATATATTTGGATCTAATGCCCAACCAGCTAAAATCATTGCATGTTTTCGAATACCATTTTTGCGCATATCTTCATCTAAATTAACTAATGTAGTACGTATGATTTTTTGATCTGGCCATGTTGCTCTTTGTACTACTGCTACTGGTGTATCATCTGACCATCCAGCAGTTTGCAATTCTTTGACAATTTTCTTCGTTAAAGTAGCACTTAAAAATAGAGCGATTGTACAATGATGGCTAGCCAAATCACGAAGCTTTTCAAATTCTGGTACTGGGGTACGACCTTCTGCACGTGTTAAAATCAGTGTTTGTGTTAAATCTGGAATCGTTAATTCGGCACCTACAGCTGCAGCAGATGCAAATACAGAACTAACACCAGGAATAATTTCTGCATGTATATCTTCCTTTTTCAGCAAGGCCATTTGTTCCATAATAGCCCCATACATTGCTGGATCACCTGTATGAATACGTGCAACTGTTTTCCCTGCATTTACACGATCAATAATTACGTCAACCATTTCTTCTAAATGCATACCAGCTGTTTTCAATACTTCAGCTTCTGGTTTTGCTTTTGCGATTAGTTCCTCATTTACAAGAGAGTCAGTATACATCACAACATCTGCAGTTTGTAATATATGAAGACCTTTCACTGTGATTAACTCTGGATCGCCAGGACCTGCACCGACAATATAAATTTTCTTCATCATTTACGCACCACCATTAATGTTAAGTATTCTAATTCTGCACCATCTAACTCATCCATTGACCAAATCACTTCTTCTTCAGAAGTTACTTTTGTGACAACAGATGCCTTGTCCAACAAATTCAAATCTCTTAATACTTCAATCATTAAGTCTATTACTTTCGCAACCTTAATAAATACCACTGCATCATGATCTTCAATTGCTTTTCGCATTTCATCGTAGTCGTCACGAGCTGGAATAATTGCTACATGATCATCACCATCAGCTAAAGCAATCCCTAATCTTGATGCGGAACCGTTAAAGCTTGAAATACCGGGTACTGTTTTCACATCGACATGTGGGTGAAGTTCTTGCATTAATTTCATCATATGAATGAAAGTACTATATAAAAGAGGATCTCCTTCCGTTACAAAAGCTACATCCTTGCCTTCTTGTAGTTTGTCGTAAACAATTTCAACCGTTTTACGCCACTGCTCATCTAAAATATCCTGATCTTTTGTCATAGGGAAAACTAATCCAAGCATCTCTTTTTCACCGGGCTTTATGTAAACATCAACGATTCGTTGGGCATAGCTTTTACTACCTTTTCTTTTTCGCGGATACGCAATTATAGGTGTTTCTTGAATAACACGAAAAGCCTTTACAGTGATTAGCTCTGGATCTCCAGGTCCCACGCCTAGACCATATAATGTACCGGTATTAGTCATCATTTTCTTCCTTTCGTACTGCAGTAATAATATAAATTGGGTTAAGTGGTGTAAATCGATTCATACCTAAAATAGGTTTGTTATGAGCTAATTGTGCATGTAAAATATTTGTATTAAAATTCAATTCTTTAAAGCATTCAAGCGCTTTATATAAATTTTCAATTGTTGCAGCATTTAAAACAATTCGGCCACCTTCATTTAATCGGTTACAACAAACTTCTAGTAAGTCTTTCATATTACCACCTGTTCCACCGATGAAAATCGCATCTGGATTTGGGAATGTATCTAATCCTTCTGGTGCTTTGCCATGGATAGCTGTTAAATCTGTTCGGAATTTATATTGATTTTCTAAACAATTTGCAAGGTCACCTTCATTTTTTTCGATAGCAAAAACTTGACCTTCGCGTGCAATTTTCGCAGCTTCAATTGCTATTGAACCCGTACATGTTCCGATATCCCATACAATACTGTCTTGTTGTAATTGCAAAGCATGTAAACTTAATACACGAATTTCTTTTTTTGTAATAAGTCCTTTATCGGGACGTCTTTGAGAAAATTCATCGTCTGCTATTCCCAAACTCCATTTTGGAGAAGGTGCAATTCTTTTTAAAATAACAACGTTTAAAGGAGAAAAGTCTGCGCTTTTCATCTCTTCTAATGAGTACCAACCAGTTTTTTCGTTTTCGCCTTGTAAGTTTTCTGCAACAAACGCTTTATATTCATGCATTCTAAATTGAAGTAAGTACTCAGCAATCGCACTTGGACTATTTTCCGCATCAGTCAATAAAGCAATCTTGTCGTAGCCATCAATTCTTTGGATTAATCCTTTCATTGATCGACCATGAACACTTGTAATATATGCATCTTGCCAGCTCTCACCGATTTTAGAAAATGCTAATTGTATGGAGCTAACATGGGGATATACTTCTACATTTAGATATTTTGATAAATAGCCACCAAGTCCATAGAACAATGGATCACCTGAAGCTAAAATAACAATATCCCTTGTTTCATGTTGAATTACGTCAACAAGTTTTTTTAAACCACTTTTAACGATGATTTTTTCACCTATATAATAAGGAAAGAACTCTAACAATCTTTCGCCACCAATAAGTACTTCACTTTCTTCTATCCACTTGATATATTGGGGCAATAAACTCGCTAGGCCGTTATCTCCAATACCAATTAATTTAATCGATTGTGTCAATTCCATCAGCCCTTCCTAATAATTCACCCTTCATCGAATAAATGGCCGTATCCATGACTAAACCACCCTTTACATGTTTCAATGATGATGTGCAACATGCTTCACATAAATGATCAAAGAAACGTGTATTGCCAGCCTCAAGCATTATCTCCCCCACATGTGATGCTGTATTGGCTATAGTTACCTGTTGAACAATTTCTTCAGGTGCATCAACATCTTTTGCTAATTGTGCCAAAAATTCAAAGTTAATCGGCGCACTTTTGGAATGAACCATCATAACACCCTGTGCAACTTTTGAAAATTTCCCCATCATACCAACAAGAGAGACTCTTTTTATCCCAAGTCTTTTACAATGCTTTAAAGCGAAACCTACAAAGTCTCCCATTTCTATAAAGACTTCCTCAGGTAATCCATTATATTGTTTCATAGCATATTTTTCACTTCGGCCACCAGTGGTCATGACTACATGGTCATTTCCAGTCGCATGTGCAACACTAATGGCTTCAACAATACTTGCCATATAAGCTGAACTTGAAAATGGTACAACCGTGCCTCTTGTACCTAATATTGAAATGCCACCTATGATTCCTAGACGACCATTTAATGTATTTTTAGCAATTTCCTCTCCATCTGGTACCGAGATCATCACTTTTACCCCACGCTTGATGTTGAATTCAGATAATGTTTCTTCTACTGTTGAATACAGCATTTTACGCGGAACAGGGTTAATCGCTGCCTCTCCAACTGCTACTGGAAGACCCGGTTTTGTTACTCGACCAACTCCAACCCCTCCGTCTAAGCTAATTCCTGATTCTTCTTGCCAACTAACTGTTGAAACAATCAAGGCACCATGCGTAGCATCTGGATCATCTCCACCATCCTTGATTGTTTCGCAACTTACAGCTTTGTCAGTAAATGAATTCTTTTCAATTGTGAATGTAACATCTCGCCCAATTGGTAAATGAATCGTAGCTGTTTCTTGTGCTTCACCAGTAATTAGGGCTGTTAACGCAGCTTTCGTGCAGGCAGTCGCACAAGCGCCCGTTGTGTAGCCATGACGCATTTGCGATGGGTCTTTTTTATTTTTTTTTTGCATTATGCTTGATCAGATAGAATTGAAATAGCATTTAGTGCAGCTACAGTGACTGTACTACCACCTTTACGACCGATATTGGTGATAAATGGAACCTCTGTAACTTTTGCTAATTCTTCTTTGGATTCAGCAGCTGAAACAAAGCCAACAGGCATACCGATGATTAAATCCGGTTTTGCTTTGCCTTCTTTGATTAATCGAATCAATTCCAAAAGTGCAGTCGGTGCATTGCCAATAGCGTAAATTCCACCTTTATGTAAATGAGTAGCTTTTTGCATGGACATAATTGCACGTGTAACTCCTGCTTCTTTTGCTGCTTTTGACACATCATCATCTGAGATATAACAGTAAATATCGCCACCGTGTTTTTGGAAACGTTTATGTCCAGTACCAACTTCAACCATTTGAACGTCTGCAATAACTGGTTTTCCCGCTCGAATTGCATTAATTCCTGCTTCAATTGCATCTGGATGAATGATGACGCTTTTACCTAATTCAAAATCTGCTGATGCATGAATTATACGACGAATTACTTTCCATTCATCTTCAGTAAAATCATGTGGGCCATACTCCTCTGCGATTGTCGCAAAACTATGTTCGTAAATATTATCTGGTGCAACTGTAAGTGGTTTAAAATCTGTTTTAAAATCCATATTGATTTCCTCCTAATTTATATGTTTTAACTTTAAATCTTCTAATACTCCATCAAAACTTGAGTGCATATTCTGATACTGTATTTTTGGTCTTGCAATCATAATGGTTTCAATACCGCATTCGAGTGCAGCCTCTAATTTTTCATCTACCGAACCCACTTTGCCACTTTCTTTTGTAATCATGAGTGTGACTTCGTATTGATGAATAAGTGCAATATTTAACTCTTTTGAAAATGGTCCTTGTATCGCGATGATGTCTTTCTGCTCGACACCTAAAGATTGGCATTTTTCCATATTGTCAAGTCTTGGTAGCATACGAGCAATCACTCTAGTATTTTCTAATCCTATTAAATGTTTTGTGAAAATACCAAGAGTTTTACTACCAGTTGTTAACATGATCACGCCGCGTTTTTTTGCAGCGAGTTGTGCTGCCTCTTCATAGTCTTGAACAATTGTAACAAGTGGATTATTGAACGATTGGCTAGCTCTTTCATAACGGATATATGGAATGCCAGCAACCTCTGCTGCAGCAATGGCATTTTTTGAAGCTTCTTCAGCAAATGGATGACTGGCATCAACAATTGCTTGTAATTCATTTGAATGGATATATTCAGTCATTTGTTCTGTCGTTAAGCGACCTATATTTGTTCGAATACCTGCTTCTATTAAACTTTTGGCTGCTGATTCGGTTACAACAGTTGCGATTACTTGCCGACCACTTTTTTCAATTTCTATGGCAAGCTCTCTTGCATCGCTTGTACCAGCTAACATAAAAATCATTTATCAACACCAACTAGATGCTCTTCATGTTCGTGGTCATGATCATGATTATGGTCGTGATGTTGTTCGTGATTATGGTCATGATGATGGTGATGTTCGACAAATTGAGCAGCATTTATGCGATATTGACAAGTATCGCAATTCATCTTCACTTCACCTTGCAATGATTCTTCAATTCGATCTTTTAATACTGTTTGTAGCGATTTGTGATAGCCAAAATAATTCGCTAATTTTACATCTACATTTGGATATTCTGAAGCAAAATCAGCACGCATTCCTTGCATTCTTTCCATTAATATTCCTGTAAACAAGAAGTAAGGAAGCATCACAATTTTCTTTGCCCCAAGCTTTACACAGCGTTCAATACCTTGTTCAACTGTTGGGAAAGTTACACCCATAAATGCACTTTCAACAGTGAGCACATTTAATTGTTCCCAAAGCATACGAGCAATTTTATAGAAATCACTATTTGCATCAACATCGCTACCACCACGACCAATTAAAAGAATCGCTGTATCTTCATTCTTTTCTTCGATGTTAAAGCCTGTTTCAACAAGACGTTCTTTCAAAATATCAAAAATACTTTCATGAATTCCAAGAGGTCTTGCATACATAATCTTTACATTTGGATATTTTACAATGCCAGCGTCAATGGCAGCAGGAATATGTATTTTCGAATGTCCTGCTTGTAATAGAATAATTGGAACAACATGAATTTCAGTTGCTCCTTTTGCAACACAATTGTCGATACCTTTAGCGATATCTGGTGATGCAAATTCTAAAAAGCAACTTTCAACTAATAAATTTTGATCTAAAGTTGGTTTCAACTGTTCAACAAATTTTGTTACTTCCTCATTTCCTGCTGCTAATTGACTACCATGCCCTACAAATAAAATGGCTTTCATCTATTTTCCTCCTTTAATCAGTCCCCACAAGGTGCTGGTTCAATATCAACTTTTGGTGCGATATTTTTATAAACAAATCCTTGGATTTGTTTCACTCTTTTGAAGTATTTAAATAGTCGCTCATTTGGATGTGCATTTTCTTTATACTCTTGAATAATATTCGTAATCACTTCAACTATTTTGTCTGGCTCAATACCTTCGGCCACAGGTTGACCAGGATGTGCTGTTCTACCTACAGGTTTTGCTCCTAGGAACAAATCAAATTTTCCTTTTCGATAAATAATACCAATATCTTCAGTCACTGCTTTATAACAAGCCATTCCACATCCGTTAAAGCCAATTGTTAATTCTTTTGGTAATTGAATGCCACCCAATTTTTCTTGTATTTCCTCTGCATAAGGAATACCACCTGTTTTTTCACCGTCACAGAAATCACATGCTTTTAATGTCAGTACATCTCCGACTGGTGCTAGTAGGAATCCAACGCCTTGTAACTTTTTCGTAATGCTATCTGGATTTGAAGTTGGAATCTTTAATACAATTTGATGATTTGGCGTATATTCCATCGTCCCTTTTTCTCCAACAACCATTGCTAAGGTCATCATCTGTTCAGGTGTGAATTTTTTGTTTGCAACACCAGGACTAACTGCTAATTCAAATATTTCCTCAAAATCTTGATGAACGAATTGTATAGTTTTTGGTTGTTCTCCTGTTACACGTTTTAATGCTTCCATTGCCATTTCATACGAGCTAACTTTTTGAGGTTTTTTTTCTTCTATGTCCTGATCATTTATGATTTTTTCCGCTACAGCAACTGAAGATTGAATTCGTTGAACGCCTGTTTCTTGATCCATAGCCCAAGGTTCTGCTTCTGCTTTTAATCGTTGATGCGGTTTTAAAGATTGCTTCTCTGCGTTCAATGTATACTTTCTTTGGTAACCACGTGGTGTAATCATTTTATTGTCATAAAGGAATGTAGAAGAATTGCCGATAATGACTGTTGTTAACATTCCAATATCATGATCTAACATTTCACCTAAATTTGTGATAATAATATGTTGACGTTCACGATATGCACTTTTTACAAGACCAACTGGTGTTTCAGGGGATCTGTATTGAAGAAGAATGCGTTGTGCTTCTACAATTTGGCGTGTTCTTCTTCCGCTGCGAGGATTATATAGTGCGATAACAAAATCGGCCATTGCTGCAGCTTCTACTCTTTTAGCGATTAAATCCCATGGAGTTAAATGATCACTCAAACTAATGGTACAAGAATCATGCATAATTGGCGCACCAAGCAATGAACCGCATGAATTAATAGCGGATATTCCAGGAATAATCTCAACAGGAACGCCATTTGCTTCTGTCCAACCTTTTTCAATTAAGACTTCATATACTAATCCTGCCATTCCATAAACACCTGCATCACCACTTGATATCACAGCTACTTTTTTACCAGCTTCCGCTTGACGAACGGCTTCTTGCGCTCTTGATACCTCTTCTGTCATACCTGTGCTGATGATGGTTGTATCATTCTTAATTAAATCTTGAATGAGTTCTACATACGTTTTATAACCAATGATAAAGTCACTATCTTGAAGCGCTTCTACGGCTCTCGTAGTAATATGGTTAAAATCCCCAGGTCCAAAACCCACGACATATAATTTACCTTGTCTTGCCATATGTGAACACTCCCTTATGGTTTATTTGTTTTTCTTGATTCCGGTTATGGAGGCAACTTTCGTATTCAAGACCATTTTTCCATCTTTCATTTGGTAAATTGTGTTTTCCTCGTTTTGTTGTGTAATACAATCTCTCACAATTTCGCGACCTATTTCAGAAGTCGATGCTTTATACCAACTTCCTTGAGGATAAGCAATGACGATACATGCATCCTTGCATCGCCCATTACAGCGCGTTCTTGTTGTATGAATTTGTTCATCCAAACCTAAATGTGCAATTTCATCTCGAATTGCCAATGTTATATCTTCTGCACCATTTCTCATACACGAACTTCCATTACAAATAAATAAATGGCTCTTCATCCCAGATAAGTCCCAAGTTGTCATATAAATCCTCCAATTTAAAAATTTTCTTTAGAAAAGGAAAATAAAAAACCTTAATTCAAAGAATTAAGGTTTAAAAACTAGAGAATTCAGAAAATTATCATATGTACATAACAACATTCTGCTTTTTAGTCTTTACCTTTCCCTCCGAAAAGTATCGTACAACATTTTTAAAAGCAGGTTTCCTGGCTTCACTTCACTTTACTTTGATCTCTTCCCAGTCTCTAACTTAGACCAGTGAGGACGTATCATTTCATCCATGTTACAGTAGCGGGGGCTGCATCGGACTTAAACCGATTTCCCTATTATCCTTTATATTTTTATAAAGGCACTTTTAAAATATATGAAATTGTATAATTAAGTAAGTTTAAAACTAAAACTATCATATACCATTTTTTTATAATTTCAAATATATTTTTTGAAATTGATAGATTTACATGAATTTCATGTACGTAATTTGTTAGTAATTTAAACTTTTTACTTTTCTATGTCCATTCTTTTGTAAAAAAAATTATTTATTAAAAATTTAGTAGAATTGAAAATATAACAATGATACACTGAAAAAGTAATCTTACAATTCAATAAACTTTATGGTGCTAAATTTCTTTATTTAGCTTAAAAGGGAAGGTTGTGAAATACAAACGCGGTCCCGCCACTGTAAAGACGAGTTATGTTTTTATATGCCACTGTCAATGATGGGAAGGTTAAAACATAATGATGACTCTAAGCCAGGAGACCTGCCATAAAGTGTGGATTCGATTCAGCCTACGAGGATAGGTGTGTGAATAGATATGCTTTTAATACTTGGCATTGGTTTACTATTCGTTTGCACTTCTTCGATCGAGGAAGTGTTTTTTTATGTCCTACAAAGGAAATAAGGGGGTACGTTTAACGATTTTTCTAACAATAGAAAATTAATTAGAGAGGAAATGTGAACTGAAAATGTTAAAAAAATTCTTAAACTGGAAATTAATTTATTTTCTTACGGCAATCATGATTGTGCCAAAACCTGCTTTTGCCATGCACATTATGGAGGGATTTTTACCTGTTGAATGGGCTATTTTCTGGTGGGCTATAACCATTCCGTTTTTATTCATTGGATTCCGTTCAATTCGAAAAACAATTATTGAAAATCCTGATACGAAAATGATGCTTGGGTTATCAGGTGCTTTTACATTTGTTTTATCAGCATTGAAAATTCCATCCGTAACAGGTAGTTGTTCACATCCTACAGGTGTTGGTCTAGGTACTGTTTTATTTGGACCATTTGCCATGAGTATTGTAGGTTTTATTGTTTTGTTATTCCAAGCATTGTTATTAGCTCATGGTGGTTTAACAACTTTAGGTGCAAATGCATTTTCTATGGCGATAACAGGTCCGCTTATTTCTTATGGTGTATATAAAGGCGTGACTAAAATGGGGTTATCCTTCTCATTTGCTGTATTTTTAGCTGCTGCACTAGGGGATTTGAGTACATATGTTGTCACTTCGATCCAATTAGCACTTGCTTTTCCCTCTGAAGTGGGTGGTTTCTTTGCGTCATTCACTAAATTTAGTAGTATTTTCGCTCTTACGCAAATTCCGTTAGCCATTAGCGAAGGGATTCTAACTGTCGTGATCATGAATTTCTTACAAAAATACAACTTAGCAGAATTAAAGGCACTAAAAGTCTTTAAGAAAGGTGCACAACAATAATGAAAAAAAATCTTCTCTTAATTGCAATCGTTGTCATGTTAGCGATTTTTCCTTTGTTTATACAAAAAGGCGCTGAATTCAGTGGCGCTGATAGCGAAGCTGAAGCTGCAATCAGTAAAATAGATAAAACTTATCAACCATGGTTTTCAAGTATTTGGGAACCACCAAGTGGTGAAATTGAAAGTTTACTATTCAGTTTACAAGCAGCTATAGGTGCTGGATTTCATTGGATATTTCATTGGATTCTCTCGAGGAAAACATAAAAAATCAGAAAGTAAAGTAGGCAAAGGTAAGCATGTT
Source organism: uncultured Caryophanaceae bacterium (assembly GCA_963792445.1). Lineage (GTDB taxonomy): Bacteria > Bacillota > Bacilli > Bacillales_A > Planococcaceae > Rummeliibacillus. The sequence continues at coordinate 10,529 of CAWBWO010000018.1, read as the reverse complement.
ACTCATTGATCAATATGCTTATATCAATCGACTTGCAAATACTCATCCAGTCGAAAAAATCATATTAGCTATTTTTTTATTATTATTTTCATTATCTGTCAAAGACGAGCTAGTCTCACTCATCACATTTTTTGTGATGAGTTTGATAACAGTTGTTGTGGCTAAAATTCCTTGGCAATATTATTTGAAAATGTTATCCATTCCTTCTTTTTTTCTGATTAGTAGTTTAATAAGTATTTTATTATCATTGACACGACAACCTGAACTAATCCATAATGCAATTTGGCAATTTCAATTGCTTAACTGGACAATTTACATTTCAGAACAAAGTGTTAAATCGTGCATTCAATTGTTTTTTTCTGTCTTGAGTAGTATCAGTTGTTTATATTTTTTAACGTTAACAACACCTGTTCATGATATCATGCAGGTTTTAAAAAAATGCAAAATACCTCAATTATTAATTGAATTAATCGAACTTACTTACCGTTTTATATTTGTATTTTTAGAAAAATCGATAGAAATTTTCCAATCACAAAACTCACGACTAGGATATCTATCAGTTAAGCGTGGGATTGCATTCATTAGGAATGCTTATTTCTTCATTATTTGTTCAGGTTTTCCAACGTTCTAAGGAATTGTCGATGGCCATGAATTCTCGTGGTTACGATGAATCTATGGTTTACTTGGAAGATTCTCATAAATATTCCTTTAGAAATTGGATGATTATTTTCATTATCATGTCGTTAATCATCGTTGTCTATTTTCAGTTTGGGGGCACTCTAGTTTGAATGAATTATTCTTTGATATTCAGCACTTAACGCATACATATGCTGATGGTACAATAGCGTTAAATGATTTATCTTTGACAATTGCCAAAGGAAAGAAGATTGCGTTACTTGGTAATAATGGAGCTGGGAAATCTACATTATTTCAGCACTTAAATGGGCTTTTGCAACCAACAAAAGGTACTGTACTCTTCCAAGGTCAGCCAATCAAATATAATCGAAAATCATTACTTGCATTACGCTCTCATATCGGTATTGTATTTCAAGATCCGGACTCACAGCTTTTTGCTGGCAATGTTCGACAAGATATATCTTTCGGTCCTGTAAATCTTGGTTGGTCAACTGATCAAGTAACTGAAATGGTCGATTGGGCTATGAAAGAAACAGAAGTAACCCATTTACAAGATAAACCAATTCATTTCTTAAGTATCGGGCAAAAAAAGAGAGTTGCAATTGCTGGGGTGTTGGCCATGAATCCTGATGTGTTTATATTAGATGAACCAACTGCAGGACTAGACCCTTATTATGCAAAGCAAATTTTACAATTATTGAATACGATTCATGCAGAAAATAAGACGATTGTTTTATCGACGCATGATGTGGATTTTGCTTATGAATGGGCAGATGAGATCATTGTTATGAGTGATGGAGAAGTAATTTATCATGGAAATCCGTTTGATATTTTCGAGCAAGAGGAATTACTTGTAAAAGCACATTTGGAAAAGCCATGGGTATTTGAAATGGCTCAAGTTTTACAATCAAAAAATGTTTCTCTAGTAACGGAATCGTTTCCTAGAAATAAAGAAGAATTAATACAATATTTGAAATGAGAATTAAACAATAACATACTATTAAAATAATCACCCCATGATGGTATGGTAAAAATCCATCATGGGGTGTTGTTTATATGATTTTAGGAATTTCCGTGCATGCCCTTTTGAAATCTCCAAAATAAGTTCTTCCCTATTCTCCAACCGTTACTTTCGGTAGCAATTCTTTAATGAATTCTTTATTTCCTTCATGGAAAGCTTTTACAATAGCGCTTCCGACGATTACGCCATCTGCCATTGCTCCCATTTGTTCAACTTGCTCAGGTGTTGAAATACCAAACCCGGCTAGAACAGGGATCTCACTCATTTCTTTTAAAGTATGGAAATGTTCTTCAAGTGAATTTCCAAATTCATTTCGAACACCAGTGATACCATTTACAGTAACCGCATATACAAATCCTTCTGATGCTTTTGTAATACGTTCAATTCGCTCTTTCGGACTTGTAAGAGAAACTAATTGAACTAATGCAATCGATGTGTTATTCAGATGTGTAGTAACAATTTCAGCTTCTTCGATCGGTACGTCCGGAATTATTAAGCCACTAATGCCAATTTCTTCGGATTTTGCTACAAACTTTTCAATTCCATATGCGATGATTGGATTGATGTAACTCATGATAATTAATGGTACTTTGACTTCATCCTTAAACTTTGCAATTTCTTCTAAAATTGCTTTTAGATTGGCGCCTTCTTTTAATGCACGATTACCAGCATCTTGAATAACAGGACCATCTGCTACAGGGTCACTAAATGGAATACCTACTTCAATTGCTGTAACGCCTTCTTGTTGTAAGAAAAGAATTTTATCGCGGAGGGAAGATAAACCACCATCTCCAGCCATAATGTATGGAACAAACGCCTTTTGTCCCGCATTTACTTTTTCTTCAATTGCTAGTTGTAATGGTTTTGTTGTCATTATTTTTTGCCTCCTAGAGCTTCTCTTACTGTTTCAACATCCTTATCTCCTCTTCCTGATAAGCAAATGACAAGAATTTCGTCAGGACTCATTTCTTTCGCAATTTCTACTGCACGGTAAATTGCATGAGCACTTTCTAAAGCTGGAATAATCCCTTCTGTACGTGATAATAATTGTAGACCTTCTAATGCTTCATCATCTGTAACAGCGGAATATTGAATACGGCCTATATCATGTAAATAACAATGTTCAGGTCCTACTGCTGGGTAATCAAGACCAGCTGAAATCGAGTGAGCTTCTTGGACAAAACCGTTTTCATCTTGCAATAAATAGGTATAAGCTCCATGTAATACACCTTCTTTTAATTCGGCAAAAGCAGATGCATGAAGACCTGTTTGGATACCACTACCTGCTGCTTCAACACCATACAATTTAACAGTCTCGTCATCAACAAATGGGTGGAACATACCAATCGCATTACTACCTCCTCCAAGACAAGCAACGATAGCATCTGGTAGTCGGCCTTCTTTTTCAAGAATTTGTTTACGTGTTTCTACACCGATCACTCGTTGGAAATCACGAACGATTTTTGGAAACGGATGGGGGCCAGTTGCAGATCCTAGGATATAATGTGTATCTTCCACATTAGTAACCCAATAGCGAAGTGCTTCATTGACAGCATCTTTTAACGTACCGCCACCTTGATCAACCGAAACAACTGTTGCGCCAAGTAATTCCATACGGAAAACATTTAGTGCTTGACGTTTGATATCTTCTTTTCCCATAAATACAGTGCATTCTAAATCAAAAAGAGCACATACAGTAGCAGTTGCAACACCATGCTGTCCTGCACCTGTTTCAGCAACGATTTTCTTTTTGCCCATTCTAATAGCTAGAAGTGCTTGGCCTAATGCATTATTAATTTTGTGTGCACCTGTATGATTTAAATCTTCACGTTTTAAGTAAATTTTAGCGCCACCGGTTTTTTTAGTTAAACTTTCAGCGTAGTAGAGTGGATTTTCACGGCCCACATAATCTTTTAAATAATATTGCAATTCTTTATGAAATTCTGGATCAGAATAGCTTCCTCATACGCCTTTTCTAATTCAGTTAACGCAGTCATCAATGTCTCTGGCACATATTGACCACCAAATTTACCATATCGTCCCGGTTTTTGTTCATTTAGTTCTTTCACCATTTAACAATCTCTCCTTTTTAACTGCGTTAATAAAATCAGTTATTCGTTTATTGTCTTTTTGCCCATCTATTTCTACTCCACTTGAAACATCAACCATATAAGGTCTAGAAATATCGATTGCTTTATCTACATTCTCAGCTGTTAATCCACCAGCTAAAATGACTTTTGAATTTGCTAATTTTGGATTATTCAATAAACTCCAATCAAACACTTTGCCACTTCCTCCTGCAAACTCGATTCCAGGAGCATCTAATAATAAATAATCTGTATCATACGTTAATGCAATATCGATGTCATCTTGGCTCTTTATAGAACATGCCTTAATAGATGGAAGTCCGATTTTCTTGATCTCTTCATTTGTTTCATTGCCATGAAACTGGATTAAATCGAGTGGTACTTCCTGATATGCTTTCAATATAAATTCGGCAGGTGCATTTACAAAAACACCAATCTTCAATATATGTTCTGGGATTAGGCTAGCCAAATGTGCTGCTTTTTCGATTGTAATTTGCCTTTTGCTCTCGGCAAACACAAAACCAATTGCATCAGCACCTGCTTCAACGCAAGCTTTGACATTCTCCTCTTTCATCAATCCACATATTTTCACCTTGGTCATGGTGTCACAACACCTTTTTGCACTTGAAACGATTTTAAAGTCGTTTCGATCTGATTGCTTCGCATAAGTGTTTCTCCCACAAGAATGGCACTTGCTCCAAGACTTGCTACAAACTTCGCATCGTCAGGTGTTTTAATTCCACTTTCACTGATTAAAACGCGCTCTTCGTGGAACGGGAAGTGCTTTGCGAGTTCTTCAAAATGATGTAAATCTACTTCGAATGTTTTTAGATTTCGATTGTTGATACCAATTATTTTCGCATCAATCTCTAAAGCTTGTTGAAGTTCTTTTTCATCATGAACTTCTACTAATATTTCTAAATCTTGATTTTTTGCATATTGATATAGTTTACCTAATTTCTCTTTCGATAATGCTGCAACAATGAGTAAAATGACGGATGCCCCATTTGCTTTCGCATAGTCAATTTGAATTTCGTCAATGATAAAGTCTTTGCAAAGAACAGGGATTTTGACAGCATGTGTTACATCATGTAAATCTTCAAAAGTTCCTTTAAAAAAAGGTGTATCGGTTAAAACAGAAATACATGCTGCTCCGGCGTTTTCATATTGTCGTGCTTGTTCAACTGGGATGACTTCATTATTAATAGTTCCTTTTGAAGGAGAAGCTCTTTTAATTTCAGAAATGATTTGTAATTGGTTTGCCTTTTTTAACTTTTCAAATAATGAAGGCTTTTTTTCATGTACAAAGCTTTGTTGTAACGTACTACTTTTTAAACGGATAATTTCTTTTTCTTTTTCAGCAATAATTTTATCTAATATGGTTGTCATGAGATTTTCTCCTTTTTATGTGCATCGCTATATGCAATCACAGCTTCTAATTTATCTAGAGCTTTGCCTGACAAGATCGTATCGATTGCTAAATCCACACCATCTTTGATTTTGTCGACAATACCATATGAAAATAGGCCAATCCCTGTATTTAAAGCTACTGCATCAAAATAGGCATCTCTCTTACCTTTCAATAATTTTCTTAAAATGATGGCATTCTCATCCGGGTTACCACCTCGAACAGCTTCCAACGTTGCTTCTTGTAAGCCTACTTCTTCAGGACGAAGAGAGAAAGGAATTAAATCATCATGATCTACTAACACAAACTCATTTTGTCCTGCAAGTGATGCCTCATCCATACCCCCTGCACCAGTTACAACGATCCCTCTTTTACGCCCTAACATTTTCATCACTGTTGCATATTCCATTAGGAAATCTCTACGATAGATTCCTGTAAATTGTGTCTCCAAATCAACAGGGTTTGTTAATGGTCCTACTAGATTGAAAATTGTAGGTTTACCAATTTTACTTCTGACTTGGCCAATTCGTTTTAGCTTAGGATGTACATTGGGTGCATATAGGAATGTAACATTTTCTTGTTCTAGCAATTCAATTGTTTCTGACATCGTGAAATCTGTATGAATTCCTAATGCTTCTAAAACATCAGAACTTCCAGCTGCACTTGAAATTTTACGGTTACCATGCTTTGTTATTTTTGCGCCTGCAGCAGCTAATACAATGGCTGAAGTTGTACTAATGTTAAAACTTTTACACCCATCACCACCTGTTCCACAGTTATCCATATAGCTTCCTAATGGGGTTGGAACTTCTAGTGAAAGAGATTTCATAACAGTAGCAAGTGCTGCAACTTCTTGTGCAGTTTCACCTTTTTTAGATAATGCAATTAAAAATGCTTCAATTTCTTCAAGTGGTGTTTCATCTTGAAACATTTTTTTTGATGCATCTAACATTTCCTCATAATATAAATGTTCTTTGTGACTTACTTTTTCAATTGCATGTTTCATTGATAAACTCTCTCCTCTCATAGCTAAACTCTTCTCTACTCTACATTTGATAATGATGTTAATGAAGTGGTCTTTTCATTTGTTTCCTCAAATTCTCTTTCTGCGATGGAATCTTTTACAATTCCAGCACCAGATTGAATGTGAGCAATCCCATCTTTTAATAACATTGAGCGTATGGTAATTGCAAAATCTATATTGCCATTAAATCCTATATAACCAATAGCACCACCAAATATATTACGATGTGTTGTCTCAATTTCATCAATTAGTTCGATGGCTTTTTCCTTTGGTGAACCTGTGATGGCACCTGCTGGTAAGGATGACATTAATACATCTAACGAATGATAGACTGGTGATATTTTACCTTGAACAGATGAAACTAAATGCATAACATGTTCATACCGTTCTAACTTCATATATTGTTGAACTTGTATGGAATCTGTCTCACTTACTTTTCGTAAATCAACTTTTGCAAGTTCAACCAACATAGAATGTTCTTGTTGTTCTTTTGTGTTATTTAGAAGTTCTTTAGCAAGTAGTTGATCTTCCTCATCCGTATTTCCTCTTTTTCTTGTACCACCAATTGGAGTAGTGGTGATTATTTCGTCTTGCACTTTAATCAGACTTTCAGGTGAAGTTCCCAAAATAATATGATCGTCAAAATCCATGTAATACATATATGGTGAAGGGTTTTGTTTTCTTAATTTTCTGTATATAGAAAATGGATTTCCACTGTAAGTCGCTTGTTTCGGTCTGGATAATACGATTTGATCAAGTGTTCCATTTTGAATAGATAACTTCGCTCTATTTACTTGATCGATAAATTGTTGTTTTGATATTTCACTAGAAAATTGTGAAAGTTGATAATCTTCATCTGACTTATCTATTGGTGTTTGAATTTCATTGATAATCGTATCTAAATCAACTTTTTGTTGCTCTGGATTGACTTCCGTATGAATTACAGTAATTTCATCTTGTAAATGATCGAATACAATCATCGTTTCGTATATATAAAAATTGACATTTGGAATATGTAAATTATTTTGATGACGGCTTTCGATAATCGACCCATATGAAATATACCCGACTGCTCCGCCGGTGAATGGGAATTCATCAGGGCCGGTGATTCTTGGCATAACTCTCTTTAAAAGAGTAAGTAAATCCCCTTCATAACTGTATTCTTTTCCTGTATGAAACTGCTTTTCAATTAATGTATTGCCACTTCCGCTATAAGATTTAATAGGGTTAGCACCAATCATCGAATAACGTCCAGAATCTTGAAATTTCGAATCTGATTCTAGTAAAAATTTGCGTTTTCCTTTTAATCTTTGAAATATTAATATTGGTGTTAAAGTATCGCCATTTATCTTTTTAGTTGTTGTACGAAAACTTGTATGTTCGATCATCATCATTCATCTCCTATTTTTATGCTCGAAGGTTTGAGAAAAATAAAAAAGTCCTCATGAAAGAAATCTCTTTCATGAGGACGATGTAGACCGCGTTGCCACCTCAAGTTGAAGTTATAAAACTTCCGCTTAAATATCCGTAACGAGGATTAATCGTCATCCGCTACTAACAATGTGTTGACGGATGCTCTCATAAGTCCATTCACATATTCCATTGATCAGCTTACACCAACCGCTGACTCTCTCTACAATGATAAATATGCTACTACTCTTATTCTTCAATTTCTCGGCTATGCTCATCATTTCTAATCTCAACTCATAAGGCCAACTTTGCTATCAAAGCTGCTACCTATTCGAACCATTAATTTAATGTAATCTTATAGTTTTAACTTCCAATTGTCAACCATTTTTTAAAATTAAAATTTCTAATCTTTTATTTTTTCACAATTTTCTCACGCATTGATCATATGTTCTTTTAAAAATGCAATCAACGCTTGATGAATTTCAGGTGTGACACCATGTCCATCTTGGAAATTCTTAAATGTTACATTTGCACCTTGTTCTGTAAAGAAGTCTCTGCTTGCTTCTCCCCATTGATATGGTAATACATAATCCATTAAACCATGAGAAATAAAAACAGGCATGTCTGATACAGAGTGCTTATGATATTCGGTTTGCACGAAATCTGGAATGTACCCACTTAATGCAACAATCCCTGCTATTTTTTCTTTTCCCATCGCAAAAGCTAATGTTTTTGAAAGAATAGCGCCTTGGCTAAAGCCCATTAAAAAGATTTTCTCAGCATCAATTGGGTATTCGGTGATGGCTTCCTCAATAAATTTCATAATCTGAATAATCACTTGATCAAATACTTGTCTATGAGGTTTACCAAACTCTTCTATTGTAAAAAAGGCATAACCTGGTGGCTGAATAATAGGTCCTTGCAAGCTAAAAATATGGCATTGATCTTTAATTTCATCAAGTAAACCAGGTAAATCTTTTTCGTTACTTCCCATTCCATGCATTAGGAAAATTGCAGGATATAATTTGCCAGTCTCCATTTGTGTTGGAGCTGTGTGTATAAATGTAAATGGTGAATTCATTAATATCTTCCTTTCGAGATAATATTCGAATTTATAATAGCACACTATTTTCAATACGCCCAACAAGCTTTCTCGGAATAAATAATTTCTAATCTAATTCATAGAAAATTAGTAGAGTTTAGATGTATGATAGATGATAGATATGGAGGCGTTATATGATGGAAAGTTTTATTCGAACAGAAGAACAACGAGGATTGTTAGCGAAAATCGAGGAACTAATTCCTGTCTTCAATGAACGGGAAGCACAACTTGATGCTAGAGGTTCATTTCCTTTCGAAAACATTGATGACTTAAAAAAAATAAAATACAATACCTTAACATTGCCAATCCAATTTGGTGGCCAAGGGATGGGGTTATATGAATATATTTTGGCGCAAGAAGCGATTGCTGAAGGGTGCGGTTCAACTGCCCTTTCAATCGGATTTACGAACGGAATTATTTTAGAATATGTGGAAAGCAAGCATTGGAATCCTGAAGCTGCAACAATCGTTCTAGAAGCTGTTGCAAATGGCGCACTTATTAATACAGCATCATCTGAAAATAATGCAGGAAGTCCTTCTCGAGGAGCACTTCCAACTACTATTGTAGTACGTGATGGTAATGAGCTAGTTGTAACGGGTGAAAAAATCTTCACAACTGCAGCACCAGCGTTAACTCATTTCATTATTACTGCAACAAACGAAAATAATGAAGTAGACATGATTCTAGTCCCAAGCAGTACAGATGGAGTTTCTTTAAAGGACACATGGGATTCCCTTGCAATGCGTGGAACAGCAAGTCAAACTGTTATTTTGGACCACGTTCGTGTTCCAGATACAAACGTATTGCAAACAGGCAAACAAAGAGCGAAGGGTGCGAAGGGTTGGATGTTGCATATACCAGCATGTTATATCGGCATAGCAAAAGCAGCACGAAATTATGCATTAAACTTTGCGACATCCTACATTCCTTCTTCATTGGGAAAACCAATCGCAGAAGCACCAAATATTAAACAAATGATTGGTGAAATGGAACTATCACTTGCCACAGCTAGACATATGCTATATGGAACAGTAGAACGATATGAACACTGCACGGATAAACGATCATTTAAAGAACCTTTAGACGTTACCAAAATTGAAGTCACAAATGCTGCGATGAATGTTGTTGACCTAGCGATGCGAATCGTTGGTGCAAGAGCACTATCAGAATCAAATCCAATGCACAGGTACTATTTGAACGTCCGTGCTGGATTATACAATCCCCCAATGCCTGATGTGATCCAAACGAAATTAGCAAATGAAGCGATTGAGGAATTTAAGAAAAATAAATAATTCTTTTTCAAAATAAAAGCTTGGTTCCAGAAATAGAACCAAGCTTTTAATATAATCGAAACTCTAAATTTAATATGAAAAATTGGTGTGAGTAATAAGAAAAGTATTTAATTCTTCATGCTCTTCCTATTTTCATACATAAAATATAAGAGATTTAGTGAAATCAATGTAAATGCGCTATTTAATTGTACTAGGAAATCATACATATTTCTAATTTATCGGAGGGATTAAATGAGGAAATTTTCAGTAATTCTATCCATTTTATTCTTATTATTAGGTGTCAGTACATTTTATTTAGCTCTTAGTTTTGATTTCTTTTTAGATCATCTATATCAGATTCTTATTGTGTCGTATTTATTTTCTTGGTTTTTTGCACTATATGCGAAGAAAAGTATTTGGAAAACACTTTCGATTATTGTCTTAGTACTCGTGTCGTTCGTGTTTATTGGATTCTTTCTAATTATGACACTACTTTGGAATAAACCATAAAAAATTAAAGGTCATGATGCTCCTATAAGCAAAATGACCTTTTCGTATTTTTAAACTTTT
>CAWBWO010000017.1:0-639501 GCA_963792445.1 uncultured Caryophanaceae bacterium | reverse complement strand
ATCAAATAAGGTAATCTCTGAAAAAGTTGTTATGAAAACTTTTTAATAAGGAGTGTGTTGTGGAATGAAAAAAGTGTATGATGTTGCAATCGTGGGCTACGGCCCCGTTGCAAAACTATTAGCGGCTTTGCTTCGTACGGAGAAAAAAGGTTGGAAAGTTGGAATCATTGAAAGATTTACTGAAGGCTATAAGCTGCCAAGAGCAGTCCACTATGATCATGAAATAACACGAATCTTACAATCTGTCGTTCCTATTGAAGAAGTTCGTAGAATATCACAAACTGTACCCGATTCTTATGAATGGCAAAATGCCAAACGTGAAATTTTGTTATCCATCGATTGGACGCAAGATGGAATTAGCGGTTGGCCTGGCGATATGTTTTTCAATCAACCTGAACTAGAAGCGTTCTAGATCAGGTATGCAAAGTTCCCAACCATTGAATAAATATTGGCTACGAAGCAATTTCTGCGAAAGTAGAAGACGATAAAGCATTCTTAACAATTAAAGAGTTTGATAATAAAACCTTAATAATCCGAAAATGGAAGCGCTTTCGAAATTGAAAGTAAATATTTAATTGGCTGTGATGGTGCAAATAGTTTTGTAGCAAACTATTTGGATACGACTGAAACAAGCTTAGATTTTCAAGCGGATTGGCTAGTGATTGACATCATACCGAATGAAGAATGGAAATTTACCCCGATGAATGTGCAAATTTGTGATCCAGAGCGCCCAACAACCGTAGTTTCTGGAGGGACAGGCAGAAGACGCTGGGAGTTTATGTTATTGCCGGGAGAAACAAAAGAACAAATGAATCGGACGAAGTTGCATGGAAGCTATTAGAGAAATGGAATATTACGCCTCAAAATGCCGTATTAGAACGCCACGCTGTTTATACATTTAAAGCGCTTTGGAAAGATAATTGGAGAAAAGACAATCTACTCATTGCAGGGGATTCTGCCCATCTAACACCACCATTTATGGGGCAGGGCCTATGTTCTGGCCTAAGGGATGCCATGAACTTAAGCTGGAAGTTAGATTTACTGTTAAAAGGTGTATACGATGATTCAATATTAGAAACGTATACAGCAGAAAGATCTCCTCATAATGAGCAAATTGTAAATGCAGCATTATACCTAGGGAAAATGATTTGTGAAACGGATTTAGAAAAAGCAAAAAAACGAGATGAAGCATTTTTAACAGGGAATGTTCCAGCATTTCCGGCGTTTCCAATTCTCGAAAACGGGATCTTATCTAAAAACGAGTTATCTAAACTAGTAGGTGAGTTGTCCCTACAAGCAGAAGTAGAATACAACGGAAAACAAGGATTTTTCGATGATGTAGTAGGACATGGGTGGTTCATCCTAACAAAAGAAAATCTACATGATCATCTAAATGAGGAACAATTAGACTTTTTAAATCTAATTGAGGCACGAATCTTAAATATATCGAATAAAGCAATAAACCAACACACAATTGGTGATGTGCACTCTAAATACGCTGAATATTTCGAATTAATAGGAGTGACTACAGTTATTGTACGGCCTGATTTTTATACATTTGGTGCTTGTAGCAATGTAGAAGATGCAAAAATTTTAATAAACGAGCTTCAAGAGCAATTGAATCAATATATTACTAAAAAATCTCTCAATAAAATTAATTAATTATCGGAGGTAATAGTGATGGGGAAAATAAAAGCTTTTCGTTTAGCTTATGCAGATTTTTGTACTACAGATGTTCAGGAAATGGTCGAGTATTATACAAATGTCATGGGATATAAAGTAACGGATACTGAGGATGGTATCTATTATTTAACAAATGGACTTGATCACCATAATATTGTCATCACTCCTGGTAATTCGAACTATATTAGAAGTTATGGGTATCAATTAGATGGACGTTTAAGTGTTTCAGAAGTTCAAGAAGAGCTTTCTCAACTAAGCATTGAAAGTAAGAAGTATATCAGTAAAAAACCTGGAATTGAAGAGCTTATTGAAATGAAGGACCCTGCAGGGAATACTGTAGAAATCTTCAATAAAATGGACTACACAGATATAGGTTTTGGAAATCAAGGCATTCAACCACTCAAATTGGGACACATTGCCTTTTATGCCAAAAACCATAAAGAAACTGCTGAATTTTATCAAGACGTTTTGGGCTTTAAGTTTACAGATAAGATTGACGAAAACTTCTGTTATTTCTTAACTTGTAACAATGACCACCATGTGATTAACATTGTTGCTTCCAATGAAACGAAATTACATCATATTGCATTCCAATTGAAAGATGCCAGCCATCAATATGCAAGTTCAGATACCTTACGTATTCATAATCATCCAGTTCTATGGGGACCATCTAGACACACTGCTGGCCATAATATTGCAACGTATCACCATGATCCGGCAGGTAATGTCGTGGAATTATATATTGATATGGATGTTTATATTAAAGAATTGGGTATTTTCGAACCCCGTCCATGGCATGAAACTTTACCATTAAAACCACGGATTTGGTATAGTTTAAGCGCGTGGGGAACAGAATTTAAAGTTGATTTAGCGGAAGTATAGTTTGTGTTTCGGTATGGCCCGTAATTTATAGCACCTCCTGATCAATGAACGTATCAGGAAGTGCTTTTTCTACTTAATAGGTTCAAAAATCTATATATCCGCGGTTTCAAGAGCTATATCCGCGATTTTGGTGTCAACTTCCGTGAATTTCAAAGCAACTTCCGCGATATTTCAAATTGTTTCCGCGTACTAAGCAATTTATATCCCTATTATTGTAAGGTGACCTCTATTAAAGTATTAAATTCGCAGATATCCCACTATTCCTAGCTTCCTCCGCATACTCCTCAATCATCTCCATCATAAACGCATCCAATTTTCTCTTTAACCGATCACACAGATAGCCAAATGGATTTCGAATGAACTGTCTCTTCGCTTTTTGGATGACTTCTTTAAATGCCATAAAACTAATATCCTCTAATTGCTTTTTGCGAGATTTCCATACATCCCATTCGAGAAGTGGATTTAATTGCTTTTGGATTACATCAAGGAATCTCTTAGTTTCTGATGTATTTCCAGTAGTTGATGATAAATGAAGGTATATTCGATTTCTTAGTGTCGAATTTAAAATCGGATACGTATGTTTTACATAATGATGTTTAGGATTAAAAGAAAAAGATGGTTCCTCTTCCATTTGTGCGGGCTCTTCCTTACGCTCACAAGGGGTTTCAGCTTTTTCCTGATGTGACACGCTCGATGTGTCATGACAAGGTAAAATAGAAAAAATGTTTGCACCTTTAATGCCATTCATCTTTTTCGTTTGAATGCGTCTGATGATTTTAAGTTCTTCCAGATGTTTTAGACTTCGAAAAACGGTTCTTACAGAAATCTCTAATACTTCTGCGATTGTTTTAGCCTTCAAATGACAGGCACCAGGGTAATCCAGTGCATGGGAAGAAATTTTATGTAAAATCGCCTGATCCGATGAAGTCAATTCATAAAAATGTTTCCGAATATGAGACTCCACATGCGCATCCATTTCTTGTACGGATGCAAATGTGACATAAGGTGCTAAATACTCAAACCGTGCCATACTCTCCCTGCTTTCTACTCTTTTTATAACTAAATAGAGAGAAAGGGGACAAAAAGGGACATATCGCAATAAAATTTTTTTCTCAATCGAATCAACTTCATTATTATTAATTTCTGATAATAATTTGAATGATAAGTGTAATTATTCTCAAGTGATGTTTAATAAAATAATGGTGGGGATTTTAATAAGGGGGCAAGCTAATGAAAAAAATGTTCATGGTATTTGCACTAATCATGATTATGTTAGCAGGTTGTTCAAATAGTGAGTCCAATGGTAGGAAGGGCGGTACTTATTCTGGAGAGTCGAAAAGTTGGAGAGCTATACTAGTAAATAAAATGTCAAAAGACTCGAATGAAGAAAATTATACTCTGAGTATTGAATATAAAGGTAATTTAGAAGACTTAAAAGATGTACATCAAATTCATTACAACTTTAAATATGGTCAAATGGAAGTAAATCGTTCTGAAACAAGTCCAGATGGTTTACCTACAAATAAATCTGTTTTATATAAAGATACTGGAACAATACGCAAGGATTCTATTCATAAGCAAACAAAAATTTCATTGAAAATTGAATGGAATGATCAGGTAGAGGGATTCGAATTAAATTAAATTCAAATAAGTAAAGAAGAATAAAAATGCTTTCAACTATATTTATACAAAAAAATAAAAAACAGCTCACTGACATCAATCATGTAAGTAAGCTGTTTCCATTTTATTATAAAGATAGTTATGTGTTCAGTTAAACATATCATTTAACTTCCATTTTTTTAGCATGTGCCCTTTTCATCCCTCGAATCAAATACCCACCTTTAAAGCTAGTTGGCTCAAAGGCTACGACAAAGGCTTTTGGTGCTTCTCGTTCTAAAAACGCCATCAGTTCACTTTCTCTAGATCGTTTTGATATAATTTCTAATCGAGTCCGTTTGTTTCCATTCAATCCTTCTGCTTCAAAAATCGTTACCCCAAATCCTTCTTTTCTCAAATTTTGGATTAACTCATTGTCGCGTTCTAATAGATTGACATTAAAGGCTCGGTATCCGACGGCTAATTTATTTTCTAAAGTACAGCCTAAATAGACACCTCCAGCATAACCAATAGCGTAAGCAAACATATTTAAAATGTTCGAAAGGTCAGCGAATATCATACCGAGTGCTAAGACATATATTAACGATTCAATAGCAGCAATTACTGCTGAAACGATTTTGTATCCTTTCACCATAAAAGTCGTACGTAAAGTAGTGAGGGGAACAATTACTAATTGCATAAGTACAATTAATAGCGCACTAATCATCTAGTTCATCCTCCTTTTTATGTATATTCACAATAGATATAAATTTAATATACCCTTGTCTTTAAAAGTTAAACAATTAAGTTGCAGAGCAATTCCAAACAAGAATTCGTTCTATGTGAGTAATAACCTCAGCAACGATGACGACAACATATTTAAAGAAATATATTTGAAGGAATTATTGATTTGACTATAGAAATTGAAATAGATGAGAAGATTCATCTATCTGCAAATCCAGTTGAATATTGTTTTATTTTATTTCAATATCAGATAACTATTAACCATACAAGTGGAATCAGCGAAGACACTCGCTCGCTTAGCTCGGAAAGCGAAGCCGATACCACTTCAAATTAAATTCTAATAGAATTAAAATAATTCAGTGCTCCAAGCGTAGAAAGAAGGATCCTCACTCTCTAAAACCACGAAAGTACTCTATTGTAAGCCCTTTCCTGAAAAATGTTTAACAATACCTATTTGTGTCCAAAATGTGAAAGTTCATTCCTTAAAGAAAAAAACATTAGAAATATAGAAAATTTTTTTGCTAAAATAAAAACAGACCGGTTGGTATGGTGGAGGTGTGCTACGGAAATGGATACAAAATCGCTGATAATCGACGTCGCGACAAAACTTTTCCAACAAAAAGGATATATGGGTGTGGGTTTAAGTGAAATTATTAAGGCATGTAACTTGTCAAAAGGTGCACTTTATCACCACTTTCCTAATGGAAAAGAAGAATTACTAATTGCTTGTCTTCATTCATTGGAAGATGCAATTACCACAGATATCGAGGAAATGTTTAAACGATTTCCAACTACAAAAGAAGCTACAAAGTTCATGATTGATAAATTAATCGTTCATCTTGAAACAGAAGGGACGATTTCTGGTTACACATTTAGTAGCATCGTGAGCGAGATGGCTTCGTTAAGTGATCCAGTTAGAAATGCGTGTGCTCATTTATATCAAAAAATGCAAGATATCTATTTGAATAAGTTAATAGAAGATGGATTTTCAAAAGATAAGGCACATAGGGTAGCGCTTATGATGACTGCATCGATTGAGGGAGCCATGATGCTTTGCCTAACACAAAAAGGCGCTGAGCCACTTAAGGTAGTTTCTCAAGTTTTATCCCGCATTAACTGGCAGTAAGACTCCCATCTCAAGGCTTAAAAAAATACTAAGAAGCATAGGTGGGAGTTAACTGCCAGTAAAAGCCCGATTGGTTCAACTAACAATCAGCGGGGGATGAACCCCCACTGATTGAAGTTTCACTTTATCAAATATTTTTTAAAGGAGCATTCCTGTTAGAAGGATTGTCGGGGACTTGAAAACAAAAAAGCCCTCCTGTATGATGCTTGAGTGTCAACCGGAAAATTGACTCGCACATCTACAGAGAGGACTCCATTCAATGAATTTTAATACGAATGAAAAAATTAATCAAGTTTCTGAAAATACTTTAGTTATCGGCATCGATATCGCGAAGCACAAACATTTCGCTTGTGCTATTGACGATCGAGGTCGGGTGCTTCAAAAATCATTTCCAATCGTGCAATCACGCCAAGGATTTGAAGGCTTTTACGAACGCCTTATGGCGCTTAGAACGGCTCATAAAAAACAAGAAATCCTTGTTGGTTTCGAGCCAACAGGTCACTACTGGATGAACTTAGCGTCGTTTTTAACGAACTACGGAATTCCATTCGTGATGGTTAATCCAATGCACGTCAATCGCTCGAAGGAATTAGATGACAACCTACAAACGAAGAATGACCAAAAGGATGCGCTCGTTATTGCCCGTTTAATGCGAGATGGACGCTTTAGCTACCCACGCTATTCTAGAAGGCGTAGAAGCTGAATTACGAAATGGCGCTACTTTACGTTCTAAGATTCAAGAAGATTTGAACGCCCTTCAAAATCGCATCATTCGTTGGTTAGATCGCTTTTTCCCAGAGTTTACAAAGGTATTTAAAAACTTTGGAAAAATGGCGTATGCTGTGCTCGAAATGACACCATTGCCAACAGATATCAAAGGAAAATCACCAGAAGAACTACTATTTTTATATCGCCAAGTAGAAGGGATGAAAAGCCCACAGCTACCAAAAGCGAAACAATTGGTCGAAGTTGCAGAAAACTCAATAGGACTGACTGAAGGCATAGTGATGGCCAAATTCGAAATCGCCACACTCCTTTCACAGCACAAATTGATGCAAGCTCAACTAGACGAATTAACTGCTCAGCTCGTAGAGCTAGCCAAACAAATGACGGATTATGACTATTTAGCATCTGTACCAGGAATCGGAGATATCACAATTGTCGATTTACTATCAGAAGTTGGTTCACTCACACAATATGCGCATCCACGCCAATTAATTAAACTCGCGGGACTCACATTGCGTGAAAACTCTTCCGGTCAGCATAAGGGACAAAAACGAATTTCCAAGCGAGGAAGACGTAAATTACGTGCGCTTCTGTTCCGAGTAATGATGCCTTTAATCTTGCATAATCTAGCATTTAAGCAGTTACACGAATATTACACTACACGCAAAGTTAATCCGCTTCGTAAGAAGCAATCAATCGTTGTGCTTGTGTGGCAAATTACTGAAGATTTTACATGCCTTGTGCAAAAAGAAAACAATGTTTAATGAACACCAAATGATGCACGATTTCGCAAGTCTTCAAACGGCTGCCTAAACGTACTTCATCGAAAGTCCAAACAAGAGGATGACACGGAGAAGCCGGCATTATTTTTCACTTACGACCATTGATATTTCATCAAGCGAGTCCCTAAAGGAGCATCGCCAGCCTCTGCCTTATGAATAGACCGAACGAAGGAATGTACGCGCAATCAGACGCCTAGAGACATGGGAGGGTCCGTCATCATAAGCAACGCAGAGATCCAAAAGTGCATCGATATAGCGCATTGGATCAGGAGAGTTATTACCAGTTAATGGTTCCTCCTTTAGCGAAGCTTTCAAATAGATTGTTAAAAAAATCAATAACTACAAAATAAAGATAGATGTACGTGTCAAAAAATATTTTTTTGATACTCAAAAATGGCGTGAGCCATTGATATATCAACATTTATAGAGGGAGTATTTTAATTAATGAATCAAACAGCTTCGTCAGGTTCAATAAAAAATCAAAATATCAAAGCAAATTCCAAAATGGATAAGCAAATCAAAACAGGTCCGATCATGGCTGCTCTGTTAGTAGCCGGGTTTGTTGGACTTTTTAGTGAAACGGCATTAAATATTGCATTAGGAGACTTAAGTCAATTATTTAAAGTTGATGCAACAACCATACAATGGTTAGCTACAGGATACTTTCTTACTTTAGGTATTTTAGTACCGGTTACAGGTATTCTGATGCAAAAATTTACAACGCGCCAAATGTTCATAACGTCTATAGTGTTATTTATTATAGGTACACTTTTAGCAGCGTTAGCACCTTCATTTGGTGTTCTACTCGCAGGACGTGTCTTCCAAGCAGCAGGTTTAGCGATTAATTTACCTTTAACTCAAAGTGTTATTTTCACCATTTTCCCTCCAAATAAACGCGGTGCCGCCATGGGAATCATGGGCTTAGTTATGTTAGCTGGTCCATCTTTCGGTCCAACAGTAGCAGGATTAATCTTAGATACATTATCATGGCATTGGATTTTCTGGGTTACTGTACCTTTCTTATTGTTCTCTTTTATTTTCGGATACATTTATTTACCAAATGTGAATGAGGTACGTAACATTTCGCTAGATGTATTATCTATCATTCTTTCAACGATTGGATTTGGCGGTATTGTTTACGGATTTAGTGTATCGGGTGATGCCGGTTGGACTAGCGCAACTGTTCTTGGAAGCATCATCGTTGGACTTGTAGCGATTATTCTGTTTGCCATTCGTCAAACGAAAATGGTTCATCCAATGATGAATCTAAAAGCATTTAAATACCCACTTTTCGTTCTTGGTGTCATTATGAGTTTTATAACGTTCTTCAATATGTTATCAATGCTCGTCATTTTACCAATGTATATGCAAATGGCATTAGTGATTTCTGCTTTTATCACGGGTCTTATTCTTCTTCCAGGTAATTTACTTAACTGTATTTTAGCGCCAACTATTGGTCGTTTATATGACAAATTTGGTCCGAAAGCGGTTATTACGCCTGGTACCGCTTTAGTAGCTATTAGTTATCTATTATATGCACAATTTGGTTCAGACACAGCTTTATGGATGATTGTGGTAACACATATTGTCATGATGTTAGGTATTGGGGCGGTTCTTGCGAATGTACAAACAAACACGCTAAACTCTCTTCCAAAACAATACTATCCAGATGGAATCGCAATCACTCAAACGATCCAACAAGTAGCCGGAGCTATTGGGATTGCAGTCATGGTATCTGTTTTATCTGCAAAACAAAATGATTATGTAGTAAGTGTTGCAAATGATATGAAAGAAGCAACAGCATCAGGATCATCACTTACATTTTATATAGGATTATTATTAGCGGTGATTAATTTAATACTGTCTTTATTTATGAAAAAGCCAGTTGATGTAAAGTTAAAATCTTAACATCTAAAAGGAGATAAACAATGTTTTCAGTTGGGGATAAAGTTTTTTATAATGCACATGGTGTTTGTGTCATTGAAGATATTCAGGAGCAAACATTTTGGGGGAGAAAGAAACACTATTATATTCTGCGTTCTTACCATAATACAGCTATAAAGTTGTATTATCCTGTTGAAACAGTACACTCACAATTAACACCAATTGCTTCTAAAAAGAATGCTGAAATGATATTAGAAACATTTAAAAATCCTCCTGATCCATGGAATGAACGTATGCAAGAACGTCATCAAAACTATCATAAAATACTTAATACCAATAATCATATTCAGATTACAAAAATGATTAATACCATTTTGAGAAGACAATTAGAATTAGAACAACAAGAAAAAAAATTACCTAGCGGAGATCGTCAATTTCTGAATCAAGTTTTGCCAATCTTGTACAAAGAGCTTGCTGTTAGCTTAAATGTTACAGTAGAAGAAGTGAACAAAATCGTTGAACAATTGATCTTAGATAATTAATTAACTTTTAACGGGAAATAGGGATTTTGAACAAGATAGTTTTTCTTGTTTAAAATCTCTTTTTTGTTACCTAACTATTCAAATGAATCAAAAAATCAATCATGTTTCACCTGCATACAACATGGCTATAGAAGAAATAATAACTTCTATAGGAGATGATGAATTGAAAGCAGTTACGTATCAAGGCATAAAAGATATGCAGGTAAAAGAAGTAGATGATCCGGAGTTAAAAAAGAAGGATGACATCATTGTTCGTATCACCTCAACAGCTATTTGTGGATCAGATTTACACATTTATAAAGGTTCGATCCCCACAACAAAGGATACAGTGATTGGGCATGAACCAATGGGAATTGTGGAAGAAGTAGGTCCTGAGGTTACCAAGGTGAAAAAGGGAGATCGTGTGATTCTACCATTTAATGTATCCTGTGGGGAGTGCTATTATTGTACGCACGATTTAGAAAGCCAATGTGATAATTCAAATAACAATAAAGAATTAGATGCAGGAGCATATTTTGGCTATACCGAACGTTATGGCGATTATCCAGGAGGGCAAGCTGAATATCTCCACGTTCCATATGGTAACTTTATGCCTTTTGTGATTCCAGAATCATGTGAGCTAGAAGATGAGTCATTACTGTTTTTATCTGACGTTATTCCAACCGCATATTGGAGTGTTGAAAATGCTGGTGTAAAAAAAGGGGATACCGTCATCGTTCTTGGCTGCGGTCCTGTTGGTTTAATGACGCAAAAGTTCGCTTGGATGAAAGGTGCAAAGCGAGTGATCGCAGTTGACAATGAACAATACAGATTAAATCATGCGAAGAAAATGAATAAAGTGGAAATAATTAATTTTGATTTACATGATGAAACAGGTTTCTATTTAAATGATTTTACAAATGGCGGCGCAGATGTGGTCATAGACTGCGTAGGAATGGATGGTAAAAAAACACCTGCTGAAGCTGTTGGACAAAAACTAAAATTGCAAGGCGGTACCATCAGTCCTATTAAAATTGCCATGGATGCTGTACGAAAATTCGGTACGATTCAAATGACAGGTGTATATGGTGCAAAATATAATCAGTTCCCTTTAGGACATCTATTTGAACGAAATATTAGTCTGAAAATGGGACAAGCGCCCGTCATTCATATGATGCCAATGTTATTTGATAAAATTGTGGCAGGAGAATTCGATCCAACTGAAATTATCACGCACAAAATTCCTCTTAGAAAAAGCACATGAAGCCTATCAACTATTCAATGATCATGAGGATGATTGTATTAAGGTTATATTAAAACCATAAAAAATAGTAAAACAAAAGGGATGAATCGAATCCCTTTTGAATTGTTTATAATATAATCTCCTCCATACTTATCATTAAAAAAGCATAAGAAATCCATTTCGATTCCTTATGCTTATTACTTGATATAATCCTATTTCGTCATTCTTTCCAATAACTTATTATGCAATTTTGAAAAGAAAAGTATAGCAAGGATTGCCCCTATTAAAGCACTTGTCATATCCCACTGCGAATCAAATTTATCTCCTTGCTCGCCTAAAAAGCCTTTCGCGAGTGCGGTTCCTTTCGCCATTTTATAGAAAAGCATTTCAATAATTTCGTACAATGCAGCAATCGAAAATAAAATACTAATACTAATGGTAGCTAACCAAGCACCTTTTGGCAGATGGACTTTTCGAATTAAAATTTCTCGAATAACGATGGCAAATAGGCCTTTCATAAAATGTCCAAACCGATCATAATCGTTTCGCTTTAAGTCAAAATGTTCTTTAATCCAATTAAACAAAGGGACTTTTTCGAAAGTATAATGACCACCGATAAATTCCAAAATTGCTAATATAGCCATGATCGTATAAGAAAGGGTAGTGAATGTAAACTTGCGATAGGTTACAATCACAACAATTAATCCAATTAAAATAGGGACGGATTCAGCTGCCCAACTACTATAACTTAATGGTTTGATCAGTGACCAGATTAATACAATCGTTACGATTAGTAATAAGAGCAAATGGAATTTTGTGTGGGTTTTCGCATTAGACACCCGTGTCACTCCAATATAAGTTTTAGAAATAGTATGTGAGAAATAACAATTAATATGCAGTACATCAAATGGGACATCTTTTTATGCGGGAACATTCATCTCTAACTTTCCGTCTTTTATGTGAAAAACAAATGGTTCCTTACATTTTTATTTAAAATTATGGCATAATTTGTTATATACATTGAAAGCTTTAGAAGTGGTAGAATATCTACTTTGGATAGATTGTACTGATTATTAATCACGATGAGGTGAATGAGTTTGACGAAAAGGAAACGATTATTGCAAGGGATTTTGGTCGTTTCAGTAATTGAAATCCTATGCTTTTATTTTATAGGTAGAGATTATTTATTTGTAAATAGATTAGACGATATGATTACATATGTCGTTATTGGGAATGCATTCTTTTTTATAAGTTATTTTGTACTGGTGGAAGTCAGTAATTTTCGGAAAAAACATGTCTTAATTGGAGTAGCGTACGCCTTATTAATCGTTGCACCATTTGTTTACAAAAATCATATGCCTACATTTAATGTGGATGATGCTACACAAGTTATTCAGCGAACAGAAGGCGGACAAGTGGTAAAAGATCGTGTGTTTGGTAGAACGATCGTAGATTATTCTGGCAAAGAGGTTTATATTATCACATTGAAAAAGAACAAAGTAATTGAACGCTTTGCATTCGATCCAAATACAGAAAAGTACTTTGCATTTTCTAAATAGAAAAGGGGATTTAATATGGCTGAGCATACTTTCACATTAACAGCGTCATGGCCAGGTGGTCGAAATTCGGTTGGAGAAATTGCATCAGAAAAACTTCAAACAAAAGTATCCATACCAAAAGAAATGGACGGGCCAGCTGTTGGTACAAATCCAGATGAAATGCTACTAGGGGCAGCTGCTACATGCTACATTATTACACTTGCAGCAATGCTTGAACGATCAAACCTTGAACCAACTGAATTGTCCATGGTTTCAGAAGGAATCGTAGATGTGACAAATGGTATATTCACATACATGAAAATCACCCACAAACCAAAAATCATCATCCCACATGACTATTCAGAAAAACAAGAACGCCTAATCGTACGACTCGCTGAAAAAGCAGAAAAAACTTGTATGATTAGCAAGGCGATACAAGGAAATGTAGAATTAGCGTTAGAAATCACAGTTGAATATCAATAATACAGAACTGATTATTTAACCGATTACTCTCTTTGGGGTAATCGGTTATTTTTATTTACTTTCTAAACATTTATTCTCAATATGATAAGCTGAATCCACGCTAACGGAGCTTATATCCACGTAACCAATTTATCTATATCCAAAGGGAGCAAAATCCACGCAGATGTAAATTTAAGTCCTACATTGCCTCAAATTACAAACAAAAGGAATCGTTCTTACTCTAATAAGCTAAACAAATAATCTATTAACATATTATAAATTTCCTTCTTTTGTTCAAAGAATACTTAAAGTTCGCATAGAAATAGTTGTAACAAGGGCAATAAGTCAAAGGGGGTCATATGATGGGAATAGCAGATCAAAAGGTGATTCGCTATCGTGGTAATAAGCTTCATACAAAGGGCTGGCTTCAGGAAGCAGCACTACGTATGCTTATGAATAATTTAGATAAAGAAGTAGCCGAACATCCAGACGAGCTCGTTGTTTATGGAGGAATTGGAAAAGCAGCACGGAACTGGGAAGCGTTTGATGCCATTGTGAAATCATTAAAAGAATTAGAAAATGACGAAACCTTACTTGTCCAATCAGGAAAACCTGTGGCCATTTTCAAATCACATGAAAATGCACCGAGAGTTTTAATTGCCAATTCCAATATCGTTCCTGCTTATGCAAACTGGGAAACCTTCCATGAACTTGATCGAAAAGGATTAATGATGTATGGGCAAATGACAGCGGGAAGCTGGATATATATTGGTTCGCAAGGAATTGTCCAAGGAACATATGAAACGTTTGCTGAACTTGCCAAACAACATTTTAATGGGACATTGCAAAATACGATTACTGTTACAGCAGGATTAGGTGGGATGGGTGGTGCACAACCACTTGCCGTTACGATGAATGATGGCGTTTGTATTGCCATTGAAGTCGATGAAACACGGATTGATCGTCGGATTGAAACGAAATACCTGGATGTTAAAGTCTATACACTTGATGAGGCAATTCAAACAGCAAAAAAAGCAAAAGCACAGGGGAAAGCACTTTCGATTGGTTTATTAGGAAATGCAGCTGAAATATTGCCAGATATGATGACGAGAGGATTTAACCCAGATATTTTAACGGATCAAACGTCTGCACATGATCCCCTAAACGGCTATATACCGGTAGGGTACAAGATAGATGAAGCTAGTAAATTAAGAAAAGAAAATCCAGATGACTATGTTTCAAAATCTAAAGCTTCTATGAAAATGCATGTAGAATCGATGGTTAAAATGATGGATTTAGGCGCAATTACATTTGATTATGGAAATAACATTCGTCAAGTAGCAGCAGATGAAGGATTCGCACGAGCTTTTGATTTTCCAGGATTTGTCCCTGCTTATATCCGTCCTCAATTTTGCGAAGGGAAAGGACCATTCCGTTGGGTCGCGCTTTCTGGTGACCCAGAAGATATTTATAAAATCGATGAGGTTCTTTTACGCGAATTTAAAGAAAATAAACATTTATGTAACTGGATTCGTTTGGCACGAGAGAAGATTGCATTCCAAGGGTTACCTGCACGTATTTGTTGGCTAGGATATGGTGAAAGAGCACGATTTGGCAAAATCATTAATGAAATGGTTGCTGAAGGCAAAATCTCAGCCCCGATTGTCATAGGCCGTGACCATCTAGATTCAGGATCCGTTGCCTCACCAAATCGTGAGACAGAAGCGATGAAAGACGGCTCAGATGTCGTAGCAGATTGGCCAATCCTAAATGCCCTAATCAATGCTGTCGGTGGCGCAACATGGGTATCCGTTCATCATGGTGGTGGCGTCGGCATGGGCTATTCATTACATGCAGGAATGGTCATTGTAGCAGATGGCACAAAAGAAGCAGGAGAAAGACTAGAACGTGTACTAACAACAGACCCTGGAATGGGCATTGTGCGCCATGTGGACGCAGGTTATGAACTAGCTGAAAAAACAGCTATAGAGAAAAATCTTAAAATACCAATGATGAAAAAAGAAATATAAACAATCAAAATCACAAATGAAAGAATGTTTTTAATAAATTTTAATTGATGATTTTTGAAGTAATATAGTACTCCAATTATTTTTCAAATGAAATTAGCGGTATTTTGTTTAGAAATTTTTGATGGAGATTAGTACCGCAAACATATTGAAGTGGAAATAGCGAAGACTCACACCGCTCGCCCGCAGGAAAGCGTAGCTTATTCCACTTCAAACTAAAACAATATTAGTATTAAAACAGTATTACTCCTATTACAGTTGAAGTTATAATCCACTTCAATTCTCATCTAATTAGTATCGCCCTTTAAAAAATTGGTTCAATTGAAACACTAAAACAAGCGGATAGTGTGTAGTGCAATGTGGAAAACTAATCATAACTTTTAAGGCATAATCTGGTGTAAATCATTTAGCAAAGCTTATTTTGGTCATAAACCGGGTAAATATGTTTAATAAACAAGAGACATTCAAAAGGCTCGGGAAGGAGTTCGACAACATGATTCAATTGAATGGCAATCAATTAACAATTCAAGATATGAAAGCAATCTTATATGAAGATAAAAAAGTTGAAATTGCGCCATCAGCACGTTTGGCGGTTGAAAAAAGCAGAAATGCGGTTATGCAAATCGTGAAAAATAAAAAGACCACCTATGGGATTAATACTGGCTTTGGCAAATTTAGTGATGTGAAAATCGATGAGTCAGATACACGATCATTACAACTACATTTAATCAGATCTCATGCATGTGGAATGGGTGAACCCTTTAGTGAAGTCGTTTCAAGAGCTATGGTAGTACTGCGATTGAATGCATTATTAAAAGGACTTTCAGGAATACGCATAGAAGTGCTTGAACGTTTAGTTTTCATGATTAACCATCGTATTCATCCAATCATTCCTCAACAAGGATCGCTTGGAGCTTCTGGAGATCTTGCGCCACTTTCCCATTTAGCACTCGTACTTGTTGGGGAAGGCTTTGTATGGCAAAATGGCAAACCGGTAGCTTCTATGGAAATATGGCGTGAACATCAATTACAACCGATTGAGCTCGAGGCAAAAGAAGGATTGGCGCTTATTAATGGTACGCAAGCAATGACTGCTCAAGGGATTGTTGCTTATATTGAAGCAGAGAAATTGGCATGTGATAGTGAATGGATTGCAGCGATGACCATTGAAGCATTACGCGGAATAAAGGACGCTTTTCATCCTGCTATTCACGAAGCTCGTGGTTATCAAGAGCAAATCGATGTAGCAAAAAGAATGCAAGAGTGGTTAAAAGACAGTGAACTAACGACAGAACAAGGGGAGCTTCGAGTACAAGATGCCTACTCCATACGATGCATCCCTCAAATTCATGGTGCTAGTTGGCAAGTGTTAAACTATGTCAAAGAAAAGTTAGAAATTGAGATGAATGCAGCAACAGATAATCCGTTGATTTTGGAAGATGGAGAGACAGTTATTTCTGGAGGAAATTTTCACGGACAGCCGATCGCTTTTGCGATGGATTTCTTGAAGATTGGTGTGGCAGAACTAGCAAGTGTTTCTGAAAGAAGAATTGAAAGATTGGTCAATCCACAATTAAATGATGGGCTACCACCTTTCTTAAGTCCACAACCTGGATTACAATCTGGTGCAATGATTTTGCAATATGCTGCAGCTAGTCTTGTTTCGGAAAACAAAACCCTAGCACATCCAGCTTCTGTCGACTCGATTCCATCATCAGCAAATCAGGAAGACCATGTTAGTATGGGAACGATTGGAGCTAGACATGCTTACCAAATCGTCAAAAATTGCCGAAAAGTATTAGCCATTGAAGCATTTTGTGCCGCACATGCTGTGGAATATCGAGGCGTTGAGTATATGTCTCCTAAACTTAGTGGTAAATGGCAAGATGTTCGAAATGTAGTACCTAGTATTAAAAGAGATCGTGTGTTTAGCGCAGACATTGAGCGATTGGCAGATTATTTATCCCGCATTAACGGGCAGTAAAATTACCACCTCTAGGCTTTAGAAAATTCGAAGAAGCAGGTGGGAGATTACTGCCTGTAAAAGCCTGATTGGTTCGGGCTGGAAGGATGCCTGTCACTCAGGTGTTTCCACAGGACGTGGCGAGCTTAAGCCTTAAGTTCCTATTTATCATTGGGGAAAAGTCCCCTACTGATTGAGTTTCTCTTTATGTCCATGTAGTAAAAAGTGTTGAGACCCTCCTTCTTAGGAGAGGGCGCTTTTCTAGAACTCTCAAAAATTACCTCTATTTAAATTAGTAGTTAGAATCTTCTTTGGAAACTATTTTTGGTATAATATTTACTTAAGACTTTAATAGTTTACGAATGGAGAGAGTTTTATTTTGGAAAATCAACCTCATATATTAGTAGTTGACGGTATGGCGCTTCTTTTCCGTTCTTTTTTTGCCACAGCGCCTATGCATCAATTTTTTAGAAAAGCGGACGGCACACCAACAAATGGCGTACAAGGTTTTGCGAGACATGTATTGAGTGCACAATCGATTATTCGTCCTACACATATTGCAGTTTGTTGGGATATGGGTGTTCATACATTTCGCAATGACCTGTTTGATGGATATAAAGCAAATCGACCAGCACCACCAGATGAGTTAAAACCACAATTTGATATGGCACGTGATGTGTCCGAAATGATCGGTTGGAAAAACTTTGGAACGGTAGGAATGGAAGCAGATGATACAATCGGTTCCATTGTTAATAAATGGAGAGATGAAGCAAGAATCACTGTTATCAGCGGGGATAAAGATTTACTTCAATTATTAAATCCTTCTACAACCATTGCTTTAACGAAAAAAGGTTATACAGAATATAACATTTATAGCGAAGAACGTTTTAAAGAAGAATACGCAATAGAACCACCACTATTTGCGGATGTCAAAGCATTTATGGGCGATACGAGTGATGGCTATCCAGGTGTGAAGGGAATCGGACCAAAAACTGCATTAAAGTTAATCCAATCATACGGTTCTGTTGGCGGTGTCCTAGCTTCCATTGATGAACTAAAACCAGCACAACGGACGAAAATTCAAGAAAATGAAGAAATGCTAAAACTATCACTAGAATTAGCTAGAATCAAAACAAATGTCCCAATTGACGCAACGATTGATGATTGTGAACTACCAATTTGGGATCAAGCGAAACTTGAGCAACTAACAATGGAAGGTTATTCACTAATCTCTCGCCATGCGCGTTCATTGATGTAATGGAATTGGCGCTATTTTAATGAAGCTAAGTATTTTTCGGTTTTTTTGATAAGAAATTTCACGGATCATACTATCACGATTTCGAGCTCCATTATCATGAATGATTAAAAGAACATCATCTTCCGTTTTTTCAAAACCAATAAGTGGTACCCAATGATAGTTGAAATCCCCTTTAAAGGAAAAATGAAGAGAAAAGTATCGATCAAATTTCATCATAACAGGGCGACCAGCCTCAATTTCTTTTAGAGCATCATTTAGACTACAAGTGCGAACATCGAACGTCGGACCAAGAATCCTTTTCAAATTGCGAATCATGCGGTGCGAAAATAGACCGATTCTTGTGCATCCAAGCAACTTGTAGAGCTGATTGATGCTTTTTTGTTTATCTGGTTGTAGATAGTTGAGCAATACATATGCAGTTGTTGGACCACAAGCTGAGTTTTGATATTTGTCATAGACAGATGGGGCATATTGAGATTGTCCTTCTACTGGTAACTGTATTCGCATAGTTGCCTCCATTAGGTTCAAATTTTATCCTCTGCACTACAACTAGTATAACTTTATAAAATAAAAAAGGCCTACTGTTTAAGTAAGCCTTTAAAGATAATTATCATCCCGCATGAACGGGGAGTATAACTCAATGAAGTTATACTTTATACGTTTTGAACATTTGCATTTAAATAATCAGTTACATCTTGAGGAGTTTTCGCATTTGCACTGTGCAAGTGAGCAAGTTTTTCTCCATCTTTGAAGATTAACAGACTTGGAATCCCCATTACTTGATATTTGTCAGATAGCTCTGGGAAATCATCACGGTTGATTTCGTACCAAGTGAATTGGTTGTATTCTTCGATGATTGGATCGATGAACATGTTCATACGTGAGCAGTCAGGGCACCAGCCAGCAAAGAATTTGACAATCACTGGTTGAGATGATGAAATGATTTCGTTAAATTGTTCTTCAGATAAAATTGGTTGCATTGATATATCCCTCCTATTGCTTTAGTCTACACGTATAGTGGGCCAAAGTGCTAGTAAATTGTTTTCAATGGAATGGTGATTTGTATAATCCAGCAAATTCCTCTCTTAAAATAGTAAATCGTTACATTTTATTGTAAATAATGCGATTTTTTCGTTGCGAAAATTCATAGAATAGGCTAAAATAAATTCCAGATAAGAAAGTTTTATTTTTTTTAGCAATAAAATGAATGAGCATTCATTCAATAAAACAAAGGGGAGGATTTGCTCATGACTTATCATATTAGAAAAGCAGCTGTACTTGGTTCAGGCGTGATGGGTTCTGGCATTGCAGCACATTTAGCAAATATCGGAATTCCAACATTACTGCTAGATATCATGCCAAAAGAACTTTCAAAAGAAGAGGAAGCAAAGGGGCTTACGCTAGAAGATTCTAGTGTTAGAAATCGTTTTGCAGCAAGTGCTGTGCAAAAACTCTTGAAACAAAAACCGGCGCCATTAACGACGAAAAAAAGCTTAAATTTAATAACGATTGGAAATTTAGAAGATGATTTAAACAAATTAACAGATGTAGATTGGATCATCGAAGTCGTAACAGAGAGACTAGATATTAAGAAAAGCTTATTTGAAAAAGTAGATTCAGTACGTAAGCCGGGTACAATCGTTAGCTCAAATACTTCAGGTATTAGTATTAATATGATGACTGAAGGACGTTCAGAAGATTTTAAAAAACATTTCTTAGGAACGCATTTCTTTAATCCACCTCGGTATTTGAAGTTACTAGAAGTGATACCAGCACAAGATACGCTGCCTGAAGTGGTTGAATTCATGCAACAATTCGGAGAAAACAGCTTAGGTAAAGGGGTTGTACTTGCAAAGGATACACCGAACTTTATCGGAAACCGTATCGGTACATACGGATTGCTCATTACATTACAAGTGATGAAAGAAAAAGGCTATTCAGTTGGTGAAGTAGATTCTGTAACGGGTCCATTAATCGGCCGACCAAAATCAGCAACACTTCGAACATTAGACGTAGTAGGGTTAGATACGTTTGTCCATGTAGCGAAAAACGTTTATGACCATACAACAGGGGAAGAGCAAAAAGTATTTGAAGTACCAACTTATTTGCAAAAGATGGTCGACCAAGGATGGCTAGGAGCAAAGTCAGGCCAAGGATTCTTTTTGAAAAAAGGAAAAGAAATACTGGAATTAAATTTAGATACATTCGAATACGAAGCAGTAAAAAAATTGAAAACACCTTCAATCGAATTAGCAAAACAGCAAAAAGGATTAGCTGCTAAAGTGAAAACGCTCACATACGCAAAAGACCGTACTGGTGAATTACTATGGGGAATTTTCGCACCAACGCTTTGTTACGCAGCAAAATTACTTGGCGAAATAGCAGACGATATCGTAGCCATTGACAACGCGATGAAATGGGGATTCGGATGGGCACAAGGGCCATTTGAAATTTGGGATGCCATTGGCGTGAAAGAGTCTGTAGAAAAAATGCAGGATGAAGGATTGGAAATTCCATCCTTTGTCATAACACTATTAGAAAAAGGGTTTACTCGTTTCTATTCTGAAATTGATGGGGATTTAGCTTATTTTGATGGAGAGGACTATACACCTGTACCATTCAATGAAAAAGCGATCGACTTAAAACGCTATAAGAAAAAGTATGGCGTACTCAAAAGTAATGCAGGTGCTAGTTTAATAGATTTTGGCGATCAAGTATTGTTATTGGAATTTCATTCAAAATCCAATGCTTTAGGTTTAGATATCATGCAAATCTTAAATCACGGTTTGGATTTACTAAACTCTTCTGATTACAAAGGGATGGTAATAGGAAACCAGGGCAAAAACTTCTCGGTTGGTGCGAATCTAGCCATGATTCTGATGGAAGCACAAGATGATAATTTGTTTGAATTAGAACATATCATCAATACATTCCAACAAGCTACATTACGCATCAAGTATTCTGAGAAACCAATTGTGACAGCACCATTTGGGATGACACTTGGTGGTGGTGCGGAAGTTTGCTTACCATCTGCTCATATTCAAGCCTCAATGGAAACCTATATGGGCTTAGTTGAAACGGGTGTTGGATTGATTCCAGGCGGTGGAGGCAATAAAGAACTTTATTTAAAACATTTAAAAGGCCTACCGAATGGTGTGGAGATTGATTTGCAAGCCGTTGCAAACAAAGTATTTGAATCCATTGCAATGGCAAAAGTATCGACTTCTGGTGAGGAAGCAAGAGAGAATAATTTCTTGGATTTTGCAGATGGAGTCAGTGTGAATCCAGAACATCAACTATATGATGCTAAACAAGCCGTATTAGCACTTTCAAATGAAGGATACAGACCTCCTGTACGTGAAAAAGTCCCTGTTGTCGGAGAACCGGGTTATGCGACATTATTGCTGGGCGCTCAAAACCTACTGCTATCGGGCTTTATAAGTGAACATGATTTATTGATCGC
This sequence comes from uncultured Caryophanaceae bacterium, assembly GCA_963792445.1. Lineage (GTDB taxonomy): Bacteria > Bacillota > Bacilli > Bacillales_A > Planococcaceae > Rummeliibacillus. The sequence goes on along the minus strand of CAWBWO010000017.1, from coordinate 617,603 downwards.
GAAGAAATTAGCTTATGTCATTGCAGGAGGGAAAGTTCCATACGGCACGTTAGTAGATGAACAATACCTATTAAATCTTGAAAGAGAAGCGTTTATTAGTCTAGTTAGTCATCCAAAGTCACAAGCAAGAATGCAACACATGCTTATGAAAGGTAAACCATTACGTAACTAAATGTTTGTAGTGATTAGGGGGAAATCATATGCGTGAAGCCGTAATTGTAGCAGGTGCAAGAACACCAATTGGAAAAGCAAAAAAAGGGTCATTGGCGACGGTTAGACCAGATGATTTAGGAGCTTTAGTTGTAAAAGAAACCTTAAAGCGATCCGGTTATGTTGGTCCAATAGATGATTTAATCATAGGTTGTGCAATACCAGAAGCAGAACAAGGGATGAATGTTGCCCGAATTATTGGTGCATTGGCAGGTTTACCTGATACGACACCTGCTAGTACAGTGAATCGATTCTGTTCATCCGGGTTACAGTCTATTGCTTATGCTGCAGAACGAGTAATGCTTGGTCACTCCACTGCCATTATTGCAGGTGGGATTGAATCTATGAGTTTGGTACCAATGACGGGAAATGTGCTTCGTCCGAATGCAAAACTAGCAGAAGTAGCACCTCAATACTATATGAGTATGGGGCATACTGCCGAAGAGGTTGCAAAGAAATATGAAGTAAGCCGTGAAGAGCAAGATGCTTTTGCAGTTAGATCGCATGAACTTGCTGCCAAAGCCATTGCAGCAGGTAAATTTGTTGATGAAATCGTTCCAGTGGAAGTTGAAAGGCATTATGTAGATGAAAACAATAAACCACAAGTAAAGAAATTTACTTTTGCAGTAGATGAAGGGGTTCGAATTGGTACATCAATGGAAACACTTGCAAACTTGCGTCCAGCATTTTCAGTAACTGGAAGTGTAACAGCCGGAAACTCATCTCAAACCTCTGATGGTGCAGGTGCTGTATTAGTAATGGATCGTGAGGAAGCAGAAAAACAAGGCTTAAAGCCAATGGCAAAATTCCTAGGATTTGCAGTAGGAGGCGTACCACCAGAAATTATGGGGATTGGACCAATTGTAGCCGTTCCAAAAGCATTGAAAATTGCTGGATTATCGATTGAAGATATTGATTTATGGGAGATCAATGAAGCTTTTGCGTCCCAATCCATTCAAGTTGTACGTGAATTAGGAATCGACAAAGAGAAAGTCAATGTCAATGGTGGCGCCATTGCTTTAGGGCATCCATTAGGAGCAACAGGCACAATCTTAACATTAAAGCTTATTCATGAGTTAAAACGCCAAGGCAAAAAGTATGGGGTAGTCACTATGTGTATTGGTGGCGGTATGGGAGCAGCCGGCGTATTTGAAATACTTTAATATCATTCAATCATTCAAACAAAGGGGAGAATTCGAATGGCAGAAAATACAATGAATCTAATTAAAGGTGGCAGCTTTTTAACGGAGGATATTCAAGCACAACGCGTGTTCACACCAGAGGATTTTTCAGATGAACAAAAAATGATTGCAAAGACAACGGAAGAATTCGTTGAAAATGAAGTATTGCCTGTAGTTGATAAATTAGAAAACCATGAATTTGAACACTCTGTTCGTTTGTTGAAAAAAGCAGGCGAACTTGGTTTGTTAGCAGCAGACGTTCCAGAAGAATATGAAGGACTTGGTTTAGATAAAATTTCTTCTGCGTTAATTGCTGAAAGAATATCTGTAGCAGGTGGATTTTCGATTACTCATGGTGCACATGTTGGAATTGGATCGCTCCCAATCGTATTATTCGGCAATGAAGATCAAAAGAAAAAGTATCTTCCAAAATTAGCCTCAGGGGAACTAATTGCAGCGTATGCTTTAACAGAACCAGGTTCAGGCTCTGATGCTTTAGGCGCAAAAACAAATGCCAAACTAAATGCTGAAGGAACACACTATATCCTAAATGGTGAAAAACAATGGATTACCAATTCAGGATTCGCGGATGTCTTTGTCGTTTATGCAAAAATTGATGGCGATAAGTTTTCAGCATTTATCGTAGAACGTGCATTTTCAGGTGTTTCAACTGGTGCAGAAGAAAAGAAAATGGGTATTAAATCATCTTCAACTCGAACATTGATTTTAGAAGATGTTGCAGTCCCTGTTGAAAACTTATTAGGCGAAGTTGGGCGCGGGCATGTCATCGCCTTCAATATTTTGAATATTGGCCGCTATAAATTAGGCGTTGGCACAATTGGTGCTTCAAAACGCGCACTTGAGTTAGCCATTACGTATACAAATGGACGTCAACAATTTGGCACGCCAATTTCATCTTTCAATCTAACAAAAGAAAAACTAGCGACGATGGCTTCTAAACTCTATGCATCCGAATCATTAATCTACCGTACTGTTGGTTATTTCGAAGACCGTATGAGCAATTTGCGCGATGAAGAAAAAAATGATGGCAAGAGTATCGCAGCTTCCATTGCAGAATATGCAATCGAATGTTCCATCAATAAAGTATTTGGCTCAGAAACGTTAGATTATATTGCAGATGAAGCCGTACAATTGCATGGTGGATATGGTTTTATGCAAGAATACGAAGTAGAACGAATCTATCGTGATTCTCGTATTAATCGAATTTTCGAAGGAACAAACGAGATTAATCGTCTCATTGTCCCAGGTACTTTTGTGAAAAAAGCATTGAAAGGCGAATTACCACTACTAGCACAAGCACAAAGCCTGCAATCTGAATTACTAGCCATGATGCCAGAAGAAATCGGCGATGAGCCACTAGCTCAAGAAAAATATTTAGTCAAAATGGCAAAGAAAATTGCGTTACTAGCAGCAGGCACAGCTGTACAACGCTTTGGTCCAAAATTAGAAGTAGAACAAGAAATCCTAGTAAACATCGCCAATATCGCAAACCAATTATTCGCAATGGAATCAGCTGTCCTACGTACGGAAAAAGCAATTGACCGCGATGGAGAAGAAAAAGCAGCACAAAAAATTCTTTACACAGAAATCTTCACCCAAGAAGCATTTGACGAAATTGAAAAAGAAGCAAAAGAAACCATCATCGCTTCAGCAGAAGGCGACGAAGCACGCATGCTCCTATCCGCACTGCGAAAACTAACACGCCACACACCATACAACCTAATCACAAAAAAACGCCAAGCATCAGTAAAACTGATCGCAGCGGAAAAATATACAGTATAAGCTTTAGGTGAGCCCTGAATTTTGGATTTGGGGCTCTTTTTTTGTTGTATTTAAAGTATTTTGAGGAAGGTTGAAAATGTTGTTGCCAAAAAGATTAAAGTTGTTGCCGAAAGTGAGTAGATTGTTGCTAAATTAGGAGGGATTGTTACTCTTTTGAGAGTAGATTGTTGTCATCGCGAAATGTTGTTACCGAAAAAGTTGGAGTTGTTGCCGAAAGTGAGTAGATTGTTGCCAAATTAGGAGGGATTGTTACCTTTTTAAGAGTAGATTGTTGTCAACGCAAAATGTTGTTACCAAAAAAGTTGAAGTTGTTGCCAAAAGTGAGGATTGTTGCCAAATTAGGAGGGATTGTTACCTTTTTAGAAAAGATTGTTGTCAACGCGAAATGTTGTTACCAAAATAGTATGAAGTTGTTTCCAAAACCGAGAGATTATTGCCAAATTAGAAGGGATTGTTACTTTTTAAGGAGAGATTGTTGTCATCAAATTGTTTTTTCAAAATCTTACTCCAATACCATGTATATAAACCAATAACCCCGACCATAATATTTCTGGATTTAGTTTTCTTGCTTCAAATTGAGCGTCACAGGTACAATTAAAATGAGACTAAAATTCGTTTTAAAAGGAGTATTTACATGACGATCAAAATGATTCACTATCCAAAATGTACAACTTGTAGAAAAGCACAAGCCTGGTTAAAAGAAAATAACATCGAATTTACCGCGCACAACATCGTTGAAGAAACACCTACACAAGAAGAATTAAGAAAATACTGGCAATTAAGCGGATTACCACTAAAAAAATTCTTTAACACATCAGGAATGAAATATCGTGAACTTCAACTAAAAGATCGCTTGAAAGAAATGTCTGAAGATGAACAAATCGCATTACTAGCTTCAGATGGCATGCTAATCAAAAGACCGATTGTCACAGACGGTCAAAAAGTAACAATTGGATTTAATGAAAAAGACTTTGAAAACACATGGAAATAATTCATGAATAGCTTGTTTTTGAAAAGGGAATATGTCAAAATTGAAGTGTATAAAAATACATACTTGGAGGGTTAATAATGAGCGTACCAGCAGAACTACGTTATACTGAAGAACATGAATGGGTAAAAAATGAAGATGGTAAAGTACGTATCGGTATTACAGAATTCGCACAATCAGAACTAGGTGATATCGTATTCGTAGAACTTCCACAAGTTGGCGACGAAATCAAAGCTGATGAACCATTTGGTAGTGTTGAATCTGTAAAAACTGTATCTGAATTATACGCACCGATTTCAGGTAAAGTTGTTGAAATTAACGAAGATTTAGAAGATAGCCCAGAATTCGTTAACGAATCTCCATACGAAAAAGCATGGATGGTTGTTGTAGAACCAACTGATACTGCACAATTTGAAGGCTTACTAACAGCTGAACAATACACAGCACTAATCGAAGAATAATTATACTACTCAAAGCGCCACACTATTTGTGTTGGCGTTTTTATGTATATCATTCTTTTTAAATCAAATCGGGCATTTACTCCCCATCTATACTTCGCTTTCACTAATGTAGGACTCTTACTGTCCGCAATTAGAGGGATCAAACTGTAAGGAGGAATTTGCATGACAGATAAAGTGCTTATTGTTGAAGGTAGACAAGATAAATTACAAATTCAACCCTTATTAGCAGAAGATATTCCAATTCTATGCACGAATGGTACCATTAGTCCAAGTAAACTAGAAGAGCTCATATACCCTTATGAAGAGTATGATTTATATACGTTTTTTGATGAAGATTATTCAGGGGATCGTTTACGCTCCTTGATGAAAAGAGAGTATCCAGAAAGTTACCATTTACGAACACTTTCTTTATATAAGCAAGTAGAGGCGACACCAAGAAAATTTTTGGCTAGAATATTATTAGCTGCAGATTTTAAAATTCATGCAAGTTTTCTTTTAGAATAGGAATGACATACAATGCAAGAATGGACAATAGAACAATGGGAGCATATGAAGGAAAGTGAGTCATTATGTGCATTTTATTTATATACTCCAATGTGCGGTACATGTATGGTTGCTTCCAAAATGATGGAAGTTATTGACCAAACATTGCCAGAGATTCAAATGGGAAAAGCTAATTTAAATTATGTTGAACAAATCGCATATGATTATCAGGTGGAAAGCGTACCATGCTTACTGATTGCTGAAAACGGCAATGTTCGAGATAAAATCTATGCGTTTCAATCTGTGTCGTATTTATATGAAAAATTTCATAAAAAGGATTGACGATATACGCATATAGTGGTAAAGTATCAAACATAAATTAAATATATATTTACGTCGCTCTTATTCAGAGAGGTGGAGGGAAGTGCCCTATGAAGCCCGGCAACCGTCACAATGTGACACGGTGCCAATTCACGCAAAGTTAAATACTTTGGAAGATGAGAGAACGGTTTTCGTATAAATAGTACGTTAGACCTTTCTGTTAATCTTGCAGAAAGGTCTTATTTATTTTTAGAGGAATTTTTTATTAAAGGTGGTTTTGAATATGATTCAACTCGAAAACATAGTAAAAAAATACAAAACCGCTAATGGATCTCTAACGGCAGTTAATGATGTTAATTTATCAATAAATGATGGCGAGATTTTTGGCATTATCGGTTATAGTGGTGCTGGTAAAAGTACGATGATTCGCTTACTCAACGGTCTAGAAAAACCTACATCTGGAAAAGTCACAGTAAATGGACAGAACATTTCAGCAATAAAAGGGAAAGAGCTACGAAATGCTCGTCATAAGATCAGTATGATTTTCCAACATTTCAACTTACTTTGGTCAAGAACAGTGGAAGAGAATATTGCTTTCCCGCTAGAGATTGCGGGCATTAGTAAAGCAGAACGTGAAAAAAAAGTTCTTGAACTAGTAGAATTGGTTGGATTAAAAGGAAGAGAAAAAGCGTATCCATCACAATTATCAGGTGGGCAAAAGCAACGTGTTGGGATAGCTCGTGCGTTAGCAAATAACCCTGAAGTGTTACTTTGTGATGAAGCAACTTCAGCACTAGATCCTGAAACAACGGATGCAATATTGGATTTACTTGTAAGTATTAATGAAAAACTTGGACTAACCATTGTGTTAATCACACATGAAATGCATGTTATTCGCAAAATTTGTCATCGTGTGGCAGTGATGGAATCTGGGAAAGTAGTGGAACAAGGAAATGTTCTCGAAGTTTTCCAATCTCCAAAAGCAGATGTGACGAAGAAATTCGTATCTCAAGTGACTGAAACAGCAGGACATAAAGAATCCATTTCTCAAATGCTTGAAAACTATCCAAACGATCAAATGATCAAATTATTCTTTGTCGGTTCAAAAGCTGAACAACCTGTTATTTCACATTTGATTCGAGAATGTAATGTCGATGTTAATATCGTACATGGCAATATTTCTCCTACGAAGAGCGGACCCTATGGAACATTAATTGTTCGCATCATAGGGAGCGATGAGAATACAGCGAAAGCAATTCACTATTTAGATGAACAAGGTATTAAAACGGAGGTGATCAATAATGCTTAGCGATCTCTTTCCGAATGTAGATTGGGAACTTATGTGGGAAGCCTACAAGAGAAACATTATATATGACAGCTGTCTCAACAGTTCTAACATTTATCATTGGAATCGTCTTAGGAATTGTACTATTCCTAACAAGTCCTACACAACTTTGGGCGAACAAGCTAGCAAACGTATTAACCGGTTCAGTTGTCAATATTTTTAGGTCCATTCCATTTATCATTTTAGTTATTTTGTTAATTCCATTTACGAAATTCTTACTAGGTACAATTCGTGGAGCAAATGCAGCAATGCCTGCATTAATCATTGGCGCTGCACCATTCTATGCGCGAATGGTTCTGATTGCTTTACGTGAAATTGATAAAGGTGTAATTGAAGCAGCACGCTCAATGGGTGCAAAAACATGGACAATCATTTGGAAGGTTTTAATACCAGAATCCTTACCAGCGCTCATCTCAGGAATTACCGTAACTGCGGTAGCTTTAGTTGGCTACACAGCAATGGCCGGTGTAATTGGTGCAGGTGGTTTAGGGAATTTAGCGTTTATGGATGGTTTCCAACGTAGTCGTAATGATGTTACCTTTGTCGCAACGGTATTTGTGTTAGTTATCGTTTTTATCATTCAATTTATCGGCGACTATATTACAGCAAAAACGGATAAAAGATAAATTTGGTGCAAACGTAAATTACGTTCACATAATGAAATGTGTAAAGAAAAGGGGAAAAGAACATGAAGAAAATTGTAGCAGGAATTCTAACAGCATCACTAGCACTTAGCTTAGCAGCATGCGGAAGCAATGATAAAGCATCATCTGGTGATTCAAAAGAAACTAAGTTAGTGGTAGGTGCTTCTAATGTACCTCACGCAGAAATCTTAGAAAAAGCAAAACCAATTCTTGAAAAAGAAGGGGTAGAACTAGATATCCAAAAATACCAAGATTATATTTTACCAAACAAAGATCTTGATTCAGGCGATTTAGATGCAAACTATTTCCAAACTATTCCATACCTAGACCAACAAAATAAAGACAATGGGTATGATTTTGTTAGTGCTGGTGGAATCCATATCGAACCGATCGGTGTCTATTCTAAAAAATATAAATCTCTAAAACAACTTCCAGATGGAGCAACAATCTTAATTAGTAGCTCTGTATCTGACCAAGGTCGTATCCTTACATTATTAGAATCTAATGGTCTAATCACTTTGAAAAAAGGTGTTAATAAATCATCTGCTGAACTTAAAGATATCGTCAAAAATCCTAAACACCTAAAAATCGACGACAAAACTTCTGCTGAAATGTTAGTACAAATGTATAATAACAACGAAGGCGATGCTGTTGTCATCAACTCTAACTTTGCGATTGATGGAGGCTTAACTCCAACAAAAGATGCAATTGCACTTGAAGACAAAAATTCTTCTCCATATGTAAATGTTGTAGCAGTGAAAAAAGAAAATAAAGATAACCCTGCTGTGAAAAAATTAGTAGATGTCCTACACTCTAAAGAAATTCAAGATTTCATCAACAAAGAGTGGAAAGGTTCCGTTGTTCCAGTTTCAAAATAATTAATTGAATCAATAGAAGAGGCTGTCCAAAAGTGAGTTAAGCATTCACTTTTTGGACAGCCTCTTCTTTTTGTTTAAAGTTTTATGAGCGTGTCAATTTGATAATTTTAAAATTTTAACTTGCAACTTTTGGTTTTTGATTAGTACCAAAAAAATTATTGAAGTAAAATCGGCAAAACTCTCGCGGGAAAGCGAAGCCGATTCCACTTCAAACGAAAACAGGAATTAGTATTAAAATAGTTTCTTAGTACCTTAAGAGCTACCACGGGAGCTCATCTCTCAACCGCATGTAATATTAATCAGAGTACATGCAATTCAGAAAATTCAAATGAAAATAAATCCCATAATCGTGTTATTTAAACTGCGATAATCGTGAGAAGAAATTACTTACAAAGTTCAAGAAAATATTTTCTGAAGGAGCTAGTTCACGATTAGTTGGGAAAATAATTCCTACATTCCGTGTAAATGGTGGTTCGTCAAGCGTTAATTTTGAAGTACGGCGCGGAGTAGCATCAAAAAATGCACTTTCTGGCAAAAGACTTAACGCCTATTCCTGCCGCTACTAAACCTTTAATCGCATCCATATCTTCACCCACTGATTTAATAATTGGTGTGAAGCCGACAGATTTACAAGCTTTTACTGCCACTTTGTTTAAAATATAATCTTCAGGAAATAGGACAAAACCATCTTTCCGTAAATCTGTTAATTGAATCTCACCTTTGTTTGCTAACGGATGAGTTGAAGGCACAAGTGCTGAGATATTTTCGGTAAATAGAATCTTCGTATCAATCAATTCGTCTTTTGCAGGAACTGGTCCTAAAAATGCTAAGTTTAATTCTCGATCCTTCACTGCGTTTATGAGATATCGATAAGAGCCTTGTCTCAGCTGAAATGAAACATTTGGATATTCTTTTTTAAATGCTGAGATAACTGTAGGTAAAAGATAGCTTGCAAGACTTGTTGGGAAACCAATTTTGATTGTTCCTTTTTCGGGATCTAAATATTCATCAATTTGCCTTTTGGCAAAATCAATTGCTTGTAATGCTGATATTGTATATTCGAGGAAAGTCCTTCCAATTGGTGTCAGTTTTACATTTCGACCGACTCTTTCAAATAATTGAGTGCCTAATTCCTCTTCTAAATTGGCAATTTGACGACTTACCGCAGACTGTGCAACATGTAATATTTCTGCAGCTTCAGAAATATGTTCTCTTTCTGCCACTGCAACAAAGTACCTTAATTGTCGTAATTCCATGCCATGTCATCTCCTATCCATCTAATTTATAGATTAATCCTATCCAAATTATATATTGTTTATATCAATTTGAAAATCTAAAATGTATTTAAGTCATTCTTTATATACAAAGGAGGGAATCATATGACATTTCACCAAATTCCAAAAGCACAAGGTTTATACTCTCCACAATTAGAACACGATGCATGTGGTATTGGACTTTATGCTCAATTACAAGGGAAAGCTACTCATGACATCGTAATGAAAGGCCTAGAAATGTTATGTAGATTAGATCATAGAGCTGGTCGCGGTAGTGATGGCAAAACTGGAGATGGATCAGGATTAATGGTCCAAATTCCAGATTACTTTTTCCGAGAAGTTTGTAGTGATTGGACATTACCTGCTGTAGGACAATATGGAGTAGGGATGTTATTTTTTGACAAAGATGTTCAAGTGCAACAGGAAATTGAAAGTAAAATTAATGAATTCATCCAAAATGAAGGGCAAGAATTACTTGGATGGCGTACAGTACCGACTAATTCAGAGTTTTTAAGCGATATTGCAAAGGGAACAGCACCGGTTGTTCGCCAAGTATTTATCAAAGCTGTGAATGTAAATGATTCTCTTGCTTTTGAAAGAAAGCTATATTTGATTCGAAGACAAACAGAAATTTGGGCAAAAAATAATAACAAAGACTTCTACTGTGCGAGCATGTCCAGCCGAACGATGGTGTTTAAGGGGTTACTAACACCAGAAGAAGTATCAAAGTTTTATCTTGATTTGCAAGATGAAAGATTTACTTCTGCATTTTCGATGGTACATTCACGCTACAGTACAAATACATTCCCATCTTGGGAACGTGCACATCCTAATCGTTATATTATTCACAATGGGGAAATTAATACATTACGAGGCAACATTAACTGGATGAATGCACGTGAGCAACAATTTATCTCTGAGGCCTTTGGGGAAGACCTTGATAAAGTATTGCCAATCGTCGATCAAGATGGTAGTGATTCATCAATGTTAGACAACGCGTTTGAATTCTTCGTATTAGCGGGTCGTACACCTGCACAAACAGCGATGATGATGATTCCAGAACCATGGTCAGAAAATCCACATATCTCACAAGAGAAAAAAGCATTTTATCAATACCAAAGTACTTTAATGGAACCTTGGGATGGGCCAACAGCTATTTGTTTCACAGATGGAAAACAAATTGGGGCAATTCTAGATCGTAACGGTTTACGACCTGCCCGTTATTATATCACAAAGGATGATTACATTATCTTCTCTTCAGAAGTTGGTGTAGTAGATATTGAGGAAGAAAATATTGTTTACAAAGAACGTTTAAGTCCGGGGAAAATGTTGCTTGTTGATTTAGAACAGGGACGGATTATTTCAGATGAAGAGTTGAAATCTGAAACAGCGCAGGCACAACCTTATGCTAAGTGGTTAGAAGAAAACCTTGTAGTGGTTGAGCCTACAAATGAACAACCTGAAGTAGTAAAAGACTTACTATTCAGACAAAAAGTGTTTGGATATACACATGAAGATGTTCAAAAATATATTGTACCAATGGTGGCAGGAGGAAAAGACCCGCTAGGATCAATGGGGAATGATGCACCACTAGCAGTTTTATCTGACAAACCACAATCTTTATTTAATTACTTTAAACAATTATTTGCACAAGTAACAAACCCACCTATTGATTCGATTCGTGAACACATCGTGACTTCAACAATGACTCTACTAGGTGCGGAAGGCGACTTATTACATCCAAGTGCAGAAAATTGTCGTCGAATCTTTTTAGAAACACCTGTGTTGTTGAAGAGTCAATTTGAACAATTAAAAACACAGGATCAATTTGATATGACAATCATCGACATTTCAATGTCTGAAGATTTAGAAAAAGATTTAGCGCGTTTAGCGGAAGAAGCAGATAAAGCAATTGAAAATGGGGTACAATTGCTTGTTTTATCTGATAGAGATTTAAATGCACAAACAAAAATGATGCCAATTTTGCTTGCAGCAAGTAGTGTTCATCAACATCTTGTAAAAACAGGCCAACGTACAAAAGTAAGCATCATTGTTGAGACAGGTGAGACAAGAGAAGTCCATCACTTTGCTGCATTGATCGGATATGGCGTAGATGCCATTTATCCATATTTAGCATTTGCTACAACGGCTAAAGCAATTGAAGATGGACATATCAACTATAGTTATGAAGAAGCTGTGAAACGCTATGTCAAAGCTACTTCAGAAGGCGTTGTCAAAGTAATGTCCAAAATGGGTATTTCGACAGTACAAAGTTACCGTGGAGCACAAATCTTCGAAGCAGTTGGGATTAGTAAAGAAGTAATCGACAAGTACTTTACAGGAACTGTGTCAAAACTTGGCGGTATTGATTTGCCAACAATTGCTAAAGAAGCGAATGCTAGACACGCTTATGCTGTAGAGTCTATTGATCAAGTACTACAAGCAGGTAGTAGTTTCCAATGGCGTTATCAAGGAGAACACCATGCATTCAATCCAAAAACGATCCACACATTACAACAAGCAACTCGTAATGGAGACTTGGGATTGTTCCATCAATACTCTGAAATGGCTAACGAAGAACAAATTGGTTTCTTAAGAAATCTATTAACCTTTAAAAAGCCAGAAAATAAAATTCCTCTTGAAGAAGTTGAATCAGTAGAGTCTATTGTAAAACGCTTTAAAACAGGTGCTATGTCATTTGGTTCAATTAGCCAAGAAGCTCACGAAACACTAGCAATTGCGATGAATCGAATTGGCGGTAAAAGTAACAGTGGTGAAGGTGGCGAACATCCAAGCCGTTATGTAATCGATGAAAACGGTGATAATCGTAGAAGTTCGATTAAACAAGTCGCTTCTGGTCGATTTGGTGTGAAGAGCCATTATTTAGTCAATGCGGATGAACTACAAATCAAACTAGCACAAGGTGCAAAACCAGGTGAAGGTGGCCAATTGCCAGGGAATAAAGTTTACCCTTGGGTAGCAGATGTTCGTGGTTCAACAACAGGTGTTGGACTTATTTCACCACCACCACATCACGATATCTATTCAATTGAAGATATGGCTGAACTAATTCATGACTTAAAAAATGCGAACCGTGATGCAAGAATTAGCGTAAAGCTAGTTGCTAAATCAGGTGTAGGTACCATTGCTGCTGGTGTAGCAAAAGGTGCAGCAGATGTCATTGTAATCAGTGGTTATGACGGTGGTACAGGGGCGTCTCCAAAAACAAGTATTAAGCATACAGGTCTACCTTGGGAATTAGGATTATCAGAAGCTCATCAAACGTTAATGTTAAATGGACTTCGCGATCGCGTAACACTTGAAACGGATGGGAAATTGATGACAGGGAAAGACGTTGTGATGGCAGCGCTACTAGGAGCTGAAGAATTTGGATTTGCCACTGCTCCGTTAATCGTCCTTGGTTGCGTTATGATGAGAGCTTGTCATTTAGATACTTGTCCAGTGGGGATTGCAACGCAAAACCCTGAACTTCGTAAGAAATTCATGGGTACAGCAGATCATGTTGTAAACTTTATGAAATTTGTTGCTGAAGAAGTTCGTGAAATTATGGCGATGCTAGGCTTTAGAACATTTGAAGAAATGGTTGGCCGTACAGATATCTTAGAAATAAGCGATCGTGCAAAAAATCATTGGAAAGCTGGTCAATTAGATTTAGCTTCTATCCTATATCAAGTTGAAGGACCAAGAACGAAAACAGTTCAGCAAGACCATAAACTTGAGCAATCACTCGATTTACGTGAAATCTTAAGTGGAGTTGAAGAAGCAATTATAGAAGAAAAACCTGTATCATTACACTTCCCAATTAAAAATACCGACCGTGTTGTAGGTACAATTGTTGGAAGTGAAATTTCAAAACGATATGGAGCAAGAGGACTTGCTGATAATACCATTACTTTGAACTTTACAGGTTCTGCAGGTCAAAGCTTTGGAGCATTTATTCCAAAAGGGATGTTAATGCATATCGATGGTGATGCGAATGATTACTTCGGTAAAGGCTTATCTGGCGGTAAAGTCGTGATTAATTCAGAAATCAAAGGTAAAGCTGAAACGAATGTCGTTGCAGGTAATGTATGCTTGTATGGAGCAACAAGTGGTGAAGCATATATTAATGGTCGTGCAGGAGAACGTTTCGCAGTACGTAATAGTGGTGCAAATGTTGTCGTAGAAGGTATTGGAGATCACGGATGTGAATATATGACTGGCGGCCATGTTGTTATCTTAGGTGATGTCGGTAAAAACTTTGGTGCTGGTATGTCAGGTGGTATTGCCTATGTTCTAGCAGACAATCCACAAGATTTTAAAGCAAAATGTAATCTCGAAATGATTGGCTTTGAAAGTATTCATTCTAAAGAAGATGAGGCAGTGTTACATCAACTATTAGAACAACACGTCCATTACACAGAAAGTACCAAAGCAAAACAAATTTTAAGTAACTGGTCACAATATGTTGGTCGCTTTATCAAAGTGGTTCCAACTGATTATAAGAAAATGATCGATCGTATTAATGAATTTGAAGCACAAGGATTAACAGAAGATCAAGCAACGATGGAAGCATTTTTAGCAAATACATCTAAAAAGGATTTAGTGCTTTCTGTTAAATAAGGAGGAGTTCTAGATGGGAAAACCTACAGGATTTATGGAATATAGTCGAGAAAAAGGGAAAGAACAACAACCACTAGAGCGTATAAAAAATTGGAAAGAATATTCTTCACGTCTAACAGATGAAGCTCTTCAAATCCAAGGTGCTCGTTGTATGGATTGTGGTACACCATTTTGTCATATGGGTATGGAGATTCGTGGTTCGGCAGCAGGTTGTCCAATTCATAATGTGATTCCAGAATGGAATGATTTGGTATATCATGGTAAATGGAAAGAAGCGCTAGATCGCCTTCTTTTAACAAACAACTTCCCTGAATTTACAGGAAGAGTATGTCCTGCACCATGTGAAGGAGCATGTACTTTAGCTATTTCAGACCCTGCTGTTGCAATCAAAAGTATTGAACGTGCAATCATTGATAAAGGGTTTGAAAACGGTTGGATTACACCAAGAATTCCAATGCACCGTACAGGAAAGAAAGTTGCTGTTGTTGGTTCTGGTCCTGCTGGTTTAGCTGCTGCAGACCAGCTAAACCAACAAGGTCATACCGTAACAGTTTATGAAAGAGCAGATCGTGCTGGCGGTCTTCTAACTTATGGTATTCCAAATATGAAATTGGAAAAAGACGTTGTAGCAAGACGTGTACAATTGTTATCTGATGAAGGTATTCAATTTATCTTGAATACTGAAATAGGCAAAGATATAACAGCTGATGAATTAAAAGAACAATTCGATGCAGTTATTCTTTGTACAGGTGCAACAAAACAACGTCATTTACGTATTGAAGGAAGCGAAGCAGAAGGCGTTGTTCTAGCAATGGATTATTTAACTGCAACTACAAAAAGCTTGCTAGATTCGAATTTTGAAGATGGCAAATTCCTTGATATGAAGGGCAAAAATGTAATTGTCATCGGTGGCGGTGATACAGGTGCTGACTGTGTAGCAACAGCAATGCGTCAAAATTGCAAAACAGTGTTCCAATTTGGTAAGCATCCACAACTACCTGAAAAACGTCAATCTGATAATCCATGGCCAACGAATCCACAAGTGTACAAATTAGACTACGCATATGCAGAAGCAGATGCAAAATTTGGTCACGATCCACGTGAATATTGTATTCAAACTAAGAAAATCGTTGCAGACAGCAATGGTCATGTAAAAGAGTTGCATACAATTCAAATGGAAAAAGTGGTTAGTGAAGAAGGATACGTATACTTCAATGAGCTACCAGGCACTGAAAAAGTATGGCCAGCAGATTATGTTTTTGTTGCCATTGGCTTTGAAGGTACTGAACACAGTGTTGTTGAACAATTCGGCGTCCAAATCACAAATAACCGTATTGCAGCAAAAGCAAAAACTTACGCAACAAATGTTGAAGGCGTATTTGCAGCAGGCGACGCAAGACGAGGTCAAAGTCTTATCGTTTGGGCAATCAACGAAGGAAGAAACGTAGCAGAAAGCGTAAACTCATACCTACGCATACATGCAGTTGCACAATAATAAAGAAGAAAAAATAATCTCCTATCTAAAATGCTCTTATATAGAGAGTATTTTAGTAGGAGGTTTTTTCGTTTTGGTTGTTTAGTTTTGAGAATTATTTGACTGGATTACCTCATATCTGCGGCAAAGAAAACATGGATTATCCAATAAAAAACAGCTGAGAACAAGAAGAACATGATCAACAACCGAGATTTGAGGAGAAATATCCGCAATTTGGGGCAAAATATCCGTGGTTCCAGACAAAACATCCGCGGTTTACAGAATAATATCCGCGAACGCAACAATTAAAGTCACAGGCCACGACCGCGATTGCTACTACTAAAATTATTAAGAAAACCTCATTGGTAGAGTACCTAAAGCATTAGCCTATTAGTAATATCAAAAATAGAAAATATTACTTATTATCACTTAATCAGTATCACCAAAATCAATTCACAGAATTAGTAATAAAAATGCTCCATTACTATAAAAAAGTGATATTATTACTGTGTGCATAGTGAAATCTATTCTCAATTATAAAACAGCTATTGAAAATCATTTGAATTTCAATTAAAGAAAGAATTAGCTAGTATAATAGGTTTCAGAATTGAAATATCAACATTCTTTGATTAAATTGAGAAACATTTTCAAATGATTTGCAATGGGCTTTTTTTTAAGCTAAAATTAGAATGATATTAAATTAGAAAAGGGTAAGAATTCATTTCACCTGAATTTAAATGGAGGTAATGGAATGTCAACATTAGTCATTAAAGATCTTCACGTCTCTATCGACGGGAAAGAGATTTTAAAGGGTGTAAACTTATCACTCAATACAAACGAAGTACATGCAATCATGGGACCAAATGGTACTGGTAAATCTACTTTAGCATCTGCTATTATGGGTCACCCAAAATATGAAGTAACATCAGGTTCTGTTACTTTAGATGGTGAAGATGTTCTAGCAATGGAAGTAGACGAACGTGCAAAAGCTGGTCTATTCCTAGCAATGCAATACCCATCAGAAATTTCTGGTGTTACAAATGCAGATTTCTTACGTTCAGCAATTAACGCTCGTCGTGGTGAAGGTAACGAAATTTCAATTATGAAATTTATCCGTGAATTAGATAGCAAAATGGAATTCTTAGAAATGCCTGAAGAAATGGGCCAACGTTACTTAAACGAAGGATTCTCTGGCGGTGAAAAGAAACGTAATGAAATTCTTCAATTAATGATGATCAAACCTAAATTTGCAATCTTAGATGAAATTGACTCTGGACTTGATATTGATGCTCTTAAAGTTGTATCTAAAGGTATCAACGAAATGCGCGGTGAAGGCTTTGGTTGCGTAATGATTACTCACTACCAACGTCTACTTAACTATATTAAACCAGACCACGTACACATAATGATGCAAGGTCGTGTCGTTAAATCAGGTGGCGAAGAATTAGCTCAAAAACTTGAAGCTGAAGGTTACGATTGGGTTAAAAAGGAACTAGGTATCGAAGACGAAGTCGAAGAAACATCAGGACAAGAAGCATAATAGGGAGGACGAGCAAACATGACGGTTGAAACAAAATTATCAGTAACCGCTCAAGATGTACGCTCTTTCTCTGAAGCTAACAATGAACCTAGTTGGTTGACTGAGCTTCGTGAACGTGCATTAGCGAACGTTGATACACTACCAATGATTAAACCAGATAAAACAAATGTAGAAAAATGGAACTTCACAGAATTTCCAAGCCTTGTAGTAGATAGTACACCTTTTGCAACACTTGAAGAACTTCCTGAAGAAGTAAAAGCGATTGTTGATGCTGAAGGTCAACAAAATGTGTATATTCAACACAACAATACACCAGCCTTTTTAAAACTATCAGAAGAATTAACTTCTCAAGGTGTCATTATGACAGATATTTTTACAGCAGCTCGCGAACATAGCGATCTTGTACAAAAATATTTTATGACTGAAGGCGTACAAGTAGACCAACATAAACTAACTGCTTTACATGCAGCATTAGTAAATGGCGGCGTGTTTGTATACGTACCTAAAAACGTTATTGTAGAAGAACCAATTCAAGCTGTTTTCCTACACGATAATGCAGATGCATCATTGTATAACCATGTAATCGTCGTTGCTGAAGCAAATAGCCAAGTAACATATGTAGAAAACTATCTTTCTACTATCGATGAAGCAAAAGGTCAAGCTAATATTATTGCAGAAGTAATCGTTGATGATAACGCGAAAGTAACTTTTGGGGCTGTAGACGTACTAGCAAAAGGTTTCACTACTTATGTAAATCGTCGTGCTATTCTTCATCGTGATGCAACAGTAGATTGGGCTCTTGGTCTTATGAATGATAGCGATACAATTTCTGAAAATATCACATACTTAAAAGGCGACGGCTCTTATGCAGATGCAAAATCTGTAGTAGTTGGTCGTGGAGAACAAAGTCAAAACTTCACAACAGAAGTTAGACACTGGGGTAAAGCTTCAAATGGTTATATCCTAACTCACGGTGTTATGAAAGACTCATCTCGCGCTATTTTCAATGGTATTGGTAAAATTGAGCATGGTGCTACAAAAGCAGATGCTGAACAAGAATCACGCGTTCTTATGTTAAGCAAAGATGCTCGTGGTGATGCAAACCCAATTCTATTAATTGATGAAGATGATGTAACAGCAGGACACGCTGCTTCTGTTGGTCGTGTGGATCCAGTTCAATTGTATTATTTAATGAGCCGCGGTATTTCAAAAGCAGAAGCTGAACGATTAATAATCCATGGATTCCTTGCGCCAGTTGTCAATAAATTACCTATCGAAGGTGTTAGAAAACAACTGACGGAGGTCATTGAAAGGAAAGTTCGCTAATGATTAAAACCGATATTCGAAGCTATTTTCCAATTTTAAATCAAGAAGTAAATGGTCATCCATTAGTTTATCTAGATAGTGCAGCTACTACGCAAAAACCTATTCAAGTTTTAGAAGCTGTCAAAAAATACTATGAATACGAAAATTCTAATGTTCACCGTGGTGTGCATACATTAGGAAATCGTGCAACTGATGCTTATGAAGGCGCTCGTGAAAAAGTTCGTAAGTTTATCAATGCGAATTCAACTGAAGAAATTATTTTCACTAGAGGTACAACTGCTAGTTTAAATATGGTTGCTGCAAGTTTTGGTCGTGCAAATGTAGGAGAAGGCGACGAAATCGTCATTACTTACATGGAACATCACTCTAACTTAATTCCATGGCAACAATTAGCAAAAGTAAAAAATGCTACACTTAAATATATTGATATGAACCCCGATGGCACATTATCTATGGACAAAGTAAAAGAAGCGATTACTGACAAAACTAAAATCGTTTCGATCGCATTTGCATCTAATGTATTAGGGACTGTAAATCCTATTAAAGAAATTGCTGCAGTAGCTCATGCACACGGTGCTTATATGGTTGTTGATGGAGCACAAGGCGTACCTCATTTCAAAACGGATGTACAAGATTTAGATTGTGATTTCCTAGCATTCTCTGGTCATAAAATGTGTGGACCAACAGGTATTGGGGTATTATACGGTAAAAAAGAACTCCTAGAAAACATGGAACCACTTGCATTTGGTGGTGAAATGATTAGTACTGTTGGTTTATATGAATCAACATGGGCTGATCTTCCTTGGAAATTTGAAGGTGGTACCCCTAATATTGCAGGAGCAATCGGTTTAGGTGCTGCTATCGATTTCTTAGAAGAGATTGGTATGGAGAATATTATCGAACATGAACAAAAATTATCTAGTTACGCAATGGAAAAACTAAGTGCTATTGATGGCGTTTCAATCTATGGTCCTCATGATCCAAAGAAACGTTCTGGACTTATTACTTTCAATATTGATGGCGTTCATCCACATGATGTTGCTACAGTACTTGATATGGAAGGTGTAGCTGTGCGTGCAGGACACCATTGTGCACAACCATTGATGAAATGGCTTGAATGTACAGCAACAGCTCGCGCAAGTTTCTATATTTATAATACTGAAGAAGATATTGATCGACTTGTTGAAGCGTTGCTAAAAGCGAAGGAGTATTTTGCTGATGTCAATGAATAAACTAGACCAATTATATCGTTCAGTCATTATGGATCACTATAAAAAGCCACGTAACAAAGGTGTAATCGATGATTCAAATGTATCAATTGATATGAATAACCCTACATGTGGAGATCGTATCCATTTATCATTACAAGTAGAAGATGGCGTTGTTGTCGATGCAAAATTCGAAGGTGAAGGTTGCTCCATCTCAATGTCTTCTGCTTCTATGATGACAGAAACGATTAAAGGTAAAACAACAAAAGAAGCTGTAGAATTAGCGCAAGTCTTCTCAGAAATGATGCTAGGTCACGAACATGATGATTCACTTGACCTTGGAGATGTAGAAGCACTTTCAGGTGTTTCTCAATTCCCAGCACGTATTAAATGTGCAACACTTTCTTGGAAAGCAATGGAAAAAGGAATTAAAGAATCAAACTTATAATAGACATAATCTTAAGAACGGAGGAGAAAAAATGGCTAAACAAATGCCTGAAATTGGCGATTACGAGTATGGATTCCATGATAAAGACGTATCCGTTTTCCGTACAGAACGTGGGCTTACTCCTGAAATCGTTAAAGAAATTTCTAATATGAAAAAAGAGCCACAATGGATGTTAGATTTCCGTCTAAAATCATTGGACATTTTCTATTCAAAACCAATGCCACAATGGGGTGGCGATTTATCTGCACTTAACTTCGATGAAATTACTTACTATGTAAAACCATCTGAAGCAACTCAAAAATCTTGGGATGAAGTGCCAGCTGAAATCAAAGCAACTTTCGATAAATTAGGTATTCCTGAAGCAGAACAAAAATACCTTGCTGGTGTATCTGCTCAATATGAATCTGAAGTAGTTTACCACAATATGAAACAAGAACTTGAAGATTTAGGTGTCGTTTTCAAAGATACTGACTCAGCTCTACGTGAAAATGAAGATCTTTTCAGAGAATACTTTGGTAAAGTAATCCCACCAAATGACAATAAATTTGCTGCATTAAACTCAGCAGTTTGGTCAGGTGGTTCTTTCATCTACGTTCCAAAAGGTGTCACTCTTGAAACACCACTTCAAGCTTACTTCCGTATTAACTCTGAAAATATGGGACAATTTGAACGTACTTTAATCATTGTTGATGAAGGTGCAAGCGTACACTATGTAGAAGGATGTACAGCGCCAGTTTATTCAACAAACTCTCTTCACAGTGCTGTTGTAGAAATCTTCATCAAAAAAGATGCATATTGCCGTTACACTACAATCCAAAACTGGGCAAACAACGTGTTTAACTTAGTTACTAAACGTGCAACATGTGATGCACATGCTACTATGGAATGGATTGATGGTAACATCGGTTCTAAACTTACAATGAAATACCCAGCATGTATCTTAAAAGGCGAAGGCGCTCGTGGTTTGACATTATCAATTGCAATTGCTGGCCGTGGCCAAAACCAAGATACTGGTGCGAAAATGATTCACTTAGCACCAAACACTTCTTCAACAATCGTTTCTAAATCCATTTCAAAACACGGCGGTAACGTAACATACCGTGGTAACGTGAAATTTGGTAAAAAAGCAACGAATGCTCGTGCAAATGTTGAATGTGATACGCTAATCATGGATAACCAATCAACTTCTGATACAATTCCATACAACGAAGTGAATAATGACCAAATTTCTCTTGAACACGAAGCAAAAGTTTCTAAAGTGTCTGAAGAACAATTATTCTACTTGATGAGCCGCGGTGTTTCTGAACAAGAAGCAACAGAAATGATCGTAATGGGCTTTATCGAACCATTCACAAAAGAACTTCCAATGGAATATGCAGTTGAAATGAACCGTTTAATCAAATTCGAAATGGAAGGTTCTATTGGTTAATAAAGTAAAAAACTTTTTAATCCACCAATATATCGAATTGATTTAATCTTTTAAAAAAGAAGGCGAACCTCTAAAGTTCGTCTTCTTTTTTTAGTGCTTATTTGTTACATACTTAATCAAAATCCATAAAAGCATTTTTTACTAATTAATAATTAGACTTAAGTTGTCATCATCGTGGACATAATTTACTTTGGCGTGGAATAAAATTTTCTTCAGATTAAATAGGTAACAATTCGCCAACAATATCCAATATATATTTAGGAGGTATTTATGTGACGAATCAGATTGTTTATACGATACAGCCACCTGAAAATTTTGGAGAGTTATTGAAAATATACGAATCGTTAGGATGGAATTCGCTTAAATTAAACATTCATGATTTAGAACAAATGTGTAAACAGAGTTGGTACGCAGTATATGCTTTTGATCAACAACAATTAGTTGGGATGGGACGTGTTATTTCCGATGGTGTGATTACAGCAATAATATGTGGTGTATGTGTATTGCCAAGCTATCAGTCAAAGGGAATTGGCAAAGCAATATTGAACCGAATAATCGCACATTGTGAACAACAGAAAGTCATTCCTCAATTAATGTGTGTGGAAAGTTTGGAGCACTATTATAAAGAACTAGGTTTTAAGAAATTTTCTATTGGAATGACAAAAATATAAAAAGGCAATGGTTTACCGTTGTTTATTTAGGAACTTATTTAGGGATAGGATTAAGAGGAAAGTTAAAATTGAATAAATGTATAAAGCAGCTTTAAGAAATACTTAATCTGACAAAAAGGTGAAGAATTTCTAGAATCATGTAGAATAATTTCTGAGTTTTTTGCATTTTTTCTAGAAATATATATAATACACAAGAAAAGCATGGTAAAATATAATAGAAAAATAGTGTTCTGACTATTCAGAACTGTGTTATGAACTTTATACAATGAGGTGTATCTTTTCCTATGCATGTAATGTCATCCGTGAGTGTATTACTAGTTTCGGATATAGAATTATCAAAGCTTTTTTATCAAACAGTATTAAGCTGTCAGGAAGTGGAAGGTATTCTTTACCGCGAGGATTGCGGTTTAGCCATTAAGTTAATACAAGCGGAAAAAATTGAAGACGTAAAGCCGAATCGGAATTTGTGGAATGTATTTAGTTATATGGAAGATACAGAACGACTAGATAAATTATTTAAAGATGCAAAATTGCACGGAGCTCTATTTGCCTATTATCCAAAAGTAAGAGAAATTGAGGGTGAAAGGTTACGCGAGTTTGCAATTCGTGATTTAGATGGTTATTTAATCGGCTTTGGAACAGTTATTAATTGAGATCAGTTAGAAGAGATATAAACTGCAGATAATATTTTGCAGTTATATCTCTTTTTTGATTTGTACTAATAATTTATGACAACTACACATGAATCTCAATAACCACAATCTATTTATAAATATCATAAATGATATACAAGATAACAACCAAAATTAAAATACGCCATGCAACCAGGTTTTCCTATATATGTACGATCAAAAAGATTATGATTGTCTTTACGATTTGGTTTCAAATTATCACTTGTATGACTTGGTATTATACGCTATTATACTTGTTAATAGAGGTAATTCGTCGGAATGATTTTGACGGATATATTCAATAGTTAGTACCCCACGGAAATTTTGATTCTAAATCGCGGATGTTTCCTCTTAAATCGCGGATGTTGAAGATGCTCTCATTGTTTGCATTCTATAAACTAAATTAGTATTAAAATAGTTTTCCAGTATCCTACAGCTTATCCTTATCAATATTAAACGAAAACAATCCTTATGATATAGCTCAATATCTTCATGCTATGATATGATGATAATATTATCAAATTGGAGGGATTTTATGATCCATATCGGCTTAACGGGATGGGGAGATCATCCAGATTTGTACAGTAAAACTTCGTCTACAAAAGACAAACTTTTCGACTATAGTGGACACTTTCCGGTGGTTGAATTGGATACATCATTTTATGCCATTCCTTCTCCTTCAAATGTCCAAAAATGGATTAATGAAACGCCAGAACATTTTCAATTTGTAGTTAAAGCCTATCAGGGCATGACGGGGCATTTACGTGATGAAAATCCATACAATACTAGACAAGAGATGTTTGAAGCATTTAAAGAGTCTATACATATATTCAAGAAGATGGGAAAATTAGCATTCGTACTTGTCCAATTTCCACCTTGGTTTGATTGTCAGCAAAAGAATGTACAGTATATTCGTTATATAAAACAGCAGCTTACAGAATTTCCTGTAGCAATTGAGTTTCGAAATCGTACATGGTACAGCGCAAAATATATGGATGGAACATTACAGTTTTTAAGACAACAGGGGCTATTTCATACAGTTTGTGATGAGCCTCAAGCTGGAGAGGGTTCTGTACCACTTGTTCCAATAACAACGGGAGATCAAGTTTTATTCCGTATTCATGGCAGAAATGTACATGGCTGGCGTAATCCTGGCAATAACGAACGATGGAGAGAAGTTCGTTTCTTATATGATTATACAAAAGAAGAATTAGCTAGCTTAAAAGAAACGGTAACGAAACTTCAAGACACTACGAAGGATGTTTATGTATTGTTTAATAACAACTCTGGTCATCATGCAGCTGCGAATGCGAAGACCTTACAGAAGATGTTAGGAATTGAATATCATGATTTATCTCCAAAACAACTAGATTTTTTTGAAGGAGAATAGAGATGGAGTATATTTTACTATTAATCATTGGTGTCTGTTCAGGGATTATCGGTGCACTTGTAGGTCTTGGAGGAGGAGCCATTTTAGTTCCTGCTACATTGTTTATAGGACTGACTCTTGGGATGATGCCTGAAATAACACCGCAAAAAGTTGTAGGGCTATCTGTTATTATGATGATTGCAACAGGTTTAGCTTCTACACTATCCTATATGAAATCGAAAACAGTTGATTATAAAAGTGGGTTCATCTTCTTTTTAGGTAGTGTACCAGGTACGATTTTAGGCGCGTATATTAACAAAGGAATAGATTTACCCTCATTTAACTTATACTTTGGTATATTACTTATTATTTTAGCAATCATATTACTTATTCGTGACCATGTAAAACCTGTACAATGGTTTATAAAACATGGTCAAACAACATACTTTTTATGATCCAAAAGATGACAAAAATTATATATATGGTTATCCTATATGGTTTGCCATTTTACTGACCTTTTTAATCGGTATGGCGTCCGGGTTATTTGGAATTGGTGGGGGTTCGATGATTGTTCCTGCTATGATTATCCTATTTGGATTTCCACCGCATGTTGCTGTTGCAACTTCTATGTTCATGGTATTCTTATCTTCCATCATAAATTCTGCAAGCCATATTTATCTTGGGCATATTCCTAGGGCTTATACAATTCCAGTCATACCAGGAGCTTATATTGGTGCAAAAATCGGTGCTGCATTAAATAAAAAAATAAATTCAACTACATTAGTACTCTTATTACGTATTATATTATTGCTACTTGGGATACGCTCCGTCTATGAAGGATTATTCTAAAGCGAAAATGAGGTGTCATCATGATAGAAACAATCCATTTATATCATACAAATGATCTACATAGTCATTTCGGATATTGGCCACGTATTCAAAAGTTATTGACTGATAGAAAGAAATGGCATGAAGAAGTAGGGGATAGTTGCTATATATTCGATATCGGGGATTTTATAGATCGCTCACATGTATATACTGAAGCGACATTAGGAAAAGGGAATATACCATTATTAAATGCTGGGCTATATGATGCAGTCACAATTGGCAATAATGAAGGGATTACACTATCAAAGGCAAATTTAGATGAGTTGTATGACCAAGCTCAATTTGATGTCATCGTAGCCAATTTAAAAGAGGGCAATAAAATTCCAGACTGGGCTAAACGATATAAAATTTATAAAACACAAAATGGACACAAAAATTGGCGTGATTGCAGCAACAGCAGAGTATCGAACTTATTATGAACCGCTTGGTTGGACAATGGAAGATCCACTACCTGTAATACAAGAAATTGCAAAAGAAATACATCCATTGGTTGATATTATTGTTTGCATGTCACATCTAGGTATCAATATGGATGAAGAGCTAGCCGTCTTATGTCCTCAAATCGATGTGATTTTTGGTTCTCATACACATCATGTGTTACACGAAGGAAAACTAGTTGGCAACACATTATTAACGGGTGGAGGAAAATTCGGCCTATACGTTGGGCATACCGAAATCCATTTTGATTGTGAGCAAAAAAGCATTGATAAGAAAAGACGGAGCTTTATAGCACATCCGAATTACCAGCTGCAGAAGGTGAAGAACAATTTAATCAGGAATTGATTGAAAAAGGGAAAGGCACTACTGAACCATCCTGCATTTGAAGCAGATTATTATTTAAATAAAGAGTGGTACCATCATTCTGACTTTCGCGTTTTTTGCGAAAGGACTATTGGAATTCTCGCAAGCAGATTGTGCCATGTTCAATGCAGGTATTTTCTTACGAGATTTACCAAAAGGAATGGTTACTGCATTTGATGTACATCAATGCTTCCACATCCAATCAATGCTTGTATCATTGAAATCAATGGTCAAGAATTGAAAGAAACACTAAAGCTTTCAGAACAATCTATAGATTGGCCAAGAACCGAATTAAAAGGGCTTGGATTTAGAGGGTTAGTCCTTGGTAAAATCTTAACATATGGATGTTCACTTAATTCATTTGGAGAGCTAATGATAAATGGCAAGAAAGCTAACGATACCCAAAATTACAAGTTAGTAACATTAGATATGTTTACCTTTGGATACTTCTTTCCCCATTTTAAAAATTTACCAAAAACATACTTGTTACCTCAGTTTTTACGTGATATCCTGATTTCATATGGACAAGATTATAGTAAAAGTAATAAGAGTGATTTAAAGGAATAGGTATTTTGTTATATTAGATGATTGGGAAATAAGGCATGCGGTTGATCTCAACAAAGGCGATACAAGCGGGCATGGTAATAGGAAAGACCATTTGGAATGAAGCTGAAGACCATTGTTACAAAAAGGTGTAAAAGTGTCTGAACACATATCCAGCGTTTACAACAATTAAATGTACAATATGTATATATTGATGATAAAATCTCAACTGATATTGAAATAATAGAGACTGTTCCAACAGCTGTACGAAAACAAATCGATCAAATAACATCTTCATTTAATTCAGTAAA
Source organism: uncultured Caryophanaceae bacterium (assembly GCA_963792445.1). GTDB lineage: Bacteria > Bacillota > Bacilli > Bacillales_A > Planococcaceae > Rummeliibacillus. Next base: position 590,713 of record CAWBWO010000017.1, on the reverse strand, counting down.
GCATTTGAAAGGAAAAGAAGTTACATATTGTCTTGAAAACAATCAAAACATTTTGTAACTATTATTGATGACTTGTTCGACTATATCAAGAATAGTAAAGAAATCTTAACCGTATTGAGTGATGCTTTCCTTTATGATAATTACATCTATCAACATTCATTTCAAGTTGCGGTATATGCAATAGCTATTGCGAAAGAAATGCATTATAGTGCATCAAAGATTAGACAAATTGGTATTGGCGCAATCCTGCATGATGTTGGGAAAATGATGGTTCCACAAGAAATTCTAAAAAAACCTGGTCGCCTGACAAATGATGAATATGAAACGATGAAATTGCATTCGAATTATGGTTTTGATGTATTGCGAAACTTACATAAATATCGCTATTATTGCACATTGTGCGTTTCAACATCATGAACGATTAGATGGTAGTGGATATCCAAGAGGGTTATTAGACTTTGAAATCCATCCATATGCGAAGATTATTGCGGTAGCAGATGTATTTGATGCGGTGACATCAAATCGTGTATATCGCGATAAATGCTTCCTTCAAGAGGAATGGAAATCATCAAAGAGGGAAGCGGCACTTTATATGATGAAAAGGTCGTAAATGCTTTCAGGCGCTGGTTGCCTACTATCCGAATGGAAGTGTCCTATTACTTTCAGATGGCCGTAGAGGGATTGTTAGTAAGCAAAATAGAGAATGGACAGAGAGACCTTGGGTTCGAATCTTTGAAGAAAACGGCGAAATGATAAAAGCTACATATGAGATTTTATTATCAGAAGAAAAGAATATTTTCGTAGACAAAGTTGAAGTTGATTACCTCGATCACGTCGAATAATGACAGCCTCCTAATCATAAGAATGATTAGGAGGTATTATTTTGCGACTAATGAAGAAGAAAAAACAATTATATGCACGTAAAAAGCACGTCTTTTACCGGTATTAATGGTTAGTTTGGTAGGTTCAATAGCAATACTTTTTTATTTCATCAATGTTAGGCTTTTGCCTACATTTATGCAATACGCAGAAGTGGAAACAAACAAAATTGCCTCTTATGTAATTAGTAAAGCCATTAATTCAAGAACTTCAAATGTTTTAGATAGTAATGAAGTGATTCAAAGTGTTGAACCAAAAAACGGAATAATCAGGGGCTTGTAGACTCTAATTTAAATACTGAAGTGATTACTCGAATCATGTCAGAAACGCAAACCCTAGTACAATCTCATTTAGAAGAAGCTGAAAGAGGTAACTTAGATTATTTGCCTAAGAATGAAGAAATTGAATATGATACAGGTGCTATGGAACAAGATGGTGGGATTGTGTTTTATGTACCACTTGGGCAAGCAACAGGTTTGCCCTTATTAGGAAACTTAGGGCCGAAATTCGAATTCGCTTTCACGTTATTGGGAACGTTGATGTGAACGCAGAAAGAGAAATTACAGAATTCGGCATCAACAATGCTTAGTACAGTTAAGTGTTCGATCAACCGTTAATGTACAAATATGTTCCTTTTCCATCAAGTCCGCTACAGTAGAGCAGAAATTACCAGTAGCAATCTGCCATCTAAAAGGAAATGTTCCATATATCTATTCAAAAGATGGGGAAACGCAACCTTCCATAGAGGTCCCAATACCAAATCAAGACCAATCCTACAAAAGCTCCATAACCGAGTTTCATTTAAACTCTGAGGTTGTGGGAAACCTTTGAATATGATACATTGACAACAGTACTAGATTTAATAATTTACTTATTTGATGGGAGCTGAGTATTGTGACATCATGTAAACCTACTAAAGAAGAGCATATCAGAAAACCGGATTGGCTTAAAATTAAACTAAATACAAATGAAGAATATAAAAGTTTAAAAAAACTAATGCGGGAAAAGAATTTACATACGGTTTGTGAGGAAGCGAAATGTCCGAATATTCACGAATGCTGGGGGTGAACGTCGTACTGCAACATTTATGATTTTAGGTGATGTTTGTACTCGTGCATGTCGATTTTGTGCAGTTAAAACGGGCCTTCCAAACGAGCTAGATTTGGCAGAACCTGAACGAGTTGCAGATCCCCTATAACTTATGAATTTAAAACATGTAGTCATCACAGTAGTAGCACGTGATGATTTAAAAGACGGCGGGGCAGGCGTTTTAGCTGAAACTGTTGGGTTAACTCGCTGGAAAATCGATTTACATCCATCGAAGTGTTACCTTCAGATATGGGTGGGATAAAAGAAAACTTAGAAATTTTGATGGATGCAAAACCAGATATTTTGAATTATAATATAGAGACAGTTCGCCGTTTAACACCAAGAGTTCGCGCACGTGCAACTTATGACCGCTCTTTAGAATTTTTGCGTCGTGCAAAAGAAATGCAACCGGATGTTCCGACTAAATCATCATTAATGATTGGTCTTGGTGAAACGGAAGAAGAAATTATCGAAGTAATGGATGATTTACGCGCAAATAATGTGGATATCATGACAATTGGGCAATATCTACAACCGACAAAAAAACATTTACCAGTTAAGAAATATTATTCACCGATTGAATTTGGTAAACTACGTAAAATTGCCATGTCTAAAGGCTTCAAACATTGTGAAGCAGGTCCACTAGTACGTAGTAGTTACCATGCCGATGAACAAGTAAATGCTGCGACAAAACAAAAACAAGCAATCGGCGAAAATGCGTAATCACCCATGACAATTGGATGGTGATCAAATGATTATTGCAGATCAGTATGTGTATGAACTAATTGTAAATGTCAAGAAGGGTTTCAAAGAAGAGGACTTTAAAACACGGTTTAGTGATATTTTATCCAAATACGATTATATCGTGGGAGACTGGGGTTATGGTCAGCTTCGATTAAAAGGTTTCTATGAAGACAAGAACCAAAAAGCATCTTTTGATACAAAAATTAGTACATTACAGGACTATATATATGAGTATTGTAATTTTGGATGTTCCTATTTCGTGTTGAAGAAAAGCGGAAAAGCACCAAAAGTAGTTGAACAGGCTGAAAATGCTGTCGAAGAAGTTAGCGATGAAAGCCAAGAACAAGCTAAGAATGAGAATCTTGAAGCAGCTCAAGATGCTACACCGAACGAAGAATCAGAACAACAAAAAAACATCGAGCAAGAGCAGTTATAAGCTCTCTCGATGTTTTTTTGGATTAACTCATAATTTCATATAGATATTCTCGTATTTCCTGTGCTTCTTTCATGGAGTACGATTGTAGACAGATTCTAAATATCCAGGTTCATCTAAATCATCCGATCCTAAAATGGCAGAACGGTTATGTTGCATATCAAGAACCAATATTTTGCCATAAGATCGACCACTTTGTAATATGGCTAAATCATAGCGTTAGTTATTCGCCCGTAAAACTGACAAATCTTGTTTTGTTATCTTCTACATCATCATATAAGAAAAATCTCTCCATTTTGTTCGAATCTCCTTCCAATACTAAAGATATGGTACTATAGAAGAGAAAGAAGTATCAACCTTTATAATTCGAATGGAGGAAGTACAAGTGTATTTTGTTGACCGAAAAAAAATTACAAATAACCTTGAATATATGGATTCTATTATCGAAACTTTTGAACAAACAGATGATTGGCTAAGTAGATGATGTTCATAAATTAGCTGTTGAACGTATTGCGTAATATATTAATTGAATCGATTATTGATGTTGGTAACTCCATGATTGATGGATTTATCATGCGTGATCCTGGTAGCTATGAAGACATTATTGATATTTTAGTGGACGAAAAAGTCATTACCCACTGAGATGGACCAACCATTAAAAGCAGTTAATCAGCCTTACGCCGTGGTCTTGTACGTGACATTTTAGAAGTGAACGATGAAGAAGTTGTACAAGTTTTAAACAATAATTTAACTGCTATTAAAGAATTTTCTCCAACGTGTACATGATTATTTAACAAATGAGTTGGGCCCAGTATCTGCCTTTATCCCTGAGGAACAATAATGAAAAAATACAAAGCGTATTGCTTTGATCTTGATGGCACAGTTTATAAAGGATTGGAACCGATTACAGAGACAAAGCAATTTATCAAGTATCTTCAAGAGCAAGGAATTGAACCTTTTTTTGCAACCAATAATGCCAAAATGACAAGTCAACAAGTTCAACAAAAATTGCATAAAATGGGGATTGAAGCAAAAAAGGACCATATCATGACTTCTGCAATTGCAACGGCTAAGTATATTGCCATGCAATTTCCAAACAAAACTGTGAAAGTTTTAGGAGGAGATGGTCTTGACAGAAGCTTTACTTGATGAGGGTATGAAGATTGTAACAGAACATCCGGATGTTTTAGTACAAGGCACTGAATACAGAATTGACTTACCAAATGCTAGCAGACGCAAGTTACGCAATAGAAAATGGTGCAGCATTTGTATCGACAAATGCTGATATAAAATATCCTACAGAATTTGGATTCGCACCAGGTAATGGAGCCATTTCAGAAATGCTACATGCTGTTACCGGTGTGGCTCCAGTGTATATAGGTAAGCCAGCTCCTCATATGCTCGATATTATTCGTCAACAGTTTAGATTTGCAAAAAGAAGAAATGTTGATGATTGGGGATAATTACGACACAGATATTCTTTGTGGAATCAATTATGGGATTGATACATTGCATGTCAATACAGGTGTTACAAGAGCAGAAGACGTACAAGCAAAAGATATCCCTTCGACCTATGCGGTAGAAACACTTAAAGAATTATTATGAAATGAGTAATTAAAAGAGACCTTTTCAGTCATACTAAGACTGAAAAGGTCTTTTTTTAAAACAAAGGATTTTCTTCAATGAATTGATAAATTTTTTTGGTTAGCTCTTCACTTGAATTAGCTTCAACCAATTCACCGTTTACAAGTGCATACAAGGAGTTTGAGCATCTGGTGCAATAACTTAAACAGCCATATTCTAGAACATCTATATTTGGATCTTTTTCAAGCACTTCAAAAGTTTCTTGGGAGCCGTTTGCTAAATTGCTGACGCAAAATTCAACAAGTGGATTCATAAAACGTCACCTCTCCCTTCGAATCCTACTATTATTTTTTTTATTCGTCAATTTTTCTACTTGATTCAATAATCTACTTTTATTTTGTGATAAGTTTCACAAACATATTGTGAAACTTATCACAATCAGCTTATACTCGTTAAGGATAGAATCAATGTGTCGAATTTGTTAAAAAGGAGATTGCTATGAGAAACCTAGTCCTACTAGGTGGAGGATACGGCAATATGCGCGTATTACTTCGCTTATTACCAAATAATATACCAGATGATTTACAAATTACATTAGTGGATCGTGCACCATTCCATAGTTTAAAAACAGAATTTTATGCGTTGGCTGCAGGAACAACACCTGAAAAAGAAATTCGTGTAAAGTTTCCTGAACATGAAAGACTTTCAACTGTTTTCGGAGAAATTGAAAATATTGATTTAAAAAACAAGGTCGTACATCTAGATAATGGTACAAACGTTGAATACGATGATTTAGTAATTGGTCTTGGATGTGAAGATAATTATCACAACGTTCCAGGAGCAGATGAATTTACATATAGTATTCAATCAATGGCTCAATCTCGGGTTACGTATAATGATTTAGCTGGATTACCTTCAGGTTCAACAGTTGGTATTGTTGGAGCAGGTTTAAGTGGAATCGAACTTGCTAGTGAATTACGTGAAAGTCGTACTGATCTTAAGATTAAATTATTTGACCGTAGTGCACGTATTTTAAAAGACTTCCCAGAACGTCTTAGTAAATACGTGAAAAAATGGTTTGAGAATAATGATGTAGAAATCATTGCGAATTCTAATATAACAAAAGTAGAAGATACAGTTCTTTATAACCACGAAGAAAAAATTGAAGTGGATGCAGTTGTTTGGACTGCAGGGATCCGACCAGTGAAGGTTGTCCGTGAATTAGGCCTTGAGATGGAACGTGGTCGTGTTGCGGTTACTCAATATATGAGCTTGCCAAGTGATCCACATGTGTTTATAGTGGGCGACTGTGCCGCTTCTCAATTTGGTCCTAGTGCACAACTTGCAGAAGAACAAGCTGAACATATTGTAAAAGTATTAAAACTACAATGGAGCAATCGAAGCACTTCCAGAAAAAATGCCTGAAATTAAATTAAAAGGCTTTATGGGAGCTCTTGGTAAGAAACAAGGCTTCGTTTACTTAGGCGACACAACTGTTACAGGTCGAATCGCTCGTTTGATGAAATCAGGATTACTGTGGATGTACAAACGCCATAATGGTTAATTAAAAAAACTAGAGCTTAAATGCTCTAGTTTTTTTAATAAATATGGAACTCACCTTATGCTAAAGTTTGAAAGCCATGACGTTCTAGTGCTTGGAATACAGGTTTTAACTGAATGTAGCCCTCACCAATGACTTCTCCATTAATCAGTAACAAGTGGATAGAAAGAATTCATCATCGATCACTCGTTTGAGCCCATTTTTGATGTTCTTCATTCTCAATTGGCTGTTCTATATCGATATAAGTGATAGTATAATTGGTGTTTTGAATATTTGCGATCAATTGCTGCTTGAAGCCATTCATAAGTGTCTTTTGAAGATGGTGCATTTACGCAACTTGCACATATGTACATTGGCTCCGTAAATTTCGATTGTAATTGTATCATTTACCAAATCTTTCAGCCTCGCATTTCTATAATGGATTTTTTACCTTATAGACATTATAATGATTATAGAGAAAGGAGTCGATAGTAATGACAGAAAATGTACAAGATGATATGCTAGCTCAAGTTCAAGAAGTTTTAGATAAATTACGCCCATTCCTTCTTCGTGATGGAGGAGATTGCCAATTAGTAGATGTAGAAGATGGTGTTGTTAAACTCCGCTTACTAGGAGCATGCGGTAGCTGCCCAAGTTCAACTATCACTTTAAAAGCTGGTATCGAACGCGCACTATTAGAAGAAGTACCAGGCGTTGTAGAAGTAGAACAAGTATTTTAATCTATATAATAAAGCTGTCCTTAAAATAGCAATAAACTATTTCGAGGACAGCTATTTTTATTTTACATGAAATTAAAATGAAAAGCTTAATTAGCTACTGATTCCTTTTCATACCGCATTTGTTGCCAACTGTCTTTTGCCATTTCAATAATTTTAGGTTCATTGAACAAACGTTGTTTTTCGATGACTCGAGAGAAATATCGAATCGCTTGTTCGCGATCACCAATGCGACGAGATAATTCTGCGATTAAATAAATCACACGTATTTCACTCATAGATGTTCCAATATAATCTTCTGCTGAATACGCTTCTAAATATTGTTCTCTAGCAATCTCCATAAATCTCATTTCTTGCTCTGTCTTTTGCAATGTACGATAGAGCCATGCTATGCGTAATGCAAGTCCAGCTTGTGTAATATGCTTTTCTTTCTTTAGATTCCCACAAACAAGTGCAAGTTTATAGGCTTGAAAGGCATCAGAAATAGTGCGTTCTCCAGAAAAATCATGTTTTTTCCATTGGGAAGTAATTTTCTCGTTGATTGCTTCTTTTGTACCAGGAGCAAAATATTTGGTGAAATCTTCAGTAAATGAAAAGCCACAATGTTCACAAACGAACACATTATAAAGAAAAGGAGTTACATCATTTTCGTATATTGGTTGAAAATCACTTGTGTTTTCTTTAACTTTGACGAAATTAGATCTTACTTTCATTGATTTAAACTTCTTTTTACAATGAATGCATTCAACTTGTTTTTCATAATAAGGAGAAAGCTCCATAACAATAGCCCCATTTCAGATGATGAATATAGGCAAATTATATCATATTAAACTAAAAAAGAAATTGATATTTTTTGTGAGCATTTCAATTTTACTCAAAGACCGAAAATTGATATGATAATGATAAGAAAGAGGTGGATACGTATGACACAAGTAGTCGAAATTACAGAAGCTGCTGCGTTTCACATCCAAGAAATGATGCGTAACAATGATGAAGAGGGCTCTTATTTACGAGTTGCCGTAAAAGGCGGCGGCTGCAGCGGCCTTTCATATGCAATGGGCTTCGACCGTGAAAAACAAGAAAATGATGAGCTATTTGAAGAACATGGCTTGAAAATTATTGTTTCAAGCGAGGATGCACCAATTCTTCGAGGAACTACAATTGATTTTAAACAATCCCTAATGGGCGGTGGATTCACAATTGAAAATCCAAACGCAATCGCTTCATGTGGCTGTGGCTCTTCATTTAGAACAGCAAAAGTTGCTGGTACACCGGAAGAATGCTAGAATCATTTAAAAATTAATAGTATGTATATCTTGCTTCCTCGATAGTCTGTTTTAAACATCACTATTTGAGGAGGCTTTTTAAATATCAAGTATAATTTGTACTGCATCTATAATAAAGATAAGATAATACCCAGTTAAAGGTGGTCTGATTTTGTGAGTAAACCGAAAATTTTAATAGTAGGAGCAGGGTACGGTGGCTTAATGACAGCTGTTCACTTACAAAGAAAGCTAAGAAAAGAAGAGGCTGATATTACCCTTGTAAACAAAAACTCATATCACTATGAAACCACTTGGTTACATGAAGCATGTGCTGGAACTTTAAAACCTGAACAAGTTCAATATGAAATCAATGATATTTTAAATGACAACATCCTATTTACAGAAGAAACCGTTGAAAAACTTGATATCCAAAATAGAAAAGTGATTACAAACAAAGGTGAATTATCTTACGACTATTTAGTTGTAGGACTTGGTTTTGAAGGGGAAACATTCGGTATCGAAGGATTAGACAAATATGCTTTTGGTATTAAAAATGTAAATGATGCACGTAAAATCAGAGATCACATTCATACACAATTTGCTAAGTGGGCTTCTCAAGAGGAATCGGTTAAGGATGATTCTTTGCTTACCATTATTGTTGGTGGAGCAGGATTTACAGGAATCGAATTCTTAGGAGAATTAGCAAATAAGATTCCAGAGGTGTGTCTTGAAAATAGCGTTCCTAAAGAAAAAGTACGGATCATTTGTATAGAAGCAGCTCCAACAGTATTGCCTATGTTCTCGCCAAAACTAGTGAAATATGCAGTAAAAGTATTAACCCAAAAAGGAATTGAATTTTCCGTTGGCACCCCTGTTGTCCAAGCAACAAAAGAAGGCGTCAAAGTGAAAAAAGGTCAAGAATTTGAATTCATTAAAGCAGGTACTATTGTTTGGGCTGCTGGTGTCCGAGGATCACAAATCGTTGAACAATCCGATTTACCATCTAAGCGTGCTCGAGTAGCAGTAGAGGATGATTTACGTGTACCGGGTTATCCAGATATTTTCATGGTCGGTGACTGTGCTTTCTTAATGAATAAAGAAACAGAACGCCCTTATCCAACTACAGCCCAAATTGCGATACAACAAGCAGGGGCAGTTTCAGATAACTTGGTTGCATTGATCAAAGGGGAAGAAACAAAACCGTTTGTACCGAATTTAAAAGGAACTGTCTGTTCATTAGGAAATAAGGACGCAATTGGCAATGTATTCGGCAAGGATATGACTGGGCAAATTGCTGCAATTATGAAAAAGCTGATTGATAATCGTGCGCTCTATTTAATGGGTGGCATGAAATTGGTATGGAAAAAGGGAAAATTGAATATATTTAAATAAGCTATGCCTAACAGTTTGTTGACTCCACACAAAAGTGAATTTTAAACTGTCTATATTTCAATTTCAAAATACGTACATACTAAATCATGACATGGAGGGATTTAGAGTGGGCATGAAAGAACGAGGACGAGTTTGGCTAGGTGCAGCCGGCTTAGTAGAAAATGAAAAGGGCGAATGGCTTGTTGCGATGAAACGCTACGGTGGTCTTAAAGGGAATGTGGTCATTGCCAGCAGGCTTTGTCAAACCAGGAGAGACAATTGACCAGGCAATCCATCGCGAATTACTCGAGGAAACAGGAGTCAAAGCAACGATGCAAGGACTACTGGGCATTCGAACGGGGGTTATTCACAATGATATAAGCGATACGATGGTGATCTTTTACTTAACAGCTAACGCACAAGAACAACAAATTAAAGTCCAACTAGACGAATTGTATGAAGTATGTTGGATGTCACCACAAGCTTTAAAAGAAGACTTTCGCACTTCAATGTTACTGAATGAACTAGTAGACTTGCCATTAAAGTCAAGGCCAGCAACTAAAGAAGGAATAGAAAGTGATAATATTTTTGGTTATACCGAGTATAAATTGTTCTTTTAAATAAATAGAAAATTATACCTAGTCGTTGAAAGCGATGCCTCAATCAGTTACACTAATGTGAGAGAAAATGGAGGTTTCAAACATGACAGGTGGATTTTCTATTATCCAATTAATCTTATCCATGCTAATATTCTTGGTAATGTTTTTTGGAATTGGATTCTTATTGAATATGTTACTTCGATCTACATGGTTTATGGCATTCCTATATCCTATTGTTGTGATCCTCATCGTTGATGATGTTAGTTTCCTAGATTACTTTTTTAAAGCTGGAACAGCATTCAGTGCTTTAGGACATAAATTAGTATCGTTACAACCTGCTGATATTTTGATTCTTGCAAGTGGATTAGTCGGTGCAATTATTTCGGGGATTGTCATGAAAATTTTACGTAAAATGGGTTATCAAATGTTTTAAACAAAAGCAGTGAGCATATATTAGCTCACTGCTTTTTTACTTAAAGGTATAAATGAGGACGGATAGTATAATACCTGTTAGGCAACCGAAAAATACTTCGATAGGGCGGTGACCGAGAAGCGTTTTTAAATCTTCAATTTTCTCCTCACTTGTTTTATCTGGAAGTGCCTTCGCCTTTATGATGAATGTTTGAAAGTCTTTCCGCATCTGATTAATTACGACTGCTTGCTGACCTGCTTGGTATCGTATTCCTCTAGCATCAAACATGACAACTACAGAGAAGATTGCTGAAACCGCAAAAAGCGGAGAGGAAAGTCCATTTTCATATGCAATAGCAGTAGTTAAAGCTGAGACGGCAGCCGAATGGGAGCTAGGCATTCCACCAGTTGATGTAAAAAGTCCCCAATCAATTTCTCTTGTTGCAATAAAGTGAATAGGAATTTTCACAAATTGTGCAACGAGTATTCCGAGTAAAGCGACAATTAGAGGAGTGTTGTGAAGTAGTTCCATTATGATCAGCACCTTTCAGCCTTCACTTGATATTTTCAATATAACATAGGTGACGATTATGGTTCATCCTTTAAGTCTGTGCAAATTTAGAAAATTTCGTATAGTACGTTAGTTTGTTATAATGATAATACTAAATGAAAAGAGGGTACGAAATGCAAATCAATAAAGCTCCGCAATCCTTTCAGTCAATATCAGCAGATGCACTCATTGTAGGAATATCAAAAAATCAACATAATGTTCTAGGATGGGATCAATTCTTAGATTTTTTTGGACATCCATTTGAGCAATGGATAAAAGATGGAGATATAAAAACGGATGCCAAGTCGATTAATAAGATTCCTGTATTTGAACCAAAAGCAAATGTGAAGCGTATTATTTTTGTTGGGTTAGATAACCGCAAAACTTTGGCACCGGATGTATTACGTGAAGCATTTGGGTTAACAGGAAAAGCACTGCGCGAACAAAAGACTACATCATTTGCCATTTGGGTTGACTCATTTGAAACGGAAGAAATACTAGCAACCGATGCAGTCATTCTAGCGGCTGAGGGAATCAATATGGGTGCGTATATTGTGGAAAATTATAAAACCACTTCTAATATTGCAGATGTTTATTTGGAACAAGTAAGTTTTATAACAAACAACGACATTGATGAAATAGTAGCCGGCTTTGAAGTAGGAGAAATCTATGCCACTGCTGTCAATGAGGCTCGAACATTGATCAACAAACCAGGAAATTTACTTACAGCTACAAATTTGGCAGACTATGCGGTTGAACTTGCGAGTCTTTATGATTTTGAAGTGGAAGTATTAGACAAAGCTCAACTAGAAGAACTTGGCATGGGCGCCATTCTCGCGGTCAATAAAGGATCAAAAGAAGAACCACGTTTAATCACATTAAAATACCAAGCGACAGAAAAATGGGAAGACGTTGTAAGCTTTGTTGGGAAAGGTGTAACATTTGATACAGGTGGCTATTCACTTAAATCTAAAACAGGTATTGTTGGCATGAAAGGTGATATGGGTGGAGCAGCTGCAGTTCTTAGGTGCGATGCGAATCATCGGTGAACTTACGACCAAACAAGAATGTTATGGGCGTAATTGGTTCAACAGACAATATGATTTCTGGCGAATGCATTTAAACCAGATGATGTCATTACAACATTCAGTGGTAAAACGGTTGAAATTTTAAATACAGATGCTGAAGGTCGTTTAGTACTAGCAGATGCTGTTGCTTATGCAAAACAACAAGGGGCAAATTATATCATCGACTTAGCCACATTAACAGGTGGGGTGATTACAGCACTTGGTTACGATAAAACAGGAGCTCTTACAAACAACAAGGAATTTTATGAATCTTTCCTAGAAGCTTCAGAAGAAACAGGTGAATTTGTATGGCAGACTACCTTTAACTGAAAATGATAAAAAACGTATTCGCAAAAGTGATGTGGCTGATTTAAACAATTCTCCAGGTAGTGATGGTCATATGATCTTTGGCGGAGGATTTATCGGTGAATTTGTAGGCGATACACCTTGGATTCACTTAGATATTGCAGGTACATCCGATGCGACAGCTGCATATGATTTAGGACCAAAAGGCGGAACGGGTGTGATGGTTCGAACACTTGCTACATTTGTAGAACGCATAGGACAACAAGATGAATAAGGAATAGGCAACATCCTAACTTCTCTCTTTTTATTGACATACGATAGAACTGAGAGGAGGATGACTATGTTTCCATTCTTTGGTGCTCCATTTATTGGAGGCTTTTTAGGTGGGCTAGCCGGTTCAGCATTTCGTCCGTATCCATACTATTATAGAAGACCTTATTATCCACCATACTATCCACCGTACTATCCACCATATTATTACAAAAGACCTTGGTGGTAAAAAAATAAAAGCTTTTATCCACAGAAATGCGGGTAAAAGCTTTTTACTTTTCAAACTAGCTTAACAGAATAATCATTTTTAGCTATTATTGAATAGGTAAATACATAGGAAAATGAGGAAGTTTAGAAATGAAAAATCCATACATCTACGGATATTTGCCTTTTATTACAATTATCCTTTTTAGTCTAACATTTGGTTTATTTACAGTGACTGAATCGCTTCGAATTATTCAAGTCTATTGGCGTTTATTCGGGAATGAGAGAATTTCTTATCTGATGTACAAATGCGAATCTTTTTATTGATTGTTTTTGCATTATGTTATTTCATGTTATTCTCAGCATTAAAATTAATAGGCGAAACAATTCATGAACTGGCCATGCTCTTTTTCTCAAAAGATTTAGAAGGTAAAACAGTTTATGAAGCACGTGGAGGTAATGTCATCTTTTTCTTTGGTGCTATTGCTTCTGCTTTTGGCATTCAATCCATTTTCGATCCTATTAACCATTCTTTTAGCTGCGACGTTTATCTATTTTGTTTTTGTTATATATAAATTAAGTAACTATATGAGTTTTGGCGCGACAGTGGGAGTTATGCTTTTTGAAATTGTCATTTGGGCTGTCTTCTTAACACTGATTATTTATGTTGTATTTAAACTTTATAACGGTATTATTTCAAGTTTACCTTTCTCATAAATGCTTAAAAAATTATTAAAAGCTATTCGGAACAATAAATCGCCATTGTCCGAATAGCTTTTTTAGTTATTCATTACCTCTGAGAAAATTTGATGTTGAATTTTAGCATTTTCAAGACCTTGCATATTTTGTGGACGATCAAAACCTATCCATACAGCACTGGTATATCGATTTGTTAAACCAGCTAGCCAGAAATCTTTGTAGTCATTGGTTGTTCCTGTTTTAGCACCAACGTAAGATGAGTTGACATGAATCCCTACACCCGTACCATTACGTACAACATCAGACATTAAAAAGCGTATTTGTGATACGGTATTTGGCGACCAAACTTGGTTTGATTTTGTTGACCATTTATACAAGACATTACCATACCTATCCTTTACGCTGCGTATTGCGTGTACAGGATGATAATCCCCGTCGATAAAGCTTGTATAGGCATCCGCTAATTCGGCAGTCGTGACTCCATGCGTTAGTCCTCCTATAGCTGCAGAGTATACGCGATCTTGTTTTGTTAAAGATTGTAACTGAAAAGGTTTTAAATAAGAGAAAGCCTTATTCATGCCGATTTGATCAAATAACCTTATTGCTACGGTATTATAACTGTATCGAAATCCCTGTAAAATGGTGACATTTCCTAGAATTTGACCGCCATAGTTTTGAGGACAATAGCTGCCTTTACAAAACGGTGCTCCACTAACATATGTATAAGGAGTTGCTTTTGTCTCTTCGAAATATGGTGCATAATCGATAAGTGGTTTAAAAGCCGAACCTGGTTGGCGAAAGCCTTGGAAAGAACGATTATAATCATACTTTTTATATCCTTTCCCTGCATAAATACTAATGATTTCACGACTTAGTATTATCAATGACAACAGCTGAGGCTTGTAAATTGCCGCGATTTGCCAAAATGTGATCAATATTTTCTGTATCATTTGCTTGTTTTATAGGAGATAGTGCTGTCTCGATTGTTAAACCTTGATTTAATAGTGTGTTCACACGATTTGAAAGTTTCGTATTAATTTGCTTACGTTCCAAAGATGTTTTTGCAGTATTTAATAGATTGTTATATCCTTCTTTTTCTGCAATCAGTGAACGAAACTCATTCATCACATAAGTGCTATATGCTGGATACCATTGCTTTTTCTTCTTTAAGATTAAAACAATCTTTTCTTTTTTGATTTTCTCTGCTTCATTTTTAGATAAGACGTTTTTATCTACTAATTTATCTATAAGCCGTTCTTGTCGATTCTTCGTATTTTTGAAATGCCTTAACGGATCATAAAGTGATGGATTATTTGGAATGGCAGCTATAAAAGCCATTTGAGCTTTCGTTAATTTTGCAATGGGTTTATTGAAATAATAAGTTGCAGCGCCATTGATACCATACACACCGTTACTAAAATACATTTCATTTAGGTACATATTTAATATTTCATCTTTTGTTGTCTTCCGTTCTAGTTCATATGCATAAAAAATTTCAAGTATTTTTCGCTCGTACGTTTTTTCTTGTGATAAATAGCGCATACGAACGAGTTGCTGCGTAATGGTACTCCCACCTTGCGCGGATCCCCCATTAGAGTTATTAGCCATAAAAGCTCGAGCAATTGCTGATAGATCAAAACCAATATGATGATAAAAATCTTGATCTTCACTGTAAATATAAAGTTGTTGCACAAACTCTGGTATATCCGCAAGCTCTAAGGGCTTTCGCCATTCTGTATATTCTTCAGAAAAGACTTGTTTATTTCGATCCTTGAGAATCGTAGGGTTTAGTAGATTCCGGAGCATCTAGTTGAACATTTGATGTAAACTGTTTTTCAAAGGCTTTTGCTGCTTGTAATTCATTTGAAATTTTTCCGAATAGAAAAAGTAACAGAGGAAGGCTGCAAATGATGATGAGAATGCCTGCTCCTTTTCTCAAAAATGATCCTCCTCTTATGTATAAATGTAGATTCCAAACTTGTCATTTAACAGAATAGCACAATGCTATTCATAAGGGCATAGATTCTAAAAAGATTGTCCAAAAAGGGAAAGAAAAAAACGCTACAAAATGAAAATTGCTGTCAAATATGTTATCCTAGGACAGGATAACGGAAAGATAGAAGTATTATTAAATAGAATTAGTATTTTCAAATTAAAGGAGATGCAATTATGTACCCACAATTATCAAAAGAAGTAGCAGAAAACGAAGTATTAGTAGAAATGAAAACGACACTAGGTGCTATCAAAATTAAATTATTCCCTGAACAAGCGCCAAAAACTGTGGAAAACTTTTTAACTCATGCTAAAAACGGTTACTATGAAGGAATTATCTTCCACCGTGTTATTAAAGACTTTATGATTCAAGGTGGCGACCCAACTGGAACTGGTATGGGTGGCGAAAGTATTTATGGTCATTCTTTCGAGGATGAATTTGCTCCATGAACTTATGCAACTTCCGTGGTGCGCTTTCTATGGCAAATGCTGGCCCTAACACAAATGGAAGTCAATTCTTTATCGTACACAATGTCACAGAAGTTCCTGCTAATATGATTGGTCAAATGCAGGATGCTGGATTCCCAGAAGAAGTCATCAATGCTTATAAAGAGCATCGGTGGTACTCCATGGTTGGATGGAAAACACACTGTATTTGGTCAAGTAGTAGAAGGTATGGATGTCGTTGATGAATATCGCAAATGTTGAAAAAGGTTTCCAAGACAAACCAGTTGAAGATGTTGTGATTGAGTCAATTAAAGTAATCGAAAAATAGTAAGGAGATGTATGATTCATGAATCTTTGGATTTTAAATGAATTCCTATACTTTCCAGAAGATAAATCAGAGTACATCCCTGCAGCAATAGAGATGGCAATTATCCTTGTTTTATGTATCCTTGTTTTTAATTTCTTTAGAAGAAAAGCAAGAAAAGATGCAGAAAAGACAAGAGAATTAGAAGAGAAAATTTTAAAGCAAAAACATTCTACTCCAAAGAATCCTTAATCTTATAAATCCTGTGCTAGTTGAGTAAGCTAGTGCAGGTTTTTTTATTTGCTTTTATTCTCCACAGGGTCTTATCTTCTCGCTTTCTAGTGTATAAGAACTGATAATATAAGAACTGATAATACTATTTTGGATTGAAGTGGAGTTAGCTCACGGTTCGTAGGGCGAGCGGTGAGTCTCCGTCACTTCGTTCCTGCGGGCCTCACCTGTCTCGCTTTTCTAAGTGGGAGTCTGCGCTACTTTTTGGCTTTTTGAACCTAATAAAACAAAAATAAGCACCCAGTATGTAGCTCCCTAAAGGTTAGCGTAAAATCTAACTTTTCGGGTACCTCATAAAGGGTGTTTTTCCATAAGGATATTATGCTTCAAATGCTTTAATAAATCGTTTAATTCCTTCTTCTACTGTTGCGCGTGGACAGCCGACGTTCATTCGTAAAAAGCCTCGGCCTTGTTCACCGAATTTGGAACCTGGTTCTAATGCAAGTTTCCCTTTAGTGAGTAATCGATTCATCACATCGTCTTCTTCTAATCCGGTGTTACGATAGTCAATCCAGAGTAAGTATGTGGCATGGGATTTATGAATTTTAATTTCAGGTATTGCTGTAGTCAAGTTGTTCAATGACTAAGTCCATATTTGCTGAGATGTATTTCAATAGTTCATCTAGCCACACTTCGCCTTCTTCTGAATAGACTGCTTCAACGGCTGTCGCTAGCGAAAATAGATAATCCCATTCTGGCGTGTATATTGCTGCATTTTGTTGTTAGTTTGCGTCGTTTTCTGATCTATCTGGAACCACCATGCATTGCTGCTTGAATACCTGCAATATTAAATGTTTTTGTAGGAGCCATACAAGTAATAATATGATTTTGTAGTTCGTCCAGCAATATTCACAAGTGGAGTATGGTTATGGCCATCTAACATTAAATCCGCATGAATTTCATCAGATAATGATAAGCACATCGTTTTTCACACAAATCCGAATAATTTCTTGCAAAGTATCTACAGACCATTCAATACCTCCAGGATTATGGGGATGGCATAAGATAAATAATTTAACGTCATCTGTTGTAGGTCAATTCATCAAACTTCTTCGAAATCGATAGAATAGATGCCATCCGTTTCAATTCAATGGACATTCTTTCACGATACGATTTAATCGTTTTCGGAACATTAAAGAATGGCGGATAAACAGGTGGTGTAATCAAGTACTGCATCATTTTCTGATGTAAATGTTTCAATAATTGAAGCAATGTGCAGGTACAACCCCTTGATGGTATAGCACCCATTTTGGTTCTGACATGTAAGCTATGGCGCTTGTTTACCCAAGAAGTAAAGGCATCTTGTACAAGATTCACTTTCAAAAGAATAGCCGAAATACAGGATGTTCAAGGCGCTTTTGTAGGGCATCGATCAGTACTTTTGGTGCAGCAAAATCCATATCAGCAACCCACATTGGGAGTATATCAGTTGCATCTTCTAAATGATATACAACAGCAAGTCTTATCCCATTTGATATGAATTGGTATGATGCTCTATCTTCTACAAAATCAAAATTATTCAAGGCATACCCCTCTTTTCTTTTTTATACAATTATGTTATCATAACCATTATAATAGGAAAGTATATAAGGTGACAAAACGATGGAAAATATTGAGATGAATAGAAAAGCCATACGCACTTTAGAAGACTGGAACCCATTTGAAATGGATGGATTTTACTTATGATACGGAAGCTGCAGATGTAGTAGCGGCATCTACAATATATTGATGATCCTTCAGAATTTAGGGAAAGTGATTCAAGAAATTTATGAGCAATCATTTGAACGATGGATTCCAATTGAGGAATTGCATTGAAATATCGTATAAACTTTTAGCAATAAAATTTGAGGCTAAAATGTATTTTATAAAATTATTTACCGATAATAAGAATAAGTGATTTTATAAAAATCTACTAGAATTGAAAAAAAGCCTATCTCTAAAATTATTTATCTATTTTAAAGATAGGCTTTTTATTTATCCCGCATTATTTACTTTATTTGTTAATCCCATCTAACAAGTTCGAAACAGGTACTTCAAGGGCATTTGATAGCTTTAATAGTGTTTGTTCAGAAGGTATATCTTCACCAGACTCGTAGCGTGCTAGCTTTTCTACACCTATTCGCGTTTTTAGTGATAATTGATCCAATGTTAGATTGCGTTCTTTACGTAGCATACTTAATTGAGTATGAAGATTTTCTCTCATCATATAGAAAGCACCCCTCTTAAATTGAATAATAAATTAGTTGTGATTTGATTATAACATGTTTAAAGCAGAATGATTAAGTGAATTGTTACATAATTCAGAAAAGTGCATTACAAATTTCTGAAAACTTTAAAGCTTGGGGATGCTTATAGATAAGGAATGGAATTTTTGCCCGCTTTCATTGGACTATGCTATAATTTACGTGAAAAACTAGATAAAGTTGGTAACGGAAAAGAGGAAGGTCGAATGACAAAAAAATATGAAGTAGGAGATGTGCTAACAGGAAAAGTAACTGGTATCCAGCCATATGGCGCATTTGTTGCATTAGACGACACAACGCAAGGTCTCGTGCAGATCTCTGAAATTACGTACGGCTTTGTAAAGGACATCACAGATTTTCTCAATGTTGGACAAGATGTTCAAGTGAAAATACTAGAAGTAGACGAACACGCAAAGAAAATTAGTTTATCCATTCGTGCACTTCAAGAACGTCCCGTTTTGAAACGTAAAGACTTTGCTCCGCGTAAATCACTTCAAGACCGGGTAGATGAAAATGATTCAGTAGGCTTTAACTCATTAAAAGTGAAATTACGAGACTGGATTGAGGAATCAGGTATAAAGTAAAAAAAAGCTATTTCGCCTATTGATGCGAAATAGCTTTTCTTATTTTTTCATCTTCCGTATACGATATTGCAAATTTTGACGGCTCTTATACCAAGGGCTTCAGAGGCCTTTGTTACATTGTGATCATACATTTCAAGTACTTTATTTAAATAATACTCTTCTGCCTCACGCAAAAAATCATCCAGTGGTAAAAGTTCTTTATCATTTTGAACAACAAAATAATCCGGACTTTTTTCTGTAGAACGATATTTTTGTACTTTCCATTTAAAATGAATACGGTAATAGTTCATACGTAATTTTCTCTTCATTTGTCACCATAGACATGATGTCATCCAGTAAAACTTCTAATTCCTTTAAATTACCTGGCCAACCATGATCCATAAATAGCTGTTCTACTTCTTTGGAAATGCCATTTAATTTTTTACCAAATCGATTTTCATAACGTTTTAAGTAGTCATTGACGAATGGTAAGATGTCTTCCTTACGATTATGAAGAGGAGGGACATAAATCGATACGCCTGCAAAAAAGTAATACAATTCTTTTAATAATTCGCCAGAGGCGATTAAGTCAATGGGATCTCCACCAATACTTGCGATCAATAGGTGAGAATCTTGACGATGATTTTCAAGAACGTTTAAGCATTCTTTTTGTAAATCAGGTGACAAATATTCAATGCGCTCACAGAATATAGTACTACTATCACTAATTTGTAATTGTTTTTTTAAACGTTCCACCATTCCAGTATCTGAACGATGACAAAAATAAGTGATGAAGTTTTCTTGAGCAGGTGTTGATGCAGAATGAATAGCTTCTGCGATTAAATCTTTCCCGTACCTGATTCACCCATTAATAATACAGGAAGTCGTGCGGCAGCAGCTTTTTTCGCCGTCTCAATCACTTCACGCATTGGCTCTGACACAGCTGTAATTGTATCAAATGTAATTGCCTCACCATAACGACGCAAAGGTTGATACACAAGCTTCTCCATTGTTGTAACATCTCTTGCAATTTCAATTGCACCAAGAAGTTGACCATTCTCCATAATATGGAAAAGTATCATTAATGGTCGTAATCTCTTGACCATTTTGATTCCAATAGGTTTGTTTTACATTTTGAACAGGTTTTGCTGTTTGCAATACCTTTAGTAGCGTACTGTCTTCTTTCTCAAATTGAAAAAGTTCCATTATAGAAAGATCTCGAAAATCTGTTAGATGAAGCCCCTCAATTTCTTTCATTTTATCATTGTAAATTATTGTTTTACCGTTTAAATCAACCGCGTGTATGCCAACAGAAACATGCTCAGTTGCAAATTTATAAAACGGCAATAAACTCTCATTATTTTTATCCAATTTCATCACCTGAAAAAATATTTTTAATTTTTTATCAATTTCCACTTGAAAAAAGCAATAATCTTTTGCATTATTATAAGTGTAAACGACGAAGGAATGCAAATATTTTTTGCACCTTCTATCTCAAAGGGGGATATGAAATGATTCCATATACAACAGAACCGTTAACAGATTTCTCAAAAGAAGAAAATCGCCAAGCTTATCAAGAAGCTTTGAAAAAAGTACAAAGTGAACTTGGTCAAGATTATCCATTAATTATTGGTGGGGAACGGATTACAACTGAAGATAAAATTGTATCTTACAATCCTGCTAAAAAAACAGAGGTAGTAGGTACAGTTTCAAAAGCAAACCAAGAATTGGCAGAAAAAGCTATGAAAATAGCAGATGATAAATTTAAAACTTGGAGTAAAGTAAAACCAGAAGTTCGCGCTGATATCCTTTTCAAAGCAGCTGCAATTACAAGACGCCGTAAACATGAAATGTCAGCGATGATGACTTTAGAAGCTGGTAAACCATGGGTTGAAGCAGATGCTGATACAGCAGAAGCAATTGACTTTATGGAATACTATGGGCGCCAAATGCTTGAACTAAAAGATGGCAAACCAGTAAATAGCCGTCCAAATGAAAATAATCGATTTGGCTATATTCCATTAGGGGTAGGGGTTGTCATCTCACCATGGAACTTCCCATTCGCAATCATGGCTGGTACGACACTTGCTGCCTTAGTAACTGGTAACACTGTATTATTAAAACCAGCTTCTACAACACCAATCATTGCATATAAATTTGTGGAAATTCTTGAAGAAGCAGGCCTTCCAGCTGGCGTAGTGAACTATATCCCAGGTTCTGGCGGAGAAGTTGGTGATTACTTAGTTGATCACCCACGTACTCGTTTCATAAGTTTCACAGGCTCACGTGATGTTGGTCTTCGTATTAACCAACGTGCAGCAATTCAACAAGAAGGGCAAATTTGGATTAAACGTGTTATCGCAGAAATGGGCGGTAAAGACACGATTGTTGTAGATAAAGAAGCAGATTTAGAATTAGCTGCTCAGTCTATCGTAAAATCTGCATTTGGTTTCAGTGGTCAAAAATGTTCTGCATGTTCACGTGCAGTAATCGTAGAAGAAGTATATGATAAAGTTCTTGATCGCATCGTTGAATTAACGAATGAACTAACAATTGGCGATCCAGCAAATTACAATAACTTCATGGCATCTGTAATTGATGACAAGGCATTCAAAAAAATAACAAGCTACTTTGAAGTCGCAAATAACGAAGGTCGCATTGTTGCTGGTGGTACTGCTGATGATTCAGTAGGTTACTTTATTAAACCAACAATTGTTGCAGATGTTGCTCCTAAAGCTCGTCTAATGCAAGAAGAAATCTTCGGACCAATCCTAGCAGTATGTAAAGCAAAGGATTTCGATGAAGCAATCGAAATTGCAAACAATACTGAGTACGGTTTAACTGGTGCAGTCATATCTAAAAACCGCGATCATATCGAAAAAGCGCGTGAAGACTTCTTCGTAGGTAACCTATACATCAACCGTGGTTGTACTGCTGCAACAGTTGGTTACCAACCATTTGGCGGTTACAACATGTCAGGCACTTGCTCAAAAGCAGGTGGTCCAGACTTCTTAACACTTCATATGCAATCAAAATCAATTGGTGAAGCACTTTAACCAAAAAATATGCAGGCAATTGTACAATTGCCTGCATATTCATATAAATGTCGAATTTTGTTGAAACGAAAAATAGTGAGTAAAGAAATATATATTAAAAATTAAAAGGAGGAATTTTTTATGGTATCTACAACTTCTGAAAAAGCTATTGCACTATCAAATGAATTTGGTGCAAAAAACTATAAGCCACTTCCAATCGTTATTTCAGAAGGTGAAGGGGTTTGGGTAAAAGATCCTGAGGGTAATAAATATCTGGATATGTTATCTTCCTATTCAGCATTAAACCAAGGTCATCGTCATCCAAAAATCATTCAAGCACTAAAAGACCAAGCTGATCGAGTAACATTAACATCTCGCGCATTCCATAATGATCAATTCGGTCCTTGGCTTGAAAAATTAACAACGATTACTGGAAAAGAAATGGCATTACCGATGAACACAGGTGCTGAAGCTGTTGAAACAGCATTTAAAGCAGCTCGCCGATGGGCATATGAAGTAAAAGGTGTAGAAGCTAATAAAGCAGAAGTAATCGTATGTAATGGTAACTTCCATGGACGTACCATGTTAGCGGTTTCTATGACTTCTGAACCTGAATACCGACGTGGATTCGGTCCATTGCTTCCAGGAATCAAATTAGTTGACTATGGCAATCTCGACAGATTAAAGACAGCAATCTATGAAAACACTGCAGCATTCATTATCGAACCAATCCAAGGTGAAGCTGGTATCAATATTCCTCCACAAGGCTACTTGAAAAAAGCTTACGATTTGTGTCGAGAAAACAATGTATTATTTGTTGCAGACGAAATTCAAACTGGTCTTGGTCGTACAGGTAAAATGTTCGCAATTGAATGGGAAGATGTAAATCCTGATGTATTCATTTTAGGTAAAGCTCTTGGTGGTGGTGTAATGCCAATCTCTGCTGTTGTATCTAGCAAAGAAATATCTAGGCGTATTCACCCAGGCTCACACGGATCAACATTTGGTGGTAACCCACTTGCTTGTGCTGTATCAATCGCTTCATTAGATGTATTAATTGATGAGAAATTGTCAGAACGTTCAGCTGACTTAGGTGAATATTTCTTAAATGAATTGAAAAAAATTGATAACGAAGCAATCGTTGAAGTTCGTGGTCGTGGTTTATTCATTGGTCTTGAATTTAATGTAGATGCTCGTCCATATTGTGAAAAACTTATGGAATTAGGGTTACTTTGTAAAGAAACCCACGATACAGTCATTCGCTTTGCTCCACCTTTAATCATTACAAAAGAAGAATTAGATTGGGCATTGGATAAAATCCGTTAAGTTTTTGAAAAATAAAAATTAATACTCAACATAGTGGTTAAACTATGTTACAATGTTTGCACTTAGTACTATTATTAACCATTATTAAGAATAAAAGAGGCGAAAAAATCAAATGGCAGAAAATCTAAACCTGTTTACATCTACACAAGCTGTGATTAAAGAAGCTTTGCAAAAACTTGGCTATGATGAAGCAATGTATGAACTTTTAAAAGAGCCATTACGCATGTTAGAAGTCCGTATTCCAGTTAAAATGGATGATGGTTCTGTAAAAGTATTTACAGGTTTCCGTGCACAACATAACGATGCTGTGGGTCCCACTAAAGGTGGCGTACGCTTCCATCCTCAAGTCTCTGAGGAAGAAGTAAAAGCTTTATCTATGTGGATGACTTTAAAAGCAGGTATCGTTGATCTACCATATGGTGGCGGTAAGGGAGGCGTATTTGCGACCCTCGTCAAATGTCAATGGGTGAAGTAGAACGATTAAGTCGTGGATATGTTCGTGCCGTAAGTCAGATTGTTGGACCTACAAAGGATATTCCAGCTCCAGACGTGTTTACAAACTCTCAAATTATGGCATGGATGATGGATGAATACAGTCGAATTGATGAATTTAACTCACCTGGATTTATCACAGGTAAACCTATCGTTCTTGGGGGTTCTCAAGGCCGTGATCGTGCAACTGCACAAGGCGTTACAATCATTATTGAGGAAGCAGCAAAACGCCGTAATATTGATATTAAGGGCGCACGTGTTGTGATCCAAGGTTTCGGTAATGCGGGTAGTTTCTTAGCTAAATTCATGAGTGATCTAGGTGCAAAAGTCATCGGTATTTCAGATGCTTACGGTGCATTACATGACCCTGATGGCTTAGATGTCGATTATTTACTAGACCGTCGCGATAGCTTTGGTACAGTAACTACGTTATTTGAAAACACAATTACAAACCAAGAATTACTTGAACTAGATTGTGATATTCTTGTACCTGCAGCAATTGAAAACCAAATCACAGCAGAAAATGCTCATAATATTAGTGCTAAAATCGTCGTTGAAGCAGCAAATGGACCAACTACATCAGAAGCTACGAAGATTCTTTATGAACGTGGCATTCTTCTAGTGCCAGACGTACTAGCAAGCGCTGGTGGAGTAACGGTATCTTACTTTGAATGGGTACAAAACAACCAAGGGTACTATTGGTCAGAAGACGAAGTAAACGAAAAACTATTGAAGAAAATGGTTGAAGCCTTCGATAATGTCTATAACGTTGCTACGACTCGTAATATTGATATGCGCTTAGCTGCATACATGGTTGGTGTCCGCAAAACTGCTGAAGCTTCTCGTTTCAGAGGTTGGGTATAATTTAAAAAAGTGGAGTTTTAAACTCTTGTTCGTATAAAAAAGCCGAAGAACATAGAATTGTTCTTCGGCTTTTCTTTATACACTTTTTAATGGGCGAACATTGTCTTTCTTTACTGTTCTTACATGTACTCTATTTGGAGCGAACAATCTACCTAAGCTTATAAGACCAGCGATCGCAATGATTGTGTAAAGAGCTCGTGCTCCAAAACTTGCTTGCCCATCACGGAATAGAGTAGCGACAACATCAAACTGGAATATTCCTAAAAGACCCCAATTGAGTGCGCCAATGATCGTTAGAAAGAGAGCAAATCTTTGTAATCCGTTCATTTAAATCACCTCCGCTATTAGTTTGTGGTATAAATCTAAAATTCATTCAATTTGCGAAAAAATAAAAAGCCGATCCAAGTGTTGGATTACTCACTTTAGGACAGCTTTTTATATGCTTATATTCAATTCCTCTGGTCGTTCATCAACATGTTTCCACTCTATAACCCCATTATCTTCATCGAATGAAATATGAGCTTTTGATACATTTTTTTGCGCTAGAACAATTTCTGTAAGATGATCTCTTACATCATCGAGATAAGCAAAACTAAGTGTAGGATCAACTTCAGCGATTAACTCAACATGAAGAAATTCTCCTTCTTTTAGAACAACTAGCTTTTTTATGTCTTTTATATTTGGATCATCCAAAACGAGATGAGCAATATGATTTAACATCTCTTCATCGGTTTCACCAATTGCTCCACGTGCATTTTCTAAGAAGACAGTGCCCACTACGTAAAACATCATCGCTCCAATTAGAACAGAAGCAATCCCTTCAGCTTGTAAAAATCCAGTGAAGTGAGAAATCATCACAGCGATAAAGGCTAATACACCACCAGATGTTGCTACTAAATCTTCCATGAATACTAATTTCGTGGCTGGCTTAGCACTTCCTAAATGGGTAAAAGCTTTTGGAAGGGCACTCATTAAGGTTGTTTTCAAACCTGCATCATGTGCAATTTCTTTAGCTGCTTTCATCAATACGGAGCCTTCCATGATTATACCAATACCCAATACCACTAAACTGATCCACATTTTAGAAGACTCAGCTGGATGTTGAATTTGATGCCAACCTTCTATAATTGTTTCATAAGATAATATTCCAACAATTAATACAGCACCTAAACAGACAAGGTTTACAACACGACCGAACCCATGTGGAAATTTTCTTGTAGGAGCTTTTTTAGATAGTGCAGAACCAATAAAAACGAAAAATTGATTGGCTGCATCACCCAATGAGTGCATCATTTCTGCAAACATTGCAACATTTCCTGTTAAAAAATAAGCGACAGCCTTAATGATTCCCAAAAATAAATTAACAAATGCTGCGAGTAGGGAAGGCTTATTTCCATGCTTTAAAAGTTTCCATAATTCATTCATCAATTAAACCCCTTTAAGACAATATTTCAATTTCCACTTCTTCTGCATAAGGAAGTTGTTTAATTTCGGTATATAAAGAAACTGTATTTAGTTGTTGAGAGACTGAAAAACGAAGAAAAACTAGATGTTGTATTTCATTGTTTGACAATCGAACATCTTTTATACGAATATGCTCTACTTCCATATGATGATTATGGATATATTCTAATATATCCTTTATATTGTTTGCATCTTTCAGGTGAAGTTTAAGCGAAATATCCTTCGACCGAAGCCTTTTAGGTGCAAGTTTAAAAAACACAGGAGGAATCAATTCCACTCCAATTAGGACGATGACAACTGCGGCAATTGCTTGAAGATAAAAACCTGCACCAATAGCGATGCCGATTCCAGCTGCACCCCAAATCATTGCTGCAGTGGTTAAACCTGTCACGCTATCGTTACCTCTACGAAGAATCACACCAGCTCCTAAAAAACCAATACCGCTAACAATTTGAGCAGCTAACCTTAACGGGTCCATCGTTACATTAATACCAGGTACAGGCTTTGCGTTATATACGGCTTCAATCGAAATAATCGTTAATAAACAACTAAAAGTAGCAATGACCAGATTTGTTTTTAGTCCTACTGGTTTCTTTTTTAATTCCCTTTCTATACCTATTCCTAAACTTAAAAGTGCTGCGATTGCAAGTTTTAAAAATGTTTCGTATGTAATTGAATTTTCAATGATTGTATTTATAATTATTTCCTCCTCCCATTTAAACTATAGAATTTTAAGTATGAAACGCAAAGTCATTGTATAATGTGTTTTATTGACTAAAAAATGAAATAAATGATGATCGGGGGTATTAAAGTGGATAAGCCTAGCATACATCCATTAATTGCAATCTTAATTGGCGTAATTTCTGTATCCACATCAGCTATTTTAGTAAAATTAGCAGAAGCGGACTCAGGCATCATCGCATTCTATAGGATGTTATTTTCAGTGTTATTGATGGCACCAACCTTTTTATTACATTATAGAAAAGAAGTATTGAATATTGAAAGAAAAGATTGGATTTTTTCAATTGTATCAGGAATTTTTTTAGCATTCCATTTTATTTTATGGTTTGAATCATTGCGCTATACTTCTGTTGCTAGTTCAACTGTGCTAGTGACATTACAACCTTTGTTTGCAATTGCAGGGACGTATGTTTTCTTTAAAGAACCAATTAATTTTAAAACAATTTTTTCGGGACTCATTGCGATATTAGGTAGTTTTCTAATTAGTTGGGGAGATTTTAAAGTAGGTGGTCTAGCATTCTATGGGGATATGCTCGCATTAATAGCATGTGCGTTAGTAACTGGTTATATGTTATTTGGCCAAGAAGTTAGAAAAAGAGTTTCGCTAACTACATATACGATTATTGTGTATTCTTCAAGTACTGTAACGCTCTTCTTTTATGTTCTTTTGAAAGGGGAATCTTTTGGTCCTTACTCATCCATGAATTGGATTTGGTTTTTATTACTAGCAATTGTTCCTAATCTTCTAGGACATAATTTATTTAATTGGGCACTTAAATGGGTATCTGCCAATGTAATATCTATCGCCATTCTTTTTGAACCGGTAGGAGCTTCGATACTAGCTTTCTTCATATTTAACGAGCATTTAGTTAATACTCAAGTAGTTGGTGGAGTGATTGTTATTATTGGTATAACGTTATTTGTAATAGATGAATCAAAGATTAAAAAATTATTTCACAAAAACTATTGATTTTTAAAAACAGATAAGGTATATTAATACATGTCGTTAAGACGTGATTGAAAAAAATACCTCATCTGTTTTTCTTTTAAAAAAACTTTTTCAATAAAGTGATTGACAAAAAGAAATGTAAATGATAAGATGTTTAAGTCGCCATTACGACAAAACATGAACCTTGAAAACTGAACAAGCAAGACGTTAATCAATAAACTTTGATTCACTAACTTTTGTTAGTGACAAGGACAAACAATAGATATCATCTTTTGATGATACGCTAGCAAAGCTAATGAGCTTTCAAACTTTACTTTTATGGAGAGTTTGATCCTGGCTCAGGACGAACGCTGGCGGCGTGCCTAATACATGCAAGTCGAGCGAATGACGAGGAGCTTGCTCCTCTGATTTAGCGGCGGACGGGTGAGTAACACGTGGGCAACCTGCCCTGTAGACTGGGATAACTTCGGGAAACCGGAGCTAATACCGGATAATCCATTTCACTTCATGGTGAAATGTTGAAAGGCGCTTTCGCGTCACTACAGGATGGGCCCGCGGTGCATTAGCTAGTTGGTGGGGTAACGGCCTACCAAGGCGACGATGCATAGCCGACCTGAGAGGGTGATCGGCCACATTGGGACTGAGACAC
This sequence comes from uncultured Caryophanaceae bacterium, assembly GCA_963792445.1. Taxonomy (GTDB): domain Bacteria; phylum Bacillota; class Bacilli; order Bacillales_A; family Planococcaceae; genus Rummeliibacillus. Next base: position 561,605 of record CAWBWO010000017.1, on the reverse strand, counting down.
GGCCCAAACTCCTACGGGAGGCAGCAGTAGGGAATCTTCCACAATGGACGAAAGTCTGATGGAGCAACGCCGCGTGAGTGATGAAGGTTTTCGGATCGTAAAACTCTGTTGTAAGGGAAGAACAAGTACGTTAGGAAATGAACGTACCTTGACGGTACCTTATTAGAAAGCCACGGCTAACTACGTGCCAGCAGCCGCGGTAATACGTAGGTGGCAAGCGTTGTCCGGATTTATTGGGCGTAAAGCGCGCGCAGGTGGTTTCTTAAGTCTGATGTGAAAGCCCACGGCTCAACCGTGGAGGGTCATTGGAAACTGGGAGACTTGAGTGCAGAAGAGGAAAGTGGAATTCCAAGTGTAGCGGTGAAATGCGTAGAGATTTGGAGGAACACCAGTGGCGAAGGCGACTTTCTGGTCTGTAACTGACGCTGAGGCGCGAAAGCATGGGGAGCAAACAGGATTAGATACCCTGGTAGTCCATGCCGTAAACGATGAGTGCTAAGTGTTAGGGGGTTTCCGCCCCTTAGTGCTGCAGCTAACGCATTAAGCACTCCGCCTGGGGAGTACGACCGCAAGGTTGAAACTCAAAGGAATTGACGGGGGCCCGCACAAGCGGTGGAGCATGTGGTTTAATTCGAAGCAACGCGAAGAACCTTACCAGGTCTTGACATCCCAGTGACCGCTCTAGAGATAGAGTTTTCCCTTCGGGGACATTGGTGACAGGTGGTGCATGGTTGTCGTCAGCTCGTGTCGTGAGATGTTGGGTTAAGTCCCGCAACGAGCGCAACCCTTAATCTTAGTTGCCATCATTTAGTTGGGCACTCTAAGGTGACTGCCGGTGACAAACCGGAGGAAGGTGGGGATGACGTCAAATCATCATGCCCCTTATGACCTGGGCTACACACGTGCTACAATGGACGGTACAAAGAGTCGCTAACTCGCGAGAGCACGCTAATCTCATAAAACCGTTCTCAGTTCGGATTGTAGGCTGCAACTCGCCTACATGAAGCCGGAATCGCTAGTAATCGCGGATCAGCATGCCGCGGTGAATACGTTCCCGGGCCTTGTACACACCGCCCGTCACACCACGAGAGTTTGTAACACCCGAAGTCGGTGAGGTAACACTTATGGAGCCAGCCGCCGAAGGTGGGATAGATGATTGGGGTGAAGTCGTAACAAGGTAGCCGTATCGGAAGGTGCGGCTGGATCACCTCCTTTCTAAGGAATATTTCGGAGTAGAGAACGTGGTTCTCTAAGATTAACGCTTGCTGTTCAGTTTTGAAGGCTCATAGCTTTCAAAACATTGTTCTTTGAAAACTGGATAAAACGACATTGAAAAATTCTTAAGTAACACATTTTTTTATATTAAGTTTTAATTTTTAGGCTTAATAACTTATAGGTTAAGTTATTAAGGGCGCATGGCGGATGCCTTGGCACTAGAAGCCGATGAAGGACGGCACTAACACCGATATGCTTCGGGGAGCTGTAAGTAAGCTTTGATCCGGAGATTTCCGAATGGGGAAACCCACTATTCGTAATGGAATAGTATCTTGACGTGAATACATAGCGTCATGATGGCAGACTCAGGGAACTGAAACATCTAAGTACCTGAAGGAAGAGAAAGAAATTTCGATTCCCTTAGTAGCGGCGAGCGAAAAGGGAACAGCCCAAACCAAGAGGCTTGCCTCTTGGGGTTGTAGGACACTCTATACGGAGTTACAAAGGAATGAATTAGACGAAGCGGTTTGGAAAGACCCACCAAAGAAGGTAACAGTCCTGTAGTCAAAAGTTCATTCTCTCCTGAGTGGATCCTGAGTACGGCGGAACACGTGAAATTCCGTCGGAATCTGGGAGGACCATCTCCCAAGGCTAAATACTCTCTAGTGACCGATAGTGAACCAGTACCGTGAGGGAAAGGTGAAAAGCACCCCGGGAGGGGAGTGAAAGAGATCCTGAAACCATGTGCCTACAAGTAGTTAGAGCCCGTTAATGGGTGATAGCGTGCCTTTTGTAGAATGAACCGGCGAGTTACGATTACATGCAAGGTTAAGTTGAAAAGACGGAGCCGTAGCGAAAGCGAGTCTGAATAGGGCGAATTTAGTATGTGGTTGTAGACCCGAAACCAGGTGATCTACCCATGTCCAGGGTGAAGGTAAGGTAACACTTACTGGAGGCCCGAACCCACGCACGTTGAAAAGTGCGGGGATGAGGTGTGGGTAGCGGAGAAATTCCAATCGAACTTGGAGATAGCTGGTTCTCTCCGAAATAGCTTTAGGGCTAGCCTCGTGATTGAGAATCTTGGAGGTAGAGCACTGTTTGAACTAGGGGTCCATCCCGGATTACCGAATTCAGACAAACTCCGAATGCCAATGATTTATGCACGGGAGTCAGACTGCGAGTGATAAGATCCGTAGTCAAAAGGGAAACAGCCCAGACCACCAGCTAAGGTCCCAAAGTAATTGTTAAGTGGAAAAGGATGTGACGTTGCTTAGACAACCAGGATGTTGGCTCAGAAGCAGCCACCATTTAAAGAGTGCGTAATAGCTCACTGGTCGAGTGACGCTGCGCCGAAAATGTATCGGGGCTAAACAATTCACCGAAGCTGTGGATAGACATCTATGATGTCTGTGGTAGGAGAGCGTTCTAAGTGCTGTGAAGTCAGACCGGAAGGACTGGTGGAGCGCTTAGAAGTGAGAATGCCGGTATGAGTAGCGAAAGATGGGTGAGAATCCCATCCACCGAATGACTAAGGTTTCCTGAGGAAGGCTCGTCCTCTCAGGGTTAGTCGGGACCTAAGCCGAGGCCGATAGGCGTAGGCGATGGATAACAGGTTGATATTCCTGTACCACCTCCCTACCATTTGAGTAATGGGGGGACACAGTAGGATAGGGTAAGCGCACTGTTGGTTATGTGCGTCTAAATAGTAAGGCGTGAGAGTAGGCAAATCCGCTCTCTATAACGTTGAGCTATGATGGCGAGCGGTATTAACCGCGAAGTTCCTGATTTCACACTGTCAAGAAAAGCCTCTAGCGAGGTAGGAGGTGCCCGTACCGCAAACCGACACAGGTAGTCGAGGAGAGAATCCTAAGGTGAGCGAGAGAACTCTCGTTAAGGAACTCGGCAAAATGACCCCGTAACTTCGGGAGAAGGGGTGCTCTAGTAGGGTGCAAGCCCGAGAGAGCCGCAGTGAATAGGCCCAGGCGACTGTTTAGCAAAAACACAGGTCTCTGCAAAACCGTAAGGTGACGTATAGGGGCTGACGCCTGCCCGGTGCTGGAAGGTTAAGGGGATTGCTTAGCGTAAGCGAAGGTGAGAACCGAAGCCCCAGTAAACGGCGGCCGTAACTATAACGGTCCTAAGGTAGCGAAATTCCTTGTCGGGTAAGTTCCGACCCGCACGAAAGGCGTAACGATCTGGGCACTGTCTCAACGAGAGACTCGGTGAAATTATAGTACCTGTGAAGATGCAGGTTACCCGCGACAGGACGGAAAGACCCCGTGGAGCTTTACTGTAGCCTGATATTGAATTTTGGTACAGCTTGTACAGGATAGGTAGGAGCCTGAGATACCGGAGCGCCAGCTTCGGTGGAGGCGTCCTTGGGATACTACCCTAGCTGTATTGAAATTCTAACCCGTACCCCTTATCGGGGTAGGAGACAGTGTCAGGCGGACAGTTTGACTGGGGCGGTCGCCTCCTAAAGAGTAACGGAGGCGCCCAAAGGTTCCCTCAGAATGGTTGGAAATCATTCGTAGAGTGTAAAGGCACAAGGGAGCTTGACTGCGAGACCTACAAGTCGAGCAGGGTCGAAAGACGGGCTTAGTGATCCGGTGGTTCCGCATGGAAGGGCCATCGCTCAACGGATAAAAGCTACCCCGGGGATAACAGGCTTATCTCCCCCAAGAGTCCACATCGACGGGGAGGTTTGGCACCTCGATGTCGGCTCATCGCATCCTGGGGCTGTAGTCGGTCCCAAGGGTTGGGCTGTTCGCCCATTAAAGCGGTACGCGAGCTGGGTTCAGAACGTCGTGAGACAGTTCGGTCCCTATCCGTCGTGGGCGTAGGAAATTTGAGAGGAGCTGTCCTTAGTACGAGAGGACCGGGATGGACACACCGCTGGTGTACCAGTTGTTCTGCCAAGAGCATCGCTGGGTAGCTATGTGTGGACGGGATAAGTGCTGAAAGCATCTAAGCATGAAGCCCCCCTCAAGATGAGATTTCCCATTACGCAAGTAAGTAAGATCCCTTGAAGACGATAAGGTAGATAGGTTCGAGGTGGAAGTGTGGTGACACATGGAGCTGACGAATACTAATAGATCGAGGACTTAACCAAAAGTTGATTTAAGAACTTCAATGAATGTTTATCCAGTTTTGAAAGAATAAAAAAGCTTTTTTAAAAAAGTTCTTGACTTTTAGTTAGAAAAGTGATAAAATGATTCTTGTCCTTAAGAAAACAATATAGTCTAGTGATGATGGCAAAGAGGTCACACCTGTTCCCATGCCGAACACAGAAGTTAAGCTCTTTAGCGCCGATGGTAGTTGGGGGCTGTCCCCCTGCGAGAGTAGGACGTTGCTAGGCTGTACATATGGAGGATTAGCTCAGCTGGGAGAGCATCTGCCTTACAAGCAGAGGGTCGGCGGTTCGAGCCCGTCATCCTCCACCATTTATAAATTGCCGGTGTAGCTCAGTTGGTAGAGCAACTGACTTGTAATCAGTAGGTCGAGGGTTCGACTCCTTTCGCCGGCACCATTTTTCTTAATGAGTCATTAGCTCAGTTGGTAGAGCATCTGACTTTTAATCAGAGGGTCGCTGGTTCGAATCCTGCATGGCTCACCATTTTAATTTAATATTTGCGGGTGTGGCGGAATTGGCAGACGCACTAGACTTAGGATCTAGCGCCGCAAGGCGTGGGGGTTCGACTCCCTTCACCCGCACCATTTATATTTAAACTTTATAATTGCCAGATTTAAAAAACTTAAGCATATGCGGAAGTAGTTCAGTGGTAGAACATCACCTTGCCAAGGTGGGGGTCGCGGGTTCGAACCCCGTCTTCCGCTCCAAATATGCCGGGGTGGCGGAACTGGCAGACGCACAGGACTTAAAATCCTGCGGTAGGTGACTACCGTACCGGTTCGATTCCGGTCCTCGGCACCATTTTTATACATTATTAACGTATAACATAATATGCGCCCGTAGCTCAATTGGATAGAGCGTCTGACTACGGATCAGAAGGTTGTGGATTCGACTTCTGCCGGGCGCACCATATATCGGGAAGTAGCTCAGCTTGGTAGAGCACTTGGTTTGGGACCAAGGGGTCGCAGGTTCGAATCCTGTCTTCCCGACCATTTTAAAAACATATTGGGGCCTTAGCTCAGCTGGGAGAGCGCCTGCCTTGCACGCAGGAGGTCAGCGGTTCGATCCCGCTAGGCTCCACCAATATTATATTTAACCAATAATTATTATCCTGGCGGCCTAGCTCAGCTGGCTAGAGCGTACGGTTCATACCCGTAAGGTCGGGGGTTCGATCCCCTCTGCCGCCATCTTAAAGGACCTTTAGCTCAGTTGGTTAGAGCAGACGGCTCATAACCGTCCGGTCGCAGGTTCGAGTCCTGCAAGGTCCACCATACTTATTTATATTATCTGGAGGAATACCCAAGTCTGGCTGAAGGGATCGGTCTTGAAAACCGACAGGCGGGTCAAACCGCGCGGGGGTTCGAATCCCTCTTCCTCCTCCATTTTTAAATTAAATAGTGAAATTAACATTACATATCATTATCGCGGGGTGGAGCAGTGGTAGCTCGTCGGGCTCATAACCCGAAGGTCACAGGTTCAAATCCTGTCCCCGCAACCAAAATGGTCCCGTGGTTAGCGGTTAACATGCCTGCCTGTCACGCAGGAGATCGCGGGTTCGAGTCCCGTCGGGACCGCCATTTTTTTATTAAATCTATTAAATTATTATGGGTCAGTAGCTCAGTTGGTAGAGCATTAGATTGAAGCTCTAAGTGTCGGCGGTTCGATTCCGTCCTGACCCACCATAATGCGGGTGTAGTTTAGTGGTAAAACCTCAGCCTTCCAAGCTGATGTCGAGAGTTCGATTCTCTTCACCCGCTCCAATTATGGGCCTATAGCTCAGCTGGTTAGAGCGCACGCCTGATAAGCGTGAGGTCGATGGTTCGAGTCCATTTAGGCCCACCATAACATTATTCCGAAGTAGCTCAGTGGTAGAGCATCTGACTGTTAATCAGATGGTCGCAGGTTCGAGTCCTGCCTTCGGAGCCATATGGAGAAGTACTCAAGTGGCTGAAGAGGCGCCCCTGCTAAGGGTGTAGGTCGGGTAACCGGCGCGAGGGTTCAAATCCCTCCTTCTCCGCCATATTATTGGCCCCTTGGTCAAGCGGTTAAGACACCGCCCTTTCACGGCGGTAACACGGGTTCGAATCCCGTAGGGGTCATATTAAAATCCTTCAGAATTAAATTTCTGAAGGATTTTTTTTGCGCCTAGCCGAGCGATGACAATTTGGTTGTGAAGTTCACTACAGCCTAGGCAGTAGGAGTTGTTAGCGTATGGCAAAGGTGTCTATGATCCATGGAAACCAATGTTGCAGGACGCAAATTTCAAAACTAACGAACACGAACTATATTTAAGGATGAATTGGTACGGACGATTTTGGGAGACCGATGAAAGTCCAATACTGCGTGAATTCTATACAGTAAATTTGCGTATACATTCAATACAATGTAAAAGATGCAGCACCTTTTACAAGAAAAAATAATGAAATTATTTTTACCCAAGGGAATTATATACACATCTTCATCTTATTCTTTCGGTTGGGTTAATGAAAAACATTCTGGATTTCACCAAGTAAATGCTTTCTATGTAGATAAAAACGGGAAAATAATAGAAAAATTACCGGAAGAAAAAATAAGATTCGGTGCAAATCGTGAAATTGAGGAAGACGGAAAACCGAAAGTAGAAATGTTCTATCAAATTTTCGGTACAAAAGAAGACGAAGATAAAGGCTGTGACAACACTTTTAATTAAGTGTTGTTTTTTAAACTTTAAATTTGAATATAGTAAGTTATAGATTGTACTGTATTCAATTTAATAACGACTCATTTACCAGAGACAATTATTGAAATATTGCCTGTTGTAGATTCTTTGAATTAGATGTAAGGAAGTTTAACTTCTACTAATATTGAACTAGCTCAAAAAACAACATCGGACATAACTATACAAATAACACAAGCTGCTGTTATTTTGAAAACAAATCCTAAAGTAGTTACAGCAAGATTTGACATGAAACTTTCCTCAACTATCATCCAAAATATTATTAACAGATCAATATAAAAATTTAGGTAACACAATAGGTAAAGAAATTGTATTCCCACCCTAACGATTTACAAAGAGCTACAATAGCACCTAAGAATTATTCATTCATTTTAAGAAGCTTTATAAGCAACATCCGTACTGTAGAAAAGAAACATAAAGTACTTGCAAAAAAAGACTTTTCCTCTTCCTACTAAAACCCCCATTTCACTTTCTTCTAGTAAGCCAAACTCCCACTTTTAAGCAAAACAAAAAGACGTACCTCTCTTTGAAATACGCCCATTTTAAATAATATTTAATTATGTTTTGAATTCTGCTAAGATCTAGTCAGTCTCGGAAATTATAAAGAATTTACAACCATCTTATCAACGCGTTTAACGATTGTATCAAAAGAGGTATTTAAAGACAAAGCAATATCTTTAAATAATATATTTTTGACTTGAGTTAAAAGTTTGGAGTCTTGATCATGCATTTTCTTACTGTTACTTTTAAGAACTTGCTCTTTTCGCATCAAGGTATTCAACATTTTAGCAATTTCTTTACGATCTCCACTTTTAATGATTTCATGGAATAACTTATTACGTTGTCTTGTATCTTCAGTCCAATCAAATTCTGGTTCTTTAAATGATTGTAAAAGTTCTTCGGCTTCTTTTTGATCTAATGTCTTAAGCATTAATACTGAATCATTATCAACTGGGGTACTAATTTTTAAATTAGCCGCTGAAAGAGGATGCAAAACATAATAGGTCTTTGTCACATCAGAAAAAGTCTTTTCACAAATATCATCGATTTGGCATAACCCGTGTTCTGAATAGATAATTACTTCTCCAATATCAAACATCGCATTTGCTCCTCTATTTTTAAATTATCAAGTTAGTTTACAAATTTAATTATATAATTAAATTTAAATATTGTCAACTTAATTGACAATGGAAGCTGAATTTTATATAGTATTGTTCGAAAGAATCGGTTTCAGATCTTCAATGCTTTACTTTGAATTTTGTAGGTTGTACTTTACAACTCTTCGCATAGTAATACAATAGAAATCTAGTATAAGTTATTGAAAAAAGAAAGGGTGAGGAGTTTGTTGGATACCAAAGTTCAACATATGGACTTAATTAATCTAATTAGTGAATGTCATTATCAAGTGCGTAATGCTACGGAGAAACTATGGAGTGAAATTAGTGATCTATATATTTCTAATTCTGAATGGTTTATTATGTCAAGAATTTATAAAGAACCACGCACCATTGCTTACGTGTCCAAACATGTCAATATTTCGAGACAAGCTACTCATAAGTTCGTCAAAAGACTGGAAGCAAAAGGATTAATCGAGATTCGTAATGTGGAAAATAATAAGAAAGAGAAATGCTTGCATTTAACGAAACTAGGCGAAGAATGTTACCAAAAAAACGAAACATTAAAAGCGACAATCGAGAAAGAGCTTGCTGAAAAAATCGGTGCTGAAAATATTTCAGTTCTAAAAGAAATTTTAAATTTAGACTGGAGATTATAAGCACATTGAGATTCATGAAAGTGATTTTTGCATGGAAAGGCAAAAATCAGATTAACTTTGCCATGTAATATTCGTCTACATACTTCCCATCAATAATTAAAGAATCACGTTTTATCCCTTCTATTTCAAATCCCATTTTTTTATAGAGATTTACTGCTGGGCTATTTTGAGTTATGACTGTTAACTCTAATCGATGTAACCCTATTGATTTTGCCCATTCTTGCATATGTACAAAAAGTGCTTTTCCAATCCCTTTGCCTCTTACATCACTATGCACGCCAATAATGATATAAGCTCTGTGTGAAATTCTTTTCGGAAGCTCTCCTTGTACAATCAAATATCCACAAATCTTATCTTGTTCACTTGCAACGAATAATGCAGAATTTGGATTATCGCTACACATTTCGATGAATTTAATAAATTGTTCTGTACTTATATTTCTTTCCCCTGGCCCAAATAGCATCATATTTGAGCTTTCAGCATCTTGCATTACTTGAATGATTTCTTGTGCATCATTAATAGTTGCTTGTCTTATTTGCATTTTAGCCCTCTCCTTTATTGAATAGTGATATCTCTACATACTTATTCAACTAGCTTAGGTAAAACCCTTGATTTCTATAAAAGTAATAATTTAAAGTGTTATGAATTTAGTTTAAATGTAATGGTCACAATAGAAAAAGTATCCATTTTAAAAAATAGATTGACCTTCACGTTACGTCAAACTTTATATTTGTATATGGAGGTGAGTGAAGTGGAGTATACGATACAACAACTTGCCAAACTCTCTGGGGTTTCGACTAGAACATTGCGATATTATGATGAAATTGATTTACTTAAACCCAAAACTCTAAGTGATGCAGGTTATCGCATCTATGGGGATTGGCAAGTCAAACTTTTGCAGCAAATTTTGTTTTATCGAGAATTGGGATTAAAGCTAGAAGAAATAAAAAAGATAATAAGTGATTCAAATTTTGATATAAAGAGAGCTTTACTTGATCATCAACAAAGATTGATTGATGAGAAAAAGAGAATTGAAGGCATGCTGCTGAATGTTGAAAAAACGATTAAATCAGTGGAAGGGGAGTATGAGATGAAAGATGCAGAGCGTTTTGAGGGATTGAAGGAAGAAATGATTCAAGAAAATGAAAAGCAATATGGTGAAGAAATACGAGACAAATATGGTGACGATGTAGTAGATGCCTCAAATAAGAAATTCCGCGGAATGAGTAAGGAACAGTTTAAAGAAAATCAGCTTCTTGAGAAGAAAATGATTGAGTTGTTGAAAAGTGCTATGCAACAAGGAAATGTGACCAGTGAGACTGCACAGAAGGCTATTGAATGTCATAGAAAATGGTTAACACAATATTGGCCAACTTATTCAAAAGAAGCTCATAGAGGACTTGCTGATATGTATATAGCGGACGAACGTTTTACTGCTTATTATGATAAACATCAAAAAGGGATGACACAGTTTTTGCATGATGCCATTTATGCAAATTTGTAAATGATTTATAAGGAACTTCATTATGAGGTTCCTTTTTATTTTTTTATAAATATTCGAATATCTGCTTTGAAAAAAATGAAATGGGGTATAAATAGTACAGAATGGAGGCTGAAAATTTTGACGGATCAACAAATACAAACCTTAAAAGAAACACTTCAAGATGAATTGAAAAGGATTAAAGCAAGACCTGATAATGATGAAGTATTTGTATCAACCGAGTTGTCTAATTATGACAATCACCCAGCAGATCAAGCGACAGATATGGCAGACCAGGCAACAGAACTTGCAGTTGACAATTTTAACGAATTCCAAATTGGAAAAATTGAAAATGCTTTAAGAGCGATAGATGAAGGGACGTATGGCGTTTGTTCGGTTTGTGGCAAAACGATTCCTTTTGAGCGATTAGAAGCAATACCAACAGCACTTACTTGTGTCGAGCACTCTGAAAAAACGGCAGGTACACAAGAACGCCCGGTTGAAGAGGGTATACTAAATGCCACTACTTCTGATCCAAGTAATTTGAAGGATTACAGAATAGATGGAGAAGATAGTTTTATGGTTGTTGAGGAATATGGCTCTTCTGATACGCCTTCCGATCGGGGATATAATTCTGATAGGATATAATTAAGAATAATTGTACTGTTAAGGAGTTGCCAAATTTAGGGCAACTTCTTTTGTTATGCGTATAATGAAAATAAAAAAGTAGGTAGATAGATTGAACATCATTGACTTACATTGTGATGTATTATACAAATTATCGATGTGCGAGAAACCAATCCATTTCGCACAGGCAACGGGGCTTCAAGCAAGTAAAGATAAGCTACTTTCTGGTGGTGTCATTGTACAAAACTTTGCGATTTTCATCGGTGAGGATATACCATATTCAAAAAGATTTACAGAGGCTATGCGTCAGGTAGAACTGTTTCAAACAAATGTGATTCAACCAAATCTTGACATGGTTCACATAACAGATTGGAAGCAACTTGATAGGTTAAAGAAGGACCAAATTGGTGCCATACTTAGCTTAGAGGGGTGTGATGCAATTGGTGAAGATCTATATAAATTGCAAGTACTTCTTGATGCAGGTGTTAAATTAGTAGGTCTTACATGGAATTTTGAAAATGGGGTAGCCTACGGAGCAGAAGAACCACCAGAAAAGGGATTAAAGCCATTTGGCAAGGAAGTAATAAAATTATTAAATAACCGTGATATTATTGTGGATGTTTCACATTTAAACGAACAAGGATTTTGGGATGTCCTGCCTATAGCAAAACATCTTATAGCCAGTCATTCGAATGCTAGAGCACTATGTGATCATCCAAGAAATTTAACCAATCAGCAGGCGATTGCATTAGTAAAGAATGGTGGTCATATCCATGTAGTCTATTATCCACCTTTTATTAAAGAGGACGCAGAAACCGCACAAATTATGGATCTTGTCGAGCATATTAAATACTTGGCAGATTTAGTGGGTATCGAGAATTTAGGTCTAGGGTCTGATTTTGATGGCATTTCTAAAACAATCCATGACTTGCAAAATGCAGCGCAAACACCAAACTTAATTACTACATTATTGCAGCATTTTTCGACAGACCAAGTCGGAAAAATTGCAAGTGATAATTTTCTTCAATATATCAAAAAGCAAAGCATGTAGAATTAGATTCTCTACATGCTTTTTTAGTACAATATGAATCAAATTAGTGCTGAATTTGATAGAAAGATGTATGATAGTATAGGTATTGAAGTATGTACGAGTAGATCCGAGTAATATTCAAATCTACTGACGGAGGGAATTTTCATGAATCGTAAGTTGTCGACAACAACCGACGACCAAATTGAGACAGATCAGTCGACACTACAGTTTTTTTCAGAAACAGTTGAAGTAAGTCGATTATCAGCATTAGCATTTTTTGAAGCAGGGGAAGAATCCTTTGCAGGCAAGCGATACTTTTGGCAAAATCGTGAGAAAACGTTTACTCTCGTTGGCCTAGGTCATGCCTATACGATTACTAGTCAGTCACAAGACCGACGCTTTGATGATGTAGAACAACAATGGAAAAAGCTAACACAGCATATTGTAACAAATGATGAAGCGTTACAGCCTATTCTGTTTGGTGGGGTTACTTTCGATCCTGAAAATGAAGTATCAGGTGAATGGGAAGGAATACCACAAGCCTTTTTCGCAGTTGCTACATATCAACTAGTAATGCGTAACGACCATGTGTATATTAGTACAAATTATATTGCAGAGCAAAAAGATCCTCTAGTCTTTGAACAACTTTGCAAAAAACGCGATGAGCTGATGCATACAGCTCAAGTAAAAGCATTGAAAACTTATGCAAAACCACAAATTATAAGCAGTTTTGAACCATATAAGGAAGAATATTTAGAATCTATTAAACAAGTGACATCTTTGATACGGCAAAAGAAAGCGGAAAAAGTGGTGATTGCAAGGTCACTTGCTTTGAAATTTAAGCATTCCATTTCTTCACCAAATGTATTATCTCAAATTATTTTAGAACAACCGGAAAGTTATTTATTTGGATTAGAACAACAAGAAAAGCTATTTTTCGGAGCTTCTCCTGAACGATTAGTGAAAGTTGAAAATTCATATGCCTACTCTTCTTGTGTTGCAGGTTCTGTCAAACGAGGAAAGACAGCAGAAGAAGATGAAGCATTAGGACAAGACTTACTAAACGATGCAAAAAACCGTTCAGAACATCAATATGTTGTAGACATGATTGGCAATACATTTAAAGAAAATTGCTCTAGTTATGTAATTCCATCACAACCGCAACTTTTAAAGATTAGAGATATTCAACATTTATTTACACCAGTAGAAGGTCAGTTGAAAAACGATGCAACCATTTTACAGTTGGTCAAAACATTACATCCAACCCCTGCTTTGGGCGGTGTGCCACGTAAAAGAGCTATGGAAGTAATTCGTGAATATGAACCGATGAACCGTGGTTTTTATGCAGCACCAATCGGTTGGTTGGATGCAAAAGGTAATGGGGAATTTGCCGTTGCCATTCGTTCAGCTTTATTATCTCATGATGAGGCTTATCTGTATGCTGGTGGAGGAATCGTTGCTGATTCGAATCCTCAAAGTGAATATGAAGAAACACTTGTAAAATTCCGTCCGATGATTCGTGCTTTAGGAGGTCAATTACATGACTAATAAGGAGATTTTATCAAGTTATATATATAAGCTTGTGGCGTCTTTATTCCAAGCAGGTTTAAAGGATGTTGTAGTGAGCCCTGGTTCGCGCTCAACACCTTTAGCTTACGCTTTTGCTCATACAAAAGAATTCCAAATGTATCGCCAAGTGGATGAACGATCAGCGGCGTTTTTAGCATTAGGTTTAGCAAAAGCAAGTATGCGTCCTGTAGTACTTGTTTGTACTTCTGGTACAGCAGCAGCTAATTATTTTCCTGCTATTGTGGAAGCAAAATTATCACGCGTTCCATTAATTGTATTGACGGCAGATCGTCCTCATGAGCTTCGTGAAGTGGGCGCACCACAAGCCATTGCTCAACCAAATTTATACGGAAACCAAGTAAAATGGGCAGTTGATTTTCCAATCCCAGATGAGTTTCCTACTACTTTACCATTTATCGAGCGCCATATAGCTCGTGCAGTGTCAATTGCTAAAACAACACCAGCTGGACCTGTTCATGTGAATGTACCAATTCGTGAACCATTATTGATTGATTTTCAAGAACAGCTTCCAAAGGTTACATTTACAGAAAGTATCATGCAAGAAATTAGACCAAGTGAGCATGCTATGAATGTATTTGAAACGACGATTGAAAATGCTAAAAAGGGTATTCTGATTGTCGGTGAAATGGCTCAAAATACAGATTTAGAAGCGGTTTGGCATTTCATCCGCCATTTAAAATGGCCTGTACTTGTCGAAAGCCTCTCTCATTTGCGTAGTAACGTGCCAAATGATTGTGCGGATTACATCATCGATCAATATGACGCCTTATTGAAGAATGAATCATTTAAAAAAGTAGCAGAATTTGATACGTGTTATTCGACTAGGGGCACAACCCGTTTCAAAACCATTAATGCAATTTTTAAACTATATCAAACCAAGAAACTATTTAGTTGTAGACGAAGATGCAATGTTCCGTGATTCGTTAGCCATCACAACACACCATATTCAAGCAACAATTGGAAACTGGTTAAATGATGTAACAATCACAACAGAAAATACTGATCAAGCTTATGTTCAAGCGTGGATCGAATCAAATCAAATTGCAACGAATCATGTCCGCACATATATGGAGCAAGCAACAGATGAAGGTGCGCTTTCTGCGGTACTTTTTGAACATCTACCTGATCGTAGCAATTTATTTGCAAGTAGTAGTATGCCAATTCGTGATGTGGATACGTTCTTTACGAAAACGGCAAAAGATATTCGCATTTATGCAAATCGTGGTGCAAATGGAATTGATGGCGTTGTTTCAACAGCTATCGGTACGCAATTAGCAACAAAACGTGATACTTACTTGTTGATCGGTGATTTAGCCTTTTTACATGATTCAAACGGTCTACTTGCTACTCGTTATCAAGAATGTGAAATAACAATTGTTGTGATGAATAACGATGGTGGTGGGATTTTCTCTTATCTATCCCAATCTACAGTAGAAGAACATTATGAAGAATTATTTGGTACGCCATCTGGATTACAATTTGCAGATTTAGCGAAAATGTATGATGCACAATACGCAGCTGTACACACAAAAGAAGAATTAAGCCAAGTGTTGGATGCACCAAAAGAGAAGCCACTTCGAATAATTGAAGTGATTACAAATCGCCCTGATAATGTCCAATCACATCGAAAATTATGGGACTCGATCGGTAAGGAGTTAGATAAAAAATGGCAAGCGTAATGACAACAGTAAGAGGGTTTAATGTCCATTACCAAATTATCAATCCGCTATCTGAAAAAACACTTATATTTCTACATGGTTTTACAGGTAGTACAAAAACATGGGATACGGTCATTCAGTCATTTCAAAACACTTATCGCATAATTACAATCGATTTAATTGGACATGGATTAACAGATGCACCATATAGTGTTCAAAGATATTCAATGGAAGAACAAGTAGAGTTATTACATGAATTTTTTGAAGCAAGACGTATTTCAACGTGCACTTTAGTTGGGTACTCAATGGGTGGCCGCGTAGCACTTAGCTTTGCGATGAAGTACGCAGATATGGTAGAAAAGTTAATCTTAGAAAGTGCATCCCCAGGTCTTCAAACGGAAGAAGAAAGAGCCGCAAGAAGAAAAAATGATCATGCATTAGCAGCACAAATTGAAAAAGATGGACTTGAAGCCTTCGTAAATCATTGGGAGAATATCCCGTTATTTGCTTCTCAAAAAGAGTTGCCTGAAATCGTGCAACAATCTATTCGTACAGAACGATTAGAACAAAGAGTAATTGGTTTAGCAAATAGTTTACGCGGTATGGGAACTGGAGAACAACCATCTTATTGGGATGAACTGCAAAAGTATACAAATCCCGTTCTTCTAATAACAGGAGAATTAGATGAAAAATTTGTTCAAAAAGCGAATTTAATGCAAAAAGAATTCCAAAATTGTAAAAAAATTGTTGTACCAAACGTTGGACATGCGATACATGTGGAAAATCCGCAAACTTTTGCTACAATAATAGAGGAACAACTAGAAATTATTTAGGAGGACTTATAATGACTCGTGAATGGGTAACTGAACATGTCTATGAAGATATCAAATACGAATCTTATAATGGCATTGCTAAGATTACAATTAACCGTCCAGAAGTAAGAAATGCATTCCGTCCAAAAACGACTGCAGAAATGATTGATGCATTCTCTCGCGCTCGCGATGATTCTAAAATTGGTGCGATCATTTTAACAGGTGAAGGCGAAAAAGCATTCTGCTCAGGCGGAGATCAAAAAGTACGCGGAAATGGCGGTTACGTTGGGGAAGATAATATTCCACGTCTAAACGTACTTGACCTACAAACATTAATCCGCAAGACTCCAAAACCAGTAGTAGCAATGGTTGCAGGTTATGCAATTGGTGGTGGACATGTACTACATATCGTATGTGACTTAACAATTGCTGCTGAAAATGCAATCTTTGGACAAACTGGACCAAAAGTTGGTTCATTTGACGCAGGTTACGGTGCTGGCTACTTGGCTCGTATCGTAGGTCACAAAAAAGCTCGTGAAATCTGGTACCTATGCCGTCAATACAATGCCCAAGAAGCATTAGATATGGGTCTTGTAAATACTGTAGTACCATATGAACAACTTGAAGACGAAACAGTAAAATGGTGTGAAGAAATGCTAGAAAAATCACCAACAGCATTACGCTTCTTAAAAGCATCATTCAACGCAGACACAGATGGCCTAGCAGGTTTACAACAACTTGGTGGCGACGCAACACTTCTTTACTACACAACAGATGAAGCAAAAGAAGGCCGCGACGCATTCAAAGAAAAACGCAAACCAGACTTTGGTCAATTCCCACGTTTTCCATAAGGAATAATTTAAGACAATCTCTTTGAAGAGCCAACGAATTTCGTTGGCTCTTTCTTTTTGACAGAGATAAGTGGGGTAATCAATATAACGATTGGGCTCGTGGATAAAGGAGGCCAAACTATAAACTTCTCAATTAATTAACTCGTATTCTCAACAATGTGGTACGGGTTTTTTCATTTTTCATTAGGAAAATGGTAAAATAAAAAAGATGATTTTATATAAGGGTGAAAAACATGATTCCAAACTGGATTATACAACGTTCAGATTTGACACCAGATCGTATAGCTTTTCGTTTCGAAGGTCAATCATGGACATATAAAGAATTAAATGAACTAGCTTTACAACAAGCTCAAAAATTAGCAGCATTAAATATTAAACCTCACGATCGAATTGCCATCTATGCGAAATCTACTCCGCAAATTATTTTCATGATTTGTGGCTGTATGCATATGCAGTGTGAAATGGTGTTATTAAATTTACGTTTAAGTAAAACGGAATTAGCCTATCAAATAGAAGATGCTGAAGTAGTTGCAATTTTAGCCGAAGATGACTTGATAGAAAAGTTACCGGAGACATCTATACAGATTCATTCGTTTTCTGGAATTTCTGATACATTCTCTGTAGATTTCACACCTGCAAATGAATGGAACGAAGAAGATACGATGACCATTATGTATACATCTGGGACGACAGGTTTTCCGAAAGGCGTTCGCCAAACAATTGGTAATCATGTAGCGAACGCAACATCTTCATTATTTAACACTGGCCTTATAGAAGATGATGCGTGGTTATGCACAGTTCCACTTTTTCATATCAGTGGATTCTCCATGCTATGTAAATGTTTACTTCATGGCGTTCGTTTAGATCTCTATACGAAATTTGAAGTGGAAAAAGTTGTCGACCAATTAATTGATGGTTCTGTTACCCGTATGTCATTGGTAGCTGTAGTACTTGAACGAATTTTAACTGAATTAGAGCGTCGAAATGAATTCGTTTCAAAGCGTTTTCAAACGATGTTAGCTGGTGGAGGACCCATTCCAATTGATTATTTAAACCGAGCAATTGAGCGTGGCATACAGATTTCTCAAACATATGGCATGACTGAAACTGCATCTCAAACAGCAACCTTATCAAGTGAAGATGCTCTTCGAAAAATTGGCTCAGCAGGAAAGCCTTTATTTTTCAATCAAATTCGAATAGCAAATACAAAAGCGCCTTTTGAACAAGGTGAAATACTAATACGTGGGAAACATGTAACACCTGGATATGTAGGAAGATTTCAAGACATGCCTTCTCAAGAAAATGGCTGGTTACATAGTGGCGATATTGGCTATTTTGATGATGATGGATATTTATATGTAGTGGATCGCCGCTCAGATTTAATCATTTCAGGTGGGGAGAATATTTATCCAGCTGAAGTAGAAAACGTTTTAGTATCCCATCCAAGCATTCGAGAAGCGGGTGTTTGTGGTGTAGATGATGAACAGTGGGGAGAAGTACCAAATGCATTTGTTGTTTTAAAAAATGATGTTAATGAAGAGGAACTAATCGCGTATTGTAAAGAAAATTTAGCTTCTTATAAAGTACCGAAGAAGGTCTATTTTGTGGATGAACTACCACGGAATGGGTCAAATAAATTAATGCGACGCAAATTACGAGATTTGATATAGAAAATAAGCCAACAGTAATAATTACTGTTGGCTTTATTAATAGATATCGTTAAACACAGTAGAAAAATGAAAAACGTTTAAGAAGATTTAGAAAGAATTTTGTAGAAATAAAAATTTCCTCGGAAATAATTGTATTTCATTGTTGGTATTTCCACTAAATCCATGGAATCGCACTAATGTGTATGATCCATTAGCCGCTTTTTGGAATATGCTGGTTTTACTTCGGCAATAAGGATTGCAACCATAATAAGCGTAGCACCAATGATCATGCGAGTTGTTAACATTTCATGTAGGAATAGTACCGACATCACCATTCCAAAAAAGGATTCCATAGAAAGTATAATTGCTGATTTTGTAGCAGTTGTATATTGGTTCGCAATATTTTGGAATAGATAAGCAATCATCGTTGAGAATATAGCCAAATAGACAACTGAATAAATTGCGCCTGTTTCAAGTGTTGATGGAATATCACCTTGAATCACTACTACTATGTTACTAATTAATGCTGCAGTGATAAATTGAACGATGGTCAGTAGGATGGCATCTTCTTTTTGTACAAATAGGTTCGTACAAAAAATATCAAAGGCAAACCCAACTGCACACAATAAGGATAATACATCCCCAAGATTCATCGTCAAAGAGCCTTGCAATGATAGGCTTCCAATACCCACTATGGCAAGAATGGCTCCTATGATTTCATATCCATCAATCCGCCGCTTATAAACCGCATATGTAATGACTGGTACTATAATGACATTTACTGCAGTCAAAAAGGCATTTTTAGAAGGTGTTGTATATTGTAGACCAACTGTTTGTAAAGCAAATGCAATATACAATATGATTCCTAACACAAGTCCTTTCCAAACAACAGACTTTGTAATTTTCTTTAACTTTTTACCAAATAATAATAATAAGAATAATTGCTGCTAATAAAAACCTACCAGCCATCACCTGATAGGCTGATAAATATTTTAAGGCAATGTCAGTCACGACAAATCCGCTACCCCAAATAATGGCGGTAACGAGTAATAAGCTATTTGCAATATACGGTTTCATTTATTTTCCTCCGACTAAATTGTCTGCAAATCTATGTATACATAAAAAGTTATATTCCTTAGTATCTTAACATCAAATGAAACATTAGATGATACCAAAATTAGTAGTATACGAAAAATAATAGTCATAGGATGCAAGTTTGTCCCATACATAATAATAATGGAAGCTAAAATAGTATTATAAAATTTAGCAAAAATTATAGGAGGGGATATTATTATTAAAAAACTATTACTCGAATTTCGAAATGAATTCTCTGTATTATCCACGGGTCTTGCCATTGTACTGATCACATCTTTTAAATTGCATCAAATTAGTCCATCCATTATTTTAGCAACTATATTTTTAATGGTTGTCAATTATATTTGTCTATTAATGGTACAAGCAAAAAAGCAACAAATAAATATTGAAATACAAAGCTTCCTAACAGTTTTTACTTGGTTTTTATTTATTCCGATATTTTATACAGCTGCCGAAAATTTAGTGCGGCCAAGTCTTTTTTATTTTATAAGATTTTGTGCAATCATTGAACTTTCCTATGTACTTATGGCTGTATGTCTCGTTTTCACTGTCAAATATCAGTCTGAAAAGAACCATCGATTAAAAAGTCAAAGTAAAGAAATTTCAAACTAAATTAAAGAAAAGGATATGTGTTGCAACATATCCTTTTTTGTATAAAAGATTTAATCAAAAACCCCCGTAATGATCTTTCACCCACTCTCGTAAAAATGGGATGAATTTTTTCGTTGAAGGAGAGAGGTTTTGAACAGAAGCGTTTGTTAGAATTCCGAGTGTACGTTTATAATTTCCTTCAATTGGCTTTGCACAAAGTTCTGTTAGATGCTCTTTAATAAGTAATTCAGAAAGTAAACTAATCCCTAATCCTTTTCTGACCATAGCAATAATCGCTTCATCTCCACGGATTTGATAAGCAATATTCGGTGTGATTTTTGATTTCTTGAAGATGTATTGAACATCGTGATGTGAATCTTCGTAAGGCATGATACAAGGTTCTAACGTAAAAATTTTCAATGGAATGGAATCATGATGAGCTAACGGATGTTGTTTGGGAAGAATGGCAAGCATCCGATCTTGCATTAACGGTATAAAATTCGGCTTTGATTCGTTTTGAGTTGAGCCTATACCAAAATCAATTTTGCCACTTTCAAGCCATTGTTTGATTTCTTGTGAGTTTCCTTCAAACAATTGAACCTGTATTTTCGGGTATTTGGCGTTAAATAAACTTAATACAGTCGGCATCCAGTGTATGCAAACACTTGTGTAGGCACCAATGCGAATTTTGCCAATTTCCATACCATTGATGTCATTGACCATTTCTATTAAAAGTTGATTCTTTTTCATCAGATCATGCATGATCGGCAATAAGGCTAATCCATTATCAGTAGGCTTTACCCCAGATTTTCCTCTTATTAATAATGAAAAGCCAAAATCATCTTCCAAACTGCTAATCATATGACTGATACTTGGCTGAGTGTAGTCAAGTACTTCTGCCGCTTTTGTTAAACTTCCGTATTCCACAGCGGTTACATATGCTTTTATTTTATTGATCGACAAATTATCACCATCTATTAAATTTTTCTATAGTTCGTATGCAAAACATTTAATTTACTAATGACAAAAATACCATTACAATGGCAACAAATCAATCATTGTTAGGAGTAAAATCACTGTGGGATATGTCATCCAATTTATCATCGGCGGTATTGTCATGATGCTTGCCGCAATGCTTAGTAAATCGAAATATTTATTTTTATCTGGAATCATCACGCTTTTGCCGATTTTGACTTTAATGAATTTAAATTTGCAAGTTCGTCATATGACAGCAGAGAAGTTCCATATAACGCAGCGTAATGGGATCATCGGAGCAGTTGGGATGGTTGTATTAATTGGAGGCATTTATTTACTTACCAATTGGTTAAAACCGGGACAGGCCATATTAATTGCGTTAGGGGCATATGTTTTATTTATGGTAGGTTCGAAATATTTAATCGTATCATGAAAAAAGGCTACTTCACACTGAATTGCTTCAGCATTGAAGTAGCCTAACTTTTTAGAATCGATCGTTCAGACTGCACCAAATAATTTCATAATATTTATAAGAACAATACCCACAATGCCGAAGTCTGAATCTCCAAATGTTGAACCTTCATATCCGATATCACCCATGAACAGTAACAAGATAGCTGAAATCAAGCTAATAACTATACCGTTTGCAAAAGCACCGAGCATAGCACCTCTTCGACCACCAGTAGCATTACCAAATACCCCTGCTGTAGCACCTGTAAAGAAATGAAGAACAAGGCTAGGAACAATGACTTTTAAACCGATTACTGGTAATAAGAGCATGGCGATTAATCCACCTATAAAGCTGAAAATGAAACCAATCAATACTGCATTTGGCGCAAACGGGAATACAGTTTGGCTATCTAAGGCAGGTTTTGCGTTAGGTACGATCTTTTCTGCAATTCCTTTAAATGCAGGAATAACCTCATCAATAATCATACGAACCCCTGCTAGAATA
The DNA here is from genome assembly GCA_963792445.1 of uncultured Caryophanaceae bacterium. GTDB lineage: Bacteria > Bacillota > Bacilli > Bacillales_A > Planococcaceae > Rummeliibacillus. The sequence goes on along the minus strand of CAWBWO010000017.1, from coordinate 539,454 downwards.
ATATATACACCAGCTGCAAAAGTAATCGCTTGAATGATAGCAAAAACAATGAAGTTTGAACCACTGGATAATTCTTTTTCAACAAAGGATGGCCCTGCAAACAGTGAAACGATGATATAAATGATTCCCATTATAAACGAAATGGCTACAGATGGATCACGTAAAAAGTCGAATGACTTCGAAACGTTAACATCTTCTGTAGTAATCTTCTTGTTGCCGAAGAATTTACCTACTTGTGCGGAAACGTAATAGCCGATACTTCCAAAATTCCCTACTGCAAAATCATTACTACCTGTAATCTGTCTGACAAATGGTTGTAAAATCGCTGGGAATATAACCATACAGATTCCAAGTAAAATGGATCCAACAATCACAAGTGGTGCGCCACTCATACCGCCAACTGTCAAAGAAGCAGTGATCAAAAAAGCCATAATTAACGTATGATGCCCAGTTAAAAATATATATTTAAAAGGAGTAAATCGTGCTAATAATAAGTTCGCAATCATCCCAAATATCATGATTAACGCGGTTTGAGTACCGAATTTAGTTTGAGCAGCACCTACAAATGCCCCATTATTTGGAATTACTCCTTGAAGATGAAACACATGGTCGAACATTTTACTAAAATAATCCAGTGAGCCAATCAATACAGCAGCACCAGCACCTAGAATCACAAAGCCCAACACGGTTTTTAATGTACCTGACATAACGTTTGAAGCAGATTGTTTCTGAATCAGTAAACCAACTAAAGCAAAGAGACCAACTAAAATAGCGGGTGTTGCTAAAATGTCATTCATCAAAACATCTAACATGACAAACACCTCTGTCCTTTTGGATTAAAAATCAAATTAATTTTTAAGCTTTGATTTAATCTCAAGAATGCCTCATCATGTTCACAATTTACAATCGCTCAACAATCTTCTAATGACAAACCAATCTTCTGTACTTTCTGATGTCAACGGCTTTGTTTCAGCAACTATTCAGCAAATCCAACCACGCTCCCCTCAATAAATGATTCTATGTCAAAGGCATCCAATCAGTAAAAACTAATTTTCTACCTAATGAAACATATGCTGACAAATTTTATTTCATGAAAAGGAAAACAGCGACAGAGAAAAATTTATATAAATAGAAGAAAAGCAAATTTAACTGATGATTAATTGTTGGTTTACTTTTTGTTGCTCCTGAATAAATTAATCCACGCCAAAACGAAAAGAATCCACGCCGATGACAATTTAAGTCACCAAACGTGGATTTAGAATAATACTCCAATTGTCCGCGACAAGATTTAGAAATTTCTTAAGTAAACCCGCGAAAAAAGTAGCTCCTGAGTAAGCCAAATACATCAATAATAAAAGGATTAGCGCAAAAAATCCTCACTGCATATGATGAAAAGAATATGTATATGTGTAAAACAACAGGGAGGATTTTATGCATTGGATCACAATAATTTTGATTGGATTGGCCGCGAATTTAGATAATTTAGGAATTGGTCTTGCTTATGGTGTAAAACAGACAAAAATTCCTCTTGCTTCTAATATTACGATTGCCGTTGTATCAATGATTATGACGTATATATCTGTAAGTATTGGTCACGCCATGCTGCATTATATTTCACCACATAAAGCAAACTTGCTCGGCAGTTTTTTGCTATGTGCAATTGGTATCTACACAATTTTGTCAGAACACTTTTCTCGAACAAATTCGGTTGAAAATTTAGAAGGAATTGATCGGGACAAAAATAATATTATTTCAGTAAAAGAAGCCATTATTTTAGGATTTATTTTATCAATCAACTGCTTGGCAAGCGGTATTGCTATAGGAGCAAACGGCATTTCAGTGATTTGGACGGTCATATCAATTGGCGTATTCTCTGTTTTAACATTCGTTGTTGGAGGAAAATTTGGATTATTACTTTCTCAGACATTCATTGGAAAATATTCAACAGCGATTTCGGGGATGATGCTGATTTTTATTGGGGTATTTGAGATGTTTATCTAGTTGCGAGATAATTAAAACATTGCAAAAGCCTTCGAATTCAATATTCGAAGGCTTTTGATTTTTGAGAGTTAAGAGTTTGAAATTTTGTTTTGTGAAATATTAATCACATGCTGCAAATTACTAATTTCTTTTCTGATCTTTGAAAAGCCATCAATTGATGGAATTTCTTTTAAATGAATCATTTGTTGTTGCTCTACATTTTTTGCCATTGACTCAAATATGAATAAAAGTTGAGATAATGTTTCTTCTTTTAATACAGGTAGGTTAGGATGTTCAGCAAGTGAACTTAAATGAAATCCTAGTTGCTCAATGGAGGAGATGGTTGGCCATAAATATTCAAGTGCTTCATTATTGCTAGGAATTTCACCTAAAGCAGTGGTATAGATTGTTCTTAAATTTGTTATGTTCGTATGAAATTTATTAATTTTTCTTTTGCAATCTAGAGACGCATCCTTGCCTTTTTCGGCAAAAAGGTTAAAAAATAATTGAGATTCACTTCGAATTGTTTTTGCTATCAGATGCGGCAAACGACTAGAGGCAGATTGTCTACCAATTAGTAATACACCGAGTAACCCGATAATTGCTCCAATGATAATGTCGGTAATACGAGCTGTAGCAAAATATGATAAATTGTTTATTTTTGTCGTGTGTTCGGCAATTAGAATAGAGTTTGGCGTGATGAACATAACTGCAAATGCATAGTTTTTCACCATGAATAGTTCTGTAAAAAAGCTAAATACAAGACTACATAATGCAACAAACAAACCTGTGGGTTGATTGTATAAGATTAATGCGGCGATTAATACACCTACTACAGTACCAATTGATCGTTGGATACCACGATGGAAGGTACTGATAATCGTTGAGCCGAGCAGAACAGCACCGCATGATACAGGAATCCAGTATGAGCGATGAAAATCAAATGCAAAGGCGATTAATGAGGCAATTGTAAGGACAATGCCATATTTCAATGAAGTAATAAATACAATTGAATTTTTGTCAAATGCATTTGCAAAGGCACTTTTTATGGAAGGCTTCGAAATTTTCAGGTCTTCATCTATATTTGTTAAAGACTCATTTAAAATAGCATCGGCATCATAAATTTTAGCAAATAATTGATCAATTAGTGCATCCGAATTTGCTGGTTGAATTATTGCTTCAGTTTCTATTTTATCTTTTGTATGTGGAATCATTTTGGCAATTTCGTTTAGGGTTTGGCCAATCTCTTTCGGAAGATTCGCTCTATCATCAGCAGCGAGTTCTAAAATATCCGATAATATAGCACTTGCTTGATTTTTTAATAAATATAATCGTTTGAATTGAAGTGAACTGTTCCAAGAGACATAACCTGCTAGTAAAGTATCATTTGCAAAGTTTAATGTAGCGACCGTTTTTTCACGCATTTTACTGAATTCATTTGTTCCAACTGTATCGATTAAATTTGCTAAATCCTTATAGACAGCTTGAACAGCTTTTGTCTCCGGACCATACGGATTAAATAACCAACCAAACATTGCAACAATCCATGAAAACATACCACCTAAAAACACGAGACCTGCATAAAGTGGTATTTGACTTACATCTGGATGAGAAGCGGAAGTCATGGCGAAAATGATAACAAAAAAGATAGATGCTGGACCGGGGATTTTTAGAGCACCAAAAACAAAAGTGAGCACAGCACCGATTAGACCAGTCAAAATCGAAAATAGAATTGGGGATGAGGCTGTCAAAATGCCAAAACTAATTGATACTGAAAAGCCAATCGCAACAAAGAAGATCTTTTTCGCTCTTTGGACATAAGGCTCATTCCAGACATATAGATAAGAAAAACCTCCAATTGCTCCAATTAATCCGTATTGAAAGTTACCAAATATAATGCCTACTATGATGGGAACAGCTGAACATATACCTGCACAAATTGCCCTTGTGAGCGGAAATGGTGTTTTTTTTATGGCAAATGCGCCTTTTAATAATTTAAAAAAACCAGCGTTCGTCATTTTATTACTCCTACTTTAAGATAACTTTAATTAAATATATCCACAAAAAGCATATACCCAAATATAGGGTATATTATTTTTTATAGTCTTGTACATAGATAAAATATGAACAAAATCTTACATACATATACCAATCAAGTATTTAAAATCACTTTTAATGTTTAGCTTAAGCTGGATGGTGGAATAGTATGTAAGGTGAAATATAATAAAAAATTGGAGTGAAGTTTCAATGTCAAATTTACAACAAGAATTAAATCAGTTAGTTTCCTCATGGTCAGTATTGTATACCAAACTACATAATTTCCATTGGTATGTAAAGGGGCCTTCTTTTTTTACATTACATGTGAAATTTGAGGAGCTGTACAATGAGGCTGCTCAACATTTAGATGATATTGCAGAACGGTTACTAGCACTAGATGGACAACCAGTAGCAACATTAAAAGAACACCTGGAGATTTCAGAGATTCAAGAAGCACAAGGTAGTGAAACAGCAGAGCAAATGGTCAAAACCATTGTTCAAGATTTTGAAGTAGTAATGAAAAGATTAAAATCAGGTATGGCTGAAGCGGCTAATGATCATGATGATATGACCGAAGATTTATTGAATTCAATTTATCAAAGTCTAGAAAAACATACATGGATGTTGAAAGCATTCTTAGGATAGTATTTGTTTAAGAACGATATAAATAAAAAACCAACGAAAAACAAATTTCGTTGGTTTTTTCAATTTATATGAAATGTCTATTAACTATTTCTCCATAGCCTTTTCAAATGTTTGGATATTTTTATGCATCAATGTAAAGTAATCTTCATTATTCTTAATGTCGTCATTTGTTAGTACGCTTAGGTTATGCAGTGTTAGTGATGTTGCACCAATATCGTTTTCGATTACTTTGGCCAAATTAGATGATACGTTTTGTTCAAAAAGAATATAGTGAATGTGATCTTTTTTTGCTTGGTCTACGATTTTCGTTAGTTGTTGTTGAGATGGTTCGTCTTGTGAGTTTAAGCCTGCTACAGATACTTGGTTAAGGCCGTATGAGCCAGCAATATAACCAAATGCAGCATGTGAGACGAAGAATGTTTTGTTTTGAGCTTTCGTAGCCATTGCTTTATAGTCACTATCTAATGCTTTTAAGTCTTTGATTAGTGAGTTATAGTTCTTTTCGAATTCTGCTTTGTTGTTAGGCTGTGCTTTTACCAATGAGTCTTTGATCGATAATGCTAAATCTTGGCTAATGATAGGAGATAACCACACATGTGGATCGTATTGGCCGTGGTCTTCAGCAGCATGATCTGTAGCCTCTTCATCGTGGTCATCATGTCCTGTGCTAACAGAAAGTTTCTCTTTTGAGACATTCGCAGCAGTTTCAACAAATTTTACATTTCCATTTTGTAATGATTTTTTTGCATTTTCAACGAATCCTTCAAGGCCTAATCCAATGTAAAAGAAATAATCCGCATCGGCAACATTCATCATATCTCTTTGAGTAGGTTCAAAAGTATGCTCATTTGATCCTGGAGGATAGATGGAAGATACTTCTACATGGTTACCACCTATGCGTTTTGCAAAATATTCAAGTGGATAGACAGTTGTATAAATCTTAAGTGTGCCTTTATTTTCTTTGGAAGTTCCAGTTTCTTTGGTTGCACCACAAGCGGCCGTAAAAACAGCAAGTAGAGCCACTAGAAAAATGGAGAGGATTTTTTTCATTTTTTCACCCCATAAATAGTAATGGTTACGGTTTATTTTTCGAACATTTACTACTATACAAGATATCTCTTAAAAAAACAATAGAAAAAACCTCCAAAAAGTTATTTCTTTTTTGGAGGCCATTCGATAGGAACAGGATCGTAGCCGCCTTCGCAAAATGGTTGGCAGCGTAAAATCCGACGAATTGTTAAGTATCCACCTTTGATCACGCCATGTCTTTCGATTGCTTCAATGCCATAGTTCGAACATGTTGGATAGAAACGGCAACTTGGTGGCTTTAAAGGTGATATCACCTTTTGATAGAAGCGAATCGGTAAGATAAATAGTTTTTTCACTTCAATTCTTCTTTCTTCAGATAATGGTTAAAATCTTGTGTTGGTTTTGGATCGATTGTTTTATGTGAATTTTTTCTATTGCTTTTGGCAACAAAATAGATAAAAGCTGAAGCTAATATTACTGTGATCAGGACAACAGGTAATATTGCAATCCATGCAATTGACATTTTGTTCACTCCATTAGTCCGTATAATCGGTAGTAAGACTCCACTCTATTAGAGTGAAGTTTCACACTTTAACCATATTTTATCGAAACTTCATGTATAGTAATAGTATAGAGTCTTGAATAGGAAAAAGGTGTGAATATTTCATGTCATAGACTTTTTAAAAAGTATTTTTCAATCGATTTTGCAAGTTATTATTAGCGAGTCACATATGTTTTTTATGAATAACGGGAGGAGTTGCATTTTAAATGAATCAATCAATTCGTGCTGAAGAAGTATCATATCAAAAAGTTGATCAAACATTAAAAGCAACAGCACAACTGATTATGCGAAAAGGTGTCGGCACAAAATATGCGAAAATAGGCAGCGTTGATCAAGGAGTTAATGTATTGGCCACTTCCTTTTATAAAGGGTGGTATAAAGTCAGCTATAAAGGGGAAACTGGATGGGTATCGGATAAGTGTTTAGAAGAAGCTCCAGCTACTTACAAGGAAGCAGGTCTAGTTGAATTAACCGAAAAAGATGGATTTGTCATCGATTTGCATTACGCAAAAAAGAAGAATTTTATGAATGAGCGTTTATATCCTAAAAAAGCGAAAGCACTTATGACAAAATCGACTGCTAAAAAATTAAAAAAGGCTAATAAATTAGCAAGCAAAAAAGGCTATAAAATTAAAATTTGGGATGCGTATCGTCCATTAAGTGTTCAGTGGGCTATGTGGTATAAAATACAAAATCATATGTATGTAGCTTACCCATTATCTGATTCAAAACACAGTAAAGGTGTAAGCGTTGATGTAACGCTTGTTGATCAAAAAGGCAAAGAATTAAAAATGCCTACAGAATTTGACTCATTCACCGAACAAGCAGGACGTAACTATAAAAAGAATTCGAAAAAAGCTCAACAAAATATGGACTTTTTAACCAAAATTATGACTGAAGTTGGTTTTACAACGATTAGTTCTGAATGGTGGCATTACAATGACAAAAATGTTGACTATCCTACATTAGATGTTCCGGTAAAATAGTACATAAAGCTTTTCTTTCCGTAATCAAAAAAAATTAAGTTTAAAACCGCTAAATTGGGGAATCTATAAGTAAGCCGGAAAGAAAGGAAGTTGATAAAAATGAGTTTTATTTGGTTTTTAATTATCGGAGGTATTTTAGGCTGGTTAGCTGGCTTAATATTAGGAAAAGACATCCCTGGTGGTATTATAGGTAATATTATTGCAGGTATTATAGGTGCTTGGATTGGTAGTTTCTTACTTGGATCATGGGGACCAAGAGTTAGTGATTTCTATATTATTCCGGCTCTACTTGGTGCGATTATTTTAATTTTCATCGTAAGCTTTATTTTCAGAGCGATGAGAAAATAATCGAAATGCGAATTCCTTAAATGGAATTCGCATTTTCTTTTTGGCATTATGCAGGCAGAGTAGTAGAGTCTTGTATTTTAGCGATAATTTCTTCCGCAACATTGTGGGCTAACTCTAACTGAGATGTGAAGCCGACACATGAACAATTCATCTCTCCAAGTATATAGCGATCAAGCCCATGTTCATCTGTATCTAGGATGAAATCTGCCGTCCAGATTAAAGGTAAGTCGTAGCCACCTAAATACTTCATTACTTCAGGTAATTGACTTAAAAACATTTCGACAAGTTCCTTCCAGTCTTCTGGTTGATCATATCGATATTTAGCACCTGAAAATAATGTAGCACTAAAAGCATCTTCACTTTCTGCAGGTTTCTTGTGTACAACATTGATAGGTTGATCATGCAGCATAAATAATCGAATTTCGCCTTCTTTAATACGTGGCAAAAATTGCATATCCACAAGCATGCCATTATCCCCAACAATATATTGCTCACAGTAGTCCATAAATGTAGAGAGTTCAAAATATTCTACATGATTATCTCTTGCTTCCGTACATTTTATTTTAGCGTGAAGTGGTACTTGCGTAGCACCTGGTGAAAGCTCGTCTATAAGTTGAACACGCCAAATTCCTTCACCTGTTGAACCACGATTTTGTTTTAATACGCGAATCCCGTTCTTTAATGACTTTGGAAAACTATTCTTAAACTCTTCAATTGTATAGTATGCATACGTATCTTTTGGAACTAAAGAAGTATCAGTTAATTTTACTAAAGCATCCTTTGCACCATAACCAATCATTGCATCGGGATGGGGCATACCGATGATGCCTTCTTCGCAAAGCTTTCGCAGCATAGAAAAGTATGCCGATTCATCTTTTAAATTTCCAGGATTAATACGTGAAACGTAAGCAATCGCATTTTCTTTTACATAATCGAATATTTCTTGCTGTTTTTCGATTTCAAAGAAAATCACTTCTGCATCTTGTCCACGTTGTTGTAAAGCATGAATCATAGGCATTGTATCTTTTCTATAACCATCTGGACCCTTATCACTTCCACCTTGCACTTCAAAAAATATAACTTTCTTTTCCAATAAAACTCCTCCTTCAATCGGTGTGTAATAAGTAAGCATTTAATTAGATTTTTAGAATATTTTATAGAAAAAAATGAGGTGAATAAATGAGGATGAGTAGCTTTTTTTTAGATTTTACATGCAATATGAGACTACTCATAAAGTGACTTCAAAAAATTACTATTGCGAGTAGTAATTAAATGAAGAATATTGACGACTTATTGTATCATTAAAATTTATATTTCGTCTTTAAAAAAATAAATTTTTAACAGAAAAAAATATAAGGTTTACACAAAAAATGAATTCAGTAAATTCAGTATAAAATCTTCATGATGGCTCAATATAACTTGGTGAAGATTAGTTTAGTCATGCAACATCTCCGGGTAAATAGCTTGGAGATTTTATATAGATGCCCCGCAATAAGATTCTTCTGTTGCGGGGAATTCTAATTATGTGTTTATGTATGATGAAATTAAATAATGGCTTGTCCTTTAAGTATTAATTATTCAAGAATGTTGTTGATCTTTGTTTCAAGTAGCTATTGGAAATATCGTGTAAGTGGAATTAAGCTGCGACTTCTCGAGTAAGCGAAGCTAATTCCACTTCAAACTAAAACTACTCCCATTCCATTTATATAAAACTGAAAATATAAATCTCAATAACAAGAAAAATAATGAAGAGATAAACAAATTTTTTCCATGATGTCTGTATGCCAAACAAAGCTAGTAGTAAGGCTGTGGTGTACATTCCTAAGCTTAAAAACCCAATAGCGATTCCGATAAAGCCGTTTGTTAATAGGCTTACTATGAAAATAAGAATAGCTATAATAAAAATAGTTGTAATCCTAGTACTATGTTTCAAATTTGACGGGAGTAAATACGAAAGTGCATCAAGAACTAGCCCACTAAGCAACCCAGCTAAATACATATAAGTAAAAAGATGCACATCATTCACCACTTTCTAAATTTTCTGTAAGGTTCTATTTATTATATGAATTATTTTTGTAGGCATCGTGCACATCTGCCTACTAATGAAATAGGTTAAATTTAAAGTAATTGTAAATAACAATATCCTTTAGGATTATATTTTTACCAAAAATGGTATACTTACTTTTGCTTTCCAAATAACTAGCGTTAAGTGAGGAGTATGTAAAATGGCAGTAGATGTTTATTTAGTATTTAATGGTAATTGTCGAGAAGCAGTAGAATTTTATGCAGATGTATTCAACACAGAAAAACCACAGTTTATGACTTTTGGAGAGTCTCCATCTGATCCAAATTATCCGCTTCCAGAAGAAGCAAAGGATAAAATCATGCATACTCGTCTAAGTATTTTAGGTAGTAATGTGATGTTTTCAGATGATTTCAACGGTTCCGTTACTTTTGGAAATAACATCAATTTAGCTGTCGTTAGCGAAGATGAGGAGTTAATACGTAATTCTTTCAACAAGTTAAAAGAAGGCGGCCATGTTAGCATGGAACTCCAAGAGACATTTTGGAGCAAATGCTACGGTAGTGTAAGAGATAAATTTGGTGTTGAATGGCTACTTAGTCACGAGGACCCAACAGCAAAGAATATGTAAACACAAAAGGGGCAATCAAAGTTAAAAGGTTGCCCCTTTTTATAATAATTTTAGCGAAAATTGTCTGGAGGGATCTTCTTGTTAAGACCATGTACTAAAGATGATTTATCAAGATTACAGCATTATACCCTACACGAAGAGCAGCTCGCATTTACAAAATTGCCTATTAAAAGTGTGATGGAATGTTTTAGTGACTCATCACGTCACCCAGTTGTATTGGATATGGATGGTGAGATTGTGAGTTATTTTGTTCTTCATGAAAGAGAAGGTGTAGCGCCATATAGTTCAAACGATGATTCCATATTTTTCCGTTCATTTTCTACAAATGTCATTCATCAGCGTAAAGGTTATGCTAAAAAAGTATTTAAAGATTTACCTACATATTTAATGGAAAATTTCCCGCATATTAAAATGATTTATTTAGGAGTTACTTTAAGCAATACGGGTGCGATTACTCTTTATAAAAAAGTTGGATTTGTAGATACTGGAATTCGAGAAATCGGAAGAAGCGGGGAATTAATGGTTATGAAATGGGAAGTTTTTTAGATTATCTTTTTAAAAACATCTGATTGTCTATTAAGACTCTCCGATGTTTTTTGTATAAAAAAATTTCAAAGATCCAAACTAATTTATAAAAAGGAGAATGCTTATGCCAAATAATAATTTAGATGTTTATGTTTCTGTCATGCACAAGTATTATAACTTTTCTCCACATCATGCTCCATGGGAATTCCATATAAATGTGGATCGCGAAATGTTGCCGATATTTGATCTTCTATTTGCTCAAATGACAAGCTGGGATAACAGTAGTATGTGGAGAGCGCAATTACCGGCAGTTCCATATCATTTTGATCAACAAAATGACGAAGTGGATTTACGTTTAAAGAAAGTCTATGCACTGATTCATGAATTTGGAGATAAAGAAACAAAAAAATTCATCGAACAAATGCCTTACTACAGTTGATAGAAAACGATACCTTCGTTACACTAAATATAATAAGGGAGTGAGCGAAGGTATGTTTACATATACGGATTTGAATGGGAATGGTTGTGAGTTATCTTTTAAACAAAATGCATTTAGCATAAAACCCAAACATGTTTTAGTTTTAGCGAAGTATGAAGGGAAATGGTTACTTACAGAGCATCCTAGCCGTGGTATTGAATTTCCTGGCGGTAAAGTAGAAGATGGCGAAACATTAGAAGAAGCCGCCAAAAGAGAAGTAATGGAGGAAACTGGTGCAGAAATCACCAATGTTGACTGGCTTGCAACCTATATGGTCCAAGAAAATATTCCCTTTACAAAGGCAGTTTTTACAGCATCTGTTCAAAGTATTGATCTAAAGCATCCTAAAATGGAAACAGATGGAATAATTTTTATGGCCGAACAAGAGTTTTTAGAAAATGAACATTTAAGTTTCCATATGAAAGATTTAGGTATGAAGAAGATTTTAGAAAAGGTGAGCGAACGTGAAGATAAATGGTGAAATAGAATATGTAAGAGATTATCCATCACCAAATCCTAACGTAAAGTTACAGGAAATCACCTATTGGTCAGAAGGATTACGAGTAAAAGGCTTACTTGCTAGTCCTAATATGAAAGGGAAATTGGATGGAATTGTATATTTACGCGGTGGAATCCAAAGTGTAGGAATGGTACGTCCAGCTCGTATTGCCCAACTAGCTTCGCATGGATTTATCGTCTTTGCACCATATTATAGAGGAGTACGAGGTGGAGAAGGGCGAGATGAATACGGTGGAAATGATCGTTATGATGCGATTAATGCAGTGGATGTATTAAAACATTTTGGCTGCAATGAACGAATTCATCTTTTTGCATTTTCAAGAGGTGGTGTTATGGCACTATGGACTGGAATATTGCGCGATGATATTACTTCTATCGTCACTTGGGGTGGCGTTTCAGATTTAAAATTGACATATGAAGAAAGAGTAGATATGCGTAGGATGATGAAACGTGTATTAGGGGGTACGCCCCAAAAAAATCCTTCCGCCTATGAAGAACGAACACCTATTTCACGAATAGAAGAAATTAAAGCACCAGTATTAATCATTCATGGCATGTTAGATCAGAATGTATCGTTCAAACATGCAGAACTTTTGGAAAACAGTTTAAAATGTCTAAATAAGCATGTTGAGACTTGGTATTATCCAGAATTTAATCATTTTTTTCCAGGTGTTGTTAATCGCAAGGTTGTCGATGGTGCCTGCCAATGGATGAAGTTACAACAATGATAGAGGTGACACATTGTGGGCTATATTAAGGCAAGGGTTGATCCTGAAAAGTTGAAGGATAACAAATTGAATTTTAATGACAAATATCCCTATTGGCAAGAATTGTGGACAAATTACACCGAGCCCTATACAGAAGTTCAAATTCAAAATTGGAAAGAAGAAAATCAAGCAATTAAAGAATTAGAACAATTCTGCTTTGTAGCACGGGATGAAGGACTTGTTAAAACGTTGCAAGTTAAGTTAAAAGATGAAACGCGTGACTACTTTATAAACAAGCCACAAATAGATGGAAAACTCAAATGGTTTTCAATCCTTTTTCATGATGATGAAATGAGAGAGGGAATCGAAATCCGCAATTATGGTGAAGAAGTATTCTTTAACCAAGTGACAAAGAATGAAGCGGCGCCAATCGTGGCAATGTTTGAAAAATATAAATTAATTACTGAATTTGTGCCCGATGATACAGATTAAATGAAGAAAGTAAAAAAGCGCAGTATGATGAGTTACACTACTGCAATCATAGTGAATCAATCTATTCAAAAAACCCCGAGTAGTGTTTCGTGCTACTCGGGGTTTCATACGATTTTGGATTAACTTATAGGTTTTAAAGTTAGATTTTAAAGCTAGGTTGTAAGCGAAGCATTTTAATATTTAAGCCATTTAAAACTTTAAGCGATTGGTGCACCTTTTTTAGCGATTTCTTCTGCAACTGTACCGAATTTTTTGAAGTTTTCATGGAACATTCCAGCTAATTCAGTTGCTTTTTTGTCATAAGCTTCTTTATCAGCCCATACGTCACGTGGGTTTAAAAGTTCTGTTGGAACCCCTTCAATTTCAGTTGGCAATGAAAGGCCAAAGATTGGGTCTTGATTTGTAAATACATCGTTAAGTTTGCCGTTAATTGCAGCGCGTACCATTGTACGAGTGTAAGCAAGTTTCATACGGCTACCTTCACCATAGCTACCACCAGTCCAACCAGTGTTTACTAAGAATACATTTACTTGATGTTCGTCAATTTTCTTACCCAACAATTCTGCATAAACAGTTGCATGTAATGGGAAGAATGGAGCACCAAAGCAAGTAGAGAATACTGGTTCTGGTTCTACAACTCCACGTTCTGTACCAGGAGTTTTTGAAGTAAAGCCTGATAAGAAGTGATACATTGCTTGCTCTTTTGTTAATTTACTGATTGGAGGTAATACACCAAAAGCATCAGCTGTTAAGAAAATAACTGTTTTTGGGTGACCTGCAACAGATGGTTCAACAATATTTTCAATATTTTCAATTGGATACGCTACACGAGTATTTTGTGTTAGTGACACATCATCATAATCAGGGATACGAGTTTCAGGATCTACTATTACGTTTTCTAAAACTGTACCGAATTTAATAGCGTTATAAATTTCTGGTTCTTTCTCAGCAGAAAGGTTGATTGTTTTTGCGTAGCAACCACCTTCAATATTGAAAACAACAGTATCTGACCAACCGTGTTCATCATCTCCGATTAGTTTACGATTACCATCAGCTGATAATGTTGTTTTACCTGTTCCAGATAAACCGAAGAATAAGGCAACATCACCATCTTCACCAACGTTTGCAGAACAGTGCATTGGAAGAATGCCTTGTTGTGGCAATAGATAATTCATAATGCCGAAGATTGATTTTTTCATTTCACCAGCGTATTCTGTGCCGCCAATTAAAATGATGCGTTTTTCAAGTGAAACGATGATGAAAGTTTCTGTTTTTGTACCATCGACTTCTGGATCTGCTTTAAATGTTGGAGCAGACACGACAGTGAAATCAGCATCATGCGTAGTAAGTTCATCTTCAGTTGGACGAATAAATAGTTGGTGAGCAAATAAATTGTGCCAAGCATATTCATTTACAACTTGGATTGCCAAGCGAGATTCAGGATCAGCACCTGCAAAACCTTTAAAAACAAAAACTTCGTCTTTTTGTTTTAAATAATTGATGACTTTGTTATATAATGAATCGAATACTTCTGAAGAAATAGGTTGGTTAATTTTACCCCAATGAATTTGATCTTTAGAAGATTCTTCTTCTACGAAATATTTGTCTTTAGGAGAACGCCCTGTATATTTACCAGTTATTGCACGAACAGCACCGTCAGCTGTTAAAATTGCTTCTCCACGTGAAGTTGCTTTCTCTACTAGTTGTGGGACTGAAAGTTGCTTTTGAATGTTTTCACCTTGTAATAAATCCTTCAGTTCATTCGCAATTTCTACTGAATTCATCTTTATAAGTACCATCCTTTTTATAGTATTCCCCTACAAAAGGGTTTAGTTATCGGTTTCTGGAAATAGTATAACACATTTATATAATTAATCTATACTAATTATTAATTATTTTTGTGATTTTGTATTTTTTTTAATTGACTATAAAATAGTTTGACTTTCAAATAAATATCACTTACTATATGCATTAGAACGGATACTCTTATCCCGAGCTGGTGGAGGGTCAGGCCCTATGAAACCCGGCAACCTGCATTATCTTTCACGTAATGCGCTGGTGCTAATCTGATGCAAGGATGATTCCTTGAACGATAAGAGTGAAAGGTGCTTACGAAACATATCCTTTCCTCATTGGATTACGATGAGCGAAAGGTTTTTTTTTTCAAAAATAACATAGAAGCAAATATGATTTGTTTCATTATTATATGTGATTTGTTGAATTCTATTTATATTATGTACTGGCACTTTCTATATCCTCGTGTTAAAAAGCAGCAACAAATGCTGGCTTGGCGTTTAGCATAACAGTATAAACGGACATGGGTAATGAGTACCGTATCTTTTTTAGGATCTCGTTATAATAGGAGGAAACCAAATGTCAAACAGAAGATTATTTACTTCAGAAAGCGTAACAGAAGGTCATCCGGATAAAATCTGTGATCAAATTTCAGATGCAATTTTAGATGCCATTATTGCAAAGGACCCAAATGCACGTGTAGCATGTGAAACAACAGTTACTACAGGTTTAGTACTAGTAGCAGGTGAAATCACAACTTCTACTTATGTAGATATTAAAGGAATCGTACGTGATACAGTTTCAGAAATCGGCTATACTCGCGGTAAATATGGTTTCGATGCTGAAAACTTAGCAGTTCTTGTTGCAATTGGTGAACAATCACCTGATATTGCACAAGGCGTTGACCAAGCATTAGAAGCACGTGAAGGTTCAATGACAGATGCAGACATTGAAGCGATTGGTGCTGGGGACCAAGGTTTAATGTTCGGCTATGCTTGTAACGAAACACCAGAATTAATGCCACTTCCAATTAGCCTTGCTCACAAATTAGCTCGTCGCTTGACAGAAGTTCGTAAATCAGGTGTTTTAGAATACTTAAGACCTGATGGTAAAACTCAAGTAACAATTGAGTATGATGAAGACAACCAACCAGTACGCGTGGATACAATTGTCATCTCAACTCAACATGATGAAGAAGTAACATTAGAACAAATTAAAAAAGACTTGAAAGAAAAAGTAATTGCTGAAGTAGTACCAGCTAAATTACTAGACGAAAATACAAAATACTTCATCAACCCAACAGGTCGCTTCGTAATCGGTGGACCAAAAGGAGATGCAGGTCTTACAGGCCGTAAAATCATCGTTGATACTTACGGTGGTTATGCTCGCCATGGTGGTGGTGCTTTCTCTGGTAAAGATGCTACAAAAGTTGACCGTTCTGGTGCATATGCAGCTCGTTATGTTGCAAAGAACATCGTTGCAGCAGGTCTAGCTGATCGTGCAGAAGTTCAACTTGCATACGCAATCGGCGTAGCACAACCGGTTTCTATCTCTATCGATACATTTGGCACAGGTAAAGTAAATGAGAATGATTTAGTAGTAGCAGTACGTGAACTCTTCGATTTACGTCCAGCAGGCATCATCAAAATGCTTGACCTACGTCGCCCAATTTACAAACAAACAGCAGCATACGGACATTTCGGCCGTACAGATCTAAACGTACCTTGGGAAAACACAGATAAAGTAGAAGCACTAAAAGCAAAATTCTTTTAATCTGAAATAAATAATTAATAAATAGATTGCCAAAAAGTACCCTATAAAGTAGACACAGTTAAATGGTCTGCCTTATGGGGTATTTTTAATTTAGGGATAATTTTGAGATGAAAATAAGTAAGGACAACAATGCCCCTCACTTTGGCAACAAAGATGAGAAAGTGCAACAACCACCCCAAAAAAAGCAACAAACTCAATTGAAAAGGTAACAATCTCTCCCGAAAAAGCAACAATCCCCCCTCGCTTTGGCAACAAAAATAAGTAAGGACAACCCCCGTCTCAAAATTCAAAAACGAAAATATCCATCACATAGCCAAAATCTAATCAAAAAACATAATTAGGTCCAATTGATTTGGAAAAGGCTATACTAATTTAACGAATAGATAAAAATTTGTTTAATGACTTCTTTTAATCAATCCTTTCCATACATATTCAAACAAAAACACGAATAAGGTAATAGGAATAAGAAATGACAGGAGAGATTCAAGGTGAGGTCAAATGAATTCTTCTTTTTAACTTGGGCGGCATTTTTAATCGGCTTTGCTTTTGTACTGATTGCCATATGGAATACAGATTGGATGCTTGTTGAGCAAGGGTTTTACACAATTATTTTGGGGTGGATTACGTTCTCTTCTTTTTCTCTCGTTAAATCAATACGAGATAAAATAGAGAACATTAAAGTTTCGAAGGAATATTTGGCTCTTTGTTGGTTATCTGTAATTGCATCGTTTGGTATTGGGATGATTAGTGTTTGGAATACGGATTGGGAATTAGTTGAGAAAGGGTATTATTGGCTAGGAATTATTTTTGTTATGTATACCTCTTTTGCACTCTCAAAAGAAATTCGAGATCGTCAAGACTTTACTAATAGACAGAAGGATAAAGAAGCGATTCAATTTTTTAATGATATGAAGGAAGATGAGGAAGATTAATGAATCGTAAATGAAAGAGCTTTGTTGGATGATTTAAACCAACAAAGCTCTTTTTAGAATCGATTAAGGTAAAATGACTTCTTCCTTTGGATTATGTTTCTTTAATAATATGACGAATAAGCTACCTAATGCACAGAATGCACCTGAAAGAATGAAGGCCCAAGTATAGGAATCGAAAATATTGTAAATAAGACCACCACCATAAGCTGCTACTGCTGCACCAACTTGATGGAACGCAACCATCCAGCCGTACATCATGGCACTTTTCTTTACACCAAATTCTCGTCTAGCAAGGCCAATAGTAGGAGGAACGGTCGCAATCCAATCGAGTCCATAAAATACAGAAAAGATTACAAGAAAAGTAACTGAACCATTGTTTAAGGCAACTGGTAAGAATAATAACGATAAACCTCGAAGGCCATAATAGAAAAATAATAGCCAGCGATTATCGATTTTGTCACTCAAATAGCCGGATAAAGTGGTACCGACTAAATCGAAAATCCCCATAAAGCTAAGCATTGATGCAGCGAGTACCATGGGAATCCCAAAACTCATACAATACCCAACAAAATGTGTACCAATTAGACCTGTTGTAGAAAGTCCACAAATGAAGAAGCTCCCAGCTAAAAGCCAAAATGCTTTACTTTTACTACCTTCAATTAATGAGTCCCAGACAATTTTGAAAGGATTCTCTGTTGAAATACCATTGGCATCTGTAACCTTTTCTTGATTTATGTGGCCAAGTGCTGTTGTGCCAGCTTGTTCTGGCCAATCTTTCATAAAAATAAAAATGAAAATAAGCATAATGATGCTCAAACCAAAGATTAAGCCAATTGCGTGATGCCAACTATAGTTTTCTATTAATGTAGCAAGTACTGGCAATAGTACAAGCTGTCCAGTTGCTGTAGCGGCTGTTAAAATCCCAACTGCAAGCCCGCGATGTTTAACAAACCACCGATTTCCGATTTGTGTGCTAAGAACAGTCAAAAATAGACCGGAACCTACTCCAATCATGACACCCCAAATCAGGATCAGTTGCCATTGTTGTTTCATGATAAAGGTTAAACCTAATCCAACTGATAACAACGCCATAGAAGCAAGCATGACATTCTTTAATCCGAATCTTTCGACAAATGCAGCCATAAAAGGTCCGGAAAAACCGTATAAGAATAATCCAACAGCAAACGCAAATGAAATAGCAGGTCTGCTCCAGCCAAACTCTGTTTCAAATGGCTCTATAAAAACACCAGAAGATGACCGAATAATACCTGCAACAATTATGGAAAAGAAAGCAATGACTAAAATTATCCAACTATAATGAATCTTTTTCATATTAGCATCTCCATCTATATAAAATTGTGAATATGTATAGTAAATTAGTATTCAAAGTATTTTAAAAAGCTCGGAACAAAACTTGACCGAGCTCTTAGTCCGAACCTATATAAACAATCCATTGTGAACTAGTAAGTTATCCCGCATTAACGGGCAGTAAGACTCAACTACAAGGCTTTAGAAAATTCAAAGAAGCATAGATGGGAGATAACTGCCCGTAAACGCCCGATTGGTTCAACTAACAATCAGTGGGGGATGACCCCCACTGATTGAAGTTTCACTTTATCTAGATAACGGGTTATTCTGTACTGATTTATAATATTGACCTTTTTCATAGTATTCGTTTAGAATACGATCCATATCTTTTTTATCTTCCTCAGTCAATTCGCGAACCACTTTTGCTGGACGTCCGAATGCAAGTGTATTTGGTGGGATTTTCTTTCCTTGGGTGACAAGGCTACCTGCACCGATAAATGCACCTTCTCCAATTTCTGCACCATCCAATACAATCGATGCCATCCCGATTAGTGCCCCTTTTTTAATATGACAACTATGAAGTGTCACCTGGTGACCAATTGTTACTTCATCTTCTAATATAAGAGGATATGCTGGGCTTTGGTGTAAACAACATAAATCTTGAATATTGACCATTTTGCCTATAATTGTTGGAGATACATCTCCTCGAATAACAGTATTATAGAAAACAGACGAATCTGCGCCAATTGTCACATCACCAGTAATAACAACATTGTCACCGATAAATACAGATGGGTCAATGGATGGTTTTTTATCTTTAAATGGATAAATCATCGAAATACGCCTCATTTCAAGCTAAGATTATATTATTATCGTAACAAACTCATGTATTAAATGGAACAGAAATTCGTATATTACGTTAAAATAGAGAAAGCGAGATTATGAGGAGAGAAGAAAGTTATGTGGAAATGGGAAGCAGAAGGTCAAGCCAAAGCCGTCGTAGTTTTTATACATAGTGCATATGAGCATCATCGCCGTTATGCTTGGCTAATCGAAAAACTGAGGATGTCAGGGATGAATGTTATTACAGGTGATCTTCCTGGGCATGGAGAAGAGAGTAGACGCAAAAAAGCTCATGATGAGGATTTTAGAGAATACGGAAAATTTATCCGGCAAATGATGCAAGTGGCATTAAACTATAATTTGCCTATCTTCATCATTGGACATGGGCTTGGTGCATCACTTGCTATTCAAATCGAACAAAAATATAAATACGAATGTGCAGGTTTAATCCTAACATCTCCATGGTTGCATTTAATCCACCAACCTTCCAAATTATCGAATGCCTTAACTGGGTTAAGTAAGTTAACGGGAAATATGAAAATACATCATGATGTTACGGTGAAACAGTTATCTCGTAGCTATGAATTTTATAAAGAAGAAAAAGACGATAGTTACTATAATTCTGACATTACTGTTAGATGGTATCGGGAACTGCATCAATTTATGAAAGCTGTCTCAATCATGCAAGAAGACTTTCCAGATATTCCTTTACTTATGATGAATGGTGGAAAGGATAAATTGGTTTCGAAAGCTCACAGTAGAAAATGGCTTATGCAACAAAAATTATCGGAGATTCAGTACAAAGAATGGAAACTTTGCTATCACGATCTCTTCCAAGAACCTGAGCGAGAAGATATCTATCAGTATATGGAATCTTTTATCTTCAATGCATTACGGAATATAGGGTACATCATATAAAGAAAATCTAACTGGTGATCATAAGCAATTTTGCTTATAGTCACCAGTTTTTTAATGAATCAAACATGATTCATTTCCTATGAAAATTTTTCTTTATTTTGATTAATTTACCACTACTTTATGCTGCAAAATCGGTAAAGGTTAGACCTCTAATGACTGTTTCCAGTGTACAAAAAAATAAAATTGTGAACATTAATTATTTGGATGTAGAGTAAAACGCCTAAAATAATACGTTTTCAATAATTGTAAGAAACTAACTTTTTGTCACAATGTCCATATGGAGAGTACATAATGTGTCGATTTTTTGTCAATTTTGATTGTAATCGATTACATCTGACAAATCATGTCGAAGTTTTATTTTAAAAAATAAATCTATAAGATATAATTGCTCCTATAGTATTTTGAAAGAAAATTTTAAATTCTTTCAAAGCTTTTGATTTTGATATTTTGACAATTCATCATGAAGGGAGACAACAAGATGGAATCTACTATTAATTCTATTTACGATGTTTTATGGGGACCATGGATGATTTACGGAATTTTACTTGTTGGGTTAGCATTTACGATTTTAACGAAAGGTGTACAAGTACGATTTCTAAAGGATATGTTTGGCCAAATATTCAATGGCAAAAAATCAGAAGCAGGTGTTTCTTCTTTCCAGGCGATGTCGATGGCATTATCTGGACGAATCGGAACAGGTAACATTGCTGGAACAGCTACAGCGATTGCTTTCGGAGGTCCAGGTGCCGTGTTCTGGATGTGGGTAACAGCATTTATAGGAGCAGCAACAGCTTATGTTGAGTCAACGCTTGCTCAAATATATAAAGAAGAAAAAAATGGAGAGTATCGTGGGGGACCTGCATACTACATTCATAAGTTTACAGGTAAAAAATGGTTAGGAATGGTTTTCGCTATTGCGGCTTTAATCGCCATGTCTATACTTCAACCAACTGTACAATCAAATGCAATTGCAGATGCAATGGATGTTGCTTTCAATATACCCCATTGGGTATCTGGATTAGTTGTTTGTCTGATTTTAGCTTCCATTATTGTCGGTGGTGTTAAACGGATTGCAAATGCAGCTTCAGTCATCGTACCTTTCATGGCTATTGGTTATATTTTAGTTGCTGCAATTATCATCATATTGAATATTGATCAAATACCGAATGTATTTGGCTTAATCTTCCGCAGTGCTTTTGGTGCTGAAAAAGTTTTCAGTGGTATTCTTGGAGCAGCTATTGCATGGGGAGTTAAACGTGGTATTTATGCAAATGAAGCTGGTCAAGGTACAGGGCCACATTCAGCTGCTGCCGCAGAAGTATCTCATCCAGTAAAACAAGGTTTAGTACAAGCAGCCTCTGTATACTTAGATACATTCTTAGTTTGTACAGCAACAGCGTTTATGATTTTGTTCACAGGTATGTACAATGTTCAAACAGATGGTGGCAAGGGACATTTCATTGTTCAGAATATTCCGGGTATTGATGCAGGCACAGCTTATACGCAAGCTGCTGTTGATGCAGCGTTCCCAATTGGTGGTTTTGGTGCTGCATTTGTGGCGATTGCCCTATTCTTCTTTGCCTTCACCACAACGATGGCTTATTACTATATTGCTGAAACAAATGTAGCGTTTCTATTTGATGGTCATAAACAAAAGATTGCCATCCGAGTGGTTCAATTATTAATCATTGTTGCAACTTATTTCGGTGCAGTAAAAACATCTGAGTCTGCATGGACTCTAGGAGATATCGGGCTTGGCATCATGGTTTGGGTTAACGTCATATCACTTGTTTTCTTAGTGAAACCGGCGCTTATTGCACTAAAAGACTATGAACAACAGAAAAAAGCAGGGAAAGACCCTGTATTTGATCCAGAAAAACTTGGAATCAAAAATGCTGATTTCTGGGTAGAACGAAATAAAAACAATCTTTCACAAGAAACACTTGAAAAGGTTAAACGAATTTAACTTATTATTAGATCTAAGTTGTAAAGGGCTATTTCAAAAGTGAAATAGCCTTCTTTTTAATAATTATTTTTCTTTTTTATAAAACCGATCTCCAGTAACAGGATTATAATATACTCTTGTTTTTTCGCCTGTAACAGGGTCAATATTGATTTCATCTGTTGATTGAAAACCCTCGGGAATTTTTATGCCGTGATTCCGATTTACCCGTTTGTCATAGATAAAGTATCCAAGTAAAATGCATATAATTACGATTATAATTTCTAAACAATAGAATCCTATAACGAAACTCATTATACTTTCTCAACCACAACAGCCGTTCCATATGATACGATTTCGCTCATGTTATTACCGATTTCACCCGAATCAAATCGCATCATCGTAATGGCATTTGCACCCATTTCATTGGCGTTTTTAATCATTCGGTCCATCGCTTCTTTTCTTGAATCTTCTAGCATTGCTGTATATTGTTTGATTTCTCCACCGACAAGTGATTTTAAGCCGGCCATAATATCGCCACCAAGACCCCTACTTCGAACAATCAGTCCAAACACAGGTCCTTTTACTTCTACAATTTTGTAACCTTCAATTTTTTCTGTTGTTACCACCAACACATTGATCGCCTCCATTTTTTGTTGTTATCCCGCATTAACGGGCAGTAAAACTCCACTGATTGAAGTTTCACTTTATTTCTTAAACTGAAAGAATCCACTCAGAAATATCGTTAATAACTTGCTTGTCGATATGCTGTGCGATTTTATATTCTTTTTTTGCTTTTAAAATTTCCCCATAAACAGAAGGCATAAACAAATGATTCAAGTTCGGATAAAGTTTATAGGTCACATTGGGCTTTTCACTCAAAATTTCTTTATAACCATTAAAATCTTTTTCTAATGATACTTGGAAATCTTTATCTCCTTGCAAGATGAAAACGGGTTTATCCAATACTTTTAGATAATTTACAGATGGATGTTCGCCCATTTCTTTAAAGTAGTATGCGTTAACATATTTTCCTATAATGGATGTTGATTTTGCTTCTTCATCACTTAAGTTATAAATGTTACTAAATTTGGCGGATAGAGCTGCAATTTGCTTTTTAGCAATTATTTTTAATAAAGGATTCAATGAATTTAAAACATCGTTATTTTGTTCCATCATGATTTCTTCCAATTTGCGTGGAGATCCAGCCATGATAATGATTCCAGCAAAATTCCCACCTTCTGCATCAATTCGCGGAGCTAACATTCCTCCTAAACTATGACCGACTATAAAGATTTTATTGGAAAGAATCCGTGAATCCATTCTTAGAAACTCTGCTGCAAGGATTGCATCTTCAATGGTTTCCTCTTTAACTGAAATTGAGTTATCTTTTTTCATTTCTTTGCCGTATACAAATGTTCTCTTGTCATAACGTAGCACTGCAATTCCTTTTTTGGACAAACCTTCAGCGAGGTCTTTAAATGGATAGTTTTCACCAATTTTCCCATCCATATTACTTGGGCCAGATCCTTGAACTAATACAACTGCAGGAAACAATCCATCTTTCTTCTCAGGAATGGTCAATATTCCATTAAGCGGGTACTTACCTTTCGCACCTATAACGACTTTTTCATGAGCCAATAAATTTCCCTCCATTTAGTACTTAAAAATATAACTGTTTTATTCTTTTAATTTATTTTAAATAAGTGTAAAAATACTAGTGTTGTAACAAATATTAACATAAAATAAATCTTAAACTACTGTCTATCTAATGAAAAGTTATTAATTTTAGAATAAAAATAAAAAAATCCCATCGTTAAAGAATATGGGATAATTTTTTTGACAACTGCAGTCTTTAAATTACGACCTCTCTAAAACATAACTCTTATACACTTTCCGCAACGCTTCTTCCTCTGCAGGAATCCTTACTAACATCATAATCAAATTCAAAATTGTAAATATGATCGCCGTATAATAAAATTGAAAAATTAAGGGAATTATGACAATTTCTAAAGCGACGACCAAATAGTTTGGATGTGGAAGCCATTTATATGGGCCCTTCTTCACTAAATTCGCATTCGGTAACACGATGATTTTTGTATTCCAAAAATGTCCTAATGATTTAATCACCCAAATACGTCCAATTTGTAGTACTACAAAGATACAAAATAACGAAATCCAAAGTGGACTAAGTGATGAAGGCTTGAAATTATATTCGAATAATAGACTGAGCAAAAAACAAACATGTAATAAGACAATGAACGGGTAGTGAGATTTTCCGAATTCAATCGCACCACGTTCTTTCATATAGCGTTCATTTGCTTTAGCAATCCGTAACTCGATGATTCTTTGAAGACAGATCATGACAAAAATAATTGTAAATAAAATGTTTCATCACTCCCATTCCAATAATACGAGTTCACCGCTAAATCCAGGACCAAGTGAAGTCATTATTCCGAGTTCACCATTATGTGGTTGTTGTTCCATAACATGTTTTAATACATAGAGAACAGTAGGAGAGGACATATTGCCATGTTGTTGTAAAATGAAGGAACTTGGTTCAAGTATTTTTTTTGAGAGTTCTAATGCGGATTCGTAGGCAGCAAGGACTTTTTTGCCCCCAGGATGAGCGATAAATCGACTAATATCGTGTAATGGATTTTGTGTTCTTTTGTAGAAAATTTTTGACAAAAGGTGTTAGCCACTTTTCTATAATGCTAGGTATACTTTTGGCAAATATAACATGTAATCCATCATCTTCAATCCGCCAGCCCATTACATCTTCAGAATGAGGGAGTATTTTAGAAGCAGTAGCAAGAATTGTAGGTAAAGGTTTTTTGCTCGTTAACTTTGCTTGATCACCTGCAACGATTGCGCATGCTACACCGTCACCGAATAGCGAGGTCCCTACAAAGTTGCTTTTGTCTAAATCACTTGGTTGGAAGGTTAGACTACATAATTCGAGACAGATAACTAATACAATTGCCTCTTTGTGCGCAAGACAATAATCATTTGCTCGACTAATTCCTGCCGCACCCCCACCACAACCGAGTCCCCAGATAGGGATTCGCACAACATCATCGGGGAAGGATAATTGGTTCATGATACGAGCTTCAATACTTGGTGTTGAAATACCTGTAGTGGAGATGAAGAAAATGGCATCAATATCTGAAATTTCTACATCAGATACTTTTCCTAAACAATCCTGAATAACCCGGCAACCATACTCTGTTGCCAATTCAATATACAAATCATTTTTTTCTGCAAAAGTATGTTCGTCCATATACCATTCTACTGGCATGGCGAGTTGTCTTTTTAAGATTTCTCCATTTTTAAAGACTTTTAAATACCGTTCAAGCCTATCCATCTTTGCCTTCGAAAAGTTGATGTATAAAGTCTTCGGCTCTTTCCTGCGATAATTGGTGGGGTGGAGAGTATGTACTCACTGCATGGATTTTCGGCATAAACTTTAACCCCCTTTGTATAGCTAACTAGTAATAAGCCTATGCATGTTCAGAAAGATTTAAAACAAATGGGGAATTATCCCGCATTAACGGGTAGTGAGATTTCCACCTCAAGGTTTTAGAAAATTCTAAGAAGCATAGGGGAGATAACTGCCCGTAAATGCCCGATTGGTTCAACTAACAATCAGTGGGGACCCCACTGATTGAAGTTTCACTTTATGTCGCAATGGTTTTGTCAACATCAATCAAAAAAGACCTCCCCGAAAATCAGGAAGGCCGTGGAGCATTAATATTTAAACACAATCGCATGAAAAATTAAAAATCTTTCATTTTCTCAAGTGCGATGATAAATGGAGGGTCATTCTTTTGATTGATAAATTCGTAACGTAGTACGTGAACATTTTTCTGTGGTAAATTGCTGACGTATTCAATCACTTGATCGCGTTCGTTCTTACCCCCAGCATGTCCATAATAAACAACTAAAACAATTATCCCGCCTACTTTTAGCAACGTTAGTAAATTTTCAATTGCCTTTAATGTCGTTTCAGGTTTTGTAATAATTTCATGCGCACTGCCTGGTAAATAACCTAAATTAAAAATAGCAACGCTAATCGGTTTTTCTACATAATTTGCAACGTTTTGATGGCCATCTAGAATAACGGATACTCGTTCTGCCAAACCTTCATCTTCTAAACGTTTTTTCGTAGAATCGATTGCTTGTTGTTGTACATCAAATGCATAGACATGGCCTGTTTCACCAACTAATTGAGCTAGAAAAGTAGTATCATAGCCATTTCCTGCAGTAGCGTCAACCGCTATATCACCAGCTTCTACAGTATTTTGCATCAGGAATTGTGCATATTGTAAAACTCTTTGTAGTTTCATTTTGAACTCACTTCTTCAGGTTTGTAGAACTTACCTTGGAAGCTTCCGCGACGCTCTAGTTCTGCATCGATGCCGTTTAGTACTTCCCATTTGTTGACAGACCACATTGGTCCGATCATTAAATCGATTGGGCCATCACCTGTAATTCGTTGCACAACCATATCAGGAGGGATGACTTCTAATTGGTCAGCAACTAAGTTGATATAAGCATCTTTATCCATCAGTTCAAGCATGCCTTTTTCATATTGTTTCACAAGTGGTGTTCCTTTTAATAAATGAAGTAAATGAATTTTGATTGCTTGAACATCTAATTTTGCTACTTCTCTAGCTGTTTCCATCATCATATCGTAGTCTTCAAGAGGTAAGCCATTAATAATATGTGAGCACACGTTAATGCCATGTTTACGGAGTTTTGCTACTCCTTCTATATAAGTAGGATAGTCATGTGCACGGTTGATTAAATTAGCTGTACGTTCGTGGACAGTTTGCAACCCAAGTTCAACCCATAAATACGTACGTTCATTTAATTCAGCAAGATATTCTACAACATCATCTGGTAAGCAGTCTGGGCGAGTAGCAATACTTAAGCCCATGACGCCTTCACATGCAAGTGCTGCTTCAAACTTCTCTTTTAAAACTGACAGTGGTGCATGTGTATTCGTATAGGCTTGGAAGTAGGCCATCGTTTTGCCGTCTTTCCATTTGTGTTGCATTCTTTCTTTGATTTTCTCGAATTGAACGGGAATTGGGTCTACTCGATCTCCAGCAAAATCGCCAGAGCCAGCAGCAGAGCAAAAAGTACATCCGCCAAAAGCAACCGTACCGTCACGGTTTGGACAATCAAATCCTGCATCTAATGCGACTTTATAAACTTTACAACCAAATCGATCGCGTAAATAGCGATTCCATGTATAATAACGTTTCCCATCAGAAGGAAATGGAAACTCATTGTTTTTTATTTCAGTCATTAATTTCACTCCTCAACAATCTATTCTATCACGGACTGAATAGATTAATCCACGTTCACAAAGACTTAATCCATGTCGAAGAGATTATTATATCCAATGCTGATGACTATTTAGCTCACCAATCTTTAGATTTTGAAAGAATCTTTGTTAAGGGAGAGAGATATTTTAGTTGAATTTTCACAATATTTTTTAATAAAAGAAAGTAATCAATTTTATTGGATTATGGTTGTAACTTTAACAAAAGGTTGTTAATATTGCCTAGATATTCGAAATAAATGGAGGACGGACGATGCCAAAAAGTGTATGGTTATTAATTACTGGGATGCTTATTAACACAATAGGCAACTCTTTTTTATGGCCACTAAATACAATTTATATGCATGACCAACTTGGACAAACACTTTCAATGGCTGGTCTTGTACTTATGGGAAATGCTGCTGCTGGTGTAGTTGGAAATCTATTAGGCGGATATGTATTTGATAAATTCGGTGGATTTAAAACAATCTTGATTGGAACGATTCTTACCATCATTGGATTAATTTGTCTAGTTATTTGGCATGGGTGGCCACATTATGTATGGTTTTTAACATTAATCGGCTTTAGTGGAGGAATTGTCTTTCCAAGCATGTATGCCATGATTGGAACTGCTTGGCCTGAGGGAGGCAGACGGGGATTTAATGCAATTTACCTTGCACAGAACTTAGGTGTAGCAATTGGTCCAGCACTTGCCGGTATAGTGGCAAACAAAAGCTTTGATTATTTATTTATTGCGAATTTAATCATGTATGTGGTGTTTTTCTTTGTTGCTTTATCATATAAAAAAATTCCAACAGAAAACGAAATTGCTCCAAGTTCTGTTATTAGCGAAAGTGGAAAAGTAAAGAATAGGTCGTCTTTATATGCACTAATTATTTTAGGAATTGGTTACTTATTAGGCTGGATGGTTTATATACAATGGACGTCTACCATTTCATCCTATACACAAGACCTTGGTATTTCCTTAAACCAATACAGTTTACTATGGACGGCCAATGGATTACTTATCGTATTAGGTCAACCGCTAATCAGCCCAATTGTTAAAAAGTTTGCTGGGTTTTACAAAGGACAAATTTTTATGGGAACTGCCATTTTTATCGTGTCGTTTTACGTTGTAAGCTTTGCAGGATCATTTAAAATGTTCCTTGTAGCAATCATCATTCTTACTTTTGGTGAAATGTTTGTTTGGCCAATTGTCCCAACAATTGCAAGTAAACTTGCACCACGTGGTAGAGAAGGCTTCTACCAAGGCTTGATTAATAGCTTCAGCGCAATCGGTAAAATGATAGGGCCATTCCTAGGGGGCGTTTTAGCAGACCAATACGGAATGAAAATCACCTTCTATGTATTGATTGCCATCCTATTCATATCATTAATTCCTTATATGTTATACGATCGACCAATAAAAAATAGGGAAAATCAAGAAAGCATCTAAAATAAGCGTAAGCAAATAAGAGAGTTGCCAAAAATGGTGACTCTCTTTTTTATAATCAATAAAAATTGGGAAGCGACTGAAAAAGTAAGAATGGAAGAATAGTTTTTATAAGACTTTGCCTGGTAACTTTAGATGGAGATTAGTAACTATAATAATTGAAGTGGAATCGGCGAAGACTCCCGGGAAAAGCGAGACAGGTGTCATCCAAATCTTTTCTTAAATCAGAATATTAATTTATGCCATTTTTGAATAAGTAGAATACTCAAAGAGTTATGAAAGAATCGATATAATCTATGTTAGTATTTTAGTGAAAGGGTGGTTTATATGGAGAAAACAGCAATAATAGGTTGTGGAACAATGGGGCATTCAATTGCCATATCGATTGCTTGGGCTGGATCTAAAGTAAATATATATGGAGTCAACAATGAAGATGTCGAAAAAGCAAAAAAGTCATTAGCTTTTAAATTAAATGTAATGGTAGAAAACGAAATTTTCACGAAAGAGTTAGCAGAATCCATTAAAAACAACATTGTCTTTTTCACTTCATTAGAAGAAACAGTAGAAAATTCAACATTTATAATAGAAGCAATTCCAGAAATTCTAGAATTAAAACAAGAAATGTATAAGCAATTGGAAGCTTTGGTTGATGAACATGTTGTGATTGCTAGTAACACATCTGGACTTCAACCTAGCTTGTTATCAGAAAAAATGAAGTATAAAGAACGCTTTTTGATTACACATTTTTGGAACCCTGCGCATCTAATTCCTTTAGTAGAAGTTGTTAAAACTTCATGTACAAATGAAGATGTAGTAGAAAGAACAATGCAATTATTAATAGAAATAAATAAAAAGCCAATCAAGGTTAATCGTGAAATTCCAGGATTTATCGGAAATCGTTTGCAATTTGCGTTGTATAGAGAAGCTCAAAGTTTATTTGAAGCAGGGGTCGCTTCAAAAGAAGATATTGATGCAGCGGTTACATATAGTATTGGCAGAAGATTACCAGCTAGCGGACCTTTATTGTCTGCAGATATGACTGGGTTAGATGTCGTACAATCTATAACGAATTATTTGTTTGAAGATTTAAGCAATGCACAAAAGCCAGGAGATACATTATCTCGATTAGTTGCTGAAGAAAAATATGGAAATAAGAATGGAGAAGGGTACTACACTTGGGATGATGAATTTTCAACGCAAAAGAATTTAGAGCGTGAACAATTACTAATTCAATTCCTAAAAAACGACATGAAGAATGAGGAATAAAGAAATTCCTGATTATTTTAACAACAATTCCACAATTATGCTAAATCCCTTGTCAATTTACGTAACTTCGATTAGAATTAGACACAATATGATATGACTGTGAATGGGATTAGTAGGTTTATCTAGATTTTGTAGAGAGCTAACGGATGGTGGAAGTTAGCAAATCGGTAAATTGAACTCGCCCGGGAGTCACATTGGTGAAATAAATGATAGCCAAAGTCGTTTTCCGCGTTAAGGAATCAAGTTGAGTGCTGACACTAATTTGGGTGGTACCGCGGGAATTTATACTCTCGTCCCTTTTTTAGGGGCGGGAGTTTTTTTATTTTTCTAAAAATCGTTCATATTAGCAGCAAACAAAATGGGTATCATTGAACAATTAAGGAGGGGTTACTTTTGAATTTCAATCATCAAGAAATCGAGAAAAAGTGGCAAGCTTATTGGGCTGAACACAAAACCTTTAAGACAGAAAATGACACAACAAAGCCTAAATTTTATGCATTGGATATGTTCCCATATCCATCAGGTGCAGGTCTTCACGTAGGACACCCAGAAGGTTATACAGCAACGGATATTTTATCTCGTTTCAAACGTATGCAAGGCTACAATGTATTGCATCCAATGGGCTGGGATGCTTTTGGGCTTCCTGCTGAACAATACGCACTAGATACTGGGAATGACCCAGCAGAATTCACTCTAAAAAACATTGGTACATTTAAACGCCAAATCCAAGAACTAGGATTTAGTTATGATTGGGATCGTGAAATTAACACAACAGATCCTGAATACTACAAATGGACTCAATGGATTTTCATCCAACTTTACAAAAAAGGATTAGCTTATATTGATGAAGTAGCTGTTAACTGGTGCCCAGCATTAGGAACAGTTCTAGCTAATGAAGAAGTAATTGATGGTAAATCAGAACGTGGGGGCCACCCAGTAGAACGCCGCCCAATGAAACAATGGATGCTTAAAATTACTGCATATGCTGATCGTTTACTAGAGGATTTAAATGAAGTAGATTGGCCAGAAAATATTAAAGATATGCAACGTCACTGGATTGGTCGTTCTGAAGGGGCAGAAGTTGATTTCAAAATCAAAGATACAGACAAACACTTCCGCGTATTCACAACACGTCCAGATACTTTGTTTGGTGCTACTTATACAGTACTTGCTCCAGAACATGATTTAGTAAAAGAAATCACAACTGAAGGTCAACGCCAAGCTGTAGAAGAATACCTAGATAAAGTAAAAGTAAAATCAGACCTTGAACGAACTGATTTAGCAAAAGAAAAAACAGGTGTTTTCACTGGTGCTTATGCAATTAACCCTATTAATGGTAGAGAAATTCCAATTTGGATTGCAGACTATGTACTAGCAAGCTACGGTACTGGTGCAATTATGGCTGTCCCTGCGCATGATGAACGTGACTTTGAATTTGCAAAACAATTTAATTTACCAATCATCCCTGTTCTTGAAGGTGGAGATGTTTCAAAAGAAGCCTTCACAGAAGATGGTCCACATATCAACTCTGATTTCTTAAATGGTCTTGATAAAGCAGAAGGTATTAAAAAAGCAATTGCATGGCTTGAAGAAAACAAAGTTGGAGAAAAGAAAGTATCTTACCGTTTACGTGACTGGTTGTTCTCTCGTCAACGTTACTGGGGTGAACCAATTCCTGTCATTCATTGGGAAGATGGTTCAATTACTACTGTTCCAGAAGAAGAGCTACCATTAGTTCTACCAAAAACTTCTGATATCAAACCAAGTGGTACTGGTGAATCACCACTTGCAAATATTGAAGAATGGGTAAATGTAGTAGACCCTGTAACAGGTAAAAAAGGTCGTCGTGAAACGAATACAATGCCACAATGGGCTGGTTCAAGCTGGTACTTCTTACGTTATATTGATCCACACAACAAAGAAGCCATTGCTGATCCAGAACTTCTAAAACGCTGGCTTCCAGTAGATATTTATATCGGTGGTCAAGAACACGCAGTACTTCACTTGCTATATGCTCGTTTCTGGCATAAAGTTCTTTACGATTTGGGTGTTGTACCAACGAAAGAACCATTCCAAAAACTATTCAACCAAGGCATGATCCTAGGTGAAGGTAATGAAAAAATGTCCAAATCTAAAGGGAATGTCGTAAACCCAGATGATATCGTGGCAAGTCATGGTGCAGATACACTTCGTCTATATGAAATGTTCATGGGACCACTAGAAGCTTCTATTCCATGGTCAACAAATGGTTTAGATGGAGCACGTCGTTTCTTAGACCGTATCTGGCGTCTATTTATCAATGAAGAAACTGGCGCACTTTCTGACAAAATCCAAGCTTCAAACGATACAACATTAGAAAAAGTGTATCACCAAACAGTACAAAAAGTGACAGATAACAACGAACATATTCGCTTTAATACATCTATTTCTCAAATGATGGTCTTCATCAACGACTGTTACAAAGTAGATGTAGTGCCAACAGAATATGCAGAAGGATTCGTCAAAATGTTAGCACCAATCGCTCCTCACGTTGCTGAAGAACTTTGGGTAAAACTTGGCCACACAGAAACAATCACATACGAACAATGGCCAACATTTGATCCAGAAAAACTAGTGGATGACGAAATCGAAGTCGTTGTTCAAGTCAATGGGAAAGTACGTGCAAAACTGATGGTCGCAAAAGACGCAACACGCGAAGACCTAGAAGCAGCTGCACTTGCAGATCAACACGTAAAAGAATTTACAGAAGGCAAAGACATTAAAAAAGTCATCGCAGTACCAGGAAAACTAGTCAACATCGTAGCGAAATAATCGGTTACTGGCACTTACACAATGCTGATACTATTTAAGTCTAAATAATCGAAAACCACGTACTCACTCTAGAAATTAGTGGGACGTGGTTTTTATTATTTTAGAATTGTTAATGTCTTTTAATAAGTCATGATGAATAATAAAATTACACCAAAAAAGCTGCTCAGCAAGTAGAGCAGCTTTTTTGGTATGCTATTTCTTTTGTTTATTAGTGGGTAACAGTAACATCGAAAAAGCAAAAGCAAATAATAAGCGATTGTTATACAGTCCGTACTTCTTCATAAATATCACTCTTAGTTGTGAGTGTTGTAGGCTTTGAATAGAAGTTGTGCTGGATAGAGATTGTAAGAAACCGACTTTGAAAAATGATTCAAAGTTTTGTTGGCTACACCATAATACATATTGCTAAATAAGGTTCTTGGCTAATATCTATTTTATTATAAGTAGTCAAATCAAATTGTTATAGGGGAAAAGAACTACCCAAAAAGAATTGATCAAAACTTGAACTATTTTCTTGTAGTTAATAATTATTGGGTAAGAAAGGTAATATTTATCTAAGAAAATAAATATGGTATTACGATGAAAAATTGGAGGGATTATGTGAAAAATAAGCTATTCTTATTCGTATTATTAACTCTGTTATTTGTACTACCAACACATTCATTTGCCGAAGAAAACAATACAAATTCGCAAGCAGCAACTCCCTATGTATTAGAATTACCAACAAATTTAAAAACGTTGGAAGTAAAAAAGAAAGCAACCTTATCACTCATCAAAAATTATAACGATGGTAAAAAAGAAACAATCAATTCTAACGTAAACTGGACCACTTCAGATGAATCCATTGCATTGATTAATGGCAATCAAATAACAACAAAGAAATTGGGAACCATCACACTAACAGCAGTTTATGATGGGGATACAAAAACTTTTACCATTAGAATTGTAGATACGACAAAACCAAAACTTTCAGGCATCTCAAATAAAACCGTTAATTTAAATAGTAAATTTAGTGCGAAATCAGGAATTAAAGCAACCGACAATTATGATGGGGATATTACGAAAAAAATCACGATAAAAGGCACTGTAAATACGAAAAAAATAGGGAAATACACAATTACTTATATAATTCAAGATTCCTCTGGAAATAAAACAGTACAAAAAAGAATTATTAGCGTAATTAAACCATTAAAAAGCAATTTTAGATGTTACAAGGATGGGAAAATGGAATACTGTATTCACAAAAATTTAGGAGATTCTAAAAGAAAACAGCTCTATAAAGATACCATCATATTAATCCCTGCACTAGAAGGTGATTATAAGTATATGGGGCTGGAAGCTTATACAGGAAATTTAACAGTCAAAAAAGTGGTCATTGAATCAAATGGCAAAAAACTTACACTTCAATTAAGAAATGGAGCAATTTGGCTCAACAAGTCACAGGTGAAATATTTTAAGGATAAGCGTAACAACCAAATATAAAGTAAAAGTTCAATTTACCAATACCAAGAAAACAATTACAAAATATCTATCGAAAAAAGAAATTAGTGCATTAAGTGATGCGGTTAAGTTATTTGATCAATGGTAAGAAAAAAACGCCACTTCAAAATCGTAATAGATGAGAAGTGGCTATAAATTTGAACTAATTTTCGCGCCCTTTTATTAATCCGACAATAAGATCAATGAAATATGCAAGCGCAAGTACTGAATGAATTGCCCAACCAAGGAAAGGAACCCAAGTTAGAAGTGTCAGTACAATCGCGATAATCGGCACAATTTTCGAATGACCTGTTACAAATCGCAACACCAGAACAATAATATGAATCACAAGCGCAACTGTTAAAGCTGAATAACCTGATCCAATGACAACAGTACCGCCAAGAATTGGGATTGCAAGGAACAGTTCATATAATAATGCGATCATTGTTGGTAAAAAAAACATCTGCAAAACCTCCTTAAAATAATGGTTAATGTATTTACGAATAAAGAAAAAATTCGTTTCAAAAAATAAAACATTTTCATATGATATTTTTTTGAAACTTTCAATGACTTAAATCGTATATAATTTATAAAGAAATACTTGAGAAGAGGTTATATGAAATGGAATCGCAATTTCCGAAGGTTCTTCGGTTTTTTACCCTTTTATGGGTAGTAACGGCAGTTGGTTTATTTGCGGGAGTATTTGTGCCACCAACACTTGTATTACCTATCAGTATTGCAACAGTTGTTTTACTAATCATTGTTATGTTCAGCCGTGCAGCACGAAAAGCAAGTAAATTTATATCAATCCTATTTGCTTTTTTAACAGGTATTACACTATATAGTTTATTAAACTTTTATATCGGAGCGCTTGGCGGAAATCTTGTCCTTATTATTTTTGGTACAACAGCAGCGATATTTATTGTAGCCGGTCTGATTGGTTACAATACAAAACGTAACTTAGCTAATTGGGGTAAGTTTTTATTCATCGTATTAATCGGCGTGTTTATTTTCTCGATTATTACTATATTTGTTGGTTTTAGCAATTTAGTAATGGTGGTTGCTAGTGCAATCGGTGTTCTTTTATTTGTAGGCTACACATTGTATGATATGAACCAAATTGCTCACAACTACATTAGTGATGAAGAAGTGCCTCTTGTTGCATTAAATCTTTATTTAGACTTCATCAACCTATTTACAGAACTACTAAAACTGATCTACTTTTTGAAAAATATTTTTGATGAAGATTAATCTTCAAAAAATAGTGAAAGCTTAAAAAAGCTTTCACTATTTTTTTTACGGAAGATTTCATTTTTTATACAATAACAAGAGACATGTGGTCTTCTATAAAGATTCAGATACATTTCAGAAACGTGTAGTAATATTGAAATAGTAACTCCGAAATTAGAAGGTGAGAATATGAGAATTCTTGTAGCAGAAGACGATATACGGTTGTTGAAAAATATAGTTTTTATGTTAAAAAAGGAACGTTATATAGTCGATTCTGTAGAAAACGGTGAAGAGGCATTAGAACATGCAAAATTGGAAACGTATGATTTGGTTATTTTAGATTGGATGATGCCAAAAATAGACGGGATCACCGTGTGCCATGAGTTACGGAAAAGTGGATTTGAAGGTGGTATTTTGATGTTAACTGCTAGAGATGATGCGCAAGATGTGGTACAGGGCCTTGATATGGGAGCGGATGATTATCTGATTAAGCCTTTTAAGATGCAGGTTTTATTAGCAAGAGTACGTGCTATTTTGCGTAGAAAAAATAAACCAATCGAACAAATTATCAAGTTGCAATCATTTGAACTACATGTAGATGCACGATTACTTTTCAAAAATCATGAGAAAATCGAATTAACGAAAAATGAGTTCTTGTTATTAGAATATTTATTTATAAATAAAGGACGCATTTTATCAAGAGAACAGATATATGATCATATTTGGGGATATGATGAAGAAGTATCAAATAATGCGCTGGATGCTTTGGTGAAATTAGTTCGGAAAAAAATAGATGATGGCGAGCAGCCTTCTCTGATTCAAACGGTAAGAGGAATAGGGTATAAGCTGAGAGATGCCAATGTTTAAACAAATTCAACGAAAACTGACACTGCAATATTTAACCTTTTTCTTATTATTTGTATTCTTACTTATGATTGTTCTCTATTTTGCCATTTCAGCTATTGTCCAACAACAACAAGTACAAGAATTAAAACTCTTTCATGAAAAAGAACACTATCATTTAATTGCGCCTAATATTAATAAAGATAACGAAATCGAATACGATGCAAATCGAATTTACTTTTATTATATTTTCATGAAGAATCACAAATTAGTACATGGCGATGAATCGATTTCTGGACTTAGTAAAGCGATTGACCAATTAATGATCCATGCAAAAGATGGGAATCCGCAGTCAATTGAATGGAAGGGCGAACATTTACTGCTTTTAAAATATCATCAGAGTTCGAATGGAAATTATATGATTATTGGACAATCGGTATCAAAAGAACATCATTTGTTAGAGCGAATGATGTATGCCATTATCACTCTCACATTGATTGGTACAATCGCTATTGCATTTCTTAGTCACTATTTAGCGGGAAAAGCTATGGTACCGATTAAAAAATCTTTTGACAGGCAACGCAAATTTGTATCAGATGCATCACATGAATTACGTACGCCATTAACGGTTTTCTACAGCTCGTTGGAAGTATTAGAAAGTGATGATCAAAATCAATTCAGTACATTCGGAAAAGAAGTATTAACGGATTTAAAAGACGAAGCAGAACATATGGAGACATTGCTAGAAGGTCTATTATTTTTGGCACGCTTCGACCAGAATAAGTTGCCGATTATAAGGAATCCAATAGCATTATCAGATCTAGTTCATACTATGACAAAGACCTTCGAAAGAACTTTACCGGATACAATCAAACTGAAAACAAAAATCAAGAAAATATCCAAATGGTTGGCGATGAAACAAAGATTCGAGAAATGCTATATATTTTACTTGATAACGCAGCCAAATTCACAGAACATGGGTTTATTCATGTTGAACTGAAAAGCTTTATTGATAGGATTGAGTTAATTGTAGAGGACACAGGATCAGGAATAAGTGAACATGATCTGAGTCATATTTTTGAACGATTTTATCAAGCTACCAAAACACAACAAAAAGAAGGAACAGGCCTAGGATTAGCCATCGCACAAGCAATCGCATCCCAACATCATGGTCATATTTCAGTAGAAAGTAAACTAAATCAAGGAACAAAATTCACCGTTTCATTACCACTATAAAAGAAGGAAGACTAAATCTTACTAAAAATAGATTTAGTCTTTTTTCGACTATGGAGTCTTTTTTTTTTTTACAAAAGAAAATGTAAATTTTTTTAGAAATACCGGTTGATTGTAGTGGAAGGCGGCGACTCCTGCGGAAAAGTGTGAGGTGAGACCCCGCAGGAGCGAAGCGAAGGAGGAGGCTCACCTACTCGCCCGCAGGAAAGCGTCCGCCTGGAACGAAAATCAACAATTAGAACCACCAAAAAGTATCATTGAATCTAAGGTAGAACGAAATATCTGATACTTTCCGGATAATTCTTTTTCTCCAAGAAAATTAAACAATTATCTTAAAGTTTAATTAAAAGAAGAAATAACTTAAAAAATCATGTTAAATTAAAACTGGAATATTTTTCGAAAATCTCTTTACTTTAAGATTTTCTTACAAATCATTTTAAAAGAATCAAAAGTTGAGCAAAATTATTACAATTGGATATATTTACATAGGCAACAAAAAGGAGTGTTCAAGATGGTTAAACGAATTCTAGTCGTAGAAGACGAAGTACAAATCGCGAAAATATTGAAATTAGAACTTGAATATGAAGGATATGAAGTAGTTGTTGCTCACAATGGTAAATTTGGATTAGAAGTAGCACTAGAAGGCAAAATCGATTTAATCCTTTTAGATATAATGCTACCAGAAATGGACGGCATGGAAGTATTAAGAAGAGTACGCAGAGAAAATAAAATCGTCCCAATTATTCTTCTAACAGCACGTAATATGACCATGGATAAAGTAACAGGATTAGATCTTGGAGCGAACGATTATATTACAAAACCATTTGAAATGGAAGAACTACTTGCTCGAGTACGTGCAAGTTTCAGACAAAGTGAAATTTTTACCAATGCAACAAATCCAGAAGAAACAGTTTTATCAATTCGCGATTTAAAAGTTAATAAGGAAACAAGGGAAGTAACGAGAGCAAATAATAATATCACATTAACCCCAAAGGAATTCGATTTATTGGTTTATCTGATTTCTCATAAAAATAAAATCGTGACAAGAGAGAATATTATAAAAGACGTATGGGATTATGATTATGAAGGTGATACCAATGTTATTGACGTGTACATTTGGCATTTACGGAAAAAGATCGATGATGGTTGTGACACGGCAATCATCCAGACAGTTAGGGGAGTTGGCTATATTGTAAAGGAGAGTTAAATTTAAATGAACATGAAAATCACAACGAAAGTTAATTTAATCACAACAGCTTGGATCACATGTGTTCTTGTTGTTGTGAATATAGCAGTTTTTTACTCCTTTATGAATGTCACTGTCAATATTCAAGAAAAAGTAGTTTTACAAAAAGCAAGTGACATTTTGGAAGATATTAATCATGGCGATTCAGATGCAGTAATTGAGGAAACATTATCGAAATACTTAACGAATGGGTCCTTTATTCGAATTATAAATAACAAATCAAAAACCATAAATCAAGTGACAAACAATAAACAGTTGGCAAATAAAATAAAAGGTACAT
Organism: uncultured Caryophanaceae bacterium; assembly: GCA_963792445.1. Lineage (GTDB taxonomy): Bacteria > Bacillota > Bacilli > Bacillales_A > Planococcaceae > Rummeliibacillus. Next base: position 499,809 of record CAWBWO010000017.1, on the reverse strand, counting down.
TTGTTTTAGATACAACATCTAGGCGGTATCTTGTAAGAATGGTGACAGGAGAAGAACAAATTCTTGTTGTTAGAATTCCAATATCTACTAACGGTCAAGTAACTGAAACGCTAGAAATTGGCGAAAGACTTGTGGGCTTAGAATTAGGTAAGGATGTATTAATGTTTATCTTAATTGCTTGTACAATTTTGGGTGCATTAATATCCCTTTCAGGTGGTAAATGGTTAGCTAATATTATTATGAGACCTGTATCGAATATGATTGATACGATGGAAGAAATCGAACGAAGCGGTATTACAAAAAGGATGGAAGTAGAAAATCAGCCGAAAGATGAATTACAGAAAATGGCTGTCACATTTAATCGAATGATGGATCGCTTAGATCACAATTTAGATAAACAACAACAATTTATCTCTGACGCCTCACATGAATTAAAAACACCACTTACAGTCATTAAAAGTTATGCGGATTTTTTACGTAGACGTGGTATACAAAATAAAGAAGTAGCCTTAGATGCTGTCGATGTTATTTATTCGGAAGCAACGCGAATACAACAAATGACAGAAAAGTTTCTTGATTTAGCGAATGCTGAAACGGAAAATGGTCTAGACAAGAAATCACTCAATATAATATCATTAAGCCAGAATATTGTGAATCAACTGCATAAGACATATAAAAGAGAAATTAACCTTGCATTTAATGAATCGCCTATTACAATAGTTGCGGATGAATTGAAAATAAAACAGGTCATCATTATACTTTTAGATAATGCAATCAAATACAGCCAAGATCAAGTTGAAATGTTTATAGAAAATCGTGAAAATGATACGGTTATTCGGGTAAAGGATCATGGAATAGGTATACCTGAACATGAGATCAATAATATTTTCGAGCGATTTTATCGAGTTGATAAGGCGAGAAGTAGGGAAACAGGAGGTACAGGCCTCGGATTATCCATTGCGAAAAGTATTATAAAGCAGCACAATGGAGAGATAAAAGTAAATAGCAAAGAGGGCGTAGGAACTGAGGTAGAATTATATTTACCCAAAATTGAAAATCAAATCTAAATAATCAATTGAAAAGAGCGGTCTAAAAAGTGAAATTTATATTATTCCTCATTGTTTTTTTACTCATATTATTCATTTGCTATGGCCCTTTAGCTACAGTAATTATTCGAGTCTTTGAATTAGGTATTTCAAAGAGAATTCCTGCAAAAGGAATGGCTTTAACTTTTGATGATGGGCCAAATGCAAAATACACACCTCAGTTACTAGATCTTTTAAAAAAATACAATGTGAAAGCAACTTTTTTTGTTGTAGGTAGCCATGTTATAAAGAATTCTGATATTATTAAACGCATGGCAAAAGATGGTCATACAATTGGTATTCATCACTATGAACATATATCTAGTTGGATTATGTCACCATTTCGCGTGAAAAAACAATTAAAAATGACGGACAAGGTAATCAGTGATCTTACAGGAGAAAAAGTATCCTTCTATAGACCACCTTGGGGCCATTTTAATCTTTTTACATTAGCGATTAGTAAAAAGTATAAGAAAATCATGTGGGCCAATATTTTTGGAGATTGGAAAGTGGAAAAAGCCAAAAATGGTCTATTAGATGAATTGCGAAGTTCTATCAAAGATGGTTCTATTTTATTGCTTCATGATAATGGTGATACATTAGGTGCTGATGAAGAAGCACCAAAATTTATGATTCAAAATTTAGAGATTTTCCTTGAAGAATGTAAACAACGAAATATCAAGTTTTACACATTAAAAGAATTTATAGAATAGAGAGTGCTATGAGTATAGATGCAATTACACAATATATTGGTTTATATGGTTATATAATTCTGTTTGTTTGTTTATTCTTTGGAATTGTTGGGATTCCAGCACCAGAAGAATCATTACTATTTTTAACAGGAATCCTAATAAGTCACCATCAACTTTCGATGGGACCAGCTCTTATCTATACAGAATTAGGGGCTTTTATAGGAATGCTTGTTGCATACGCTTGTGGGAGATATCTAGGTACACCATTTATCAATAAGTTTGGTAAATACATTGGCTTAACCCAAGAAAGATGGGGAAATATCGAAAATAGATATAAGAAAAGTGCTTATAAAACCATCACATTTGGTTTTTATCTACCGGGTATTCGTCAATTAAGCCCGTACTTTGCAGGCATATCCAAAGTTCCATTTGGTCGTTTCTTTCTATTTTCATTATTAGGTAGTGTCATCTGGACGATCCCAATTATTTTAGTAGGTTATTTTACAGCAAATTCAATTAATATTAACCCTAAGTATGTTCCTTATGTTGGCGTTGCATTATTCGTAATATTTATCATTTATGTATTGATCAAGAAATTTATATCAAAAAAATAATAAGCAATTCTCCAATAAAAAGACGTTCACCGGTAACTAAATTACGTAGTGAACGTCTTTTTATATGTAAACAGTTAGTTGATACAAATTTATCCCGCATTAACTGTCTTTTGACTCAACTGCAGGGCTTTAGAAAATTCAAAGAAGCAGCGGTTGACGATAATTACTGCGATCGATTGAAAGCCTACGATCTTGCGATCAGACTAACAATCAGTGGGGGATGGCCAACTAAAAACGCCATGTCCTGTGGCAACGTTGGCACTAGTACGTCCTGTACGTCGGAAGAAAACCCCCACTGATTGAAGTTTCACTTTATGAAATTGATTCAAATGCTTAATCTTTACAGGAAACGGGAATGAGAATATCGAACATATAAAACAGGATGATTCTGTTTTCTGTAATAAAAACCCTATATAAAAGCTCAAGATTTAGCAGCCATAACTATATAGCAACTGAAAATTACATTAAAAATAAATTAAAACCAAAGTAAATTATTATTTTCATGTTATTGTCTAATTGTTAAGTTATAAAAAAACTAAAATAAAAAATAAAAACTTCTAAACAAAAAGGAGTTCATAAAATTGAAAAAGATTCTATTCTTTCCACTCATGCGAATGCAATCAGGACACCATCAAGTTGCAGACGCAATAATGGATATGTTAAAAATTCGAAACGAAGAATTAATATTGAAAAAAATAGATTTAATGAGTTATTCAAATGAAAAATTAGAAAAAATAATATCTAGCTCTTATTTAAAATGGATTCGTTTTGCACCAAGTTCTTATAATTTGGTATACAAAAAACTTTTCAACAGTTCAAAACAAACAAAGAGTGCTTATAAATTATATCAAGGGTATTTCTTAAAAAAAATGGAGCAATTGATTGCTGAAGAAAAACCAGATGCCATTGTTTGTACACATGGATTTCCGTCTTATTTATGTAGCATTTTGAAAATAAACGGAGTATTTAATGGTCCAATTGTTAATGTTTATACTGATTTCTTTATAAATAGTGTTTGGGCAAAAGAAGGTATTGATCTTCATCTTGTACCAAGTCAAGAAGTAAAAGAAAACTTAATAAATTCATATCATGTTCCTAGAGAAAATATTATTGTGTCAGGAATTCCAGTTCATGAAGAAATTATAAAAACCCCTATAAGAAAGAGACATGCAGGAAAACAACAAATATTAGTTGCAGGGGGAAATAGTGGATTAGGCGGAATTTTAAGATTAGCAGATGATATGAAAAAATCTACACGATATGATTTCTTAGTACTATGTGGGAATAATAAGGAACTATATGATGAAATTTCTTCTTGGGATTTAGATCATATCAAACCATTGCCATATATTTCTTCAAGAGAAGAAATGAACGATATTTATGATAAAGTAGATGCGATTATTACTAAACCAGGTGGTGTAACGATTAGCGAAGTGTTGAAAAAAAGACTTCCTATCTTTGTTCATTCTTATCTTCCTGGACAAGAAGAAATAAACATGACCTATTTAAAAAAACACCAACTAGTATTTGAATTAGATCAAGAATCTAAATTGGAAAGTCAATTGAATAGGATATTAGATCATACTTCGCAAATGGTACTCTGGGAACAATCTATAAATCTTTATCAACAAGGATTAGAAATTGATACACCAGATCAATTGATGGAAGTAATGAATTGGATGTTAGAAAACAAAACAAACCGTATTCCATTTGTTGCTTCAAAGCCAGCCATCCAATTAACAGTTGCAAGAGTATAGAAGGAAGGACTTACCTTGGGAGATGTAACTGCCTATTTGAATCAATACGGATATGTCGTATTATTCGTTGCACTAATGCTTGAATTAATTGCCTTACCTCTACCAGGTGATGTTCTAATGAGTTATTGTGGTTATCTTGTATTTAATGGTGAATTAAATCTCTTTCTCAGTATTCTCATAGCTTGGATTGGCACTTCGATCGGGGTAACGATATCCTATTTTGTTGGTTATAAATTAGGATTGCCATTCTTTGAGAAATACGGAAAGGTATTTCATCTAAAACCAAAACTTTTGGTCAAAACCTCTAAGTGGTTCAGTAAGTATGGAGATAAATTATTAATCATTGCTTATTTCATTCCTGGAGTTCGACATGTAACAGGATACTTTTCAGGAATAACTCGACTTCCTTTTAGAACATTTGCTATATACGCATACATTGGTTCACTTTTATGGGTGAGCGTATTTGTCTACATGGGAAGGATGTTAGGAAAGCATTGGGAATTACTCCAAACAATGATGACAAAGTACCTTATTGTAGGATGTATTGTGGCTGTTGTATTAATAGCAATCATACTTATATGGAAAAAATTCAGCGTTCAAATAAAAAATATGATTCACAAGATCCTACACCAATTATAAATACAAAAATTATTCATCAAGAATCAAAATAAGGAGCATTTACTATGAATATAGAAAAAGTATTGATAAAAGGTACAGAAATTCCAATTCAAAAGGGGAATTTACGATTAATCGAATATAAAGATTCATTATCAAATGATGATGAAACGACAGTAGAAGCTGAATTAAACGTACACCCAACTGTTATAAACTTTGTAAATGCTCTGGATTATAGAAAAGAACAAGTTGTATTATTTTCCGAAAACAATGATAAAGTAACAGGCGAATTTGAAATACACACAGGTAAAGCGGGCATTTTGCTTGTTGGAGAACCTAACAAAGTAACAGGAATTGAAGTAATGACTGCAATTCCTTTTGAAAAAATACCTTTTCAATTAGAAAGAGGTCATGGGATTGCATTGGTTGAGGAACTGAAGGAAAATCGAAAATTGCTCTTAGTTCATTTTTTGGAATCTTTGGTGAAAAACGATATCCAAGATCAAGAGAACAAACAGTTTGTAAATCAACTCCTTGAAAAAATTCAAAATGAAGAACAATTAACCGTCTTTGAAGAATATTTAAAAAGTGAAATAAATTACATTCTTGATGGAGTTTTAGTTTAATTTTCTAATTTCGAATTTCAGGTTTATTTCAGTTTGATTTCGTATAATAAGGATGAAATAAGAAAGGAGATTTTAGAAATGCCATTACATCCATCGATTGTCCATTTTCCAATTGCGCTATTAGTTCTAGGGGCAGTTGTTGAAATCATCAATTTAGCAATGAAAAAAGATACGTTAAATAAAATAGGTACATTCTTACTCGTTATTGGTGTGCTATCAGGATTCGCAGCACTTGCATCAGGTGACGGAGCAGAAAGATTTGCTTACAATAATTTGGGACGAGGGGTACATAACCAAATAGAAACTCATTCATTCTTTGCATCAATCTCAATGATTCTATTCAGTGTATTAGCAGTCATCAAATTAGTATTCAAACACTCATTGATCAAGTGGAGACCAAAATTCTTAAAAAACGGTCTGATTTCAGCACTTATTGTACTTCTAAGTATTGCAGGAATCGCATCATTAGCAACAACAGGCCACCTAGGTGGCAAAATTGTTTATGAAAATCAGCACACAGCAGTGACTAACACGAATAAATAACAGTGAAACAATGATTAAGCTGGTATGAAAAAAGTGAAAGTAAGTGGTGAAAATATCCATTTGCTTTCACTTTTTTATATAATTTGCAATGATTCCAAAGTCATTGTGATTCTTAATTTAAATATAAATGCTCAAGCGATTTTATTCGCTTGAGCATTTTTTTAACTAATTAAATCCGCTTGAAAGAGGAGGATATAAATTGTTGTGTACGCGGATAAAATTTGGAATACCGTGGAAGTGAAGTCAGAAAACCATGGATGTACTGGTCGAAATCGCGGATAAACAAAAAATGTTTAAGTTGTTTATTTCGCAACTTACGAAATTGACACACAAAAATAACAAAACTTATTTTACTATTTTTCACGAATTTTAATGTCCTATTCATAGAAATTCCAATAAAATCGACCAATTTCCGAGCTAAATTTTAAAGATTAAAAGGACAAATTTATACGATTGTTTGTTTTTCAATAAACAGTTTTTGCTTAAAAAACGAAATATTCTGAAATCTAATTGACAGTGTTTTTTCCAATGATTTAGTATGACAGTAACGACTAAAAGTTAACATCCAAATCAAAAGTAAGCGTTTACTTTTCGTAAATGGATTGTTAACTAAAAAGTTTAAACAACACTAAGGAGATGGAAAATATGATATTACGCTTAGGATTTTCAGAGTTATATGTTACAGATCTAGAGAAATCTAGACATTTTTATGTAGATACATTGGGCTTTATCGAAGTAAAACAAGTAGGCAAAAGCTTGTATTTACGTGCAATTGAAGAATTCGATGAATATTCATTAATCTTAACTGAACATTCATATGCAGCATTAGCAAACTTTGGATTACGCGTATCAACACCAGAATATTTGCTTGAATTAAAAGAATGGCATGACAAACAAGGTATTCCAAATGAATACGTAGAAGATGGTTTTCATCCTGGCCTAGGCGCATGCTTAAAAGTTGCTGAGCCTAATGGTCATCCGGTAGTATTTTATCACTCAATGAAACAAATCGAAATGCGTGGAGAAAACGGAAAATTACCACATCCAATGCGTAATCTACATACGATTAAAGGGATTCCACCATTGAAAATTGACCATATGAATTTACGTGTAACAGATGTTGATAAAGCACTAGAATACTGGCAAGCATTAGGCTTCAGTATCTCAGAATACGTTCAAGACACTAACGAAAAATTTGCTGCATGGACACGTCGTGCAACGACTACTCACGATGTTGCATTAGTAAAAGCACCTCAAGCAGCACTTCATCATGTTGCTTATATCGTAGAGGGCGTTCCTGGTGTAATCCGTACGGCAGATTTGCTTGCTGACGCTGGCTACCGTCAATCCATTAACTACGGACCTGGTCGTCACGGTGCAACAAATGCATTTTTCTTATACATCCGCGACCCAGATGGACATCGTATCGAAATCTATGCTCAAGACTATCACCGTGATTTAGATTGTGAGCCTATTGAGTGGACAAAAGAAGAATACACAAATCACGGACGCTTATGGTGGGGTTCTGAATGCCCAGAAAGCTTCTATGAAACTACTCCATTAAACAAAGAATGGATTAAAGAGAAGGTAGAACGCTAGTTGAACAAAAGGTATGAACCAGGAATGGGGATTACCTTCTTTTCATTTATTATTGACTAGAAAAGGGGAGAGTCAAATATGTCAAAAGTAAAAGTTGCAGTGCTTGGATCAGGGAATATTGGAACGGATTTGATGATGAAATTACGTCGCTCAAATGTTCTTGAGTTAACAACAGTTATTGGTATAGATGAAAATTCAGATGGACTACGTCTTGCAAAGGAATATGGATATGAAGCGATCTATACAGGAATCGATGGATTTTTGGAACGTCCAGAGTTAGCTGATATTATTTTCGATGCCACTTCCGCATATGCACATATCGAACATGCAAAACTTTTAAAGGAAGCAGGTAAGAAAGTACTAGATTTAACACCTGCAGCAGTTGGTCCAGCTGTTATTCCAGCAGTAAATCTACATCAACATTTACAAGCAGATAATGTGAATATGGTAACTTGCGGCGGACAAGCAACAATTCCAATGATCCATGCGATTAATCGTGTTCAACATGTTAAATATGGTGAAATCGTAGCAACGATTTCTAGCTGCAGTGCAGGTCCAGGTACTCGTGCAAATATTGATGAATTCACTGAAACAACATCCCGTGCACTTGAAACTGTAGGGGGAGCAGAGGTTGGTAAAGCGATTATCCTCTTAAATCCAGCAGAACCTCCAATCATGATGCGTGATACCGTTCACTGCTTATTAGATGGGGATGTTGTAGATCAAGATGCTATTGTGAAATCTATTCATGAAATGGAAAAAAGCGTACAAAAATACGTTCCAGGCTATCATTTAAAACAAGAGCCAATCATTGAGGACAATCGTGTAACGGTTTTCCTTGAAGTTGAAGGTGCCGGCGATTATTTACCAAAATTCTCAGGAAATTTAGATATTATGACTGCAGCCGCTGTCAATGTAGCAGAAGAATGGGCGAAACAATTAGTCAATCAATAATTAAGGGGGAACGTTCGATGAGTAAAGTCATTTTAACTGAAGTTGCATTACGAGATGGTAGTCATGCGATCAAGCACCAATTTACTGTAGAACAAGTAAAAAATATTGTTAAAGGTTTAGATGAAGCAAATGTCCCATATATTGAAGTTGCACATGGTGATGGATTAGGTGGTTCATCCTTACAATATGGCTTGTCTTTAACAGATGAGATGAAGCTAATTGAAGCAGCAGTAGAAACAGCAAAGCAAGCGAAAATTGCCGTACTTTCCATTCCAGGAATCGGTACTCGCAAACATTTAAAAGAAGCTGCTAATCTTGGGGTGAAACTTGCTCGAGTTGCAACACATGTTACGGAAGCTGATGTTTCAGCTCAGCACTTATCCATCGCAAAAGAACTTGGACTAGAGACAGTTGGCTTTTTAATGATGTCACATATGGCAGATGCTAAGAAAATCGTTGAGCAAGCGAAGTTAATGGAATCATACGGTGCAGATACAGTTTATGTTGTAGATTCTGCTGGCGCATTACTACCAGAACAAGTGGCAGATCGTATTAAAGCACTTAAAGATGCATTAACTACAGCTGAAGTCGGATTCCATGCACATAACAATTTATCACTTGCAATGGCCAATTCACTTGTAGCAATAGAAAACGGAGCAACTCGCATTGATGGTAGTATTCGATGCCTTGGTGCAGGTGCAGGCAATACGCAAACAGAGGTATTAGCAGCAGTTCTTGATAAAAAAGGGATTGAAACAGGGATTGATTTATACAAATTAATGGATGTTGCAGAAGAAATCGTAGCACCAATCTTACAAAAACCTCAAGAAATTACTAGAGATAGTTTAGTCTTAGGCTATGCAGGTGTATATTCAAGCTTCTTGCTTCATGCACAAAAAGCATCGAAACAATTTAATGTAGATGTGAGAGATATTTTAATTAAGCTTGGCGAATTGAAGATTGTCGGTGGCCAAGAAGATATGATCTTAGATGTAGCAGCAGATTTGCAAAAACAACGACTACAAAATGCATAAATTGAGAAAAGATAGAAAAGAACGTCTATTTTCCTTATACTATAAGGGATAGGCGTTTTTTTCTTTTAAAAATATGATAGACATAGGGGTGTAATCATATGAAAAATAGTTTTTCTATTTCAGAATTAGAAAAAGGAGAAGAAAATCTTAAGAATGAGCGCAAAATTAGTATGCCGTCATCAACATTTGGCATTTTGCGACGTCAATTGGCAAAAAACTTAGGGGAAGATCGTATTCAGGATGTATTATTCCATTTTGGCTACGAAATGGGTGCAGCCGATGGTGTTTTAGCAAAAAATAGTCATCAGACTCTTGAGGAATTGGTCAAATATGGACCTATATTACATATCAAAAATGGACATATAAGTGGAATTCAACATGATTGTGATGTCAAATTAAATGAAGATGGCAAGGTGATCTCGATTACTGGACAGGGCGTGTGGTTTGAATCATATGAAGCACGTGAGCATTTAAAATGGTTAGGGAAATCTGACAAAAATGTTTGCCATACATTATTAGGGTATGCAAGTGGCTATATGTCGACCATTTTTGAAGAGAAAATGATTGCAAAGGAATTGACATGTGTCGGAAAAGGGGATGCCAATTGCAGTTGGGTTATAAAAACCCAAAAACAATGGCAGATGGAGATGCAAGATGAAAGCACATTTCTATCACAAATACCAATCGTTGATGAATTACGTTTTACATATGACCAATTACTAGAGCGTGGAAAATTAATTACGAGAATTTTAGATTTTCAAAAACTATTAACAACTGAAATCGTAAATGGCCATGATTTACAGCATATTGTTGACGTTGCAAATGATCAACTACGGATACCGATTATAGTTAAAGGTACAAAAACGGATTCTGTCACATATGCAGGTTTATCTGAACGGCGTTTTATACAATTAGAGGAAGATTTAAGTACACATATTAAAGGTGATCTATTTGATCAAATGATCTTCAAAAAGGGAACAAAAACAGTTTCACCAAAGCCGAAACAGATTAAAACTGCAAAGCATCAACGACTAGTTGCTCCAATATTTGTAGAAAAAGAACTAATAGGTTGGTGTGCACTAATTTTTGAACATCGAGAAATTGAAGATCATGACAAACTATTTTTGGATCGATTGACAAGTACAGTTTCCATCCTTTTACTAAATGAAAAGACACGATTTGAATCGTTTGTGCGAATGAAAGGTAATTTTTTTGAACAAATTTTAACAGGTGGCTTCACAGAAAATGAGCTGATCAAACGAGGCACATTTTCAAACATAAATTTAGCCAAACCTTATTTTATTGCTGTTGTACAAATTCAAGGAATATTACTCTCAATAGAAGAAGACTATAACTTACAAGAAGCTCTTCATGAAGCATGTTTTTTATATTTTAATAGCTTAAAGAAGAATGTCTTGGTAGGGCAGCGTGAAGGAAAATTAACACTATTTATAACAGAGGATTGTATTGAGCATTCAATTGAAGATGAGCTTGGCCATTTTTTAAAATATGTAAATGAACAATTTGGACAAAGACAGATTAAAATTGGTGTGAGTAATAGCCACAAGAAGATTAGCGAAGCTCTTCAATGTTACCAAGAAGCAAATATAGCGTTAAAGCTAACGTTAAAAAAACCATTAGCTATCTTATCAATCTCTGGGTGTAATTGGTGTGTTAATGGATCACAATAATTTAGAAATGATTAAAGCGATTGCCAAAAAAGAGCTAAAGTCACTTTATAATACAGATCAGCAAAAGTCCGTAGAATTATTGAAAACGCTTTACGTATTTTTGTCAAACGGTGGAAATCTTGAACAGACCAAATCAGATCTTGTTCTATCAATGAGTGGATTGCGCCATCGTATCCAAAAAATAGAATCGATTTTGCAAAAAGATCTGCGAAATCCAGAAGAGACATATGAATTGCTTTTAATTATAAAAGCGTTAATTATTTCAGATGAATTGCATTTATAATCGTGGCTGCTACAAAGGTGAAAGATTTAATCACTTTTGTAGCAGCTTTTTTGTTACGTTTTTTTTTACTCGATTAGAAAAGGTAACAATCACACTGAAAAAGGCAACAATCTCAACAAAAAAAGTAACAACATGATCAGAAAAGGCAACAAAAATAGAAGGGCAACAACCCACCCCAAAAAGGCAACAACCTCCATGAAAAAGACAACAATCTCAACAAAAAAAGCAACAACATGCCCAGAAAAAGCAACAACCTTCCAACAACCTGTTCAAAAAAGGCAACAATCGCTCCAGCCTTCTCACACGATTTAATCAGCCTTATTAAAAAACACCGCAAAAAGCTAATCATGTTATATAACACAGGAAAAGAACAAAAATTGTTCGAGATATTCCTATAAACAGACAAAAGCAGTTCTGGTTTGAAAATTCAGAAAATACTATCATTTATTTAGAAGTTAACAAATTAACTTTCATTCTTTCTTGAAAATGTAAGCGATAACAAGTTGCATAACCGAGAAAGAAAATTTATATACAAAGGGGAATGTGAAATGGCAATTTCTTCAGTCCAAACAAATGAGGCAATAACAGCAGAACAACTTTTAGATGCTGCAAAACGTGTTGGTGAATTGGCAGAGAAAGAAGCTCCTGAAGCTGAAATTAATGCAACAATTTCACAAAACGTTATTGATCTATTAAAAGAAACACAACTTACAAGAATTCTATTACCAAAAGAATATGGTGGTCCACAAGTAACTTTAAAAACATTTTCTGATATAGTTCGAAAAGTATCTTATCACAACATTTCAGCTGGATGGTTAGCTTATTTATATCCGTTACATAATATTTTCCCTGCATTTATGACAAAAGAAGTCAGAGATGAAATTGTTGAGTCTCAAGGTTTAATCTGTGACGTATTTGCAGCTGTTGGGAAAGCTGAAAAAGTTGATGGCGGATATATCATCAGTGGTACTTGGAACTTTGCTAGTGGCGTTCTTTATAGTGAATGGATTTCACTAGGAGTACTTGCAGAAGTTGATGACAAAGAAAAACCGCAAATTATTATGCCTGTTTTCCACCGTTCACAAGTTGAAATTGTGAAAAACTGGGATACATTTGGTTTAAGAGGATCTGGTAGTAACCAAGTGCGTGTTGAAAATGTTTTCGTACCAACAAATAAAATACTTCGATCTAGATCTTGTAGATGAAACGGGTCTACCTCCAGAGGAAGATTATGATAAGGATTATCCTTTCTATAATGTACCGTTCTTCCCAACATTCTATTTAGGATTCCCAAGCATTGCACTTGGTGGTGCAGAACGTATTTTACATGAATTTAAAAAGCTTACAGAACAACGTGTTCGCTTAATGGATGGTATTCGTGAAAGTGAATCACCACGTAGCCAACGAGTAATTGCAGAAATGACAACAGATTATTTAGCTGCAGAAGCACTTATGGATAAATACTTAAACATGTTAGAAAGTTGTCGTCATGGAGAAAAACCAATGCGCTCAGAATTCTTTGCGATTCGTACACGTATTATCAAAACTTGTACTGAAATTGCAGTACGTGCATTGTTAACGCTAGGCGGCGGTGCGCTTTACAAAGGCGGCACAATTGAATTGTTTATTCGCGATATTTTATCAGTTGCAACACACAAAACTTCATTATATGAAGATTCAGTTGCAGCATATGGTCAAGACTTATTTGGTTTCGATAGCAAAGTACGTGGATAATTAAACTTTTTTGAAGGAGGAATCCCAAATGGATGATCGTCAATTTAGAACAGCGATGGGCAAATTTGCTACAGGTGTAACTGTCATAACAACTGAACATGATGGTGAAGTGCATGGCATGACAGCAAATGCATTTATGTCCGTATCACTTGATCCAAAATTAATCGTTATTTCAATTAAAGAAAATGCGCGTATGCTTCCTAAAATCCAAGAAAGTAAAACATTTTCTGTCAATATCTTATCAGAACAACAAGAGAAGGTATCCATGCGTTTTGCAGGTCAATTAAAGGATGAATCATATGAAGTAGCATTCGAAAAACTGGACAATCAACCAGTGATTAAAGATGCATTAGCTCAAATTACATGTGAATTAGCAGCGGAGCATGTTGAAGGTGACCATACATTATTTATTGGTCGAGTTACAGATATAAATCTTAACGAAGGTAACCCATTGTTATTCTTTAACGGCCGCTATAGTCAAATTGCTCAAACTGTAGAAGCATAACAAATCTGGAGGTGCTCAAAATGGAGATCGTATTTCTAAATGAGGATAATATTGAACAATTTCAACATCAATCTTCAAAACAGGTAATGGCTCTTGGGTTATTTTGATGGTCTCCATATTGGGCATCGTAAAGTTATTCAAACAGCAATCAATCAGGCAAAAATAGAACAGCTACCTGTTTCAGTAATGAGCTTTAGTCCACATCCAAAAGTTGTATTATCAAATGGCGAAAAACAAGTACAACAGTTAATGACACTAGAAGCAAAGTGCGAGAAATTAGCAGAAATGGGTGTCAATCGATTGTATTTAGTACAATTTACAAAATCCTTCGCTAAGCTTTCACCTGAAGCTTTTATCTTAAACTATGTTCAAGGTTTAGGAGTGAAACATGTAGTAGCAGGTTTTGATTTTACTTTTGGCTATAAGGGACAAGGGAAACTGGCAAATTTAACACAATACACAAATGAACCTATACAACTAACTGAAGTTGAAAAGGTGGAATATTGTGGTGAAAAAATTAGCTCAACATCCATTCGTAATCGATTAAATGAAGGAGCGGTAGCAGATATTCATCATTTACTAGGACAACATTATTCCATTGATGCATTTTGGAATGGAAGTGACCTGAAGCAACAGTTCCAATGTATGCTACCTGCACCAGGTTCTTATCAAGTTCGCTTGACTGGTAAACAAAAGCAGCTTGAAACGATCATGATGATTACGACAAATGGCCATCTTGTTATTCCAAGTCGATTATCAAGTGATTGGTATGGAAATATCCGTATTGAGTGGCTGAGTAATTTAGAAGATATTCAATTCGAACAAGCTCAAATATAACTAACTTTATAGGAGGATTTAAACAATGACAATTTGGTCAGATTTAGCAAATCAAGAGTTTTCTTTATACTATGTAGATGCAAATGGTATTCGTACACGCGTATTAGAAGCAGGAAAAGGAACACCACTTGTTCTTTTACACGGTACTGGTGGACATATTGAAGCATACGCTCGCAATATTCCAGAACTTAGTAAGCATTTCCGAGTAATCTGTATCGATATGCTTGGTCATGGTTACACAGATAAACCAGAATATCCTTATGGAATCGATGCTTATAGCGATCATTTACTAAGTGTAATCCAAGCATTAAAACTAGATCGTGTTTACTTATCAGGAGAATCTCTTGGTGGTTGGGTTGCAGCATGGTTCTCTGCTGAACATCCAGAATACGTTATTTCTCAAGTTTTAAATACACCAGGAAATGTAAATAGTAAACCTGAAGTAATGAAAGGCTT
This sequence comes from uncultured Caryophanaceae bacterium, assembly GCA_963792445.1. Taxonomy (GTDB): domain Bacteria; phylum Bacillota; class Bacilli; order Bacillales_A; family Planococcaceae; genus Rummeliibacillus. Next base: position 484,784 of record CAWBWO010000017.1, on the reverse strand, counting down.
AAGAGAATCTACATTAAAAGCAGTTCTAGAAGCAAGTTATGAAAATGTGAAAACGCGTTTAGAATGGCTAATGTTTGATAAATCTCAGGTAACGGATGAATTGATCAAATGCCGTTACGATATCTATACACAACCTTCATACCAAAAAGCAGCATATAATATCGTTTATTTACAAGATGTTGAAGCACGTAAAAAATACATTTGGGATCCATCATGGTGTGGCAAAATTTCTGTTCCAACTTTATTAGCTTGGACAGACAATGATCCAACATCTACTGTTGAAGAGGCTCAACCGATTAAAGAAATGATTCCAAATGCAGAGCTAGTAGTTATCGAAAATGCTGGACATTGGCCTCAATGGGAACAAGTTGAAGCATTTAACAAAGTAATCATCGATTTCTGTAACCAACCTGTTAACGTGTAATTAGAAATCAAAATTTCAACAAACATCTTCGAAAACTTTAAAAAACATAATTAAAAAGAATTGAAGCGGAATGCAGAGTGTTACTTTGCATTCCCTTCTTTTCCATATAAGGAGGAAAAAAAGTGACAACAACAACAGCTATTATTCAAGCCTACGAACAATTAAAACAAGCATTAAACTCCCATACTCAAGTCTTGCCTTTAACTGAAGAGAATCCAGCTATAACAGTTGAGGAGGCTTATCAAGTTCAACTAAAACTTATTGATGACGCGTTAGCTGCGGGAGATACTGTTTCTGGTAAGAAGATCGGATTGACATCACTTGCCATGCAAAATTTACTCGGTGTCGATCAACCGGATTACGGTCAATTACTTGATTCGATGGCTGTAGAAAATAATGGTCAAATTGAAACAGCATCCTTATTTCAACCAAAAATAGAAGGCGAGATTGCCTTTGTATTAAAAGAAGATTTAGCTGGGCCAAATGTAACAAAAGAGCAAGTATTAGCGGCAACAGCATATGTCGTACCTTCCCTTGAAATTGTAGATAGTCGTATCAAGGATTGGCAAATCAAGTTAGCAGATACAGTAGCAGATAATGCATCAAGTGCTTTATATGTCTTAGGGAATCAACAAACAGAAGTAGAAGGACTTGATTTGACGAAGGTAACAATGCGCCTTTTACAAAATGGTAGCGTTATTAATGAAGGGAGTGGCGCAGATGTGTTAGGTCATCCTGCAACATGTGTAGCATGGCTTGCCAATAAGCTCATTGAATATGGGGTGACATTGAAAAAAGGAGAAATTATTTTATCCGGTGCATTAACTGCAGCAGTTGTTGCAAACCCAGGAGATACTTTTACTGCTGAATTTTCAGATATTGGTAGTGTTTCAGTGAAATTTATTTAATAGTCTAGATTAAGTCTAGATTAAGACGGGGAGATGGGGAAAATGGAAAATCGTCAAACAAAAGCGAAAATTACGCCAAGGGGTTGGCTTGTAATCGTATTGCTCTTCTTTTTAACAATCATTAGTAACGCAGATAAAGCGATTATCGGATTTGCATCCGTACCGATTATGAAAGAATTAGGATTACAGCCTGAACAATGGGGAATTGTCGGTAGTGTGTTCTTCCTTTTATATTCTATTTCAGCTGTAGTCGTTGGTGGCATTGCTGATAAAATCGGTACGAAGAAAGTCATTATTTGGATAGCACTTATTTGGGCTCTTGTACAATTTTCAACCATTTTTATCTCAAGCTTTGCCTTATTATTAGTCACACGGATTATATTAGGAGCGGGCGAAGGACCATCTTATTCTCTTGCGATGACAGCAGCTTCTAAATGGCTTCCAAAAGAAAGACTTGGTTTTGGTTTAACTTTCGTCTCTATTGGCGGTCCAGTTGGGGTAGCAGTTTCAGCACCGATATTATTGCACTTAATTATGAACTATGGATGGCGCTCAGCATTTATCGCAACAGGTGTCGTGGGTGTTGTTTGGGTTATTCTTTGGATCCTATTTGCTCGTGAGCAACCTGAAAAAACAGAACAACAGATAGCAAGCGAAATAGCGAAAGAAGAGACACAAGTATTTCAAAGTTTTAAGTCCTTCTTGTTCTCTAAAAACTTCCTATTTATAGCGCTATGTGGTTTCGGTACTTATTGGTCATTTACAGTAGGACTTAACTGGTTACCAAATTACTTAGAAAACGTTCGCCATTTAAGTGATCAAACTTTAAGTTTTGTTGTTTCATTACCTTGGATTTTAATCGCATGCTCACAATTATTCTTCTCTACAGTATCAGATAGACTTTATGCAAAAACCCGTGATTTTGTAAAAAGTCGTGTTTTCATCCTAGGTCCTATTTTGATGCTTGCAGGTGTGTTTTACTATGTAGGGACATTGATGACATCTAATGTACTAGCTATTGCATTTTTATCACTAGGTTTAAGTCTAGGGTGTTTAACTCTAGTACTAGGACCTGCAATTTTAGTAGAATTCGTTGCGAAAAAGGATCATGGTAAAGTGCAAGGATGGTTTATGGCTTTGACATCACTTGGTGGTATAGCAGGACCATATGTAACGGGGCGTCTTGTACAACAAGCAAGCGAATTATCTGATGGGTTCCATCTAGCATTCCGTGTATGCGGTATCATTTTAGCCTTGATTGGATTCTTTGCAGCAATAGGAATTCGTCCAAAAAAACAACTTGCCACAGAAAATACCTCTATAAACGAAACTGTAATCGAGCAATAGTCTTTAATAATGCGGTTTTTTCGATTATCATCGAAGAAACCGCGATTTTCCATTTAGGAGGATAACTTTCAATATGAAACTTTTTGGTCGCTATTTACTTTTAGGATTGGGCTTATTGTTTATGGGCTTTGGCATTGCACTCATTACACAATCTCAGCTTGGTACTTCACCAATTTCGACTTTACCCCTTGTCGCAAGTTATATTACAACACGATCATTTGGACTCTTAACGTTTGGATCATCCATACTATTCATGATGGTGCAATTAATTGTACGAAAGAAACTTTTTCATATTTCACTTATTGCTCAATTGATTGTAGGGGTATTATTTGGCTTCTTCGTTAATTTTGGTATGTTTGTTTTTTCTTTTGTACATGCAACCTTGATTATTTCTCAACTTATAGCACTTATTCTCGGCTGCATAATGTTAAGTATTGGCATTTATTTGCAAGTCATTGCAGATGTAGTCATGAATGCGGGAGAAGCAGTAGTAAAGCTAATTTCGGACAAATATGAAAGAGATTTTGGCACGGTAAAAGTTATATTCGATTGGACGCTTGTAGCGATGGCTTGTCTACTTTCATTTATTTTCCTACATACTATTAAAGGAATTGGATTCGGCACTCTTATTTCAGCTTTTCTGGTTGGATATTTAATTAAAGTGATTGTCATCATAAAAGAAAGTGTAAAACGGAGAATCATATTTTCAAAAGATCAGAGTGGATTGACAAGTAAAATGGGATTAGCGTTTATACAACAGAAGAAAGTATGAAATAGATTAATAAAGTTTTCAATAAGTTTGATCCTTTTATGTCTACTCAATAAAAGAAAACGCCTTAGCAAATTTTCTATAATGCTAAGGCTTTGTTTATGGCTGAAATTGGTGTTTTTTACTATATACTAGTTGGAGTGATAGAACACACTATTTAAGAATCTACTGCTTCAAAAAAATTTGCTTTTGAGTGATCTAGTTCAATTACTATTTTTTACATGTTCAGCAGCACTCATTCCAGCAATTCGTCCGGTTACAAGTGCTGAGGTAATATTATAGCCACCTGTATAGCCATGGATATCTAATATTTCACCACAGAAATATAGCCCTGCTTTCTTTTTTGAGGCCATTGTTTTGGGTTCTATTTCTTTCACGGAGACACCGCCACCTGTAACAAATGCTTTTTCGAGTGGTTGTGTACCATTTACAGTCATTTCAAAGCCAACGAGATCGTTAGCTAGATGGCGTGCTTTTTCGGCTGATAAGTCAGCACCTGTTAATGATTCATCGATTTCTGCACGTGTCATCAGGAATAAGAGCCAGCGTTCAGGGACAATTCCTTTCCAAACATTTTTTAAGGCTTTTTTTGGTTCAGCTTTCGCTAGTTTAAAAATGTATTGGAATGCTGATTCGGCATTGTAATCAGTTAATGCTTGAATTCTTATCGTAACAGGAATGTTTTTATTCTTTTTCATTTCTTTCACGACAAATTGACTGCAACGCAAGATGGCTGGACCACTTAAACCAAAGTGTGTAAAGAGCATATCCATTTTATGTGTAATGATTGTTTTTCCTTTTTTATTTAATACAGAAACTTCTGCATCTCGAAGTGCTAAACCTTGCAACTCTTTTCTACGAATGAACGTCTCATTTGAAAGCAACGGAACTTCTGTTGGATATAGCTCTGTAATGGTATGTCCAGCTTTCTCAGCCCAAGGGTAGCCATCACCGGTTGAACCTGTTTGTGGAACAGCTTTTCCTCCAACGGCAACTACAACGGCTCCTGCTTTTATTTCATTTCCGTCATTTAGGCGTACGCCTATTATTTTTTCATCGTCCATTAATAATTTTGCGACAGGGGTGTTTTGACGAATTTCTACCTTTAAATGATCAAGTTCATGTAGCATTGCATCCACAACATCTTGTGCACGGTTTGAGACGGGGAACATACGACCGTGATCCTCTTCTTTTAATTTAACACCTAGATTTTCAAAAAAAGAAATAATATCTTCATTGTTATAAACAGTAAATGGGCTGTATAAAAAACGACCATTTCCTGGAATATGTTTAACTATTTCATCGATGGGAAGACGGTTTGTGACATTACATCGACCACCACCGGAAATAGCTAGTTTGCGACCTAATTTATGTCCTTTTTCAAGAAGCAGGACTTTTTTTTGAGCAGTACCAGCAGCAATTGCAGCCATCAGACCAGAAGGACCACCGCCGATTACAATAACATCATACATTTAGGGGAACTCACTTTCTGTTTTTTAATTAATTATACACGAAGTACAAAAACTATTTGAGTAATTTTACTGCGAGTTGTAAACTAAAAATTAGTTTTATTAGATTTGGAGAGATTGGAAGGGTATTATGTCATCTTTAATGAAAGGCACTGCCATTTTAACGATTGGCATGTTTTTATCGAAAATACTTGGCCTCGTTTACATATTCCCGTTTTATGCCATTATTGGTCAACAAAACGTGGCGTTATATTCGTATGCCTATGTTCCATATACGATTATGCTTTCGATTGCGATATCAGGAGCACCGATTGCTGTATCGAAATTCGTAGCAAAGTATAACAGTCTTGGTGATTATGAGTCTGGCCGTAAACTAGTGAAATCTGGTTTATTGATCATGACCATTACAGGTTTCTTATCTTTTTTAGCTTTGTATCTTTTAGCTAATCCTATTGCCCATATCGTGATAAAAGACGATGAACAAGTTTTTAATGTATCGCAAATCGCTGGTGTCATACGATGGGTAAGTTTTGCTTTAATTGTTGTACCATTTATGAGTTTAGTGCGTGGGTTTTTCCAAGGCTATGATTATATGGAGCCAACTGCAACTTCCCAATTAGTAGAGCAAATCATTCGTATTATTGCATTATTAACAGGATCTTATCTTGTGATGCGTGTCTTTAGTGGAAAAGCAGAATCAGCTATTTCATTTGCTGTATTTTCTGCATTTATCGGAGCAATTGCAGGATTAATATCTCTTTGGTATTACTGGCGAAAGCTAAAACCGGAATTTGATCTTAAACTACATGGTAGTGTGTCATCTGGACAACTATCCTATAAGAATATTTATAAAGAAGTTATTACCTATTCCATTCCTTACGTATTTGTAGGGATTGCGAATCCACTTTTCCAATTAGTAGATATGTTAACGTTCAATACGGCTATGTCCAATATTGGGCTAGCAAAAGTTTCTGATGATTATTTAGGTATGTTGAACTTTACAACACATAAAATTGTCATTATTCCAGTCATGCTTGCAACAGGTTTCTCAATGGCACTTGTTCCTGCTATTACAAACTACTATACGAAAAAACAACACGATGCGTTAATTACCACGATGGATAAAACGTATCAAATTCTATTATTTATCACATTACCTGCAGTAGTAGGTATTTCCGTTTTATCTACAGATATTTATCACTTACTATATTCAGAAAGTACAATGGGTGCTAGTGTACTTGCAACTTATGCTCCAGTAGCAATTCTTTTTGCTTTCTTCCAAGTAACAGCAGCATTATTGCAAGGCATTGATTTCCAAAAATGGATTGTATTTAGTTTGCTTACAGGGATTTTAGTGAAATTAGCTATTAACATCCCATTAATTGAAGCATTTCAAACAAAAGGGGCTATTTTAGCTACTTCAATTGGCTATATCGCTTCCATTGTAATCAACATGATGGTATTAAAAAAAGCATTGCATTATAGATCGAAAATGGTTATTAGACGCTCTATATTGATTGTTGTATTAACACTTATTATGGCAGCATTTGTCATTGTCGTGCATCATGTATTAGTGATGATCTTTGGAGCTGCGCATTCTAAATTACTAGCACTTGTTTACTTAATCATTTGTATTTCAATTGGTGCTGTTGTCTATGCTTTCCTTTCTTTCCGCATCGGACTAGCACAAAAATTATTAGGTGCAAAAATAGCTAAATTTGCAAGTAAACTAGGTTTTAGGGGGTAACTATGCGATTAGATAAATTATTATCCAATATGGGGTATGGATCGCGAAAAGAAGTAAAGAATTTATTAAAGATGAAAGCTGTATCTGTAGATGGAGTCATCGCAAAGGATGTATCAACTCATGTCGATCCAGAAAAGCAAAATGTCACAGTTCTAGGCGAACGAGTTCAATATCAAGAATTCATCTATTTAATGATGAATAAGCCAGCAGGAGTTATTTCTGCTACGGAGGATTTGTATGATCAGACAGTTATTGATTTACTTAATCCATTACACGCACACTTCGAACCATTTCCAGTTGGCCGTTTAGATAAGGATACAGAAGGATTCCTACTGATAACGAATGATGGTGTACTAGCGCATAATCTATTATCGCCGAAAAAGCATGTGCCAAAAGTTTACTACGCCAAGATTGATGGAAGAGTAACCGAAGAGGACATTGAAGCATTTCGACAAGGTGTAATGCTGGAAGATGGTTATCATACAAAGCCAGGAGAACTTACAATACTAAAATCCGGTGACACATCAGAAATTGAATTAATGATTTCAGAAGGAAAATTTCATCAAGTGAAGAGAATGTTCGAAGCTGTTGGCAAAAAGGTAACGTATTTAAAACGTCTGTCGATGGGGAATTTACAGCTTGATGAAAGTTTAGCATTAGGTGAGTATAGAGAGTTAACGAATGAGGAAATTGAAAAGATTAAGTAATCTCTAAACATAAACAAAAAGAATGACCAAGCGACGCAGCATGGTCATCCTTTTTTTAACTTTCGTAATTTGCGATATTAACATTTTAGACGAATTTGCCACCAGCATATGGCGAGTTGACCGTCCATTCAACGAAAAGCGTGAGATCCAACTCGTTGAATCTTTCTAAGATGTCATTTTCACTTTCTTACGCGTCGTTGTCCATTTGCCTCGACTTGGGCTTTCGACCAAATCATTAAAGGCTAACACATTCAAATCTCTTTGAATAGTGCGAGGAGTGATGCCAAATTCATCGACTAAGTCTTGTGTAGTAACAGTACCTTTACTATGAATGTACTTATACACATCCTTAATTCGATTAAGCATCCGATCAGTAGTTGGTTTCATTAATGAACCACTCCTTATCTCAATTCTCAAGACTAGCGGACGGAAAAATTGCGAGGTATTCAGGCTCCTAATTTAGTTTGCCTTAGACATCCCCTTTTCTAAGTTTGTTAGCCAAATACTTATTATCTGACAATTTCATTATAACCAATTAGCTTGTATAATTCCATACTTTTGATTAGATTTTAACGATTGTAACAATATGTTTACAATTAAAAGCGAATGAAAAGGTTAAATTTATGTAAAAACGTACGTGTTTTTGTTAATTCTATGTGAAATGAAGTAAAGGGTGTAAAATTATATTGAGATTTGTTAAGGAGGAATTTATATAATGGATTGGTTGAAACAAGCGAAAGCACGCCAAGAAGAATTAATCGGCAATTTACAAGAGTTAGTACAAATTAATAGTGTGAAAGATGAAAGCACAGTAACAGCTGATGCACCATTTGGCGCGGGCCCTAAAAAAGCTTTAGATTGGATGCTAAAACAAGGTGAAGATCAAGGCCTAAAAACAAAAAATATTGACAATATGGTCGGATATATCGAAATGGGTGAAGGCGAAGAAATGGTCGGCATGCTATGTCACGTGGATGTTGTACCAGCAGGTAGTGATTGGGTACATCCACCATTTGGCGCTGTTATTGAAGATGGCAAATTATTTGGCCGTGGCTCAATCGACGATAAAGGTCCAACAATGGCTGCATGGTTAGCGATGAAAATGGTGAAAGATGCTGGCATCACACTTAATCGTAGAGTCCGTATGATTGTAGGTTCTGATGAAGAAAGTGGCTTCCGCTGTGTAAAACGCTACATGGAAAAAGAAGAAATTCCAACATTGGGCTTTGCACCAGACGCAGATTTCCCAATTATCAATGCAGAAAAAGGAATTGCTGAACTTTCATTCCGTCAACAAGGAAAATCACAAGAAAACGAACAATTAGTATCATTCCATGCTGGACATCGCATAAACATGGTACCGGATTTTGCAGAAGCCATTGTACGCAATGTCCCAGAAGAATTTGAAGTGACGTTTAATGCATATTTAAAAGCAGCTGAATTAGAAGGCACAATTGAAGAAACTACAGATGGATTTAAATTATCTGTTAAGGGTAAGTCTGCGCATGCAATGGAACCAAATGCAGGGATTAATGCAGCCGTAAAACTTGCTCAATACTTAAACACAGCATTCACAACTCCACAATCAAAAGAATTTACTCAGTTCTTAGTAACAGGTTTTGCAAACGAATCTCGTGGACGCGCACTTGATCTTGCATTTACAGATGAAATTTCAGGTGATACAACATTGAACGCTGGTGTCGTTTCATTTGAAGAAGGTAAAGGTGGCCAAATCGACGTAAGTATGCGTTATTCTGTATCCTACCCGTACGAAGAAAAGATTACAGCTGGTGGATTAGCTGTAGCAAAACTTGGCTTTGCACTTGATGTAGTAGATGATTCTAAACCACATTATGTAGATCCAAAAGAAGAACTAATCCAAAAACTATCTAAAGTTTATGAACGGAATACAGGAGAAAAAGCAGAGTTACTAGCTATCGGCGGTGGTACGTATGCACGTGAATTACCAACAGGTGTAGCATTCGGTATGTTATTCCCTGGAGAACCAGACTTAGCACACCAAGCAGATGAATACGTAGTAATCGAAAATCTAGTAAAAGCAGCTGCCATCTATGCAGATGCAATTGTCGAACTAGGCACAATAAATTAGGAAATACTCTTTAAGTTAATTGTAAATATTGTTAAAATAATGTTAACAGCCTCCATGAAATAAAAAGATGGAGGCTTTTTATATTTGGTTTTATAGCAACATTATATTTAAGTAATTTAGCAATTGTGAAATTGTGTAGTGATAGACTAGCATTGGTTGATAGAAAGTGAATCTACTTAAGGAACGAAATTATTTAATAATGAATAATTTTGCAACTGGTTCAACCCTAGATATAGATTAGTACCCGAAAAATGTTGAAGTGGAATCGGCGAAGACTTACCGCTCGTCCGCAGGAAAACGTAGCCGATTCCACTTCATATTAAACCTAATTAGAATTAAAATAGTTTTACAGTGCTCTAAGTTGCCAAGGAGGCCACAACAGATCGCTATTATGTATTTAAAAAATATTCATATTTTACTAGAAAAGTATTTATGAAATTGACTCATAACTTGTTAACATTCGAAAGGAGTATATTTACAAACATGAACACCAAGAAAAACATCTGGATTCTATCATTCACAATTGCATTATTTTGTCTATTTACCTTAAACATCAAAGGTACAAAAGCACATGCAGCAACAACAAAACCTACATATCAAGTAACACCAACTACAAAACCAATCAATAAATCCTATCTAAAATACTCAACTTACAATGATCAAACTAAAAATTATTACATGCTCCGTTCATATCTAGAAAAACTAGAAAGTACAAAAGGAGGCAAATTGATATTAAAAAAAGGAACTTACCTAGTAAGTAACGCATTATATGTACCGTCTAATGTAACGATTGAACTTTCAGATGGTGCCAAAATTATAAAAGGAAAAAGTACAGGAAGTAAAATAGTGCCTTCCAAATCCATTTTCCAATTCATCAGACCTTCAAAAGCATACTAAAGCAAATGTTTACGGAAAATTTGAAGGTGAAAAAAATATTAAATTGATAGGTAAAGGAACTGCGACAATTGATTTACAATTCGATTTGAAAAGCATAGCGATTATCATCGGACATAACCAAAATATTGAAATTAATCATATTCAGTTTAAAAACATGTACGGCGGCCATTTTATAGAACTAGATGCTTCCAATCATGTCACAATCCAAAATTCATCTTTCCAAAATTCAAAACATATGACGGGTCATGATAAAGAAGCCATCAATATCGATACACCGGATCACGAGACACAAGGTTGGAGTCAAGTATGGAGCAAATTTGATAAACAACCGAATAACAATGTGCTAATCGCAAATAATACATTTAAACAATTAGATCGAGCTGTTGGGACACATAAGTATTCTGAAGGCAAGTTGCACAACAACGTAATCATTCGAAATAATATGATTCAAACAATGCGTTCTGATGCCATTCGAGTGATGAATTGGTCCAATACAATTATTGAAGACAATACAATTTCTGAAGTAGGGATTGGCCAAAATAGTTTGCGAGGCATTTTAATTAGTGGAGCAACTAACCCAACAATCCAAAATAATACATTCGATAAAGTCTCACGCGCAATGCAATTTATTGTTTGGGAAAATAGCGGCCCGGGTAGTGTTTATTCGCCAATCTATAACACCCTTAATGATGAAAATAAAAAAGCTCTACAAACGAATACCATTACGAATGCAACGGAGTACTTTATTCGCATTACGAATAAAACTTTTGGTGATTACAGTAATGCTGAAAAAATATCCTTGCCTAATCCAACGCCATCTTTGTAAATGAAATAATTTAAAATCATCAAGATTGGAGTGATAAAGGTGAAAAATAGTTGGAAAATAGGCACCTACATAGTAGTGATGGCAGTTCTATTTATTTTTGGTTGGTATATGGAATCTATTCATACTGCTACTGGAAAAGGATCTATCTACACCATTTCACCAAATACGACTCCTATTAATAACAAGATGAAAAAATATAAAACCTATTCATACAAAACTAAAAACTATTACACGCTAAGATCTTATTTAGAAAAGTTAGAATCCAATGGTGGGGGTACGTTAATCTTAAAAAAAGGTACATATAAAATTACAAACACATTATATGTACCTTCAAATGTAACCATCCAATTAAATAATGGTGTTACATTAGAAAAAAGTATGGATACTGGGAATTCTTTAAAAGCATCCAAATCCATGTTTCAATTAGTTGCCCCAAGTCAAAAAAAATTAGGTGATACGAATGAAGCGTATAATGGTTCAGAGAATGTGACCATTACAAGCAATGGGAAAGCTACAATTGACTTGCATGATTACCAAAATGTAGATGGTATTATCACAGGACATAATAAGAATCTTACTATTCATAATCTCCAATTTAAGAACGCCAATGAAGGATACTTTATCCAACTAGTGGCAACACAAAATACGAAGATTCAAAACAATCGTTTTACAAATGAAAAATCCTCCTCCAAACCAGCTATTAGCATTGAAACAGCTGATTTCTCTTATGGCACGTACAAAGTTTCCTGGAGTAAGTATGATGACACCCCAAATACAAACATATTAATCGAAAAAAACAAGTTCAATCAAGTGTATGAGGCCATTGGTTCGAATAACTTTACTGTAGACAAATACCATTCAAAAGTATTTATTTTGAATAATTTTATAAAAAGTACAGAATCCGATGCAATTGTGATGAAAAATTGGAAGCAACCAACTGTAGAAAAGAACAAAATTCAATCAGTAAATGGCACTTATGGAATACTCGTTAAAGGTACCTATAAGCCAATTATTCAACATAATCAATTTATCAAGCTTAATATTGCTGTATTTTTGGCTGCACAAACAGGTACAAACGAGCCTTACAATGAGAATACCATTACATTAGGTGTAAAAAGGGCATTGGCATTAAATGAAGGAAAAGACTTAGAGGAATACTCTACACATATTGAAAACAATGTGCTGAAGCCTGTTGAAAAAATTGAGTTTACGAATTTGTCGGATATAGGGAAAGATGAATACAAAGTAACGCCTGAATCAGTGACCCTCAATAAAGAGTATCTGCTTTTTCCATCTTATACAGAACAAACAAAGCAATATTATGCATTGAGATCATATATGGAGCAACTTGAAAAACAAGGCGGAGGTAAAATCGTCTTTACTAAAGGTGTTTATACAATCTCAAATGTATTGTATGTTCCCTCAAATGTCACACTAGAATTTGAAGATGGAACTGAAATCATAAAAGGTGATGAAACGAGTTCCCCGAATTTAAGTCCATCCAATTCCATTTTCCAACTAATTCGCCCATCACTAGCTAAAAAAGAAAGAGTTGTAAGTGGTTATAATGGTGAAAAAAATATTAGCTTTATTGGAAAAGGAAACGTCATATTTAATTTAAATTACAAATTAAGTAGCTTTGCCATCATTATGGGACATAACAAAAACGTCTATGTTTCAAACATTAAGTTCCGTAATATGAATGCAGGGCATTTTATCGAAATGGATGCATCCAAAGATGTGACTATTACGAACAGCCAATTCGTTGACTCTAAGCCTTCCAATCGATACATTAAGGAAGCTATTAATATCGATACACCAGATAAAACAACACTCGGTTGGAGTTCGAAATGGAGTAATTTTGACTGTACTGCAAATTTTGGAGTGAACATAACGAATAATACATTTAGAAATTTAGATCGTGCCATTGGTACCCATAAGTATTCAGGAGGACATCTCCATACAAATGTGGTAATTCGAGGTAACACGATTGATACAATGAGAAATGACGCTATTCGAATGATGAACTGGAAAACGCCGATTATTGAAGACAATGACATACGAAATGTAGCAGTGAACAATTCAAGTAAAAGAGGGATCCTTTCAAGTGGCGCCATAAATCCTAAAATTCGTAACAACACTTTTACCAATATGGGACGAGCTATTCAATTTATTGCGTGGAAAAATAAAGGTCCCGGTGAGCAATATACTGAGATAAAAGATGTCCTAACAGATGAAGAAAAAGAAATGCTAAAAACAAATCAAATTTTCAACCTAAAAGAAAGTTATATACGAATTTCAACTGTGTACTCAGTGTATAGTCATCCAGAAAAAGTAATACTGATGAAATGAATTTTTGATGTGGTTAACTTTTTCGTTCACCACATCATTCTTTTTGTATAATGTAAGAATAGAGGAGTTGAAAGAAAAATGGCGAAAATGCTATATAATGGTCAATTTATTGACAAAGAAGATGCAACTATTTCTATTAACGATAGAGGGTATCAATTTGGTGATGGGATATATGAAGTAATCAAAATATATGATGGCTCTATGTTCACAGCAACTGAGCATATCGATCGTTTTTATAGAAGTGCGGACGAAATTCAACTAGTTATTCCTTATACGAAGGATGTTTTACATAAAATGCTTTATGATTTAGTTGAAGAAAATGAGTTAGAAACAGGTCATATATATATGCAAATCACAAGAGGTGTGGCCCCACGAAACCATGCGTTTCCTGTTGAAGTAACGGAGCCTGTATTAATTGCATATACGCAAACTGCAGCAAGACCGCTTGAAAATCATCGTAATGGGGTTGGCGCAATTTTCGTAGAAGATATTCGTTGGCTTCGTTGTGATATTAAAAGCTTAAATTTACTAGGTAATGTTCTCGCAAAACAAAAAGCACATGAAGCAGGTTGCTATGAAGCGATTCAACATAGAGGAGAAGTGATCACAGAAGGCTCTTCTTCAAATATCTATGGAATTAAGGATGGCGTACTCTATACGCATCCAACCAATAACTTCATATTAAACGGAATCACTCGCCAAGTTGTCATGAAATGCTGCGAGGAAATTAATTTGAAAGTTGTAGAGGAACCGTTTACAAAAACACAAGCATTGCAAATGGATGAAATCTTCTTATCATCTACTACTTCAGAAATTACACCAATTATTAAAATAGATGATACAGTAGTAGGTATTGGTGAACCTGGTGTCTATACACGTAAAATTCAACAAGCATTTGAAGAAAAAGTTCAGAGCTTGAATAAGATTTAAGATTAGCAAACAAACCGCATAAGCCCACTGTGTGGTCTTACACGGTTTGTTTTTGCATGCAACTATTTTCATATAAATTACATAAAGTGAAACTTTGTACCAACATTCATTTGGAGGGAAGGATATGGCACAATTAGTAAAGCTACAAGACTACGTTTCTCGTTATCAAAATGATTTAAAAAGATATCCAACCCAATTTGTGAGACTAAAAAAAATACAGTGGGACCATATGAAAAGTAATTGGGAATCTGGTGAAGAAATCAATCTGTGGGAACACGAAGAAGAAGTAGAAAAACCATCGAAAAATTTTCTTCATCGCCTATTGCCTTCATTTAATCGTAAAAAGAAAAAAGAGACTGCAGAAGTAGGTGAAGAAGGGGAAACTCATGTTCACGAAGGTTTAGATGACCAAGCTTCTGATGAAGACAACCTTCTAAATGAGTCAAATGCATTTTCATTTCAGCCTAAAATTCTTTATTATCCACAAACAATAGAAGAATTAAAAAGAATGTACATGGATCAACTTTTCCAATTTCAGTTAAAATGGGCAAGCGCGACTTTACTAGAACAATCCTATGTAAATCCAAAGTATTATCGTGATTCTCTCTTGCGCGCTTTTACACAACGTTTACCAGACAGTTATTTGCTATTCTATTATCCAATTTTCCAAATTAAAAAAGCGCCTGTAGAAATAGGTATCTTACTTTTGACACCAACGGATTGTATTTGTATTCAAGTATTAGAAGAAGAAACAGAAGCTGTGTTTGTAGGAGATGGTAGTCGCTTCTGGGAGAAAAAAATAGGGAAGTTTGATAAAAAAGTACTCAATCCATTAATTGGTTTAAACCGAATGGAATCGATTGTAAAACAAATCTTCAAAACGCATGATATTGATTTGCCAATTCGAAAAGTTGTTCTATCTCGTAATGGTTATATTGACTATCCTGGGTCAATTTTTGGAATTGACATGATTGATAAGCGAAAATATAAAGAATGGTTTACACATTTGAAGAACAACCCTTCCCCAATGAAGCATATGCAATTCAAAGCTGCACAGTATTTATTAAATACGGTACAAACTACCGCATATCAAAGACTCGATGAAGATGAGTTTACAGCTGCTGATTCAATCGAATAGAAAATAAATAGTATCGCAATATTATGGATTTGAATAAAATTACACATACTTCAACTGTAATTGTATAAAAAGCTAATATATTTAAATAAGTAGATATGATAAAGTAAGTAGCTAGAAAGACTTCTTGACTAAATACTTTCTTTCTTTAATAATTAAATGTTGAATTGTACGAAAAATATAGAAATGAGGAAATACACTTGAGAGTTCGAAACAAACCATGGGCTGCAGATTTTATCCAAGCTCACCCTGAAATTATTATTCCTACTCCAGAAAATCATAAGGGCAAATGGAAAGAGCTTTTTGGAAACGACAATCCTTTGCATATTGAAGTAGGTTCAGGAAAAGGTCAATTTATAACAGGGATGGCACTGCAAAATCCAGAGATTAATTATCTTGGAATTGAATTATTTGATAGTGTCATTGTTACGGCTGCTGAAAAGGTAATCGAAGCAGGTTCACCTAATAATGTTCATTTGTTATTAATAAATGGTGCTGATTTGGAAAAATACTTTGCCCATAACGAAATAGATCGTTTATATCTAAACTTTTCTGACCCATGGCCAAAATCACGCCATGCAAAACGCCGATTAACACATGAAAACTTTTTAAAATTATATGAGTCCGTGTTAGTAGATAACGGAGAAGTGCATTTCAAAACGGATAACCGAGGACTTTTTGAATTTTCACTTGTAAGCATGTCGCACTATGGTATGAAGTTAAATTATGTATCCCTTGACTTGCATGCTGAAATGCCAGAAGACAATGTAATGACAGAATATGAGGAAAAATTCTCTTCAAAAGGACAACCAATCTACCGTTTAGAATCACAATTCCAAACTAAAAAAGACTAACTGATTAAATCCACATTCTATTTGTTGTAAGTAGAATGTGGATTTTTTACATTGAAAGTCATTGACTCAACTCTCTTAATTTACCCAATAGATTTCTTTTGGAAAATTGCTTAACATGTTACAATTATTGGAGCACAATACCATTAATTGTGGTGATGATTTTACAAAGGGGGATCATAAGATGGATGCTTTTCAATTTCATAATATGAAGTTAACATGGTTAAATGGGGGAGTAACTTTTTTAGATGGTGGTGCAATGTTTGGAGTTGTACCGAAGCCCTTATGGTCAAAAAAATATCCAGTGAATGACAACAATCAAATTGAATTACGAACAGATCCTATATTAATTCAGTATCAAGGTAAGAATCTATTGATTGATTCCGGTGTAGGAAATGGTAAGTTTACGGACAAGCAGCTTCGCAATTATGGCGTACAAGAACAATCAAATATTGATGTATGTCTACAAGAGTTAGGGCTGACTACTGACGATATCGATTATGTATTGATGACGCACTTACATTTCGACCATGCTTGTGGTTTAACAAAATGGCAAGGAGATCAATTGGTCTCTACATTTGCGAATGCAGACATTTTCGTTTCACAAGTTGAATGGGATGAAATGCGCCAGCCGAATATTCGCTCTGCTAATACGTATTGGGAAGAAAATTGGAAGGCAATCGAGGAGCAAGTAAAACCGTTTGATGAACAATTTGAAGTATTACCAGGCATTTTAATGATTCACACTGGCGGTCATAGTGATGGACATAGTATTATCCGTTTATCACAAAAAGGTGAAACCATTATTCACATGGCAGATATCATGCCAACACATGCTCATCAAAATCCATTATGGGTATTAGCATACGATGACTACCCAATGACATCCATCTTTGCTAAAGAAAAACTTGTAAAAGAAATTCTTGAAAATGGCTATTGGGTAAGCTTCTACCACGATGCTTTTAAACGCTTAATCAAATGGGACAAAACAGGCAAACAAATTATTGATGAACTACCTCGCACACGCGAATCACATACAACAGCATAATCAAACAATGGCCCTGCACTTAGTGTAGGGTTTTATTTATATTAAACTAGGTTACTTTATCAGTTGATAAAGCACTTAAAAAAACCGCCAACTAAGACAACTAGGCATAATCGTTCACACAAAAAAATCCCAAGCTCATTCCAATGAACAAGCTCGGGATATATTTTATCAATATAGTTTATACTCTCACTAAGTCAACAACAGATCCAGTTCTTGCGTCAACAGCAAATTCGAAATTGACTGTTTCGCCTTCTTCTACGCGAGAAATGCCTCCTTTGTATACAGGAATTTCAATGTCTTCTTTATGAAATGTTTGAGGCTCCATGTAAATCCATGATCCATCAATTGGCCCTTGGGCTTTAAACTGCTCTTTCATATCATCTAAAATATGATTCGCATTTTTGTATGGACTCACTTTTTCACTTGCTTCTTTAATGACATAAGTTACGGCAATCCCTGTTGCTGCTCCTAGTAAGAAATCACGTAGTTTCATCAAATACGCCTCCTTTGGTATATATATAAGTGTACCATATCCAACGAAATGTGTGAAAAGAAGATGAATGCTAAAAGAGAAAATTCTTTGGCTCTTTTAGGCTTGTAGTTACAAAAGAAAGCATTTTTGTGAAATAATATCCAACAAATAATTTACCATCTGCTAAGTGCATTTCGAATTGCAATTAGCAATGGTGGAATTTTACTGTTTTTTTGTCTACAATAGTAAAGAATGGCTCATAAGGGAGGCTTTTATGTGAAACAAGATATGTTAGATATGTTTAAGACACTTACAGAATTACCAGGTGCTCCAGGTAATGAGCATGCTGTTCGTGCCTATATGAGAGAACAATTATCAAAATATGCTGACGAGATCGTACAAGATCATCTAGGTGGTATTTTTGGTTTGAAAAAGGGCGACGAAAACGGTCCACGAATTTTAGTAGCAGGACATATGGATGAAGTAGCATTTATGGTTACTCAAATTACCGATAATGGTATGATCCGTTTCCAAACACTTGGTGGATGGTGGAACCAAGTAATGCTTGCACAACGAGTAGAAGTTTATACAACAAACGGACCAATTCCAGGTGTCATTTCATCTATTCCAAAACATTTACTAACTCCTGAATTGCAATCAAAACCAATGGAAATTAGCAATATGTTAATTGATATAGGGGCAGACGATAAGGAAGATGCGATTAAACTAGGCGTTCGTCCAGGTCAATCAATCATTCCTATTTGCCCATTTACACCTATGGCAAATCCAAAGAAAATCATGGCTAAAGCATGGGATAACCGCTATGGATGTGGTTTAGCAATTGAATTATTAAAAGAATTAAAAGACGAAAAATTACCGAATACATTATATTCAGGTGCCAATGTTATGGAAGAAGTCGGATTGCGCGGAGCAAAAGTATCTGCCAATATGATCAAACCTGATTTGTTCTTCGCATTAGATTCTAGCCCTGCAAATGACGTATCCGGCGATCAAAATCAATTTGGTCAATTAGGTAAAGGAACATTACTCCGAATCTACGACCGAACTATGGTTACACATAAAGGAATGCGTGAGTATGTACTAGACACAGCAGAATCAAACAATATTCCTTATCAATACTTTGTATCACCAGGTGGTACAGATGCTGGGAATGTGCATATTTCAAATGATGGCGTGCCAAGTACAGTTATTGGTATTTGTGCTCGTTACATTCATTCACATGCATCAGTTATTCATACGGACGATATCGATGCTGCAAAAGAACTACTTGTTAAACTTGTGAAAAATGCAGACAAATCTACACTAGATACAATTCGTAACAGTTAATTGATCCATTAAAATATGAATTGTAAAGGGAGGTTCCCAATCGGAATTCTCCCTTAATTTTATCCCGCTTTAACGGGCAGTAAGACTTCCACCTTAAGGCTTTAGAAAATTCAAAGAAGCATAGGTGGAGATAAACTGCCCGTAAAAGCCCGATTGGTTTAACTAACAATCAGTGGGGGCCAACTAAAAGCGCCACGTCCTGTGGCAACGTTGGCAATAGTACGTCCTGTACGTCGGAAACCACCCCACTGATTGAAGTTTCACTTTATAGTAAGGAAGTGTCATGATGAAAGTTGGTATAGGTACGACAAATAAAGCAAAAGTTGGTGCAGTAATCTCAGTAGTTACGAAACATTTTCACGAGATTTTGACTTTTGAACATATCTCTGTAGATTCTGGTGTTTCTGCTCAACCCATGTCAGCTGAAGAAACTAGACTTGGTGCAATGAATCGAGCAAGAAAGACACTGGAAGAAACAAATGCGGATATGGCATTTGGTTTAGAAGGTGGCGTCACAATGATTGATGACATCATGTACTTATGTAATTGGGGGGCACTAGCCTTAACAAATGGACAAGTTTTAACAGCAGCAGGCGCCCAAATTCCACTACCTAAAGAAATTGCTGCTCAAATCATTGCAGGTCGCGAATTAGGACCCGTAATGGATGAATTTGTTCATCAATTAGATACTAGTCAAAATGTCGGAGCTATTGGAATTTTCACGGATGGTATGATTGATCGAAAAGAAATGTTCGAGCATATCCTTCAACAATTAGTAGGTCAATATTTCTTTTATCAAAAATACACGAAATAGCATGAAAAGACACGATAGTTGCATAGGAATAGTGGGCATTTTACAATATAACTAGTCCAAGTACGAATGGAGGAATTACGAATGTTCCGTCAATGTACCAAGCTATTAGTGTCAAGCGTTTTTATATTGAATATTGCAGCATGTGGACAATCAATCGATTCAAAAATATCACAAGGTTTTTCCGATGCAAATACGATTTTCAACACGAAACCAAAGAACTATACAGCATCTACAGAACATTTGCAATTTTATCTACCGGATGGCTATAAAGTGAAAAACTCTTCTGATGAAACCAATATTATTTTATCGAAGGGAAAAGGAACATACGCAGTGTTTTACAATCCCTATAATTCGAAAGTAAGTAAGCGTTTCTACCAGACGATGCAAACAAACTTAAAAGACAATATTATTAAAGAACAATCTTATGAAAAAAATGGACGATTTGGTTTTACTAGTGTACTAAAGAATGATAAAGATCAAGATAACTATCAAGTAATCGCGAGTTTTGGTGGAGTAAAAGTCACTGGATTAGCAAATGATGATGATATCAATGATACGATTACAGAACTAATGACCATAGCACAATCCGTCCAATTAAAAAAACAAGTGAGGGAATATTAATGGAAACTTTACAATCAGTAGAACAATATCATGAACTAAAAGAACAAGGAAAACATGTTTTCCTATTTTCAGCTGGATGGTGTGGAGACTGTCGATTTATCGAACCATTTATGCCTGAAGTAGAAGAAAAATTTAATGACTTTACATTTATCTCAGTGAACCGTGATGATTTCATCGATTTATGTGGAGAACTTGATGTATACGGTATTCCAAGCTTTATCGCATACAATAACGGGGTAGAAACAGGACGCTTTGTTTCAAAAGACCGCAAAACCCAAGAAGAAATTGAAACATTTTTAAATGCACAAGCTAGTAAAATTTAATGAGGTGAGTCACTAGATGACAGCACAAGAATTAGTCGATATTTTAAAAAAACGTCTAGGTGAAGATCAATTTGAATGGAAGCTAGATTCTAAAACAAATAAATTACGATTAGACCATCGTGAATTAGGTAAAGGTATGGATCTTTTTTTAGGTGATGTACTAACAAAATATGATGTGCGGAAAGACAAAGCCATCGATGAAGTAGTATACACAATCGAGCAAACCTTTTCAGCCATGCAAAAAGAAAAAGAACTAGGATTTCAAGGATTAACGAATATATTCCCTGTTATTCGCTCAGGTTCTTTTCCAAAGAAATCAAAAGAAGGACATGCATTTATCACGACAGAGCATACGGCTGAAACACGTATTTACTATGCACTTGACCTTGGAAATACGTATCGTTTAATCGATGAAGATATGGTAAAAAAGCTACAGATATCCGTTGAACAAATGAAAGAATCTGCACGTTTTCAAGTTCGTAAATTACCTACAAATGTAAAAAAAGATATTGTCGCAGGTAATGTCTTCTACTTTTTAAACGAAAACGACGGCTATGACGCTAGTCGGATTTTAAATGATGCTTTTCTAAAAGAAATGCGTGGTAAAATTGAAGGCGATATGACGGTTTCAGTACCTCACCAAGATGTACTAATTATCGGAGACATTCGCAATAATACAGGTTATGATGTGTTAGCCCAAATGACGATGCATTTCTTTACAGAAGGAGCAGTGCCAATCACATCATTATCATTTGTCTATGAAGATGGCCATTTAAAGCCAATTTTCATCCTAGCGAAAAACAGAGTAAAAAAGGAGCAAGAATAATCATGATCGTATCGTACAACAAAGCGCATGTAGGGGATGTTCTATTAGTCCAACTAACTACAGAAGCGATTGTCAAAACGGAAATAGAAAGACACGGAGATTTAGTGTTACTAAAAGAAAGTGCAACGGGCGAAGTAAAAGGGTTTAACCTTTTTAACGCTAGTAACTACATGACAATTGAAGAAATCGGGAATGTTGAGGTAACAAAAGAGCTTGTGGCAAACCTTGAAGAAGTCATTACAAAAAATGGCGTAACCTTAAGCTTAGATGTTGACTTAACACCTAAATTTGTAGTGGGCTTTGTGAAAGAAGTTTCAGAACATCCAAACGCTGACAAATTGCATATTTGTAAAGTCGATGTTGGTGAAGAAGAACCATTACAAATTGTCTGTGGTGCACCAAACGTAGCTGAAGGTCAACATGTAGTCGTTGCAAAAATCGGCGCAGTCATGCCTTCAGGATTAGTAATCAAAGAATCTGAATTACGTGGCGTAGAATCATACGGCATGATGTGTTCAGCTCGCGAACTAGCCATCCCTAACGCACCTCAAGTAAAAGGCATTATGTTATTAGATGACAATACAGAAATTGGCTCAGCATTTAAATTCTAACTCTTTATCGATTTATAGTCTTTTATGAAGTGTGGTAAGTTTGCGAAGAGGTTCACCAATCGCTTTAATAGATTCATAAAAATTAATCATCTACATCAAAGTGCCTTATTCAACTCCATGAAGCAAGGCACTTTTTGTATACTCTTTTATCCCGCATTAACTGGCTTTTGACACCCACCTCTAGGCTTTAGAAAATTCGAAGAAGCATAGGTGGGAAGTAACTGCCCGTAAATGCCCGATTGGTTCGGGCAGGCAGGATGGCTGTCACTCAGGTGTTGCCACAGGACGTGGCGAACTTAACCTGAGTTCCTATTTATCAGTGGGGGATGGCCAACTAAAAACGCCACGTCCTGTGGCAACGTTGGCACTAGTACGTCCTGTACGTTGGAAAACCCCACTGATTGAAGTTTCACTTTATAAATATTAATCCAACTTTTAGAATAGGGAAAAATTCCCTTGATTTTTTTCAGAAAATAAAAGATGTGTAAAAAAAGAAGGATATCTGTCACAATCCCTCCATACGCGTTGCACGAAGGTATTTAATACTGCTAAAATGAAGGCAATGATTTAGAAAAGAGTGGTGCATAAATATGAGTTGGTTTAAAAAAATCGTATCTCGCATTCTAGGTGATGAGATAGAAGAAACGTCAACCAAATATAATGAAAATTACAACGGAGATCAACAATATAAATCATTTGATCAATTTGAAAATGAATATGACGATGAAAATGAAGAAGAAACAAAATATATAGACGATTATCGACAACCAAGACAAGGTTCAAATCCAAATTATATTAACCAGAGAGAATCTTTTAAATTCCCTCTTATTCCAGATGAAAGTAATAGAAATGACGTACCATGGATGGAAGATGAGTATGTACAACCTGTTAGAAATCAGCAAATGGAACAGACCCCTTATCAAAATGAGCAGAAGCCACTGCATCTTTCTGAGCGACGTCGTCCAGAGCAGTATTCTCCATTTGTTCGAGAACCGCGTGGATTAAGAGGCGTTGTTGAAAAACCAAGTAGGGAAAACTATAATCCATTTAATCCAGGCGGAACAAAGAAAATTACGCCACAAACTAAAATTCGTCCAAGTTTTGAAGAAAAACAGGTAAAGAAAGTTGTAAAGGACAACATCAAAACCGTAAATACAGAAAGTAAATCAAAAAAAGTAAATACAGATAGTAAACCAAAAAAAGTAAATACAGATAGTAAACCCAAAAAAGTAAATACCCCAGAGGAGCCAGTGAAGAAGAAATTTATTCCAACAAGAGTTCCTTCACCTATTTATGGATTCCAAACACCGCCAAAACGGAATAGTAGTATTCATGAATTATTGGAAGAGAAAGGGCAGAAGACAGAAAAAAGGGAAAATTATATAACCCTTGAAAATACTGCATTCAAAGAGGTAGCAGCTTCCACTCAACAAGTTGAAAAAATAGAAGAAACAGTTTCAAATGCAACAAATAGTAGTAAAATGCCATCAGTTGAGGAAGACAAAACAATACTATTCAAATTGAAACGGTTCCAGTTAAAGAAAGTGCAATAAATCAAGAAAACCATCCAATTATTTCTGAACAACAACAGAAAAGTGAAATGGACAAGATTGCACCAATCGAAGAAACGGATGGACAGGTTCAAAAAGCAGTGACTGAACATATAGTTGAAGAAACAACGGAAACAAATCAAACTTCACCATCATCTATTGAAACAAGCATAGTTGAGCATGAATCAGAAACTCCTTCTGAAGAATTGAAAATGAGCAATGTAGAAGATCCAATTCATTCTTCAGACTCTCAATCTATTGAAACAAAAATAGAAGGAGAACTTGTTGAAGAAGAAGCTAAAGTAGCTGAACCAAATATAGAGGTTAAAGCGGTTAGAGAAGAGATAGAAACTCCTTCAGCAAACACTGTGACACTTGAGACAGAATTAGCAGAAGAAACACTCAATGAGCAAACTGCAGAACCTAAATTGTTAAGTAATGTAACAATAGAACAAGCAGAGAGTGAAGTAGTAAAAGAAGCTGAACCAATTTTAGAGGTTAAAGCGGTTGAAGAAGAGGTAGCAACACCTTCAGCAAACACTGTGACACTTGAGACAGAATTAGCAAAAGAAACACTCAATGAGCAAACTGCAGAACCTGAATTGTTAAGTAATGTAACAATAGAACAAGCAGAGAGTGAAGTAGTAAAAGAAACTGAACCAAATATAGAGGTTAAAGCGGTTGAAGAAGAGGTAGAAACAACTTCAGCAAACACTGTAACACTAGAGCCGGGATTAGTTGCAGATACAGTAATTGAGCAAACTGCAGAACCTATGTTATCGGATGTAGTATTGGAACAATCTAAGGATGATATAGTAAAAGAAGTTGAAAGTGTAACAGAATTTGAGAACGAAACGACACAAGAAGCAGTATCTACTGCAGTAGCAATTGAACAAGAGAACGTACAAGAGCTAAAACCAGTTCAAGAAACAGCTCTAGAGTTAGAACCAGAAATAGTACTGGAAACTAAGCCAGAAATTCAAATGCAAGAGGAACCAAAAAGAACAGGTAGTCGAGTACCTTTTAATGTAGTGATGCTAAAATCTGATAAAGCGAAGATGGAGCAATCACGACTACAGGAGATTCCATTGCCTGGTATCAAATCTTTTGGAGCCGGATATACAAAATCCTCTTCAAATCAAACGACTCATGTTACATCTCCATCTACTGAACCAAATAACGTTACAACTAATACATCAGTAGAATTAGATTCTGCAAATCATGATGTTCCTGAAGAAAAAACAATCACTTCAGAAGTTGAGTCTGATAAGTTTAAGGAAACACCTCCTGTAGAAGTGGAGCATGATGATCAAGTTGTATCAAAAGAACAAATTGAAACGATGCAAAATCATGATACTTTAGAACAACTTCATAATACTATAGAAGTAAAAGAGCCAGCTCCTTTAAACGAGCATCTCGAAGAAGCACTTACCTATCTTGAACCTCCAGAAGAACAAACAGAGGATTTTGAATGGATGGATTCACAAGGTGAGAAGTTAATTGAAGCATTGTCTTATTTCCAAGTTAATGGGGAAATTGTACAAATCGTTCAAGGTCCAGCTGTAACACAATTTGAAATTACAGTCGGTCATGGAATTAAAGTAAGTAAAATACGGAATTTAGCTGATGATTTAAAACTGGCTTTAGCAGCTAAGGATATTCGTATACAGGCGCCAATACCTGGAAAAAGCTCAATTGGTATTGAAATCCCAAATCGTAAATCACGTCCTGTCAGACTGTCTGAAGTAGTCACACATTCATCTTTTGTAGATTCTAAATCACCTCTTGAAGCAGCGTTAGGATTAGATTTAACAGGGGAACCTGTGACTATTGATTTGCGTAAAATGCCACATGGAATGATTGCAGGAGCTACTGGTTCAGGAAAATCTGTATGTATAAACTCACTTTTAATCAGTTTACTATTGAAAGCTAGCCCACAAGATGTAAAATTGATGTTAATTGATCCAAAAATGGTGGAACTCGCACCATTTAATCATATCCCACACTTAGTGAGCCCGGTTATTACGGATGTCAAAGCTGCAACTGCTGCACTTAAATGGGCAGTAGATGAAATGGACCGCCGTTATCAGTTATTTGCTCATGTAGGTGCACGTGATATTACACGTTATAATAAAATGGTAGAAAAAGAGAGGAAATTCTCTTTGAAAATGCCATACTTAGTTATCGTTATCGATGAGTTAGCCGATTTAATGATGATGTCACCACAGGAAGTGGAAGAATCTATTTGCCGCATTGCCCAAAAAGCAAGAGCATGTGGAATTCATCTAGTATTGGCAACGCAACGACCTTCTGTTGATGTTATTACAGGTTTGATTAAATCTAATATTCCAACTCGAATCGCATTTTCTGTTTCATCACATATAGATTCTCGTACTATATTAGATAGTCAAGGAGCAGAACGATTATTAGGTAGAGGAGATATGCTTTACCTAGGAAATGGCATGTCTGCACCAGTTCGCGTACAAGGTACTTATGTCACAGACGATGAAATTGAAGCAGTAACAAATTTTGTTCGCACACTTGGTGAACCTGAGTATCTATTCCAACAAGAAGAATTATTGAAAAAAGTAGAAACAATCGATGAACAAGATGAATTATTTGAAGAAGCTTGCCGTTACATTTGTAATGAAGGTTCAGTATCAGCCTCTTCCCTACAACGGAAATATCGAATTGGCTACAATCGTGCAGCAAGATTAGTGGATATGATGGAGGCACAAGGCTTTATCTCAGAATCTAGAGGTACAAAGCCTAGAGAAGTATTTTTAACAGAGCGTGATTTAGACGATTTATTCGGGTAATACCATGTATAAATATTACGGTTATAAGCATAATATTTCTAGCTTAAGACGAAAATAAAAAGGAATAAATGTTTATGTAAGAACTGGGATAAATCGTGCTATAATGGTAGATGTTTTAATTTAATAGAATTGATTATTCAAGGGTAAGGAAACTTTCCCAGGAGGTTTCAACATGACAGTTTATCATTTTACAGGTATTAAAGGTTCAGGAATGAGCTCACTTGCTCAGATTTTATTTGATTCAGGAGAACAAGTGCAAGGTTCAGATATAGAAACGTATTTTTTCACGGAAGAACCACTTAGAAAACGTAATATAACAATATTGCCATTTGATGCAGATAATATTAAACAAGGAATGACTGTAATTGCAGGAAATGCTTTTCCTGACAGCCATCTTGAAATTGTACGTGCGCAAGAAATGGGTGTCGAAGTCATTCGCTATCACGAATTCTTAGGCAACTATTTAGAGAAATTTACATCTGTTGCGATTACAGGTGCACATGGGAAAACTTCAACTACAGGTTTAATGGCACATGTATTAGAAGGCTCTAGTCCAACATCATTCTTAATCGGTGATGGCACAGGTAGTGGAGCAAAAGACGCTAAAAACTTAGTAATGGAAGCTTGTGAATATCGCCGTCATTTCCTTGCATACCATCCAGATTATGCAGTTATGACGAATATTGACTTCGATCATCCAGATTACTACAAAGACGTTGAAGATGTTTTTGATGCATTCCAATCTATGGCACTTCAAGTTAAAAAAGCAATCGTTGCATGTGGTGATGATGAACATTTACAAAAAATTAAAGCGAATGTGCCAGTTGTATACTATGGCTTTGGTTCTGAAAATGATTTCGAAGCTCGTAATGTAGAAAAAACAACAAAAGGTACTACATTTGAAGTGTATGTTCGCAACGAATTTTATAGCAAATTCTTTATCCCAATGTTCGGTGACCACAATGTGTTAAATACTTTAGCAGTTATTTCACTTTGTCATTATGAAGGACTTCCTGCAGAACTAATCCAAGAACAACTTCATACTTATCATGGTGTAAAACGTCGCTTTACAGAAACAGATTTTGGTGATCGTACATTAATCGATGATTACGCACATCACCCAACTGAAATTAGTGCAACCATTCAATCTGCACGTCAAAAATATCCAGATCGTGAACTTGTGGCCATCTTCCAACCACATACATTCACTCGAACTCAAGCATTCCTTTCAAATTTTGCGAATAGCTTAAACCAAGCGGACTGTGTCTATTTATGCGATATTTTTGGTTCAGCACGTGAAAAAACAGGCTCATTATCTATTCAAGACTTAGCTGACTTAATCCCAGATAGTAAACTACTATCAATGGATCGTGTCAAAGAATTGTTAGATCATAAGGATTCTGTTTTCTTATTCATGGGTGCTGGTGACATACACAAATTCCAAACAGCTTTTGAAGACCTATTAAAAGCTGAATAGGTAAGGAATAAAGCAAATAAATATGAAATAAAAAGCTGTAGAAAACGGATAAGTCGGTTTTCTACAGCTTTTATTATAAAAGAATATTATTTTGGGAACGTTTACTCTGGCAGGATATAGAAAAACTTTGTAGAATGTAATTAGGTAAGTGATGTTTAAAGACACTTATTTTGTGGAAGTATTCCATATATAGAGAAATGGAGGGCTTTTTAATGATCGTTATACTTTACATTGCAGCATTAGTAGCCGCTATCGGTTTCCTAGTGTTATGTATAAGTTTAGCCATGACATTGGGTGCATTGAAAAAGACAATGAGCAATGTAGCAGACACTATGGCAGGTATTGAAGGACAAATGAAAGGAATTACTGGCGAGACTACAAGCTTATTAGAAAAAACGAATATGCTTGCTGAAGATATCCAAGTAAAATCTAAGCAACTAAATTCAGTAGTCGATGCTGTTAAAGGATTTGCAGATTCTATTAAGGGTTTAAGTGATTCAGTAAAAAATGTAACCACATCCGTTAATACAAATGTATCCAAAAACAGCGAACAAATCGCACAAGTTATTCAATGGGGAAATGCCTTCATCGGGATTCGTGATAAGATTAAAAAAAGTAAAGCAGATGAAGATGATATCATTTATGAAGGTGTTTCAAAGAAAGGCAAACGTAAATAATTCTAAGGGGGCGCTAGTATGGTAGAACAAAAACCGAATTACAGTGAAGTGAGAAATGTAGGTATTGAAGGTAATGATGAAAATTATTTACCACAAACATATAATAAGCGTGCTGAATCATTATATGCAAACGATGATGCCAATTTAAATTTAAAAGACTTCATCATCGGCGCTTTTGTTGGTGGTGTAGTTGGAGCAGCGACTGCATTATTCTTAGCTCCTAAAGCTGGGAAAGAATTACGAAGTGACGTTGCTGTTCAAGCAAGTCAATTAAAAGAAAAAAGTGCTGGCTTCACGTCTACTGCTAAAGAAAAAACAGTAGAACTTTCAAAAAAAGTACAAGCTCAATCTGGTCAATTGGTTGATAAGGTAAAATCCTTAAAATCTACTACAACTCCTCCATTCGATGATGGTACAGTTTCTTATGAAGGTGAAGAACCGCTTGATATCATGGAAACAATGGAAAAAACCATTGCTGAATATGAAGACGAACAAAAAGAACAAACAGCAGCTGGTGCTGCATCAGAAAAAGTCTCTTCAAAAAACAGCTAAATCTAAAACAGTTTTAAAAAAGCAAATAAAACCCCAAATAGTGACACGATTAAAAGTGTACTATTTGGGGTTTTTCTGTATTTTAAGATAAAGTTATTAATAAGAGATTGTAGTAAACAATTGATAGAATCACTCAAGATTTCGACGAAATAGGAGTAAGCAATACTTTCAAGATTTATTTACAAACAAGTTAAAAGAATTAAGTACCCATAAAAACAGTTTTGTAAGAAGAACTGTTATTGAAGCAATTGGCCAATTAGTTTATTCTGTGGACAAAAAT
Organism: uncultured Caryophanaceae bacterium; assembly: GCA_963792445.1. Taxonomy (GTDB): domain Bacteria; phylum Bacillota; class Bacilli; order Bacillales_A; family Planococcaceae; genus Rummeliibacillus. Next base: position 454,895 of record CAWBWO010000017.1, on the reverse strand, counting down.
GTAATTAACAAGTTTTTAAAAGTTTTTGAGAAAGATTCTGGTAGTGATGTTTTATATATTTTGAAACTAGTAAAAGAAAATATTTCCGAGAGATGAAATAGGTACTACCCTTTTGTTGGAAAAGGGTAGTTTTTTATTAACGAAAAAGAACATAATACACTAATGAATTTATAACTTTGCAGCAGTCGGAATCAGATGAATCTCAAGTACATCTCCACCAAAGATTGCTGCATCAAATTGAGAAGGTTCACCATTTCTTAAGATTTCAAAAGTTCCTTTAAAGTCTGGTGGCAATTGCCAATCTGAAAAGCGGAAAACGTCAGAATAGACCCAATTTGATGTTTCTCTTGGTAAGAATTGCAAATGCGTCTTTATTTTGAATTTCTGAAGAGGAATCTACAGTTTGTCCATTTACCAAAATATCGTAATAAGGATTGCTCAGTTCAAGTTGTTGACCTTGAAATGTGATGGAAATCCGATTTTCGTATAAAAGGTTAAGGTGTTCTGCAATACTACGTACAGTAGGTTTGTTCTTTGCTTGAAAGCGAATGTGATCGCCATCTGTTATTAGAGAATATAATGTTGCAGGCTGATCGTTTAACAGAATTTCATGATTATATTCTTGTAATTGTATCACCTTCCCATCTATTGAAACAGAAAATGGGGTTAGAAGGTTTAACAAGTTATGAAGCCCTGTATGATGTAAAAGTTGTTCAATGTTTTTGGCTGAATCAATGACTAACATATCGCCATCTTGTAGTGAGTCTTGGATTTTCGCAGGTTGTTCTATTTAATAGAATCGTTGGTTCTACTCGTGATACGCTTCACCATTAATGAATACGGTTCGTTTTTCATCAAGCTCCATCATCTCTTGAATCGTTGCATGAGCAGGATTCCCATTCTTACCCTCAATTAACTCGATAATATCCCCATTTTGGATAGGATTCTTAATCGTACCTTTTTCTCCATTTACAAAAATTTCTGTAGGGCTGCCATGTTCGCCGGGTACGAAAATGTCTTGTCCATTTACGTTTACACAAATTGCTAAGCCTGGTTTACCGTAAAGTCTGTTGATGTTCACATTGGCAGCAAGCAATGCATCTGCTACTGTCATTTCTTTTAACTCAAATAGACGAACAATTTGTTTGTTTACTTCAACTGACATATATTTAATAGGAGAATTCTTGGCAGCAATTGCAATCCCAATTGGTGTAACAAGTTCTGGTGATGCTGGGACATGTTCTTCAAAGGTTAGTTTTTGAATGGCATCAATTCCTCGAACGGCTGCACGATTTTTAGGAATATTAAGTGCCATACATAACTCATCTGTAATTTCTGGCGTTAAACTACCACCACCAACAAGTAGGACTGCTTTTGGTGCGATGTTGCTATTCAATCGTAGAATTTCATTTGCAATAGCAGTGGCAAGGTTTGTCACTGCTGGACGAAGTACCTCGATGATTTCGTCTTTTTGATAAACTTGCTCAAATCCTAAAATATCTGAAATTGTAATCTCATTATATTTTGATAAATCGCGTTTTACTTTTTCTGCTACGGGGAAGTCTAATAAGTAGTGATCGCTTAATGCTTCTGTTATTTCATCGCCTGCAGTTGGGACCATTCCATAGGCTGTTACGGTCCCTTTGTTTGTAATTGCAATGTCTGAAGTTCCTGCACCAATGTCCACTAGTGCGATATTTAAACGACGCATGGTAGATGGGATTAACGCATTGATTGCAGCGATTGGTTCTAGCGTTAAACCTTCCATTTCCAAATTGGCCCGTTTTAAAGCAGCTAGCAGTGATTCTACAACGACTCTAGGTAAGAATGTAGCAATTACCTCTGCTTCTGCAACTTCACCTTGTTGGTCCATTAAACTGCCAATTTCTTGTCCATCCAATCGATAGTATAAAACAGAATAGCCAACACAATAATAATGACTACCATTATAATTTTCGTGATGCTCAAGTAATTGTTGTTGCGCTTTTTGAACGGCCGCTATTTCCAATCGATTAATATCATCTTCTATTAGAGCCTTGCGGTTTTTAATATCTAATGTGACGACAGCTTGTTCTGTTTTTAATGCCCTTCCAGCTGCAGCTACACTCACTTTTGAAAGAGGACCATGCTTTACTTCTAATTGTTCTTTCACATGTTGAATCACAGTTGCAACATGAATGACATTATGTATTTGACCATCAACCATTGCTCTTTCTTTATGTTCCTCTGAGACTAAATCGACTACGTGGTATCCATCCTCTTGTTCGTCTAAAATAATCCCAACGACAGAACGAGTACCTATGTCTAATGCAAAAAGCTTTGAAGTCAAGTTTTTCACAACCTTTCTTTTAAATATATTACGAAAATTTTCAAAAGTTGGACAATTATACTTTACCGCGTTGAAGCGATAAAGAAAAAATGCGTGACATTCTTTAAAATATTGATTATAATGTTTCTAATATCATAAAATGTATCACAGTTTTCAGACATCTGAAAGTACCTGATACGGAAGAGAGGAGAAACGGCAATGAGTCATCAAAATTTAGATCACTTACGTGACCGCGTCGATGAATTAAACCTTGAAATTTTACGTTTAATCAATGAACGTGCTGAAGTAGTACAAGAAATTGGGAAAATTAAAGAGAAACAAGGTGTAACCCGTTATGATCCTCTTCGTGAGAGACATATGTTGAATCTATTGAAAGAGCATCATGAAGGTCCATTAAGTCAAGGTACAGTTGAACACATTTTCAAAGAAATTTTCAAATCTGCACTTAAATTACAAGAAACTGAACAGAAAAAAGAATTATTGGTATCACGTAAACGTAAACCAGAGGATACAATTGTAACGGTTAATGGTGAAGCAATCGGCAAAGGAAAACCTACATTTGTATTTGGACCATGTGCTGTAGAATCATATGAACAAACAGCAGCTGTTGCTGAATCTATAAATGCAAAAGGATTAAAATTAATGCGCGGGGGAGCTTACAAACCTCGTACATCACCTTATGATTTCCAAGGTCTTGGCCTTGAAGGATTAAAAATTCTAAAAGAAGTTGGTAAAAAATACGGTTTAGGTATTGTTTCTGAAATCGTTACACCATCTCATTTAGAAGAAGCTTTAGACTACATCGATGTGATTCAAATCGGTGCGCGTAATATGCAAAACTTCGAGCTTTTAAAAGCAGCTGGTGCTACAAAAAAACCAGTCCTATTAAAACGTGGTATTGCAGCTACAATTGATGAATTTATCCATGCTGCTGAATATATTATCTCTAAAGGGAATGATCAAATCATCCTTTGTGAACGTGGGATCCGTACTTACGAAAGAGCAACACGTAATACATTAGATATCTCTGCAGTTCCAGTATTAAAACAAGAAACACATTTACCAGTATTTGTGGATGTAACACACTCAACTGGCCGACGTGATTTACTTCTACCTTGTGCGAAAGCAGCGATTGCAATCGGTGCTGATGGTGTTATGGCAGAAGTACATCCAGATCCAGCTGTAGCATTATCTGATGCTCAACAACAAATGAGTATTCCACAATTTGATGATTTTTATGAACAAATTCAACAATTCATGAAAAATTACCAAGTGCAAGGGTAAGTAATACGCTAAAAGAGGAATTTTCCATCCTACTTTTAACCAATTATTACTTTGCGTACAATTGATTCCAAAGTTGGAGTCGTACGGATTGTAAATATAGTGTAAATTTTACTAGTGACGATTCGAATTACGAGAATCGTCACTTTTATATTCTTGAAAATCGCTTACATTTTATCGTATCATTGAAATAAGATATGAAATGAGGTGTCAACAAGTGACCGTAACAATTTATGATGTTGCACGTGAAGCAAATGTTTCGATGGCAACGGTTTCTCGCGTTGTGAATGGAAATCCAAACGTAAAACCAACTACTAGAAAAAAAGTTCTCGATGTGATTGCACGCTTAGAGTACAGACCAAATGCGGTCGCTCGTGGCTTAGCGAGTAAAAAAACGACAACTGTCGGCGTAATTATTCCTGATATTTCGAATGTTTTTTATGCAGAATTAGCTCGTGGTATTGAAGATATTGCGACAATGTATCGTTATAACATTATTCTTTCAAATTCTGATCAACGGGAAGAAAAAGAATTACAATTACTAGACAATATGTATGGTAAACAAGTTGATGGTATTGTCATGATGAGTGATCAAGTAAGTGAAGAACTTAATCAAAAAATGAGCCATTCTCCTGTACCCATTGTTTTAGCAGCAACGATTGATGAATCGAAGCAAGTACCATCCGTTAATATTGACTATCTACAAGCTGCTTATGAAGCGGTTAAACGATTTACCGACAATGGTCATAAGCGTATTGCTTATGTGTCAGGACCATTTACGTCAACGATTAACAAAAATTATAAATATGAAGGCTATAAAAAAGCATTAGCAGAAGCAGGTATTGAAGTAGATGAAAATTTAGTCATTGCTTCTGAAGATTCATATGATAGTGGTTTAGAGGATTTTGGCACGTTGAGTAATTTACAAAACCCACCTACAGCATTCTTTGCTGGAAGCGATGAATTGGCGATTGGAATCATACATGGTGCAGTAGATGCAGATAAGAAAATTCCAGATGATTATGAAGTGATTAGTTTTGAAAATTCAAAATTAGCTCGGATGGTTCGACCACAGTTAACAAGTGTCGTACTTCCTCTTTATGATATCGGGGCAGTATCCATGCGTTTGCTTACAAAATATATGAACAAAGAAGAACAAGTGGATGAAGCAAATGTTATCCTACCACATCGTATCGAAGACAGAAACTCAACCAAATAACAAAAAAAGGATCGTTTCTACTCCAATTAGTGAGTATCGAAACGATCCTTTTCTATTAATCTCTATGTGTTTTGACGAATTTGGTACAAAGCTTTTTCGAGTACTTGATGGTTTTTTTCTGTAATTTCTTCTTTTCGAGGAATTGGCTCATAAAGATTTTCAGGGTCCATCCATGTTGGGATTAGCGGTACGGGAGATTCCTTTTGCCATTGATCAAGCAAGCTTTGTGGAAGTTTACCGACAGGCGTTTTCTGATTCGTCATCTCAAGCCAAATTAGCGACCATGCACGAGGTACCACCCTCCATATATCATACCCTCCACCACCTACAGCAATCCATCTGCCATCACAGAATTCATGCGCAAGCTCGTGAGCGAGTTTAGGAATTTCTTTGTAAATATTCATCGTTCCATATAGATGTGTTAAAGGATCAAAATAGTGTGCATCTGCCCCATTCTGAGATAGTATAACATCTGGTTTAAAGTAAGCTGTTATTTCGCGAAAAGCAGTGTTATAGACATCTAGAAATGATTCATCTTCTGTAAAAGCATCAATCGGTAAATTAAAGGATGTTCCATAACCTTGTCCATTACCTCTTTCTGTAACGGCTCCAGTACCAGGGAAAAGATATCGCCCTGTTTCGTGAATCGATACAGTACAAACAGAAGGATCATCATAAAAGCTCCACTGCACACCATCTCCATGGTGTGCATCTGTATCGATATATAAAACACGAGCATTGTACTTTTTCTGCATATATTTAATCGCTACAGTACTATCGTTATAAATACAAAAGCCGGATGCACGACCCTTAAAACCGTGATGTAATCCACCACCTAGATTTAATGCATGTTGTGATTTATTGGACATGACATAATCACAAGCTGTCAGTGTACCACCTACAATTTTTGCACTTGCTTCATGCATATTTTGGAATATGGGAGTATCTTCTGTGCCAATCCCAAAAGGTTCTCCTTGTTTAGTTGAAAGTTTTCCGTGACCTGCAAGTTTTACAGCTTCTATGTAACGAAGATCATGGCCTAAAAGTAATTCTTCTTCAGTAGCAATTCTTGGTTTCACAATATCCATTTTATCGAGAGCACCAATGCTTGATAATAGGTCTACCGTTAATTGTAGGCGTTTTTGATTGAAAGGGTGAGTTTCAGAAAATTTATAATCTAATTGATCCGTTGAATAAACAAAAACCGCATTTTTTAAAGGTTGTTGATTCCGGGCATATTTGGCCATAGCACATCAAATCCTTCCTTCCGTAACTGATCTATAATCGGTAGAGGATTCATGATTTTCACACGGATTGATAGAATTTTATGTTCTTCATCTTTTGAATCAGGGTAAACGAGGACACTTAGAATACTTGCTTTATGCGTTGCAAAAACTTTTGACACATCATGCAATATACCAATTCGATCATTTACACGGATTTCAATTTGAGAGCTTGGTTTTGTAGCACCTGTTAGTTCAACGTACGTATACAATAAATCGGTTCTTGTCACGATCCCAACAATCTGTCCTGTACTAACGATAGGCAAACATCCTATATGACGCTCATAAAAAATGGCTGCGATTTCTTCGATAAAATCTAGAGGATGGCCTACAATGGGCTGTGTAATCATTATTTTATCTAATGTTTGGTCATATACATGTTCATACGATTCTTTTAAAAGAGAGGAAGGGAGTGCGTTTTTTAAATCTCTTTCTGTTATAAGTCCAACTAGTTTATTTTCTTTATCGACTATAGGTAAGTGGCGAATTTTCTTTTCTTTCATAGTATGGACAGCATCTTTAATCGTATCTGATGTTTTTAATGTAATAACATGGGTTTTCATGATTTCTTCGATTAACATGATTTCACTCCTTCACAATAAATCAGTACATATAACGATTCATAAAACGTAGTTGGTCAAACTTTTCTATTGATGCTTGATCGACTCGTTTGCCGATTCTAACCATTAAACAGTTCGCTGGGTGTGAGGAAATTTCAGGATCATCCGTTGCGGCTACTTCAAGTCCCCCTGCTCGCATCATTTTCTCCATGATTTTGCGGTATTCCCATACATTTAGATTCGTTCTTTTTAAATCCCAATGCCAGTAATATTCTGTAGTGATCACAATATAGTCTTCCATTGCGTCATCCAACATGGATACTTGCAAAATGCTTTTGCCAATACCAAATGAGCGAAACTCGGGTGCTACTTCAATAGCACCTAATTCTATTAAATTATCCATTTTTCCTTCCGACCAACGTTCAAGTGGATCTGGGTAAAGGAAAGTAGCATACGCAATAATTGTCTCATTTAATCGAGCAATAACGATTCTTCCTTCTGGTAATTTGGATATTTCAATAATCGCTGCAAATTGTTGTTTCGGAATTCGAAAAGCAGTTAACCCATCATGAAACTGAAGCTTTTCAAGGTTTTCAGTAGTAACCGGTCCTTCCACTACAATGGTTCCTAGTGAAGTTTCTAAATCTTTTGAATAATAAGTTCGCGGATGTTCCATAAATTCACCTCCTTCATAAATTGTTTGTTAATTAATTATACATGAGTAAAGTAGAAATAAACCGTCTAAATGAGAAAATTGTATGTATTTTTATTCATTCTGAAGGTAGCAAAGTCAATTCCACTATTGTAGGAATCAGTGTACGTCAGATTAAAATAGTGCTTATCCCGCATTAACTGGCTTTTGGCTCCCACCTCAAAGCTTTAGAGAATTCGAAGAAGCAATGGTTGAGATAACTGCCCGTAAATGCCCGATTGGTTGGGGTTGCTGGATGGCTGTCACTCAGGTGTTGGCACTAGTACATCCTGTACGTCGGAAAACCCCCACTGATTGAAGTTTCACTTTATACAGTTATTCAGTGACTACATTTTCTAGCTAATTTATGAATCTGATTAAATTGATGAAAAAATAACTATAATCTGAATTTATGTTATACAATAGAATCTATCTGTTATATAATAGTGTTGAGGTAGTTCAACAAGGGGGTTTTGATATTGAGAATTGAGCCATTACTAGCTGCTGATGGAAAATATCAACTACACGACTACGACGAAATAAGTTCAACTTTTGATTGGAAGGAAACAGAACAAGCCTTCAGCTGGTCTAAAACTGGACAAGTCAATATGGCTTATGAAGCTGTTGATCGGCATGCAGAATCTGAGCTTAAAAACAAAGTAGCTCTTCACTTTGAGAATGGGGAAAGAAAAGAATCCTATACATTTCAAGAGGTGAAAGAATGGACGAATAGAGCTGCTAATGTATTTCAACAAGCAGGCATAGAAAAGGGCGATCGTCTATTCGTTTTCATGCCACGTTCACCAGAATTATATTTTTCTATTATTGGTGGATTGAAAAAGGGGATTATCGTTGGCCCACTTTTTGAAGCTTTCATGGAGGGTGCTGTCTTCGATCGATTAAGTGATAGCGGTGCAAGTGCACTTGTTACAACAAAAGAATTATTTAAAAGGGTGCCAATTGAGCGTCTACCTCAGCTTAAAACTGTATTTCTTATCGGACAAGAAATCGAAGAAACAGAACAGTTAAAAGACTTCCAAAAACTTTTGCAACAGGCTTCAGTAGAAACCGATATCGTATTTGTAGATCGTGAGGATGGGATGGTTTTACATTATACGTCAGGGTCTACAGGAAAGCCAAAAGGTGTGTTGCACGTACATAATGCGATGCTACAACACTATCAAACATCGAAATGGGTGCTTGATTTACGAAGTGATGATGTTTACTGGTGTACAGCAGATCCTGGATGGGTAACTGGTACAGCATATGGGATATTTGGACCTTGGCTAACAGGTACTACAGTTGTTGTTATCGGTGGCCGCTTTTCACCGCAATCTTGGTATAGAGCGTTGCAAGAGTATCGCGTAACCGTTTGGTATAGTGCTCCTACTGCATTTCGAATGCTTATGGGCGCTGGAGATGATATTCTAAATGATTATGATTTATCAGCCTTGCGCCATGTAGCATCTGTTGGAGAGCCTCTTAATCCAGAAGTGATTAAATGGGGAGATCAAGTTCTTCATCAACGAATTCATGATACATGGTGGATGACAGAAACAGGTGCGCAAATGATTTGCAACTATCCATCAATGGAGATTAAGCCAGGCTCAATGGGTAAACCAATCCCAGGTATAACTGCTGCAATAGTTGATAATCAGGGAAATGAGCTACCACCATTTACAATGGGAAACTTGGCTTTTAAAAAAGGATGGCCATCCATGATGCGAGAAATTTGGAATAATCCTGCTCGCTATGAATCTTACTTTTTGGCAGGAGAATGGTATGTATCTGGTGATTCAGCTTACATGGATGATGATGGTTATTTTTGGTTCCAAGGGCGAATTGATGATGTCATCATGACTTCTGGAGAGAGGGTAGGTCCTTTTGAAGTGGAAAGTAAACTATTGGAACATCCTTTAATCGTTGAAGCAGGGGTAATTGGCAAACCAGATCCTGTCCGAGGTGAAATCATTAAGGCTTTTATTTCATTAAAAGAGGGCATTGAACCAACTGCTGAAATCGAAAAAGATATTAAACGATTTGTCAAAACAGGTTTAGCGGCTCATGCAGCTCCACGTGAAATCGAATTTAGAGATAAACTACCAAAAACACGAAGCGGGAAAATCATGCGCCGCGTACTAAAAGCATGGGAACTAGAACTTCCAACAGGGGATTTATCTACTATGGAAGATTAGTATTACTTATTTGAGCTTTTATGTATTGGGGGATACACACGTTCAAATAAAGGGGTATTTTATAAATAAATTGACATGAGAATAATTTCTAAGTAACAAAAAAGAGGCATCACTAAGTTTGGGGAGACTTGGTGATGCCTTTTTATAATACGTTTAAATTGTTTAATTAAATTTATTTGCATCTATGAAAATAATTAAAATGTAAATTTTTGGTATTATACGGTAACAACCACTTTTCCTTGAGAATGACCTTCTTGAAAATATTTGAATGCTTCAGTTACTTCACTTAGCTTATAGCGTTTATCAATTATTGGCTTTATTTTGCCAGTTTCAAGTAATTCTTTTATATAATTTAAGTCTTGTTGGTTTGCTCTTTGTAACAGGTTACTAATTTTCTTGCTTCCTGTCATCGAAATAAAAGGTCCAAGAACTAATGCTTGATAGAATTGAGATTCGGATCCTCCTACGTAAACAAAATTCCCATTTGGTTTTAGTACACGTTTATAAGTTGGAATGGAATTAGAACCGTTCACACCAAGAATCAAATCATAACACTCCTTATTTTGGGTGAAATCTTCTTTTGTATAATCAATGATATGGTCTGCTCCTATAGAATCCAATATTTTAATATTTCTTGTGCTACATACACCTGTTACTTCAGCTCCGAATGATTTGGCTATTTGTACCGCGAAAGTACCAACGCCACCAGATGCCCCATAAATTAATACCTTCTGTCCTGATTTAATCTTACCTTTATCACGTAATCCTTGTAGGGCAGTTACACTTGCCATAGGTGTTGCAGCAGCTTCTTCGAAGGAGATATTAGTTGGTTTTAAGGCTAAAGCATATTCGGGGACAGTTACATATTCAGCAAAACCACCCCAGCCACAGCAGGAGAGGTCTCCAAATACTTCATCACCTACTTGAAACAGCTTAACATTCTTACCAACAGCTTCTACTGTACCAGCTATGTCACCTCCTGGTATGGTGTATTTTGGTCTCATTAATCCAAAAGCAAGGCGGGCTAAGTAAGGTTTGCCTTTCAAAAGAACCAAGTTACCAAAGTTCAAGGATGTTGAATGAACTTTTACCAATACCTGATTCTCAGTAGGTAAAGGCTTTTTTACCTCTTTTAATTCAAGTACATCAGGTGGACCATATTTGTTACACACTATAGCTTTCGTAAAAATCCCCTCCAATTTTCTTATAATATTTACAAAGAAATAATGGGCCCACTCATAATAAAATGTTGGTGATGTGACATTGCGTACATAATTAATCATACGTAATAACGAACGATAAGATTCTGTAAATATGGAATGTTGCCCCTTTTTGTATTAATGTAGTCGCTGTTAGAAGAATAATAAGATATTGAAACAAAAAACACATGCTAATTCGAAAAGAATTAGCATGTGTTTTTATTACTGTTATTTTTAACTTTTGAGACATTCAACTAAACCCATTGATGAAACATCTCATTCTTTTATCATTATTGAGAATTTTGATCTGTACCGTTTTCTGGATTTTCAGTTTGAGTGGAACCATTTCCTGAGTTATTAGGATTAGTATTGTCACCTGAATTATCTTGTTTAGTTGGATGCTCTTTAGGTTTGTCATTATTAGGCTTAGGCTTTCCGATAACATTATTAGGCTTACCGTTATTTGGTTTACCGGAATTAGGGTTACTAGAATTAGGTTTATTAGAATTTGGATTATTAGCGTTAGTATTTGAATTACCAGAGCTATTTGAATTGTTATTCGTATCCTTAGTCTTTTTCTTCTTCTCTGTATCTAGATTTTCGATTTTTTCTTTCACTTTCACACCATATATTTTTGAATAATCTCCACCAAATGGGCTTAATATACTTTGTTTGAATGCATCCGTTAAACCGCCACCAGAGAATGCTGTTTCAGGTCCTGGTAACATAACATTTGCATTAAATAAATCTGTACGAGCTTTCCCAGCACATGCATTTGTATAGGCATGACCTGTAATACCACAGAATGTTAAGTTTACTACACCAGATGGTTGTTTGAAGGTTTTACCATTTGCTGTTGCAAGCTTAGGATTCGTATCGTAAATCGAATTCATTAAACGAGCCCATAGTAGATTGATCCGTGTACTTGGTTGACCATAAATGCCATTTGCTTGATACAAGGTTTGAGGTTGGTCATATCCCATCCAAACGCCCATCGATATATCTGGATTGTATCCAACTACCCAAACATCTTTGTATTCTTGAGAAGTACCAGTTTTGGCTGCAAAATCGGCACGGAATTTTAAATTACTATTTGCTGTTGTACCTGTACCTTGCTTTAATACATCGCGAAGCATATCGGTTGTAATATATGCTGTTTGTTTACTATAAACACTTTTGGCTTTAGATTTATGTTGATATACTGTCTTACCACTATTATCAACAATTTTAGAGATCATATAAGCATCAACAAACTTACCGCCATTTGCAAACGTTGCGAATGCATTCGTATTCTCTTCAACTGTTACACCATATTTTAAAGCACCAATTGCAGTTGAATAGTTGGTATAGTCATCTGCATCTAAACTTGTGAATCCATTTTTCGCTAATAGATTTGCTGGTCGACGGTTCATAATTTGTGCATACAGACGGATAGCTGGCAAGTTTTGAGAATCTTTTAATGCTTCACGAGCTGAGATTAAGCCTCGTTCATCTGTTATTGAATAGTTAGAAGGTGACCAAGTGCCGATACTAAATTTAACGTCTGCTACAGGGCTTCCTGCACCAATTAGACCGTATTGAATAGCTGGCGCGTATACAAGTAATGGTTTCATGGTTGAACCGTTTGAACGTTTTGCTTGTGTTGCATGATTTAACTCTTCTAATTTATGATCTCGTCCACCGACAAAACTTAAAATTTTACCTGTTTTATTTTCAATAACTATACTACCAACTTGAACAGGTGCATCGATATTACTTACTTTACCTGTTTCAGGATCTGTTACTTGTTTCGTAAATGTTGGACCATAATATGGGAAATTATCTTTTGCCTTTTGCATTGAATCGTACATTTTCTTATCAATTGTAGAGTAAATTTTATACCCTTTTGAACGTAACTCACGATCAGCTAAGATTCGATACTTTTCTTTTAGCTTAGATTCATTGTCTAGACGATCGACATCAATACCATCTTTTTTTGCCAAAATGCTGGCCATAATCGTCTTTGCACGATCCTCAATTTCATAGGTTACATATGGATATTTCTCTTCTGGTCGAATTTCAGGTTTACGGAAATCTTTTACAATATTATACTTTAGTGCTTTTTTATATTGCTGATCTGTAATATATCCTGTTTCATGCATTCGGTATAAGACTGTTTTCATACGATTTATACCTAAGTTTAGGCTGTCTTTGTCTTTTAAGGTTCCTTTTTGTGTAAATGGGGTATATGCAAAGGGAGATTGAGGAATCCCAGCAATATACGCCGACTGTGCTAAGTTTAAGTCTTTTGCTTTTTTGTTAAATAGACCTTCAGCTGCAGTCTCAACACCAGCAATATTACGACCAGTTGCATTTCGACCATAAGGAATAACGTTTAGATAAGCCTCTAAAATTTCGTCTTTGGTCATAAAATGTTCTAAACGCATTGCAAGCAATAATTCTTTTGCTTTACGTTCATAAGAAACCTCGTTCGTTAAAATTTGGTTCTTGATTAATTGTTGTGTTAAGGTAGAGCCCCCGGTTTGAGTATTTGAATTACTAACATCTTGCAAGAGTCCGCGCATCACTGCTTTTGGAACGATCCCTTTGTGTTTATAAAAATATTCGTCTTCTGTAGCTAGAACGGCATGGATGACATTTGGTGATACTTTATCCAAAGTAGTCTCTTGTCGTTCAAGATCTGTACGCATCTTACCTAGATACTTATTACTAGCGAAATAGAGTGTACTGGTCTCATCATAATCGAAAATCGCACTACGCATATCCGCTTTCGAACGTAAAGGCTCATCCTTAACGAGTGAAGCGAAATAACCGGCACCAATCGACCCGATAAAAACTGTACCTGCTACAACTAAGATCATGAATATTAATATTAAATTCCAAACTACACTTGAAGTAATACGGAAATATTTCATCCAAGTTGTTTTTGATAATTCATCAATCTTTTGATTTATATTGGTTATCCATTCTTTCATCTTTTCGATAATCCACGACCTATGTCAAAAATCTTGTTCTCTATAAAGTATTATAAAGTTAGATGGTGCTTTTTGACAGTTGGCCTACCTCCTTTAGATGTTTTCACTGAAAATAGCCATTGTTGCATCCGTCAATGGTCTACTTCTATGTTGCTACTGTTGTTTTTAGTAGTTCACGATCAAATGAGTTGAACAATATTTAGAAGTAAGGGCAATACATGTTGTAGTAAAAGAAATAGTAACTAACTTGAGTATGTAACAAAATAAAAATAATTTCTATAATAAATTATAGAATTAACTTTAGATTTTGCTCTATTCTATGGTTTTTATTCCAATTTACCAAGTATTATTAAACGCTAAACGCTATTACTGTCAACATGCAATTCAGATATTAATATCCTTCTAAAATATTGTCTATTATACCATAAGACGATTAGACAAAATAATAATTATTGACAACTAGTTAAAATGAAGTACAATAATCATTAATTAGATTTCTAGTGAAGAAAAATGCCTAGTAGTGAACATATTCCCTGTTTAGAGAGCTAGCGGTTGGTGCAAGCTAGTCATAGTATGGACGCGAATTACACATTTGGAGCTTAGAACGTAGCCGCTGCGATAAAGCGATTAAAGCGGAAGAATTTTGTATTCTTCAAGCTGGGTGGTACCGCGTTAAAATTGTAATTAACGTCCCTGCAAATTATTGCAGGGACTTTTTTTATTTAGTGCTGAAGTGGCTCGTTTTGAGGAAGATAGTCTAAGAGCGCCACGTCCTGTGGCAACGGCTATCGGGATCACATCCTGTGAACCCTCGAGGGGCTGGCACGTGAAGCCAGATACCAAATAAGTACTCAAGGAGCTCTTTTCTAAGGAAAATAAGTATGAACTTTTTAGGAGGAAAATAAATGGCTAACGAATTATTAGAAGATTTACAATGGCGCGGTTTGTTATATCAACAAACTGATGCTGACGGTATGGAGAAATTATTGAATGAAGAAAAAGTTTCTTTATATGTAGGAGTTGATCCGACAGCAGATTCGATGCATATTGGTCACATTGTACCTATGTTGACATTACGTCGTTTCCAACAAGCAGGTCACCGTCCAATACTTGTTGTTGGTGGTGCTACTGGTATGATTGGAGATCCATCTGGTCGATCAACTGAACGTAACTTATTAACTGCAGAACAAATCGACCATAATGTTGCTGGTATCAAAAAACAACTTGAACGTATTTTCGATTTCTCTGGTGACCAAAACGGTGCACAATTAGTTAATAACTATGATTGGATAGGAAAACTGAGCGCAATCGAATTTTTACGTGATTACGGTAAACTTATCAATATTAACTACATGTTAAACAAAGATACGATCTCATCACGTTTAGAAACAGGTTTATCTTTTACTGAATTCACATATACATTAATCCAAGGTATTGATTTCAACTACTTATACGATCACTACGATGTACGTATCCAAGTTGGGGGATCTGACCAATGGGGGAATATTACAACTGGTCTTGAAGTCATCCGCAAAACACATGATGAAGAGGCAAAAGCATTCGGTATTACAATCCCATTAGTTACAAAATCTGATGGTACAAAATTCGGTAAAACAGCTGGTGGAGCAGTTTGGTTAGACCCTGAAAAAACTTCACCATATGAATTCTACCAATTCTGGTTAAACACAGCGGATGCAGACGTTGTGAAATACTTGAAAATCTTCACTTTCTTAACTCGTACAGAAATTGAAGCTTTAGCGGAAAAAGTAGAAACAGAACCTCATCTTCGCGCTGCTCAAAAAACATTAGCAGCTGAAATGACAAAATTAATCCATGGTGAAGAAGGTCTAGACCAAGCATTACGCATAACTGCAGCGTTATTCTCTGGAGATTTAAAATCATTATCAGTAATGGAAATGAAAGTAGCCTTCTCAGGTGTACCTTCTGTAGAAGTAGCAAAAGAAGATAAAAATATCGTTGACTTACTGGTGGAAGCAAACATTTCACCATCTAAACGTCAAGCTCGTGAAGATGTTACAAATGGTGCGATTTCTATTAATGGCGAAAAAGTAAAAGATCTTGAATATGTTATTGATGCAAAAGATCGCATGGAAGACGCATTCTCCATTATCCGCCGCGGTAAGAAAAAATACCATATGGTGAAATTTAGCTAAAATTTAAAAACGCCTATCCTGATCAATCAGGGTAGGCGTTTTTTACTGTTTTAAATGACTATATTATCCTTCACTCGTATGTTGATAAATCCAACTAGGAAGTTCCAAATTACCATATTCTTTTGGATGTAAAGCTAGCGCTAATTTCAAAGCACCTTCTAATAATCTTGGAGATGGTCTACAATAAAGCCATTCTTCCATTACATGTACACGACTTTCAACAATTGCAGGAAGCTCAGGCCAACCAGGTCTTTTCATAAGAAGGGATGGTTTGATTCTCTCGTATGGCACCCCAACCCATGCTAAAAATATATAATCGGGGTTGCGTAATCGGACATCTTCCCAATTTGTTTGAACACTCGCAAGCTTAACATCTTGGAAAAGATTTTTGGCACCTGCTATTGCACTTATTTCTGTTAGCCAGTTCGTATGCCCAGGTGTGAAAATTGGGTTAGGCCACCATTCCCAATAACAAGTAGGATTTTGAGTACATTCTTTTGCAATCGTTCGCATTTGATGGATAAATTCTTCAAATTGAGCAGCTCTCGTGTTCCCAACCATAGGTATGTGACATGCCCTAGCAACGACTCTTAAATCCTCTGCAATTTCTGATAAGCTATTCGGATTTAACACAATATGGGGAATCCCTCGTCGCTCTAATTCAGCCACATTCTTCTCCATGCCGGGTACACTTAAAGACGCTAATACTAGATCAGGCTCTAATTTTTCGAGCAAATCCATATTTATAGATAAATCTGGACCTAATTTTGGCAAGTTTGCAATACTAGATGGCCAATCAGAAAAATCATCGACAGCAATTAGTTCTTTTTCTAAATCTAAATAGGCCAAAATTTCTGTATTACTTGGACAAATCGAAATTAGCTTCATCACGCATGCTCCTTTCTCATAGAAGAATCCAATTGTTATTCGTCATTATAACATAATCGAAATGGTGCGAAAAAATAATAATCAGCAAATCTAATGTGATACTATGAAGTATAAACTCGATGGCTGCTATTTGTTAATTGCTTGACATGATACCTAGAGGGGCATATTATCATACCAGTTATAATTTATCCCGCATTAACTGGCTTTTAGACTCAACTGAAGGCTTTAACTAAAATCAGTGGGGATGGCCAACTAAAACGCCACGTCCTCGGCAGAGTTGGTCACTAGTACGTCCTGTACGTCGAAAAACCCCCACTGATTGAAGTTTCACTTTATGTAAAAAGGAGTGCTGTAAATGGAATATAACGATCAAATACGCAATCGTCTTAAACGAATTGAGGGTCAATTAAAAGGTGTATTAAGAATGATTAATGAAGAACAAGATTGTAAAGATGTTATAACACAATTATCTGCATCCCGGTCGGCTATTGATCGTACCATTGGGCTTATTGTAAGTACAAACTTGGTGCACTGTATGTCTGATGAACAACAACTTCAAGGAAAAGATAAAGAAACGCTTATCAAAGAAGCTGTTGACTTACTTGTCAAAAGTAGATAAAACTAAAAGTATAAATCATAATGAATGGAGATCATAATAATGAAAACAATTACTCCCGAAGAAGTACTAAAAATGATTGATGAAGGACAAGAAATTAATATTATTGATGTACGTGAACCAGAAGAAATAGCTACAGGTAAGATTTCAATTGCTAAAGAAATTCCATTAGGTACGCTCGAATTTCATGTTGAAGAATTAGATAAAAACCTAGAATATATAATGGTTTGTCGATCAGGCCGTCGAAGTGCACAAGCTACTGAATTTTTAGAAGAAAAAGGCTATAAAGCGTCTAACATGGAAGGCGGAATGTTAGCTTGGGAAGGTCCAGTAGAATAGGTTCACTTTTTTAGGGAGGTATGCAGATTATAGGCATATCTCTCTTTTTATTAAGTTGTTGTTAATTTTTATATATAAATCCAAGGTCGATTAGTATTTTAATATATGATATTTTGGATAAGAATAAAAAAATTGCACAAGTTATAAGAAGTTTAGGAGTGATCTTGCTTGAGTTTAATTACTCTGTTATTACTTTTAGGACTAATAGGTTCTTTCTTTTCAGGATTAGTTGGTGTTGGCGGAGCAATTGTGATGTATCCCCTGCTTTTATTTGTCCCTCACATGCTTGGTTTTAAAGCTTTTTCTCCATTAGAAGTATCCGGATTAACATCATTTCAAGTGTTTTTCTCAACGTTAAGTGGTGTATTAACGCACAGAAAGGGTGGAAAATTACAAGTTAGTCTAATTTGGACAATTGGTATTCCTGCTCTTTTAAGTGGCTTTATAGGAGGAATCGTTTCGAAAATGGTTCCGGATTATGATTTGAATATACTTTATGGAGTAATAGCATTAGTTGCTGTAATCTTGATGTTCTTGCCTTCAAAAGAAAATACTCAAGCAAAAATGCCACAAAGAAAGAAAATGATTTTATCAATATTGTTAGGTATTTTTGTCGGGCTCATTGCAGGAATGATTGGAGCTGGAGGAGCATTTCTTTTTGTGCCATTAATGATTCAGGTGATCAAAATTCCGACTCGTGAAGCAATGGCAATTTCACTCGGGATTACGTTTTTATCTTCAATCGGTACTGTTTCTGGAAAGGTTTTTGCACATAGCATAGACTATCAATTAGCTATTTTTTTAGCAATTGCGGGGTTAATAGGTGCACCATTTGGCGTTCGAATCAGTAAAAAGCTATCCGTCCAAAAGCTACAATGGATATTTGCAACACTATTAATCATGACATCTGTGAAAATCTGGTGGGGAGTATTTATGCATTAGAAATAAAAAAATGCCAGGGCAGTAGCCTGGCAAAGAAGTATATTCATATATGAAAGGGGAAATGACGTTCTTTAGTCTATCGATAAAATGAAGTAAGTTTATTGATTAACATTTATCGTGTTTCGGAGGACGGCAGTGGTCTTTTGGCATTTCACCACAAATAGTATTTGTTTCAAAGCATTCATTTTCCACTGACTCTGTATGTGGGAAGTAATGTTCGTTATGAATAAAGTGCTTATTAACATTAGTAGTATGAGTAGGATGAATGTGTCTTACAACGGTATTTTGAACATTAGTTCTCACAATATTACGTGTTGGTGAAACACGCTCTGGAGCGATTTGTGTTGGGGATACTTGAGGTGGAAAATTAATTGGACCTAATTGACCAGGGAACATCGCAGGAGAAACTTGATTTGGATACCTGACCAGGGAACATCTCTGGAGAAACTTGGTTTGGATTAGCCTTGACCAGGGAACATCTCTGGAGAAACTTGATTTGGATAGCCTTGACCAGGGAACATCTTCTGGTGAAACTTGATTTGGATAGCCTTGGCCAGGGAACATTTCTGGTGATGTAGAATGGCATCATACCATGATGATTTCTGCGCCACAATGGTGATGGCAATGTCTGTTGTTCATTTTTTGACCTCCTTTTGTATTAAGGTGTGTGTCACTTATAACATATGTAACCTTTGGGAGAGGTACTAGTTTTATGCCTAAGCCCTTATCAAAACAAAAGTATTCAGTTAATGAAAGCAAACAACCTTGGATCG
This sequence comes from uncultured Caryophanaceae bacterium, assembly GCA_963792445.1. GTDB lineage: Bacteria > Bacillota > Bacilli > Bacillales_A > Planococcaceae > Rummeliibacillus. The sequence goes on along the minus strand of CAWBWO010000017.1, from coordinate 435,431 downwards.
AAATTCGATAAAAATGTGGGTAAGAATACATTGTTTTACGAAGAAGTGGCAAAATAAAAAAACCTAGAGCCTTTAATATATAAAGGTTTCTAGGTTTTTTAGTTATTGCTCTTATTGATGCAATTGTATTAGCGAGAGTAGAATTCGACGATGAATGATTCGTTGATTTCTGCAGATAATTCGCTACGTTCTGGAAGACGTACAAAAGTACCTTCTTTTTTGTCTGCATCGAATGAAAGGTATTCTGGTACAAAGTTGTTAACTTCGATTGCTTCATTTACGATATCAAGGTTTTGAGATTTTTCACGAAGAGAAATCACTTGACCTGGTTTTACGCTGTATGAAGGAATGTCAACGCGTTTGCCATCAACCATAACGTGACCATGGTTTACTAATTGGCGAGCACCACGACGAGTGCGAGCTAATCCAAGACGGTAAACTAGGTTATCTAAGCGAGTTTCAAGAAGGATCATGAAGTTTTCACCATGAACACCATTCATTTTACCAGCTTTAACGAATAAGTTGTGGAATTGACGTTCGTTCATACCAAACATATGACGAAGTTTTTGTTTTTCTTGTAATTGTAAGCCGTACTCAGATAATTTTTTACGTTGAGTTGGGCCGTGTTGTCCTGGAGCGTATGGACGTTTTTCGATTTCTTTACCAGTACCGCTTAAAGAAATACCTAAACGACGAGATAGTTTCCAAGATGGACCTGTATAACGAGACATTTAGAGTCCCTCCTATTGGTTTTTTATTTGGCATAAAATAAAAACCAGATGTATTTAGCTTCATCGTCATTTTATTTTCATGTACCTTCGCTCATGCAGCCGAAGAGTTACGCAATACACCGTCTACAAAAAGTAGAGGAATAAAATGAAGCAACCAAACCATACAACCGCTGCGTTTATTTTACACAAACTACATTCTATCTGTTAGGAGTTAGGAGTGTCAAGTGAAATTACTTATTTAGTAATTTTATATCAACGATTAGATTTAGTACTAAAAGTAAAATTAAATTAAATTATTTTAATTGCTTATTGATAAAACATTCGTATTTTTTAATCAGAAAAGTACTTTTGAAATTGACTTAGCTGTGAGAAATGACATAGAAATAAACTTTATAGTAATTTATAATGTAAACCTAACTTATTTATCAATAAAAACAAATTGTTAATAGTGTAAAAGTCATACTTGGTGTATACTAAAAATAGTTAAATGTATATATCGTATTATGGGGAAGGTGATGCAAAGTTGCGGAATCTACAAATATTGCAAAATATAAAGTCCCAACTGCTCGATTTGTGGATAGAATGTGCCGAAAAACCACTTACCACAATAGACTATTTAGAGTTATTTAAAAAAATCGTATTTCGTGAGTTTAAAATCGAACACGTCGATTATCTAAATATTGATAATGGGCTACTATATCCATCATCAACTTATAACAAAGGACAATATAGATCCAATGGAATTCCATATGTTTTGTTTGCACCTTATATAGAACAACGACATCATTTTCCTAATACACTAGTTGAAAAATTAAAACAATATATTGATTATGCCGGAGATGTTTTGGTATTAAAAGAAGGAAACGAGATTACTGGACTAATTGTGTTAGAGGAAACACCCAAGTGGAAGAAGTTTGCAGAATCTCTTTATATCAAGAAATTTGAGAAACTATTATCTGACACGGTAATGATGATTAAAAACAATCGAAAAATTTCGTATGAAAAGAAGCTAAATCGTGAGTTATTTGAAATGACCGAAGTTTTTCATTCTACAATGGATATTAATCACATTCTAGAAGCAGTAATCCATAGTGTAAAAAGGTTATTCCCTAATTTTCAATCGAAATTGATATTATCAAATGACCAAGATCGTAGAGATATAGAAGATGTATATGTTTTTGATTATTTACTCGAACGACCTTCAACAATTGAAGCATTTGTATCAGGAAAAATGACGACTGAATTAGCACTTGATATAAATTACCATCTATTAAATGCACCAATTTATGGTAAGCAAGGGATTTACGGGATACTTCAAATTTTTGTTCCTATTGAATATACTTTCTCTTCAAGGGAGAAACAATTTATCCAACATTTAGCACATACTTCAGGCAATGCACTTGAAAATGCAAAACTATATCTTCAATCTCATCGATTAGTGTCGGATTTACAGCTAATTAATGAAACAGCACAACGACTAAACATGAAATTAAAAAGGGAAGAAATACTCACTTTTTTAACAAAACAACTGAACAAATCATTTGTTCCTTCAGAAATTTGTTTTGCTTTGATTGATCACGATGAATTTAAAAAGACAACAGGAACCACTGCATTCTTTTATGAAGATGAATCGCAAATTTATAACAACTATATTGATGAGCATTTCAAGAAATCTGTTGATCCATTATTTGTTGCTTATTTTGAAAATTTAGTAAATAAAAAAGTGACATATAATTCTATGATGGCTATTCCAATTATTATAAATGAGAAAGTTCAAGGATATTGTGCTATTTTACATCATGATCCTTATTATTTTTCATTCGAAAGTTATAAATTAATGCAGTCACTTATTCGACATTCTTCGCTTGCCATTTCGAATATATTATTGCGAGAACAACTTCAAGAGATGATTGACCGAGACCATCTAACAAATTTATATGCACGGATTTATTTAGAACAATACGTAGAGAAATCTATGGTAGAAGCAGAGTATGGTTCTCTCGTATTATTTGATATTGATAATTTCAAAAAAGTGAATGATACATTTGGACATCAAATAGGAGACAATATTTTAAAGACAGTTGGAGAAAACTTGCAACAAATTGTACAAGAAATTGGAATCTGCGCACGGTGGGGCGGAGAGGAAATGGCAATTTATCTACCGAACATCGCCCTAGACGATACAGTTAAATTAGTTAAAAACATTATGACCATAATCCCTAAAGTGACAGAACCTTCTGTAACGATGTCATCAGGGATTGAGATTTGGAATGCAAATTCGAAATTAACGTATCAGGGCTTATTCCAACATGCCGACATCGCTCTTTATAAAGCAAAAAATAGCGGGAAAAATCGCTACTGTCTATATCAAAACTTGCAGGAAAGCTGTAATGTATAACAATAAAAGCTGATACCAAAAGTTTTGCTATGGTATCAGCTTTTTATCATACACCAAGGTGTTTTTTAGATGAACTTGTATTGAAATACTTAGTGAATATGTTTCGTAAGAACTGCTACAAATTGTTCAAGCCCCGCTTGATCTTCTTCGCTAAAGCGGTTTGTAGTAGGACTATCAATATCAAGCACACCAAAAAGTTCGTTATTTATGACAATAGGTACAACAATTTCTGACTGTGAAGCACTATCGCAAGCAATATGACCTGGAAATGCATGTACATCTTCGACAATGATCGTTTTTTTCGATTCAGCTGCAGTACCGCAAACACCTTTGCCTAAAGGAATATGCACACATGCAGGCATACCTTGAAATGGACCTAATAATAGTTCATCGTTTTTCCATAGATAAAACCCACACCAATTGATGTTTTCTAGAAATTGGTTAAGTAATGCAGAGGCATTGCTTAAATTCGAAACTGTATCCATTTCTCCTTCTAATAATGCATCTAATTGTTTTGAAAGTAGATTGTATTTAGCGGCTAAATCACCGCTGTAGCTTGTTTTTTGAAACATTGTAATACCTCCGTTTTAATCTTTGATGGGGAATATTTCATCGTAATATTGGTGCAAATCTGCTACCTGATGAGCGTCAGAGCCAAAAACTAATGGAATATTTAATTCTTTTGCATATTGAATATAGGGTAACGGTGGATAAGATTCTTTGCAATATTTTTTTGCAAGTCCGGCACTATTAACGTCTAATTCGCAATTATTATATGCCATTAGTTTTAGGATTTCTTTTATTTGTCTATCGTCATCGATTTTCTCACCATGTGCAAGTTGGAATTTATGGATAAGTGTTGGATGTCCAATTCGTATAGGTTTGTATCTACCAAGGTTAGCTTCAATTGATTTTTTCAACGTTGCATAATATAAATCATAAACTGCTTGAACGGATCCTACTTGTTCTGCAAATGATAGAAATGTTTCGCCAGAATAATCAATGCAAGTGTATTTTTCGTCGTGTTTTAAGAAGTGTACAGATAGAATGGCATCATCAATTTGTGGACCTACAAGGTTTAAAAAGCTTGTCGTTTCCACTTCATAACCAACGATATAATCGACTTCAAAACCAATACGGATATGTATATCGTCTTTATATTTTTCTTTTAAAGTATTCAGTTCATCCAAATAAGTCAGTAGATTGTGAGGATCCATACCGCTATCTTTTTCAGGTGTAGGGTCAACAAAGTTCGTTGGCAATGGTGCATGTTCTGTGAAAGTTATATCTTCGAATCCTTCATTTATAGCTTTTTTGATATAATTTTCTAAAGAATCTTTTGTGCCATGTGGACAATAGGGAGTATGAATATGTGCGTCACGTTTCAACAAAAATCCCTCCAATTTCTTAAAATTTGATTAAATAGTAGATATTTTTTAGATAAATCTTTCATAAGGGTAAACAAATTACCCTAAAACATGGTACTATTAAGCTTAACTAGATGCATGCGTAAAAAACTGATTTTGGGATAGGAGGCTTACGATGAAGTATATCATTCCTACCATCATCGTACTATGTGTAATTATAGCAATTGTCTTTATATTTCGCCGAAAACATAGAAATGAAATTCAAAGACTTGACCAAAAGAAACTGCAAATTCAGAATAAGCCAGTGCTTGAAGAGTTGATGAAAGTAAAAGCGTTGAACATGAATGGTCAAACAGAAGAAATGTTCGAGCGCTGGCGCAATAAATGGACAGAGTTAATGGATGTAGAAATGCCGAAAATTGACGTCCTTTTATTTGATGCTGAAGAACAAGTAGATAAGTTTCACTTTGGGAAAGCTTCGGAAATTGAAAAAGAAATCGAATCTAAAATTGCTGAGTACGATCAGGAAATGGTGAAAATCTTAAAAGAATTAAATGAACTAATCGGAAGTGAAGAAAAGAATCGAATCGAAATTGAACAATTAAAAGATCAATATCGTTCGGCTCGTAAAACGTTACTGGCACATCAATATTCTTATGGACCAGCTGCTGTGCCACTTGAAAAACGTTTAGAGAAATTCAATCCTCAATTTGAGGAATATGATCAGTTAACAGAGACAGGAAATTATTTAAAAGCACGAGAAATCGTAGTGAATTTAAATGATGAAGGTCAAGTTCTCTTTAAACTAATCAACGAAATTCCAACATTGTTGACTGAAATTCAGCATAAAATCCCTTCAGATATTCATGAAATTCGCAATGGCCACCGCGAAATGGAAGATCAATCTTACTTCCTTGTGCATCTTGAAATTTTAGATAAACTAGATCAAATGGAAGAAAACTTAGTTGAATTCAAGCAAAAAATAGCTGATTTAGATATTACATTAGTCCAACATCGCGTCAATGAAATGAAAGACGAAATCGAATCATTCTATGATGCGTTAGAAAAAGAAGTGATTGGAAAGAAATTTGTCGATAATTATTTTGTAGCTATTGGTGAACAACTTGAATCTGCAATTAAAGCGACAGAAAAGACCGCAAAAGAAGCAGACGCTGTACAAAAAAGCTATCGACTTTCTGAGAAAGAAGCTGAAGTGCCAGTAAATTGTAAACAACAATTACTCTCTTTACGTCAACGCTATGAATTATTAGCAGTTGAAGTAAATGAAGAGCAGTCAGCTTATTCTAGTATGGAAGAAGCGTTAAAAGAACTAAAAGATTCGATTGAACAATTATTTGAAGAACAAGAACAATTCGCAGATCGAATGAAGAGCTTACGTGTAGATGAAAATAAGGCAAGAGCTACTTTAGGAAATTTAAGGAAAATGCTTCACGGTACTGAGCGCATGCTACATAAAGCTAATTTACCTGGTATCCCAGAAGAAATGGATGCTAGACTTGAAGAAGCAGCAGAAAGAATCTTCATTGTTGTCAATAATCTTCAAGAAATACCATTAAATATGGATAATGTATACAAAAATCTTGAAATTGCAGAAAAGTGCATAGAAGATGTACATAATACAGCAATCGAAATGCTTGAAAATGTGCAATTAATCGAACGTATTATTCAATACGGTAACCGTTATAGAAATACCAATAACGCTTTGCATCAACAACTATTAGAGGCAGAAGATGCATTTCGTGAGATGCGTTATGCAAAAGCGCTTGAATATGCTGCAACAGCAGTTGAAGCAGCCGAACCTGGTGCTATGAAAAAAATTCAGGTACTTGCCAAAAGCTAGGTTTGACGTTCATAATAAGAAAAGCATTACGCCACCGCACAGGTACTGTGCTGGTGGCTTTCTTTTGGAAGGAAGGAGAAACAATGATTTACCTAGATCATAGTGCAACAACAAAACCAGACCCAGCTGTTTTGCAAACATTTATACAAGCAAATGAAAACTATTATGCAAATCCAAGCTCTCTTCATCAAATGGGCGTTGAAGCAAATACATTATTAACTCGAGCAAGAGAACAAATTGCCGATATTATAAAAACCTCATCAAATCAAATTATATTCACATCTGGTGGTTCTGAATCCAATAATTTCGCTATTAAAGGATTGGCGAGAGCAAATAAACACCGTGGTACAAAGATTCTTGTTTCAGCAATCGAACATGCTTCAGTTTTAGAAAGTGCAAAAGCTTTAGAAAAAGAAGGATATACTGTTGATTTTGTCGATGTCGATGAACATGGCGTTATTTTAATAGATGATTTAAAGGAAAAGCTTACGAAGGATACAGTTGTCGTAAGTATTATGCATGTAAATAATGAGATGGGCGCAATTCAACCAGTTTCAGAAATTGCAAAAGTTGTGCATCAAAATAGCCGTGCTTTTTATCATATGGATGCCGTTCAAAGCTTCGGGAAAATACCTGTACAATTTAATGGAGAAAATGGGCCAGACGCTATTACAGTTTCAGGACATAAGATTAATGCATTAAAAGGTTCAGGATTTTTGGCTTTACGAAAACAAGTGAACATATCACCGATTATCCATGGTGGCGGACAAGAAATGGGATTTCGAAGTGGTACAGTAGCAGTCCCACAAGACGTAGCACTCGCAAAAGCAGTACGCTTAAGCATTGAAAAGCAACCCCAAAAAGCCATTCAATATAGTAAATGGCGTGATGATTTACATGAATTCTTTAAACAATTTCCATATGTGCGAGTACTTTCAAGTAGTCAAGGTGCGCCACATATTATCAGTTGTGCAGTTCAAGGGTTAAGAGGGGAAATACTAGTAAATGCTATGCAGCATGAAGGTTTTATTATTTCTACTTCAAGTGCATGTTCATCAAAAGATCATACAATTAGCCATGTCGTGCATGCAATTAAGGTTGACCCTTCCTATGAAAAAGGGGTCATACGAATCAGTCTTGGTGAAGGTATTCGAGATGAAGATATTGCTTCCTTTAAAACTGCCTTTCGTAAAGTAATGCAACAAGTAAAGGAGATGTAACACACCATGAAATGGCATGAAATTTTATTACGATACGGTGAAATTACGACAAAAGGGCGTAATCGTAAATTATTTATAAATCGTTTAAAAGAAAATTTACGCTATACATTTGCTGATATTCCTAACCTACGTATTCGCTCAGAACGAGACCGTATGTATCTAAGTAGCGACGTAGATCATGAAATGGAAGAACTAATTGAGCGATTACCTCATATTTTTGGAATCCACTCATTTAGCCCAGTAGCGCATTGTGAACCAACAATTGAAGCGATGAAGGAATTAGCAGTAGAAATTGTAAAGGAAATGGATTATCAAGGCAAAACATTTAAAGTGAATGCAAAAAGATCTTATAAAAAATTTCCTTTAGACACATATGAACTTCAACAAACATTAGGAAGTCATGTTTTGGGGTCTCTTCCTGGTATGACAGTTCAAATGAAAAAACCGGATATCGAATTACGTGTGGAGGTTCGCGAAAAAGCTGTTTATATGATGGTTGAGGTCATTCATGGTGCTGGCGGTTTACCAATTGGCTCAAGCGGTAAAGCATTATTACTATTATCGGGCGGTATCGATAGTCCTGTAGCAGCTTATTATATGATGAAGCGTGGAGTTAGAGTAGAAGCGATTCATTTCTTTAGTCCACCGTTTACAAGTGACCAATCATTAGGTAAAGTAAAAGAACTTTGCGAAAAAATAAGCCGTTTTGGTGGAAATATTCGCTTACATGTTATACCATTTACAGAAATCCAACAAAAAATTCAAAGTAGTGTCCCTGAAAATGTAACGATGACTTCAACTCGTCGTATGATGATGAAAGTTGCAGATATTGTACGTAAAGAGATTGATGCAAAGGCACTTGTGACTGGTGAAAATTTGGGACAAGTTGCAAGTCAAACATTAGAAAGCTTAGCAGCAATCAATGATGTAACAACATACACCAATTTTACGACCATTAATCACATTTGATAAGTTAGAAATTATTGAAGTTGCTCAAAAAATCGATACTTATGATATTTCAATTCGTCCTTTCGAAGATTGCTGTACAGTATTTACACCAGCAAATCCAAAAACGAAACCAAGAATTGAAAAAATGAATTATTACGAAAGCTTCACTGATTTTGACGAAATGATTGAAAGAGCAGTGAAAAATCGCGAAATTCACTCATTCCCGAAAAAGAAAACCGATGAATTTCTAGATTTACTATAATAGAAGAAGAAATTTCCTGTATTTTTGTTGTATGTTTTTTTTCCTCCAGCACATTCTATATGCACAAAGGAGGTGAGACAAAATGTCAAACAATAACTCAGGAAGTTCTAATCAATTAGAAGTTCGTGGTGCTAGACAAGCAATTGACCAAATGAAGTACGAAATCGCACAAGAATTTGGCGTACAGCTTGGAGCAGACGCATCAGCGCGTGCTAACGGATCCGTTGGCGGAGAAATCACAAAGCGCTTAGTTGCAATGGCTGAACAACAGCTGAACGGTTTTTCTAAATAAAAACCAATTGAGTAATTAGTATACTCAAATGCAACAAAAAAAACCGAGGAAAAATTCAAACGAATTCTTCCTCGGTTTTTCATTTAGTGCTGAAACTGATCATTTAGGCATGACAAGCGGAAGGCCCGACAGATGCATGTTTTTCAGCTTTCATCCAAGGGACTGTTTTAAGGAAGATTGCCTAAGTACGTGACTCGCAAGCGCAACGGCTATTGGGTACGCATCCTGCGAGCCGAGCCCTCGAAGGCCTAGCTTCTGAAGCCGGAAACCATTATAGTGCTGAAGCGGCTTGTGTTTTTAAAATGATGATGAGCTCCTAATATTAAAAAATAAATAAAGCAATATCAAAACAAAATTCGGCATTTAGTCGAATGAATTAGATTTAAACTAAGTTAAATTTAATATTAAATTTTTATAAAAATTACGTGTATGTTTTTTTCTCTTTGGCACATTCTATCTTTACCAAGGAGGTGATACAACATGGCAAACAACAACAATGGTAGCTCAAATCAATTAGAAGTTCGTGGTGCACGTCAAGCAGTAGACCAAATGAAGTACGAAATCGCACAAGAATTTGGCGTACAACTTGGAGCAGATGCATCAGCGCGTGCTAACGGATCCGTTGGCGGAGAAATTACAAAGCGTTTAGTTGCAATGGCTGAACAACAAATGAACGGCTTTCCAAAAAACAAATAACTGAATAAAATTTAAAAAGGTCGGAGGAGTAATATACTTCTCCGGCTTTACTTTTTAATAAGCAACTTGTTCTTAGTACCTGGTATTAATAATTGATATTGTGATTGATTGTATTTTCTGGATAATTTCGATATAATTAAATTTGCAATTTCAAATCGTTATTCAGGGGGGAATATGAATGAAACGTGAGGATTTAATTGCACCTACAGATTATAACTTAGTTGAAGAATTTGAAAAATTTGCAAAAGATAAAGAAAAGGTAGCTATTCGATTTGAAAACGATTTAGGCAGCACAGATTCTATCACATATGACGGTTTAATTAGAAGAGCCAACCAAGTGGCAAATGTATTTGTAAAACATGGTTTAAAACAAGGTGATGTAGTATTAATCATGGTGCCACGTTTAATCGATGCCTATATTACATATGTAGCGGCATTAAAAGCAGGTTTGGTAGTGATTCCAAGCTCAGAGATGTTAAGAGCAAAAGAAATTGACTATCGATTAGTGCATAGTAGAGCAAAAGCAGTTATAGCTTACGAGCCATTTATTGACCAATTTGATCAAGTTGAACATTTACAAAATGTGCAACAATACGTAATTGGACAAGCTCATGAACCATGGATTCAAATGATACAAGAAGCGGAAGAAGAGTCAGAAGAGTTTGAAAGCGCTAAAACAAAAAGCGAAGACATGGCTTTCTTATCATATACAAGTGGTACAACTGGAAATCCAAAAGGTGTAGTTCATACACATGGATGGGCATTTGCACATTTAAAAACAGCAGCTGCTCATTGGCTAGGAATTAATGAAGGTGATCTTGTTTGGGCAACTGCTAGTCCTGGCTGGCAAAAGTGGATTTGGAGTCCATTCTTATCTGTACTTGGAAGTGGTGCAACAGGATTCGTCTATAATGGACGATTTAAAGCCGAAAAGTATTTATCACTCCTTGAAAAATATCAAATCCAAGTTTTATGTTGTACACCAACTGAATATCGTGTAATGGCGAAAGTTGATCATTTATCAAATTATAATTTATCTTCATTGCATAGTGCAGTATCTGCTGGAGAACCATTAAACCAAGAAGTAATTAACATTTTCAAAAAAGTGTTTAATTTAGATGTTAGAGATGGTTATGGGCAAACAGAAAACACATTATTACTAGGAAATCTTAAAGGTGTACCAGCAAAACCTGGTTCAATGGGTAAACCTACACCAGGTAATATCGTAGAAGTAATTGATGAAGACGGTAAGCCTTGTGCACCTGGTGTTGTTGGAGATATCGCAGTTCACCGTTCTACCCCTGCATTGTTTAAAGAATATTTAAACGATCCAGAACGTACAGCAAGACAATTCCGTGGAGATTATTATGTAACAGGTGACCGTGCAAGAAAAGATGAAGACGGTTACTTCTTCTTTGAAGGTCGGAACGATGATATTATTATAAGTTCAGGATATACAATTGGACCATTTGAAGTTGAAGATGCATTAGTTAAGCATCCAGAAGTACAAGAATGTGCAGTAATTGGGAGTCCTCATGAAGTACGAGGCACTATTGTAAAGGCATATGTTATTTTAAGAGACCCTTCAAAAGCATCAGATGAATTAATCAAAGAATTACAAGAACATACAAAAAAACTTACGGCTCCTTACAAATATCCAAGAGAAATTGAATTCGTGGAAGAATTGCCAAAAACTTCTTCAGGTAAGATTCGTAGAATTGAATTACGAGAGCTTGAAAAAAAGAAAAAACAACTTAACTAACATAATTGGCTGCCATTTATTGGTGGCCTTTTATTTTTTGTAACATTTACTTTCCTTTATTTAAAAATTATAATGATATGAATGGTGACATAAGTAAATAAAATGGAGTGAATTGTAGTGCATAATGAAAAAAAGGGCATCCTTGCAGCGGTAGGTTCATATTTTTTATGGGGTCTCTTTCCGCTTTATTGGAAGATGATTGAACATGTTTCAAGTGAAGAAATATTAGCATCACGGGTTATTTGGTCATTTGTATTGACACTAATCTTCGTAATCATCCTAAAACAAGGGAAAATGCTTTTAGTAGATTTCAAGGGATTATGGCATAACCAAAAAGCATTTTGGTCATTATTTTTTGCAGCATATTTAGTTTCTTTAAACTGGTTTATCTACATATGGGCAGTAAACCATAATCATATTGTTCAAACAAGTCTAGGATATTACATGAATCCTATTATTTCAGTACTTTTAGGTATTATATTCCTAAAAGAAAAATTATCAAAATCGCAAATTGTCGCATTTTCACTTGCAGCGGTGGGTGTCATTATATTAATGGTCTCATATGGGCAAATTCCGTGGATTGCAATTGGTTTAGCATTAACCTTTGGTATTTATGGTTTGTTGAAGAAACAAATTGCTATAGATGCAACTCGTGGGTTAGTAATCGAAACAATGTTTGTCTTTCCTATCGCTTTAATCTATTTTTTATATCTTTATTTCCAGGGAAATATGTCGTTTCTTCATGTCGATATGAAAACCAATTTGTTATTAATTGGAACAGGTATTGTAACAGCAATTCCACTTATTCTATTTGCGATAGGCGCTCAAAATATTCCGTTATATTTGATTGGGTTTATTCAATATATTTCCCCAACCATGACGTTAATTTTAGGTGTCGTTGTTTATCATGAGTCATTTGGAGGAATTGAGCTAGTTTCATTTTCATTTATTTGGCTTGCTTTAGTTATTTTCTCAATATCTACCATAGCAGAAGTGAGAAAGTCGCATAGAATTCATCAAAAAGCATGAAACATTTAGAGATTCGAATCGTATATGTATAGAAGTACAAAAGGAGGATCAATAATATGACAGCAAAAAGATGGATTGCTTTAGGGATTGCGGTAGTGTTATTTGTAGTATCTACTTTTGCAAGTATCGCATGGTCTGTAGCTAAGTTAGATTTTAAGAAGAGTTTTGACTCCGCAATCAATATGGACAGTGGCAGTACATATGATAGAACGGTTATCGAAACAGGTAATCCTGCTAAGAAAATAGCTGTGTTAACAGTTAATGGTGCCATTCAAGACACAGGAAATTCTTCTTCTATTTTTAGCGCTGAAACTTATAATCATCAGTTTTTTATGGATCAGTTAAATGATATTTTAGACGACCAACAAGTAAAAGGTATACTCTTGAAAGTAAATTCACCTGGTGGTGGAACAAATGAATCAAAGCAAATTTACGATAAATTAAAGGAAATTAAAAAAGAAAGAAATATTCCAGTCTATGTATCAATGGGTTCAATGGCTGCTTCTGGCGGTTATTATATTTCTGCACCTGCAGATAAAATATTTGCAGATGAAGAAACGCTAACTGGATCTATTGGTGTAATCATGCAAGGAATGGATTATAGTAAATTGGCGAAGAAAGTCGGTATTGAATTTAATACGATCAAAACAGGTCCATACAAAGATATTATGAGCGGTGCACGTGAAATGACTGCTGCGGATAAGAAATTATTACAAGACATGGTAGATGATTCGTATAATCGTTTTGTTAAAGTTGTTGCTGATGGACGCGGTATGTCTATAAATGAAGTAAAAGCAATCGCAGACGGGCGTGTTATGAATGGTTCGCAAGCTAAAAGAGCAGGTCTAGTTGATGAACTTGGATATAGTGAAGATGCCCTTTTTGCCCTTAAAAAAGATAACAATCTTGAAAAAGCCGAAGTATATGAGTATTCGTCCACGCAAGATTGGACATCACTTTTCTCTGCAAAAGTGAATACAATGCTTGGTGGTTCAGTAGAAAAAGAAGCATTGAGTAAATTGTTATCCCAAAATAGTTCACCACGAATGATGTACATGTATGGTGAAGAATAAGGAGGCTTTAGATCATGTCAGAAGCGATTGATGCACGAACACTTGGCCAAACGACACCGATGCAATTAGAAAAAGTAACAGATTATCACTTGAAATCTGCAGGATTTTGGACTAGATTTTGGGCATATCTGATTGATTTAATTGTCATTACATCACTTACGGCAATTACTGTTAAGCCCTTATTTTACTTTACAGGTTGGGAAGACTTTGAAATTAAACACATTGCACCTTATGGATTTGCGACAAGCCTTATTTTCTACGGTTATTTCGTCGTAATGACGAAGATTTGGGGTCAAACAGTAGGGAAGATGGCCCTTGGAATCCGTGTGGTTTCGGAGAATGATCAGCCTCTAACATGGGGAACTGTACTTTTTAGAGAGTGGATTGGAAGATTTATTTCTGTCACAGTTAAAATCTTATATCTCGTTATCGCATTTACACCTAAGAATAAAGCGATTCATGACTATATAGCGGATACAAGAGTTATACATGAACATACTTTTGTGCAAACTGAAAAGGTAATTGCAGTAGAAAATAATGATAGCAACCAAAAAAATCAGGTAATTGAACAGTAATTGGAAGGCTTCTAAGTTGCATGAGCCTAAAACATTCGAGTAATATTATTCTTGAGGAGGCGTTTTAAATGGCACAAGTAACATTTATAAACAAACCAGTAACATTAGTAGGACCAGAAATTAAAGTAGGTGACAAAGCACCTGATTTCACAGTATTATCAACAGATTTATCAGAAAAACATTTATCAGATTTTGCAGGTAAAACGGTATTAATCAGTGTTGTTCCATCATTAGATACAGGAGTTTGTGATGCACAAACTCGTCGTTTTAATGAAGAAGCAACAGGTTTAGGAGAAGATGTTGTAATTTTAACAATTTCTTGTGACCTACCATTTGCTCAAAAACGTTGGTGCGGAGCAAACGGTATCGAAAATATCCATACTTTATCAGATCATCGCGATTTATCATTTGGTGATGCATATGGAGTACATATGCAAGAACTAAGACTACTTGCTCGTTCAATTTTTGTTGTTGATCAAGAAGGCAAAGTTACTTATGTGGAATATGTATCAGAAGGTACAAACCACCCAGATTATGACAGTGCATTAGAAGCTGTAAAATCACTTACAAAATAAGTAAAATTGAACGTCAATAAACAATTTGGAACCCACTCGTTCTTTAGAGTGGGTTTCCGTTTTGAAGGAGAAAAAGATGGAAAACATTGAAAAGTTATTTTCATTTATAGATGAATATTCAGAAAACGTAACGAAAGAGCATGATTTAAGCTATTTAGATAGTGTTCTTGAAACTTTAAATACATGGTTAGATGGCGATATATCTCCAAATGTCGACAATCCTTCAAAAGAAGAAACACGTAAAGCAATCCAACTTGCTATATTAAAAGGAATGCGTCAAAGCGCACAGCCAAATCACCAAATGACACCTGATACACTTGGACTTTTACTAGGTTATTTTGTAGAACAATTCTTTGATAAAGAATGTAAATCAAATCAGAAATTCACAGTATTGGATCCGGCAATAGGAACAGGTAACTTACTATTAACTGTGATGAACTTAATAGGAGATAAAATCGAAGGTGTTGGAGTTGAAATTGATGAATTGCTTATTCAACTTGCAGCAGCATCATCAGAGTTAGAACAGCAACCTATTTCACTTTATCATCAAGATGCCTTAGAAAATCTAATAATAGACCCAGTAGATGCTATCATTTGTGATTTACCAGTAGGTTATTATCCAAACGATGAAGTAGCTAAAAACTATGAAGTAAAAGCAAAAGAAGGCATGACATATGCCCATCATTTATTTATTGAGCAATCTTTAAAATATACAAAAGATGGAGGTTATCTCTTCTTCTTAGTACCAGATCATATTTTTGAATCTGAACAATCTCCAATGTTAAATAAACTAGTTACTCAAAAAGCATGGATTCAAGCGGTTGTTCAACTACCTGATGAATTGTTCGCAAGCAAAGCACATGCAAAAAGCTTATTCATCTTACAAAAGAAAAGTGATGATGATAAGCAAGTGAAAGAAGTACTCCTTGCGAAAGTACCGAACATGAAAAATATAAAAGCATTAGAAATGTTCTTTTCAAAAGTACAAAAATGGAAAAAAGAAAATAAAAATTAATAAATAAGTAGAATAAAAAACCCGCTTCTTCATGAAGCGGGTTTTTATAATGAGATAATTATTCAACTACTGAATCTGTACGTACAACTAGCACATCGCAATTTGCAGAACGTACAATACTTTCAGAAACACTTCCGATTAAGAATCTTTCAACAGCATTAAGACCTGTAGCACCACAGATGATTAAATCTGCATCTACTTTTTTAGAAACATCTTTTGTGATAATTGTTTTTGGAGAACCGTATTCAATTAACACGTTAACATTCTTAACTCCTGCAGCTTCAGCCTCTTTTTTATAGCCTGCTAATAACTCTTCTGCAAATTCTTGAGCACGTTCTTGGACTGAACGATCATATGCTTCAATTGCTGCAAATGAACGAGT
This sequence comes from uncultured Caryophanaceae bacterium, assembly GCA_963792445.1. Classification (GTDB taxonomy): domain Bacteria; phylum Bacillota; class Bacilli; order Bacillales_A; family Planococcaceae; genus Rummeliibacillus. Next base: position 419,245 of record CAWBWO010000017.1, on the reverse strand, counting down.
ATCGATAATATTCACTAAGTTTAGTGTTGATTCGTTACGATTAGCAACTGCAATTGCTTTTTTGAATGCGTATTCTGCTTCTTTTGAACCATCGACTGCAACAACGATGTTTTTATAAGTTAATGCCATAATGGATTCCTCCTTTTTATACTTTTATTATATCATTTTAAATTATTAAAAAAATTGATTTGCTTGAAAGTTTGAAAATCTGTAAAACTTTTTTCACTTTACTTATGAGTCTGAAGAATTATTTAAATACTAATTAAATGGGGCATTATTAAATGATCATTACTAGAACATCTCCTACGAAACAGAAATCTTGACTGGGAAATTTTGACGTGGATTAGTACTCCAAATATTGTTGAGGTGGAACCAGCGAAGACTCCTGCGGAAAAGCGAAGCTGGTTCCACTTCAATCTAAAATTAAATTAGTATTAAATAGTTTTTCATACCCCTCACCAAGCGAGAGCTACTTCTACTTTACCTATACCCAATTAGTAAAATCTTAAAACATGTTTTATATCAAATATTTAACTTATTAAATCTATTTAAATTATTAAAATTTTCTAATATATTAACAAAAGTATTTCGAAATCTGTTACAATGAACTTGTTTTTATGTAATATACAAAATTTATACATAAAAAACAATCGATTACTTTTTTACTATGAGGAGGATGGGGTATGAAAATCGGTGTTCCAAAGGAGATTAAAAACAACGAAAACCGTGTGGCAATGACGCCTGCTGGGGTTGTGAACTTAACAGTGTATGGACATGAAGTGTTTATTGAAACAGGGGCAGGTCTAGGTTCAGGTTTTACAGATGAAGATTATAAAGCTGCTGGAGCGCAGATTGTCGAAACTGCAGGTGACGCTTGGAAACAAGAAATGGTAATGAAAGTAAAAGAACCAATTTCTTCAGAGTTCGATTACTTTTATGAAGGACAAATTCTCTTCACTTATTTACATTTAGCTCCTGAGCCTGAATTAACTCAAGCTTTATTGGATAAAAAAGTAGTAGCTATTGCATATGAAACGGTACAATTACCAAATCGTTCATTGCCATTATTAACTCCTATGAGTGAAGTGGCAGGTCGTATGGCTACTCAAATCGGTGCACAATATTTAGAAAAACAAGAAGGCGGTAAAGGGATTTTGCTTGGTGGTGTATCGGGTGTACCACGTGCAAAAGTAACGATTATCGGTGGGGGTGTGGCAGGTGCGAATGCTGCGAAAGTGGCAATTGGCATGGGTGCTGAAGTAACGATTATCGATTTAAGTCCTGAACGCTTACGTCAATTAGACGATCAATTTGGACGTGATGTTCAAACATTAATGTCCAATCCATATAATATTGCTGAATCAGTGAAAAACTCTGATTTAGTAATCGGTGCTGTCCTAATTCCAGGAGCAAAAGCACCAAAGCTAGTTACAGAAGAGATGATTAAGACAATGTCTCCGGGTTCAGTAGTTGTAGATATTGCGATTGACCAAGGTGGTATTTTCGAAACATCTGATCGTATTACAACTCATGATGACCCAACTTATATCAAACATGGTGTAGTACACTATGCCGTTGCAAATATGCCAGGTGCAGTGCCTCGTACATCAACAATCGCACTAACAAATAATACAGTACCTTACGCATTAGAAATTGCCAATAAAGGCTATAGAAGAGCTTGTTTAACGAATGAAGCTTTGAAGAAGGGTATTAACACTTTAGATGGACAAGTTACCTTCGAAGCAGTAGCAGAAGCGCTAAATTATCATTATGTGCCTGCTGATTCACTTTTATAATCTTATTGGTTTAAACGACTAAAAACCCTCCTCTCGCTTTTAGCGAGGGAGGGTTTATACGTAAAATTATTTAGGTTGGATAATTTTAAGTTCTTTAGGGAAGCTTGTTAATACTTCTACTCCATTTGCAGTTACATAAACATCATCTTCAATACGAACGCCTGCTGTATCGCCTTTATAGATACCTGGTTCGATTGTGAAGACCATTCCTTCTTTCAATGCCATTTCGTTTTTGCCGTGTACAGATGGGAATTCATGAACTGAAATTCCAAGACCATGTCCAAGGCGATGCGTGAAGTATTCACCAAAACCTGCTTCAGTGATACAATCACGAGCAACTTTATCTAAGTCCATTGCACGGACACCTGGTTTTACAGCTTCAATAGCAGACATATTGGCATTTTTTACAGCTTCATAAATTTCTTTTTGTGCTTCAGATGGTTCGCCAAATGCAACTGTACGAGTAATATCTGAGCAATAGCCTTTATATACGACACCAAGGTCAAATAATACTAAGTCACCTTTTTTGATTTTTTGTGTACCTGGAGTACCGTGTGGTGAAGCAGCATTTAATCCAGTTAGTACCATTGTGTCGAATGACATGTATACGCCTTTTTCTTTCATAGCAGCTTCAATAGCAGATAAAACCTCAATTTCAGTTTTACCTTCAGCTAATTCATTGCATCCTACTTCAATTGCAAAGTCAGCTAATTTTGCAGCATCGCGTAATTTTTGTAATTCATCTTCGGATTTTACTAAACGCATATCGTTCAATTGTTCATCTATACCAACAAATTTAGAAGTTGGGTAAAAGCCTTGAAGCGCTTCTAATCGTTCAACAGTTAAATGAGCTTTTTCAATGGCAATCGTGTTTAATTGAACACCGCGTGTGGTAGCTGTATTGTATAAGATTTCCCACGCGTTATCAGTATCATCATGTCCGACTGCTTCATATGACCAACCGGATGCTAGTGCATCAGGAACTTCCATTTTGGGGCAAATCATAAATGGTTCAGCTTCTTTAAATACCATTACACCAAGAAGACGTTCATGTGGATCACTGCTAAAGCCTGATAGATAGAATACATTATCAGGTGTTGTGATAAATGCAACGTCGATATTTTTTTCTTGTAAATAATTTTGAATTAATTGAACCTTGTTCATAAGGAACCTCCTCATTAAATTTCTAGAGCTCTTGAACTATTTTGGGTAGAGAATAATAAATTTAAGTAACTCTTTCATCTATAGTCTATCAAAAATAAAGGAAAATAAGTATTCATAACGAAATTATATCTAGTGAATGACACAGCGAAAGGATGGAATAACATGCAAATTTCTTATCATGGACACTCAGTTGTACAAATTAAAACGAATGGCTACACAATTCTAATTGATCCTTTTATAACAGGTAATGGGTTAACAGATTTAAAAGTGGCTGACCTAAAACCAGATGTTATTTTATTAACACATGGACATAACGACCATGTTGGTGATACTGTCGAAATTGCTAAACAATCAGGTGCACTAGTGGTCGCACCAAATGAGTTAGCTGTATACCTTTCATGGCAAGGGATTAAAACACATCCTATGCATATAGGTGGCTCTTATCAATTTGACTTTGGTAAAGTCAAATTAACTCAAGCATTTCACGGTTCGTCATATGAAACAGCTGACAAACAAATCATTTATACAGGGATGCCATCAGGAATTTTACTGTTTGCAGAGGGTAAAACGATCTACCATGCAGGAGATACTGCACTATATAGTGATATGAAGCTAATTGGTGAAAACCATCCACTGGATGTGGCATTCTTACCGATTGGAGATAATTTCACAATGGGGCCAGAAGATGCAGCTAGAGCAGTACAGTTTTTGAAACCGAAAGAAGTTGTTCCTATCCATTACAATACATTCCCATTAATCAAACAAGACCCGGAAGAGTTTGCTGCAAAGGTCACTTCAGCCACTGTTCGGATAATGAATGCAGGAGATCAATTTGAAATTTAGTGAATCTGTATACAAAATTTTTACAACCAATGTCATATTACTAAAGTATTTGAAGGAAATATGATACACTTAAGCCAGAACCACGTTGGAAATTAGGTGATTTTTTGGCTACAAAACATGAAAAAATTCTTCAATATATTGAATCTTTACCTGTAGGCGACAAAATTTCAGTGCGTCAAATTGCAAAAGATATGACTGTAAGTGAAGGAACAGCGTATCGTGCAATAAAAGAAGCTGAAACTAGAAGATTAGTTAGTACTATAGAACGAGTAGGTACGATTCGTATTGAAAAGAAGAAAAAAGAGAATATTGAACGCCTTACATTTGCGGAGATTGTCAATATCGTTGAAGGACAAGTATTGGGTGGGAAAAGTGGCCTTTACAAAACATTAACGAAATTTGTTATTGGCGCTATGAAGCTAGATGATATGATGCGTTATACAGATGCTGGTAATTTATTGATTGTAGGGAATCGTGAACGTTCTCACGAATATGCACTCAAAGCGGGAGCAGCTGTACTAATTACTGGTGGATTTGACACAACTGAAGAAGTTAAGAAACTAGCAGACCAATTAGAGCTCCCTATTATTTCGACAAGTTATGATACGTTTACGGTAGCAACGATGATTAACCGTGCAATCTATGACCAATTGATTAAAAAAGAAATTTTGTTAATTGAAGATATTGTTATTCCAATAAAAAACACATCTTATTTAAAATCAACAGACACTGTCAAAGAGTACAACTTGCTGAATTCAGAAACAACGCACGGTGGTTACCCTGTAGTTGATAAGCATGGGAAAATAGTTGGTATTGTGACAGCCCGAGATTTAATGGGAAAGCATGAGAGCGATCCAATTGATCGGTCAATGACTAGAAACCCAATAACAGTTACGATGAAGACAAGTGTAGCGACAGCTGGTCATAGAATGATCTGGGAAGGAATTGATCTCTTACCAGTCGCAGATGATCATGGGATTTTGCAAGGAGTTGTTAGTCGCCAAGATGTGTTAAAAGCATTGCAAATGGCTCAACGACAACCACAGCATGGTGAAACGATTGATGATATTGTGAAGAATGAAATGACAATGGAATTATTTGATGATGAAGTAATCGTAAACTTTACTGTAACTCCTCAAATGACCAATCAATTAGGTGCTATTTCGTATGGAGCTTTTACTACTTTAATTGTTGAATCTGGTTCTTTCACATTGAAAAAAGTAAAACGTGGTGAGAGTGTTATAGAAAACATGAACATCTATTTTTTCAAGCCGATTCAAATGGAAAAAAACGTAACAGTAAAACCGAGAATTTTGGATATGAGCCGTAAATTTGCCAAAATGGATTTCGAGGTATTTAGCGAAGATATGCTAGTTGGGAAAGCTATGGCTACTTTCCAATTACTTGAACGATAATTTTCACTAAAGGTTAAACTGTATACACATACGCCTAACACAAAAAAGTGATGCACAATTTGTGCATCACTTTTTGTTCAACTCTTCTTCTTCATCGATATACTGACTGTAATGACGAACCCTTTTGGTATAATTAACACAAGCAAATAGACCAAACAAAATTAAAATCGCGCAGACTACATATGTAAGAACAGTGTGATATAAAATAATCTGATTAATTCCAAATAATATCAATAAGACCCCGAGTGAAACACCTGCACGATTGGCATACCATTTTTTTCGTATTGGTAAGTTCGTTCGAATTTGTTTTGTTTTCAAATATAAATAAAATACAACTGAAATCACGATCAAAAATGCTAAAATAACATTAAAGACATTTCCCATGATGTTCCTCCTAAAAAGCAAATCTGTATTCATTTTAACGATAATAGTTATAAAAAGATAGTGGAAAGTATGGATACATCAAACTTTGGAGGGAAACAAACTAAATTGGAGGCTTTCACTTGAAAAACGAAATTATAGAAAAAATTGCTTCATACGATACAATTATTTTACACCGTCATGTTCGTCCTGATGCAGATGCGTACGGTTCACAATTAGGATTGCAAGCGATTCTTCAAACATCTTATCCAGAAAAAAAGGTTTATGCCGTAGGTGAACATGATTTAGCTTTTGATTATTTAGGACAACCTAAAGAACTTGCTGATGAGATTTACGAAAATGCATTAGTTATTTGTACCGATACAGCAAATACAGAACGAATAGATGACCAACGATATAATACTGGTAAATTTTTAATTAAAATTGATCATCATCCAAACGATGACGCATATGGAGATTTATTGTGGATAAATACAGCTGCTAGTTCATGCAGTGAAATGATTTATGAGTTGTTTAAAGAAGGGCAAGAATTAGCTGGATGGAAAATGGATGCAAAGGGAGCACGCCTATTATTCGCAGGTATTGTCGGTGATACTGGAAGATTCATTTATCCAAGTACAACTGAAACGACTTTTAATGTAGTAGGAGAGCTTATACAATATGATTTTGATCGTACAGAACTTTTTAATAGTATGTATGAACTAGATCGTTCTCTATTACATTTACAAGGATATATTTATCAAAACTTCTCAATTGATGAAAATGGCGCAGCTTTTATCAAATTACCTATCGATATATTGGAGAAATTCGGTGTTACAGCTAGCGATACCTCAGCATTGGTTGGATCGCTTGGGGATGTGAAAGGGATTAAAGCATGGGTTATGTTCGTAGAAGAAAAAGACGAAATTCGTGTTCGATTACGTTCAAAAGCACCAGTGATTAATAATTTAGCAAAACAATATCGTGGTGGAGGTCATCCAATGGCTTCAGGAGCCAAAATCTTCGAATGGTCCGAAGCAGATGAAATCATTAGTAAATTACAAACACTATGCATTGAAGCTTAAAATAGAAAGGAAGTGATGATGATGCAACCTGTATACTCTCAAATCGTAACATCTGCGGATATGCTGAAAAGTACCATTCGTGTAGGTGAGCTCATTTCCTTCCTTGAACAAGAAAATACCAAAGCTTGTGCCATTACAAATTCAAAATTATATGGGATATTACCTTTTTGGCGTGCGTTAAAACAGACAACCATCCATCCTGTAATAGGATTAACAGTGCAAGTAGAGTTTTCTACAGAAGATCATAGACCATTAGTATTATATGCTGAAAACATGGAAGGCTATCAAAATCTACTGAAAATTACTTCTTCCACTTCTTTAAGAGAGAACGAAACATTGCCACTTAAGTGGTTAGAAGGATATCACAAAGGTTGTATCGGTTTAATTCCAATTACAAACGATACGTGGCAACAAGACGAACCAATGGATAAAGTAGAAAAACTTACAAGGATTTTTGATCATGATCATTTAGTGATGGGGATAGATCGCCCAGGTGGTATTCGGAATTCTTCTGAGGAGAGTATTATTTCTTATTGCAAAGAACGGGCAATACAGATTTGCGCAACGCATTTAAGTACATTTGTTAAAGAGGAACAAGCGTTTAGTTTTGAAGTGGCAAAGGCAATTTCCACAGGCGTTAAGATGGCAGATCAAGAAAAACTAAGTTTGCGTGAAAGTAAACAATTTTTACCAACGAATCAAAACTTCATCGACTGGTTTGATGATCATCCAGAATGGCTCCAAGCAACAGAAAATATGCTATTATCCTGCCATGTAGAACTTGCATATAACCATTTTTATATGCCGAAATTCCCTGTACCAGAAGGAGAAACTGCAGCTACTGTTTTACAAAAAAGTTGTTTTGAAGGGTTACGTAATCGAATCCCAGATGCAGGAGATACGTATCGTGATCGATTGACATATGAACTAGATGTGATTACGAAAATGGGTTATGCTGATTATTTTCTCATCGTTGCTGATTATATTGAGTTTGCCAGAAGTAAACAAATATTAACCGGTCCTGGACGTGGATCCTCAGCAAGTTCGCTAGTCGCTTATACTTTACGAATTACGGATGTAGATCCTTTGAAGTTTGGTTTATTATTTGAACGATTTTTAAATCCTGAGCGAATTACGATGCCGGATATCGATGTCGACTTTGCTGATTATCGTAGACAAGAAGTGATTGACTATGTTGCAGAAAAGTACGGAGCCAATTATACTTCTCAAATCATTACTTTTGGAACATTATCAGCAAAAGCTGTTGCTCGAGATGTAGCAAGAGTATTTGGTTTTAGCAATGAAGAACTTACTCAGATTTCCTCTTTAATACCTAGTAAAGTTGGGATTACATTACAAGGTGCGCTCGATCAATCAGAAGCATTAAGAAATTTTGCTAACGCTAGTCAAATTCGACAACAATGGATGAGTGTTGCGATGGATTTAGAAGGATTACCTCGAAATGCATCTACACATGCAGCAGGTGTCGTGTTATGTCCAGAACCAATCGTAAATGTTGCACCAATTGAAAAAGGTAACGAAGGATTATATTTGACCCAATGGCCAATGCAGGAAGTAGAATCAGTTGGTTTATTGAAAATGGATTTTTTGGGATTGCGTAATTTAACGATATTAGAGAGAATCCGTTCCATGATTTACTATGACCAAAAGCGATATTTACAGTTTGAAAAAATTCCATTAAATGACCAAAAGACACTTGAACTGCTTCAAAGCGGAGATACGACAGGTGTTTTCCAATTAGAATCAGATGGAATGAGACAGGCAATACGTGAGATAAGGCCAACTGTTTTTCAAGATATCGTAGCAGTCAATGCATTATATCGTCCAGGTCCAATGGATTTTATTCCTATATACGCAAGACGGAAGCATGGGCAAGAAAAGGTAGAAATGCCACATTCCGTATTAGAACCTATTTTAGGTGAAACGTATGGGGTTCTAGTCTATCAAGAGCAAATAATGCAGATTGCTTCACGTATGGCGGGTTTTTCGATGGGGGAAGCAGATTTACTTCGCCGAGCAGTTAGTAAAAAGAAAAAAGAATTACTTGATTCAGAAAGAAACCACTTTGTTAATAATTCGATCGAAAATGGATTTTCAAAAGAAACTGCAATGGAAGTCTATAATTTAATTGTTCGATTTGCCAATTATGGATTCCCGAAAAGTCACGCTGTTGCATATAGTATGATTTCATATCAAATGGCCTATTTAAAAGCACATTTTCCAGCTTATTTTTATGCTGCACTTCTTTCTTCAACGATGGGCAATCGTGAAAAGTTTAATAAGATTATGATGGAAGCTAAACAAAAAGGAATCGTGATATTACCGCCATCTATCAATGAGAGTGGCAGGTCCTTCCGTGTTCAAAATGGCGCGATTCGTTTTGCATTATCCGCCATCAAAGGCGTTCCTCATACCTTATTAAATAAAATAATAGAACTGCGCAAGGCAGAGAATAGAAAATGGGCAGATATATTCGATATGGCGCTTGATTTAACTGCTGTTCATTTCACGAGGAAATCCGTTGAACCATTAGTTAAAGCGGGTGCCTTAGATGAATTCGGTAGAGATCGTGCAGAGTTACTTGCCTCTATTGATGCAGCTGTCAAACATGCAGAATTATATAGACCAAACGAAGAAGCACAACTGTTAGATGATCTATCGTTCTTTTTTGGAAAACCAAAACATGCAAAAATGAATCCGATTCCAGAAAAAATAAAATTGCAATTTGAAAAAGAAGTATTAGGATTTTATATCTCAACACATCCGGTTCAAAAGGTTAAACAAGAACAACAAATTCAATCAGCTACTGCAGATTCAATACGGAAAATGAATGGTCGACAATACGTAAAACTTGTAGGACAGGTTGTTTCGATTAAACAAATTAGAACAAAAAAAGGAGAGTTAATGAGTTTTGTAGAATTAGAAGATGAAACGGGAAGTATATCTGTAACTATTTTCCCGAAAGAATATTTGAATATAGTTGAATGGATAAATGAAGATCAGATCCTGCTTGCTGAAGGGTTGATTGAACATAGAAATGGGCAACCGCAAATTATATTAAAAAAATGTATGGCGATTATGTCATAAATCTATCAATGAAAATATAGGAAAATGTCTAAACTGTGTGACCATCGCACAGTTTTTCTGGTTTTTCCTTTACTAATGCAATTATTTTCTGTATTATATAATTCAAAAGTGGTCAGACCACTTTTTCAGAAAATAAAGAACACTGAGGGGACTAAGGATGGATGGAGATAAACCTGCTTCGAAAATGTTTATACAAATCGTACGTGAATTACGTGGAATTATACAGAATGAGAAAATTCTACCAGGAGGCAAAATTCCGTCAGAACGTGTTCTTGCAGAGCGATTAAATGTAGGACGTTCATCTATTAGAGAAGCACTACGCAGTCTTGAATTATTAGGCTTAATTGAAACCCGCAGAGGTGGGGGTACTTTTGTTGCGGATTTTCATAATCATCAATTAGTTGAAGTGTTATCGACGTTTATTTTACAAGAGGAAAAGGATTTAAGGAATGTTCACGAGACCAGATTAATTTTAGAACGGAATGCAATTCATATTGTGACGGAGGATGAAACACTTCGAAATTTACCAGTGTGGGAAAGTTTGTTGACAAATGTGGTTGCACAAGGACATATTGCTCGTGAAGATTTAATGAGAGAACTTATAATAACGACAAATAATCGATTAGTACTTAAAATTTGGATACTTTTAAAACAATATGGAAAAGAACCTTATAGTGGCCAATCAACTGAAGAGGAGCAGCCGCTTTTACAAACTTTTATAAGTGAAATAATACTTGGACATACCAATAAGGCTATTAGTGCCTTTGAAGATTGGACTAAGTTATTACATAAAGGGAGAGAATAGGTATGAGTATTCGAGATCTATTTAAAAAAAATAAACCGAATAAGAATATAACAATTACACGCGAACAACATGATGTGCCTGAAGGGATTATGACCAAATGCCCTGAATGTAATCATGTAATGCTAACAAAGGATTTACAAAAAAATCAAAAAGTTTGTCCAAATTGTCAGTACCATCATAAAATGACTGCTCATGAAAGAATTGATGACTTTTTAGATGAAGGCACTTTCGAGTCTATAGATGACCATTTACAAACAGTAAATCCTTTAAATTTCCCTGGATATTTGGAAAAAGTACAATCAGATATTAAAAAGACCGGCTTAAATGAAGCAGTTCTAACAGGGGTTGGAAAATTAGAAGACAAAAAAGTTGTTGTTGCTGTAATGGATTCGTTCTTCCGAATGGGATCAATGGGATCTGTTGTTGGAGAGAAAATTACTAGAGCAATAGAAAAAGCTACAGAGCTAGGCGTACCATTTATTATCTTCACTGCAAGTGGTGGCGCTAGAATGCAAGAAGGTGTCATTTCACTTATGCAAATGGCAAAAACAAGTGTTGCATTAGAACGTCATGGAGCAAAAGGAAATCTATTTATTTCGATTATGACTCACCCAACTACTGGAGGGGTTTCTGCTAGTTTTGCTTCTCTAGGTGATATTAATTTAGCTGAGCCACAAGCATTAATCGGCTTTGCGGGTCGTCGTGTAATCGAACAAACAGTTAGAGAAAAATTACCAAATGACTTCCAAACTGCTGAATTCTTATTAGCACATGGACAACTAGATGCTGTTGTATCACGTCATGATTTAAGAAAGACAGTTGGAACTATTGTGAAATTGCATGTAAAGGAGGCAATCTAAATGGTAAAAACATTACCTTTTGAAGAGCCACTTGTTCAATTACGATCAAAAATTACTGAGTTAAAAGAATTATCATCAGATGCTGAGGTAGATTTAACAAAAGAAATCGATCAATTAGAGAATCGTTTTACAAATCTTGAAAAAGATATTTATCATAATTTACAACCTTGGGATCGAGTTCAAATTGCTCGTCATCCTGAGCGTCCAACTACACTTGAATATATTCATGAGCTTTTTAAAGATTTTATTGAATTCCATGGGGATCGTAATTTTGGTGATGACGAGGCAATTGTCGGTGGTATTGCTTCTTTTGAAGGAACGCCAATCACAATCATTGGTCATCAACGTGGGAAGGATACGAAAGAAAATATTCGACGCAACTTTGGTATGCCTCACCCAGAAGGTTACCGCAAAGCTTTACGCTTAATGAAACAAGCAGAGAAATTCAAACGTCCTATCATTTGTTTTATTGATACAAAAGGAGCTTACCCAGGGAAAGCTGCTGAAGAGCGTGGTCAAAGTGAGGCAATTGCTAGAAACTTATTGGAAATGGCTGGATTAAAAGTTCCAATTATTAGTGTAGTTATTGGTGAAGGTGGTAGTGGTGGTGCATTAGCATTAGGCGTTGCAAACCATGTTCATATGCTTGAGAACTCTACCTATTCCGTAATATCTCCTGAGGGGGCAGCTTCAATTTTATGGAAAGATGCATCTCTTGCACAAAAAGCTGCAGAGGCAATGAAAATTACAGCTCCTAATTTAAAAGAAGGAGAAATCATTGAGGAAATTGTTCCTGAAGTATTAGGAGGAGCTCATAAAGATGTTAAAACGCAAGCTCACTATTTAAAAGACGTATTACTTAAATCATTAAAAGAGTTACAATCGCTTTCAGAAGATGAATTAATTGAACAAAGATACAATAAGTTTAGAAAAATTGGTGTTTACTCTGAATAATAGTTTGCAAAAGACGTCTGACAAGTTAAAATAATGAATGGATATAGGCTGCTTTAAACGAATGCTTACAATCGTTTGAATCAGCCTCTTTCTATCAAAAAAGAGGGGTAGTTAATTTTCATACATATATACATGTGTTATAGTTATAACTGTCAGGAGGATTGGTACAGATGAAAAAGATAGGAGTATTAACAAGTGGTGGAGATGCTCCTGGTATGAATGCTGCAGTCCGCGCGGTTGTCAGAAAAGCACTCTATCATGGCATTGAAGTAGCAGGAATTTATCATGGATATCAAGGTCTTATTGAAGGAAATATGAAAGACTTAGATGCTGGTGATGTAGGGGATATTATTCAACGAGGTGGAACAGTATTATATTCTGCCCGTTGTCCTGAATTCAAAACAGATGAAGTTCAACAAACGGGAATAGAACAATTAAAAAAACAAGGAATTGAAGGTCTTGTAGTAATTGGTGGGGATGGTTCATATCGAGGTGCACTAGCTTTATCAAATAAAGGCTTTCCTTGTATAGGTGTTCCTGGAACGATTGATAATGACATTCCTGGTACAGATTATACCATTGGCTTTGATACAGCATTAAATACTGTTATAGATTGTATCGATAAAATTCGTGATACAGCTACATCACATGAACGTTCCTTTATTGTAGAGGTAATGGGACGTGATGCTGGAGACTTAGCTCTTTGGGCGGGTCTTGCTGGTGGCGCTGAAACGATCATTATTCCTGAAGTACCAAATGACTTAGATGGATTAGTAAAAAGATTAAAACTAGGGTCTGAACGCGGTAAAAAACACAGTATTATCATCGTAGCAGAAGGTGTTATGTCTGGCGGAGAATTAGCAAATCAGCTATTAGAAAAAGCAAATATTGAAACTCGTGTATCTGTTTTAGGGCATATCCAAAGAGGAGGCTCACCAACAGCAAGAGATCGGGTTCTTGCTAGTCAACTTGGTGCAAAAGCGGTTGAAGTATTAATGGAAGACCGCGGGGGAGTAGCAATTGGAATTCGCAATCACGAGGTGGTAGACTATGATTTGAAAGAAGCATTTAATAAAGAACACAAAGCAGAATTATCAATGTATACCTTATCGAAAGAATTATCGATTTAACAAATTGGAGTGGTAAAAACTATGAGAAATACTAAAATTGTCTGTACTATTGGTCCCGCAAGTGAATCACCAGAAACATTGGTTGCATTAATTGAAGCAGGTATGAATGTTGCTCGTTTAAATTTTTCTCATGGTAGTCATGAGGAACATGGAGCGCGAATTCAAGCGATTCGCGAAGCAGCGAAAAAGACAGGGAAAGTCGTAGCCATTTTACTTGATACAAAGGGCCCTGAGATTCGTACTCATAATATGGAAAATGATGCGATTGAACTTGTAACTGGTCAAAGTATTGATATTTCCATGACAGAAGTACTTGGCAACCAAGAAGTCTTTTCCATTACCTATGAAAGACTCATTGATGATGTTCAAGTTGGGTCAGTCATTTTATTAGATGATGGTTTAGTTGAATTACACGTAACAGGAATCGATAAAGAACAAGGTTTAATTCATACAACGGTTGAAAATGCAGGTGTACTTAAAAATAAAAAAGGCGTTAACGTCCCTGGAGTCTCAGTTCAATTACCAGGTATTACTGAAAAAGATGCGCAAGATATCTTATTTGGTATTGAACAAAAAGTAGACTTCATAGCAGCTTCGTTTGTTCGCCGTCCATCAGATGTTATGGAGATTCGCCAATTATTAGAAAATAATGGCGCTACTCATATTCATATCATTCCTAAAATCGAGAACCAAGAAGGCGTCGATAATATCGATGAAATTATTCAAGTATCAGATGGGCTTATGGTTGCACGAGGAGATTTAGGCGTAGAAATACCAGCAGAAGAAGTGCCGGTTGTACAAAAAAGTTTAATAAAAAAATGTAATCGCGCAGGTAAACCTGTCATCACTGCAACTCAAATGCTAGATTCAATGCAACGTAATCCTCGTCCAACTCGTGCTGAAGCGAGTGATGTTGCGAACGCAATCCTTGATGGAACAGATGCTATTATGCTTTCAGGAGAAACAGCTGCAGGGCTTTATCCAGTAGAATCAGTTAAAACTATGAACAAAATTGCAAGTAGAATTGAAGATACGCTTGACCATAAACGCATTGTCAACCAACGTAGCAAAGAAAAAGGTTCAAACATGACTGAAGCAATCAGCCAAGCTGTTGCACATACATCATTAAATCTACAAGTATCGGCCATATTAGCTCCAACTGAAAGTGGTAATACAGCAAAAATGATTGCAAAATATCGTCCTGGTGTACCAATTATTGCTATGACTTCATCAGACGAAGTATGCCGCAACCTATGCCTAGTATGGGGCGTCACACCTGTTGTAGCTTCTCAAGTTACTTCTACAGATGAAGTATTAGAACAAGCTGTCCAACAAAGTTTAGACAAGGGCTATGTAAAACATGGTGATCTAGTCGTTATTACTGCTGGTGTGCCAGTAGGACAAGCAGGTACGACAAACTTAATGAAATTACATGTTATTGGCGATATGTTAACAAAAGGTCAAGGTATCGGTAAATCAACAGCAATAGGTAAAGCATTAGTTGTCCGCAATGCTGAAGAAGCTTTAGCGCAAGATTCGACAAATCGCATTATTGTAACAATTGGTTCAGATCGTGAAATGATGCCAAGCATTTCAAAATGCGCTGGATTGATCACAGAAGAAGGTGGCTTAACTAGTCATGCTGCTGTGGTTGGTCTTAGTCTAGGGATTCCAGTAATCGTCGGAGTAAAAGATGCAACAAAACTAATTAAAAATAACCAAGAAGTTTCAATGGATGCTGTATCAGGCGTTATTTACTACGGATCTTCAAGAATTTTATAAAACAGCCGCATTCTAATTTTGTTCATGATCTGAACTCTAAGAAGGGGTGAAGAAAATGCGGAAATTTT
The DNA here is from genome assembly GCA_963792445.1 of uncultured Caryophanaceae bacterium. Taxonomy (GTDB): domain Bacteria; phylum Bacillota; class Bacilli; order Bacillales_A; family Planococcaceae; genus Rummeliibacillus. Next base: position 403,875 of record CAWBWO010000017.1, on the reverse strand, counting down.
TCTTGTTATTATTAGCTGTACCAATTTTTGAATTAGCCATTGTATTGCTCTCAGGAAAGTTAATTGGGGTATTTCCAACGATTATTTTAGTAATCGGGACAGGGATATTAGGTGTTTATCTAGCTAAAACGAAAGGAATCAATGCCTTTCAACAATTAAAAACGGCTATATCAAATGGACAAGCACCAGGAGATGCGATTATTGATGGAGTCCTTACTTTTATTGGCTCCATCGTGCTTGTACTTCCTGGGTTTGTCTCAGATATTATAGGGATATTACTAGTAATACCAGCGACTAGAAAATTATTTAAACCTGCTATCTATTACTGGCTTCGTAAGAAAATGAAAAATAGCCAAATTATTTTGATGCAAAAATAGGGTGACGCTGTAGTTTTACTGCAAGCAACAATACAAATGGGCTAATAATAATTCCAGCCACACCAAACAATAATAGACTAATAGCACTTAAGATGAAGGCGTGTACTGAGCGAATTTGCAAGGTAGACGCCCACATCATAGATTCAGCAAATTGTCTCGTAAGCTGAATGACTACATATAAAATAATTAATTGAATGCCTAGAGCCATTTTTCCTGTTGTCATAAAGAGGATACTAATCGGGATTAAGAATATTCCTATACCTAAAAAAGGCAAAAAATCACAGATAGATATAAGAAATGCTTTTCCAACTGGTTGGGAAAAACCAAGTATAAAAAAGCCAACAGATAGTAATGCAAAAGTTATTAATAATAAACGAACTTCAACCGAGATGAAATAACTAAATAATGTTGTAGCTTCTTCGAAAATGCTACGAATAGGATTTCTAAAACGAGCAGGAATATAGACAAAAAACCAATGTCTATTCCTGCTTGTTTCATATAAAGAAAAATAAAATGCTACAACAAAAATGGTCACTTCCACTAAATTTTGCATGATATCCTGTATAGACTGAAAAATTTTGGCCAACATTATATCGAATAGAGAAAACAATTGGTCACGCACTTGCTCCATTACAGCAGTAGGGATGTGAATAAACGAAGATTGATCTGATAAATTTTCCTTTAATACAGGTAGCGTATCAATAAGAACAGAAGTGAGGAATAATAAAACAAATGCAAAACTTACTACTATTAGTATTTCAGTTATAAGTGCAGTTATAAAAGAAGGTAATTTTAATTTTTTATGTAAAAATTGAAGCATTGGAGATAGAAGATATGCTGAAACTATTGCTAAAGTGACTGGAAGTGTGAACCAAGCAAAGATTATTAAAAATATTACAAAACTCCACAACTTTATATTGTTTATAGCACTTTTACCCAGAAACTTGAAAATAGTGTCACCAGCTTCCTATATTACCAATTTCTACTTACTTAATAATCGTTATATTTGCTCAAAAATGCTTAAATATTCTTCATAAATCCAAATTTTTCACTAATGAAGGTTTTTCATTCACAAAGCCGTCAAAATTTATTATAATATTAAATGTAAGCGATTTACTTATAGGTTCATATTGATTTTGAAGAGTTGAATAGGTTCAACATTACTATCAAAATTGTGTTAAAAGGAGCGAGATATAATGGCAACAACTAAAGGTTTAGAAGGCGTTGTAGCATCAGAAACTAAAATTAGCTCAATCATTGATGATACTCTTACTTACGTAGGTTACAACATTGATGATTTAGCAGAACACGCATCTTTTGAAGAGGTAGTTTATCTACTATGGCATACTCGTTTACCAAAAGCGGACGAATTAGCTGAGTTTAAACAACAACTTGCTGACAATATGGCAGTGCCACAAGCGGTATTAGACCACTTCAAAACTTACGATCTTAAATCAGTTCACCCAATGGCAGCTTTACGTACAGTAGTATCTCTATTAGCTTTATATGATGAAGATGCTGAAGATATGTCCGACGAAGCTAACTACCGTAAAGCTATCAAATTACAAGCTCGTATGGCAACTGTAGTTACAGCATTTGGCCGTATCCGTGCTGGTAAAGAACCAATTGCACCAAGAAAAGACTTTTCTTATGCAGCTAACTTTTTGTACATGCTAACTGGTAAAGAACCAGAACCAATTGAAGAAGAAGCTTTCAACAAAGCATTAGTTCTTCATGCTGACCATGAATTAAATGCTTCTACATTCACAGCTCGTGTTTGTGTAGCTACATTATCAGATATGTATTCTGGCGTTACTGCAGCAATTGGTGCTCTTAAAGGACCTCTTCACGGTGGAGCAAATGAACAAGTTATGAAAATGTTGTCTGAAATTGGTTCAATCGACAACGTTGAATCATATATCCAAAACAAATTAGATCACAAAGAAAAAATCATGGGCTTCGGACACCGCGTTTACCGTAAAGGTGACCCACGTGCAAAACATTTACGTGTAATGTCTGAAAAATTGACTAAACTTAAAGGTAATCCTGAACTTTATGAAATGTCTGTTAAAATCCATGATATGATCCAAGAACAAAAACACTTACCAGCAAACGTAGACTTCTTCTCTGCATCAGTTTACGATTCACTAGGTATCGATCACGATTTATTCACTCCAGTATTCGCTGTTTCTCGTGTGTCTGGTTGGGTAGCACATATCTTAGAACAATATGCTAACAACCGTTTAATCCGTCCACGTGCAGAATACATTGGACCTGGATTACAAAAATATGTACCAGTTGAAGAAAGATAACTGATATAATGTTAAATATCGTAGGGCAGCGCTAATATAGCTCCTGCCCTACGTGTATGAATATAGGAGGCAAGGAATAAATGTCAACTGAGAAAATCGTAGTAGAAAACGGAGTACTTAATGTACCAAACAACCCTGTAATTCCATTCATCGAAGGTGACGGAATCGGTCCTGATATCTGGGCAGCTGCTTCTCGCGTAATCGATTCAGCAGTAGAAAAAGCTTATAATGGCGAAAAAAAAATTCAATGGCTTGAAGTTTTAGCTGGCCAAAAAGCATTCGACAAAACTGGCGAATGGTTACCACAAGAAACTTTAGATAAAATCAATGAATATTTAATCGCTATTAAAGGTCCTCTTACAACACCAATCGGTGGAGGTATTCGTTCACTAAACGTAGCATTACGTCAACAACTTGACTTATACGTTTGCCTACGTCCTGTTCGTCACTTTGAAGGTGTTCCTTCTCCAGTTAAACATCCAGAAAATGTTGATATGGTAATCTTCCGTGAAAACACTGAAGATATCTATGCTGGTATCGAATATAAAGAAGGTTCAGAAGAAGTTAAAAAAGTTCTTAACTTCCTTCAAAATGAAATGGGTGTAAACAAAATTCGTTTCCCTGAAACTTCTGGTATTGGTATTAAACCAGTATCAAAAGAAGGTACAGAACGTCTTGTTCGCGCTGCAATCAACTATGCAATCAAAGAAGGACGTAAATCAGTTACTCTAGTACACAAAGGTAACATTATGAAATTCACTGAAGGTGCATTCAAAGCTTGGGGCTATGCTGTAGCTGAAAATGAATTCGCTGATCAAACTTTCACTTGGAACCAATATGATGCTATTAAAGCTGAACAAGGTCAAGAAGCTGCTGATAAAGCTCAAGACGAAGCTCTAGCTGCTGGTAAAATCTTAATTAAAGATTCTATCGCTGATATCTTCTTACAACAAATCTTAACTCGTCCTAAAGAGTTTGAAGTTGTTGCAACAATGAACTTAAACGGTGACTACATTTCTGATGCACTTGCTGCACAAGTTGGTGGTATTGGTATCGCTCCAGGAGCTAACATCAACTACGTAACTGGACATGCTATTTTCGAAGCTACTCATGGTACAGCTCCTAAATACGCAGGCTTAGATAAAGTTAACCCATCTTCAGTACTTCTTTCAGGTGTACTTATGCTTGAACACTTAGGATGGAACGAAGCTGCTAATTTAATCACTGCTTCAGTTGAAAATACAATTGCTTCTAAAGTTGTAACTTATGACTTCGCTCGTCTAATGGATGGCGCTAAAGAAGTAAAATGCTCTGAATTCGCTGACGAATTAATCAAAAATCTTTAATTCATACTGAATAAAAAGGGAAAAGAGTTTTATACTCTTTTCCCTTTTTCAATTTTAATAAGGGGAATTTTTTTGTTTCCCATCTTTCTAAGCCGGATTGGAATTTGTCTATCCGGTTTTTTATTTAGTATGAATTGTTAAAAATCCGTAAGCACGAGCGAATTAATATAATGAAATATAGGTATAATAAATAATAATGAATCAAATTATCCTTTATTTTCATAATTATTGCTTAAAAAGCTGATATCCAGTATCAATCTACAATTCGTACTCGATTTTTTAATTGATTATTGATACTATAAAATTACTGAATACTTCAAAGGGGGAATCCTGTGTTACTTGATAAAAAAAGAAAGCTGGGCAAGCAGCTTGAAGAATTATCAGTAGGGGAATCGATTCAGCTAACAGAGAAAATAGAGGACAAAGATTTATTATTATATTTGGGCTTAACAAATGATAGTAATCCTCTGTATATACAACATGATTATGCAGCTTTAACTTCCTATGAAAAACCAGTTGTTCCGACGATTATGTTGACGGGGTTTGTAAATTCTGCCATTTCAAAATACTTGCCGGGTGCAGGATCATATATCAGCGAACAAACATTTCGTTTTCCAAAGCCATTATATCATTATGAAACAATTCAAATTCAGTTAACTGTTGAACATATAGATACAATGAAAAGAGAAGTAGTTGTAAATGTAAGAGGAAATAATTCAAATGAAGAAATCATTCTAGAGGGTACTGTGACAGTTGTACCACCTATACATCCAAAGTAATTAGTAATTTTAATTTTAGAGCAAATCGATTTGAGATGGGGGTTTCAAATCAGTTGCGGAGGCACACATTATGAGAAAAAAAATTTTAGTAGTAGAAGATGAAATTTCAATTGCAACCTTATTGCAATACAATTTAAATCAGGCTGGTTATGATGTAATTACTGCAAATGATGGCCAAGATGGATTAAACAAGGCAATTTCAGAAAAGCCAGATTTAATATTATTAGACTTAATGTTGCCAAAGTTAGATGGTATGGAAGTTTGTAAAGAATTACGTATGAAAAAGATGAATACGCCGATCATCATGCTTACTGCAAAGGATGAAGAGTTTGATAAAGTACTTGGCCTTGAGCTAGGTGCGGATGATTATATGACAAAACCATTTAGTCCTAGAGAAGTAATGGCACGCGTTAAGGCGGTTCTAAGACGATCGAAAGTTATTGAAGAGACTCAGGATGATGAACCAGCTGTAGGAGAGAAAACGTATCATATTGGGCATTTGAATATATATCCTGATCGTTTTGAAGCATTTTTGGACGATAATTTATTAGAGTTCACACCTAAGGAATTTGAATTATTAATGTATCTAATAGAAAACAAGAACCGCGTATTAACACGAGACCAATTATTAAGTGCTGTTTGGCATTATGACTTTGCGGGGGATACTCGTATTGTTGATGTACACATTAGCCATTTGCGAGATCAAATTGAAGAAAATAGCCGTAAACCTAAATTTATTAAAACGATTCGTGGATTGGGCTATAAATTTGAGGAGCCAAAAAATTAATGCAATCATTACGTTTCCGGCTATTATTCTCCCTTGGATTATTGTATATAAGTACATTAGCTGGCCTTGCTTTTACACTCGGTCAGCTTTTCCCTCTCTTAGCGAAGGATTCTGTTAATGCGAATATGAGTCAATCAAAGGAAAATCTCATTCGTACAATAGAACAACAAAATATTCACTTAACCAATTCACAAAATAATGCATTATTAGATTCATTAACTGCTACCACGAGTATTCCAAATATACCAGCTTTTCGCGTAGAGTTATGGGCATTGCTTACAATTGTTTTTATAACCGTTTTTATCATTCTATTAGTCGTCACTTTCCGCCTTATCAAAAATCTATCTCAACCGATTGATAACGTTATGATGACTGCTTTTGAGTTAGCAAAAGGAAATTATCGAGCGCGAGCATATGAGATTACCGGGTCGCCAACTTTACGCTTGAGTAAAGCTGTGAATGTACTAGCTAGGAATTTACAAGATATTATGATTACACGTGAAATAGAGCAAGAGCGTTTAAAAACATTGATTGAAAATATGGGTAGCGCTTTGATTATGATTGGAAGAGAAGGAGATATTACAATAGTCAACAGGGTTTTTACTGAACTGTTCGATCAATCGTATGAAGACGTGCAAAGACAGCTTTTCCGTGAATTAGGCCTACCCTATGAATTAGAAGAGTTTGTGGATCATGTGTTTATGACTGAAGTACCTTATAGAAAACAAATTCATATCAAAATTCAGCATGAATATCGCGATATGGAAGTATATGGTGCCCCTGTAGTTGGTGAGCATGGCTTATGGCTAGGTGTCGTAATTGTTATGCATGATATTACAGAACTTAAAAAGCTGGAACAAATTCGTAAGGACTTTGTGGCGAATGTATCTCATGAACTTAGAACACCAATCACATCAATCAAGGGTTTCTCTGAAACACTTCTAGATGGTGCTTATAAAGATCAAAATACATTGCTAAGCTTTTTAGAAATCATCAATAAAGAAAGTAATCGTTTGCAAATGCTTGTAAATGATTTATTGGATTTATCCAAGATTGAAAAAGACGGCTTTACTGTCAATATGGAAAAAACAAGTTTACGTGATATTATCGTTCGAACAACAGAAATGACACATCAAAAAATGGAAGAAAAAAATATGCAATTTGAAGCAATAATTGATGATGATATATACATCAATGGTGACCCAAATCGATTAGTTCAAGTTGTAATGAATTTGATGGTCAACGCCATAAACTATTCGCCAGAAGATACCAAAATAACTGTACGTTTATATGAAAAAGATAAGAAAGCTATTTTGGAAGTAGCGGATGAGGGCATAGGTATTGAAAAATCAGAGATTCCACGTTTATTCGAGCGATTTTATAGAGTTGACAAAGCTCGTAGCCGTAATTCAGGTGGAACTGGTTTAGGATTAGCCATAGTGAAACACTTAGTTGAAGGGCACCATGGGAAAATTCAAGTTGATAGTATCGTTGGAAAGGGAACGACAATTCGTCTAATATTTCCAAAAGCTTATTAGTAAAAGCAAACATAATAATTCCAACTTATTTTAATAACTTTTTGCTAAAAGGTAGATTTAGTAACTAAAATATATTAAATTGTAAAGCATTTACAATATCTTTACACTGGCTTTATACAATCTACAAAGAGTGAACTTATACTAATAACCGAAGCCCCCTTCAAATTATTATTTTTTAAGAGAGTCGCATATAATAGCACTCTCTTATTTTATTGAGATAGATCTCCTCTATTTTTCTCCTATAAAATATATCAACTAAAAATCGAACGTTTTTTCGCATATTACATAGCCACACTTTTCCTTTCCAATTGTTTGCATGGTAAAATATATATTTAGAATAGCTAATGATATATCTAAATTAAGTAAAAGAGATGAATTGATCACATAAACGATTCATTTAAATTTTAGGAGTGTGCCATATGACGAAGGAAAAACTACTTTTATTGGATGGTAATAGTTTGGCGTATCGAGCATTTTTTGCTTTGCCGTTACTTACAAATGATTCAGGTATCCATACGAATGCAGTTTATGGATTTACAACGATGCTACAAAAAATACTAGAAGAAGAAAAGCCAACTAAAATGCTCGTTGCATTTGATGCTGGAAAAACGACATTCCGCCATTCAACGTATTCAGAATATAAAGGTGGTAGACAAAAGACACCACCAGAACTATCCGAACAATTCCCTTATCTAAGAAAATTACTCGATGCATATCGGATTAAACAATACGAATTAGAAATGTATGAAGCTGATGATATTATTGGCACATTGAGCAAACAAGCTGATGAACAGGGCTTAGAAGTTGTTGTTGTTTCGGGAGATAAAGACTTAACACAATTAGCATCCGAACGTACAACTGTATATATTACACGAAAAGGTATGACAGATATTGAACATTATACGCCTGATCATATCAATGAAAAATACGGCCTTACACCTCATCAAATCATCGACATGAAAGGATTAATGGGTGATTCTTCAGATAATATCCCTGGCGTCCCTGGGGTCGGTGAAAAAACAGCAATAAAACTACTTTCTCAATTCAAAACAGTAGAGGAAGTTTACGAACATATTGACGAAGTAAGTGGAGCAAAGTTGAAAGAAAAGCTAGTGAATAATGAAGAACAAGCGAAAATGAGTAAACAACTAGCAACGATTAATCGTGATGCTCCAATAGAAGTATCTATCGATGAATTAGCCTACGTGGGACCAGATGTCGATACACTATTTGCTTTATGGCAAGATTTATCTTTTAAATCATTAATCGAAAAAAGTAATTATGAAACAGAGGCAAAAGAGACAGCTGAGGTTAAATTTGAGGTAGTCGATCATTTTACAAAAGAGCAATTGTCTAGTCCGATGGCTATCCATTTAGAATTAGCAGATGAACATTATCATACTTGTGAAAGTTATGGAATTGCTTTAACTGCAGGAGACACAGCGTATTATATTCCATTTGAAAAAGCTTTGGAGTCAAAAGAATTAATTGCTTGGCTGGAAGATGATTCGATGAAAAAGTATGTATTTGATTCAAAAGCAACTCAAGCTGCCTTGTATCGTAGTGGGATCAAACTAAAAGGGATTGAATTTGATTTATTATTAGCTGCGTATATTCTTAATCCTGCCATGTCATCTGATGATGTAGCCGTAGTTGCCAAAGAATTCGGCTATACAGATGTTCAAACGAATGATGTGGTCTATGGTAAAGGGGCAAAGAAATCGGTACCAGAAGGAAATGTTATAGCAGAACATGCTAGTCGAAAAGCAACTGCCGTTCTAACGCTTCAAAGTAAGATTGAAGAACGTCTAAAAGAAAACGAACAATATGAGCTTTATAACCATTTAGAATTACCACTTGCAGGTATTTTAAGCCAAATGGAAAGCGATGGTGTTGCAGTTGACCGCAGTCGATTAATCGAAATTGGCGCAGAGCTTACAACTAAATTAAAAGATATTGAAGAAGAGATTTACAAATATGCAGGGGAAAAGTTTAATATCAATTCACCAAAACAACTGGGTGTCATTTTATTTGAAAAACTTGGACTACCTGTTATTAAGAAGACAAAGACGGGGTATTCTACTGCTGCTGATGTATTAGATAAACTAGCTTCAGAACATGAAATTATTCAACACATATTGCAATATCGACAACTTGGAAAATTACAATCAACTTATATAGATGGCCTATTGAAGGAAATTCATGAAGAAGATCAAAAAATTCATACTCGCTATCAACAAGCTTTAACTTCAACAGGTCGCCTAAGCTCAACTGATCCTAACCTACAAAACATTCCAGTACGCTTAGAAGAAGGACGGAAAATTCGCCAAGCATTCATCCCTTCCCATGAAGGATGGAAAATGTTTGCGGCCGATTACTCTCAAATTGAATTACGTGTCCTTGCACATATGTCCAATGATGAAAATCTAATTAATGCTTTTATTCATGATATGGATATTCATACTAAAACAGCAATGAATGTCTTCCATGTAGAGGAGCAAGATGTTACATCAAATATGAGACGTGCTGCAAAAGCAGTTAACTTCGGTATTGTATATGGCATAAGTGATTATGGGCTATCTCAAAACTTGAATATAACGAGAAAGGAAGCGGCTGAGTTTATTGAACGGTACTTAAATAGCTTCCCAGGTGTTCAAGATTATATGAAGAATATTGTAGAAGACGCAAAGAAAAAGGGTTATGTCACTACAATATTAAATCGTCGCCGTTATCTTCCGGATTTAAATAGTTCCAATTTTAATCTACGTAGTTTTGCAGAACGAACAGCTATGAACACTCCAATTCAAGGAAGTGCGGCAGATATTATCAAAAAAGCTATGATTGATATGGCAAAAGCATTAGATGAACATCAATTGCAAGCGAAAATGTTATTACAAGTACATGATGAGCTGATTTTCGAAGCACCTGAAAGCGAAATAGAAATATTAGAAAAATTGGTACCTGAAGTAATGGCTAATGCGTTCCAATTAAAAGTACCTTTAAAAGCAGATTTTGCATCAGGAAAAACTTGGTATGAAACGAAATAAAGTGAAACTTCAATCAGTGGGGTTTTTTATGTACAGGACGTGACTTGTTAGTTGGCCGTCTTCTACTGTCGCTAAGATAGTAGCGGAGCTACGATTAAGTTCGACACGTCCTGCTAACCCACCAGAGTTGTACAGGCTTATGACCTCGAGGCTGGCTCGGAGCTACAGCGAGCATTCGGGCAGTTATCTACTACCTATGTTTCTTCTGAATTTTCTAAAGCCTTGAGGTTGTGTCAAAAGCCAGTTAATGCGGGGTAAAGGAGTGATTGCATGCCAGAATTACCTGAAGTAGAAGGGGTTGTGCGTGCACTAAAACCAGTCGTGACGGGTAAAATTATTCGTCACGTACAGGTTTCAAATACAATTTGCAAGTCAATAGATGAAGGCAAAGCTTGTATTATAAAAGGAATGGATCCTTCTGAATTTTCATATGCATTAGAAAGTATGCAAATAAGAGAAGTCAAAAGAAGATCGAAGTATATATTATTCTATTTAGAAAAAAACAATGTAGACTATGTACTGGTCAACCATTTAGGTATGACCGGTGCATGGTTTTATGTGCATTCATTGGATGAAATAACAGAAGAAAAGTTTCAAAAGCACATACATATTGTATTCACTTTTGAAAAAGATGAATTTCTTGTATATTCGGATATTCGTCGCTTCGGAGAAATGCGATTTTTGCATTCAATTGAAGAGTATCCACCGCTTCTTGAAATAGCACCTGAGCCATTCTCCGAAAATGCTTTGAAGTATTTCTTGGAAAAATCAAAACTGCCAAAGTATGCAGATAAACCCGTTAAAGAAGTCATCATGGATGGTCAAGTTATTGCGGGTTGTGGCAATATCTATGCAACAGAATCACTATTTCGTATGAAAATTCACCCCGCAAGAAAACTTTCGCGAATAAGTGATAAACGAAAAAGAGAATTATTCCATACAATAGTAGCGATTCTTCAAGAAAGTATCGATGCAGGTGGTTCGAGTATTTCAGATTATCGAAATATTAATGGAGAAGCGGGAGGTATGCAAGACCGCTTACAAATGTATGGAAAGAAAGCGTGCCCAATGTGTCATACTAATACGAAGCAAATGGTAATTTCAGGAAGGAACTCAGTGTACTGTCCTAAATGTCAACATTAAAGGTGAGTGAACAAAATGATAATTGGATTAACAGGAAGTATTGCTAGTGGAAAAAGTACTGTAGCTAAAATGTTACAAGAATTGGATCTTAAAATTGTGGATGCTGATCTCGTAGCTAGAGTAGTTGTTGAACCAGGAACAGAAACACTGAACAATATTGTGGAAGTTTTTGGAGAGGAAATTTTATTAGAAAACGGTGGACTTAATCGTTCAAAACTAGGAGAAATTATTTTTCATGATCCAGGAAAAAGAAAACAATTAAACGACATTATTCATCCTGCAATTCGTAAAGAAATGCTGAGACAACGGGATGAATGGCTCGACAATGGAGAAAAACATGTTGTAATGGATATTCCATTATTATTTGAAAGTGGATTAGAACATTTCGTAGAAAAAATTTTAGTAGTATCTGTAGATGAGGATACTCAATTAATAAGATTAATGGAAAGAAATCAATTAACTGAGGAAGAAGCGAAAGCAAGAATTACTTCTCAGTTGCCAATTTCAGTAAAGGAAAAGGGAGCAGATGCTGTTATTTATAATAATGGAAATTTAGAAAATACGCGTGCTCAACTGTTGAAAATACTGGATTTGTGGGACATTATTCAATAATTGTGCAAAAATTCCGAAAAAATAAACTATAATTTATGTTATATAATATGCTCTACTTTCCATGGAATGTGCTATACTAATCCTAAACCTAAGACAAATATGTTACGGAGTATACAGGGAGGATTTTATTCATGACTTCAATTGCTATTAACGGACTTGGCCGTATAGGACGTATGGTGTTCCGTCAAGCGATCATGCAAGATGATTTAAATATCGTAGCTATTAATGCAAGCTACCCAACAGAAACATTAGCACATTTAATTAAGTATGACACAACTCACGGTAGATTTAATGGAGAAGTAGTTGCAGAAGAAGACGCAATCGTTGTAAATGGAAAACGTGTTCAGATTGTAAATGATCGTAATCCACAAAACTTACCATGGAAAGAATTAGGTGTCGATATTGTTATTGAGGCAACTGGTAAATTTAACGAACGCAGTAAAGCTGCATTACATCTAGAAGCAGGTGCGAAAAAAGTAATTTTAACTGCACCAGGTAAAAACGAAGATGTAACAATCGTGATGGGTGTTAATGACGACAAATTAGATCTTTCAAAACATGATATTATTTCAAATGCAAGTTGTACTACAAACTGTCTTGCACCCGTTGCAAAAGTTTTAAATGAAGCATTTGGAATCGATAATGGTTTAATGACTACAGTTCACTCTTATACAAATGACCAAAAAAATATAGATAATCCACATAAAGATTTACGTCGTGCTCGTTCATGTGCTGAATCTATTATTCCTACATCTACAGGTGCTGCAAAAGCTTTAACTCTTGTACTACCTGAATTACAAGGAAAATTACATGGTATGGCGCTACGTGTACCAACACCTAATGTTTCTTTAGTAGACTTAGTAGTAGATTTACAAAGAGATGTTACTGCTGAAGAAGTAAATGAGGCTTTCAAAAAAGCTGCAAATGGTCCATTGAAAGGAATTTTAGATTTCAGTATGGAACCACTTGTATCAAAAGACTATAATACGAACCCAGCTTCAGCTACAATCGATGGTCTTACAACAATGACAATTGGAGATCGTAAAGTTAAAGTTATAGCTTGGTATGACAACGAATGGGGTTACTCTGCACGCGTTGTAGATTTAACTAAAAAAGTGGTTGCTGAATTGAAAGAAACAGTAAATGCTTAAGTAAATCAAATTCTTTCTATATTTACGAATCCTTCTAACCAACTAGGTTAGAAGGATTTTTTTCTAGAATATTAGAAAATGAAAATATGGAACAGATTATTAATCAAAAGGGTCAAAAATTGACGATATTTCGTAATGTTTTTGGTTGTAATGAGGATTTTCTACTCTTTTTTTCGATATAAATCATTATTATTTGCTATAATAGATAAACTAATATGTTGTGAAATCAGGAGAGAAAAAATATGAAATGTCCAGCTTGTCAATATAATGGAACGAAAGTTATTGATAGTAGACCTGTCGATGACAATAAAGCTATTCGCAGACGCCGTGAGTGTGAATCATGCAGCTTTCGTTTCACAACTTTTGAAAAAGTAGAAGAAATGCCTCTAATAGTTGTTAAAAAAGATGGTTCACGCGAAGAATTTAGTCGAGAAAAAGTACTCAGGGGTCTAATACGTGCATGTGAAAAGCGCCCTGTTGCACTGAGTGTATTAGAAGATTTAGTGTTTAACATTGAGCAAGATTTGCGAAGAATTGGGAATGCAGAAGTAAAAACAGAAGAGGTTGGAGAAATGGTTATGGACCGACTTTCTAAGATTGATGAAGTATCCTATGTACGTTTTGCCTCTGTATATCGTCAATTCAAAGATATAAATGTGTTTATCGATGAGCTAAGAGAGTTAATTGAAAAACAATCTAAAGAATGAGTCTAGTAAGTGATATTTGGAGGGAGTATAGTTGGTAAATTTATTTAAAGAATTGCAGCCTGTTGACCGTCTATCCATTCGTGTACCATTCCCTCTTTCAAGTTATGATAGAAAGTTGATTACACTATTATATCAACCATTAATTGGAGCTGAGCCGATTGGCCTCTATTTTTTGCTATGGGCAGAGGGAGAAAATGTAGATGCTAATTCAATGTCGCATTATCATTTGATGAATGCTTTGAATTTACCAATTGGTAAAATTTTTGAGTCACGTATTGCATTAGAGGCTATTGGTTTACTGCGAACTTTTCGTAAAGACCAACAAGAAATGCGCTCCTTCATCTATGATGTAATGCCACCGCTTGATGCGGCAACTTTCTTCGATGATCCGTTATTATCGATGTTCTTATTTAGTAAAATTGGTGAATCAAGTTATCGAAATTTACGTCAACGTTTTGTTTCAAAAGGAATGTCGAATTATGGCTATCAGGAAGTATCTAGAACATTTACAGATGTTTATCGACCTGTTCAGCACAATTTGCCTTCTGATGAAATTCAACTTACTGGATTACAAGAGAAACCAAAAGAACTTCCATTTAACTATGAAGAATTTGATTTTAGACTTTTAAGAGCAAGTCTCTCTGAGCAGCTTGTACCCTCTTCTGTATTAACTGCAGAAGTAAAGGCAACCATTGCGAAATTAGCCTTTCTGTATCATTTAACGCCACTTGATATGCAGAAAATTATTTTACTTGCACTAGATGACAAAATGGAACTAAGTGATTTACGTCTAAAAAAAGAAGCGGCAGACTACTATAAACTCACTGTATCTAAAGAGCCTCCTGAGATGCAATCAGTCATAAAAAAGCAACAGCAAAAACAAGAGGTTTTTAAGCAAAATGAAGTAGTCGAAGAAGACATTGACCCAATGGAAGCTGAGTTAATACGATGGTTTGAAACTTCTTCACCGATTGATGTATTAAAGGCAGTGGCTGGTGGGAAAGAACCATTTCCTAATGACCGCCAACTAGTAGAAGATTTAGTTATGCAATACGGTATTTCAACCCCGGTAGTAAATGTACTAATCCATTATGTATTTTTGCGTAACAACGGGAAGCTGAATCGGAAGTATATCGAAACAATCGCTTCACATTGGCGTAATACCGGTGTCAAAACAGCAAGAGAAGCGATGAAGTTAGCGAGAGAATTTGAAGAAATGAATGCAAATGAAATCAAATATCTGAAACAAAGTGTATCAACAGAAGCAAAAGATTATTCTAAAGAATATAAAATCCTAAAGGCTTGTGCAGGTGCATTTTATCAGCTACCACAGTTTTTGGACTCTGATTACGCAAATATTGATCAACTTATAAAAGAATTATCACCCATTTTTAATAATGTGACTCCAACTAACTTACTGACAATGCTTGTAAAAGGGAAGACACCATTTGAACGAGACGTAAAGGTTGTTCAAGATTTTACATCAAAATATGACATACCGACTCCAGTAATAAATGTTCTAATTCACTATGCATATTATTTAAGTAATGCAAACTTGAATAGTGCATTCCTACAAGCTATTGCTTCCAACTGGCAAAAGAATAATATCCAAACAGCAGAACAAGCGTTACATTTTGCAAAGGAATATCAAGAAACAAAAAAACGAAAACAATTTATTCCAAAAGGAAAGCAAGTAAATAAACAAAATGTGCCAGATTGGTATTATGAAAATAAGGCCAAACAACAAAAAAAATCAGAAGAAAAGAAATTAGAAACAAATCAAACCGATTATGAAAAGAAACGTAAAGAAATAATGAAAAAACTAGGAATGAATGAAGGAGAGGTGGATTCATAATGGAGCCAATCAACAACGAATTAAAAAAGATGATGGATTCACAATTCCAAGCACGTTATGCAGAAATGCAAAAAGAAATCCTGGAAGATAAGGGAGTTCAAAAATTCCTTGCCGAAAACGATCAAATTGCTAATCGTGAAATGGTGGAAAGAGGTTTAGGAAAGCTTTATGAATACGTCAACCTACAACATGATTGCGACCAATGTGAGTCTGTCGCTACTTGTAAAAATGCTATTAATGGGTTTGTCCCGAAACTAACAATCATTAGAGGTCAAATTGATGTGGAATATGTACCTTGCCAAACAAAGAGAATGGAAGATGCTCGTCGTAAAGCTGCTTCGATGATCTCAAGTATGCATATGCCGAAAGACGTCTTAAAGGCTAAGATTAGTGATTTAGACACTAGCAATGAATCAAAGATGGCCATTCGTAATTTTGCGGAATTATTTATTCAAAATGTACGTAAAACAGGAAATCTTCCGAGAAGTGGTTATTATATTTACGGTAATTTCGGTGTGGGTAAGTCTTATGTGCTTGGAGCTATTGCAAACGAATTGGCTAAAATGGAAATTAAAACAGTGATGGTCTATGTACCTGATTTTTTAAGTGAATTAAAAAGTTCCATTCAAGACCAATCACTCCAAGATAAAGTGGATTTTGTGAAAAGGGCACCGGTACTAATGCTAGATGATTTAGGCGCAGAAAATTTATCTGCATGGACAAGAGATGAAATTATCGGCACAATTTTGCAATTCCGAATGAATGAAGGATTGCCAGTATTTATAACATCAAATTATAATTACGACCAACTTGAAAATCATTTCGCTACAACTCAAAAAGGGGAAGTAGATGTCATTAAAGCAGCACGAATTATGGAACGCATTAAAACCTTAACTACTGACTTTGAAATGATTGGCGAAAATAGAAGACTTTATCAAGGTTGATTAAGGATCAATCAAGACTTAAATGACACTTGATTTTAAAAATATTTCATTATATAATTGCAGACATAATCTAATAAGAAATGCTTAGAAAAGGACAACAATTTTCTGTACGACTATAAAGAGAGAGAAGCGATTGGTGAAAGCTTCTTAGTACCGGCACAAAATTTACCGCCTTGGAGCAGCGACAGTGAAATACCAGTAATTGTCGACGGTAGCGGCCCGTTAGCCGAACTAGAGCTTCATCTACACATGTATTTATTTCATGTATAGAAGGAAGAAGGGTGGAACCACGAGTACAAACCTCGTCCCTTTGCGGACGGGGTTTTTTGTGTGCGGATGAGGGTGCACATGATGTGATCCTGATAGCTATTGGACAATCTGTACTTTTTTTAGGCTATCATTCCATCGAGCCGCTTCAGCACTAATATGGTATCCGGCTTCAGCGGCTAGGCCTTCGGGGTGCGCAGGATGCGTACCCGATAGCCGTTACGACACGATGTCGCGTACTTAGGCTATCTTCCTTAAAGCAGTCCCTCGGTTGAAAGCTGAAAAGATGCTTTCAATTCGGGCCTTCCAACGCTTGTCAGGCCTGAACGAGCCGCTTCAGCACTAAATGGTATCCGGCTTCGGGCGCTAGCTGCTCGAGTCACTTCGTTCTCTCGGTCGAAAGCTAAAACATGCTTTCGATTCGAGCCCTCCAGTGATTGTCGCAGCTGAACGAGCGCCCTCAGCACTTATATGTGGCCCAGAGCTCTAGAATACAAAAAAAGGAGAGATTATTTATGGCAGACATGATTAAGTTAACATTCCCTGATGGCTCAGTAAAAGAGTTTGAAAAAGGTATCACTACTGATGCTGTAGCACTTTCTATTAGCCCTGGATTACGTAAAAAAGCAATCGTTGGTAAATTCAATGATGTTTTAGTTGATACTAAAACTCCACTTGAAGAAGATGGAACAATTGCAATCATTACACCAACAGATCATGAGGCACTTGAAGTATTGCGCCATTCAACAGCTCACCTTTTAGCGCAAGCTGTAAAACGATTATTCCCTGGAGTAAAACTTGGTGTTGGTCCAGTAATCGAAGGTGGTTTCTACTACGATATCGATTCTCCAGAACCAATTACTTCTGAAGACTTCCCACGCATCGAAAAAGAAATGAAGAAAATCGTTGCTGAAAATATTGAAGTCGTTCGACATGATGTATCTCGTGCAGAAGCAAAAAAACGCTTTGAAGAAATTGATGATGAATACAAACTTGAACTTCTAGAAGCAATTCCTGAAGATGAACAAGTTTCAATATATGAACAAGGTGATTTCTTTGACCTTTGCCGTGGTGTACACGTACCTTCTACAGGTAAAATTAAAGAATTCAAATTATTATCAATTGCTGGAGCATATTGGAGAGGTAACTCAGATAACAAAATGCTACAACGTATTTACGGAACAGCATTCTTTACAAAAGATGAACTTAAAGCACATCTACAAATGCTTGAAGAAGCAAAAGAACGTGATCACCGTAAAATTGGTAAAGAACTTGAATTATTTACTACTAGCAAATTAGTAGGTATGGGTCTTCCTTTATGGTTACCAAATGGTGCTACAATTCGTCGTACAATTGAACGTTATATTGTCGACAAAGAAATTTCACTTGGTTACAAACATGTTTATACTCCAGTACTAGGTTCTAAAGAACTTTATGTAACTTCAGGTCACTGGGATCACTATCAAGATGACATGTTCCCACCAATGGAAATGGATAACGAAACTTTAGTGTTACGTCCTATGAACTGTCCTCACCATATGATGGTATACAAATCAGCAATGCGTTCTTACCGTGATCTACCATTCCGTGTAGCAGAACTTGGTACAATGCACCGTTATGAAATGAGTGGAGCTGTTTCTGGTTTACAACGTGTACGCGGTATGACTTTAAATGACGCTCACCTTTTCGTTCGTCCAGACCAAATCAAAGAAGAATTCAAAAAAGTAGTTGAATTAATCTTATCCGTTTATAAAGACTTCAATTTAACTGACTATGAATTCCGTCTTTCATATCGTGACCCAGAAGATACTGAAAAGTATTTCGATGATGATGAAATGTGGGAAAAAGCACAAAGTATGTTAAAAGAAGCAATGGATGACCTTGGTTTAGATTACTATGAAGCAGAAGGCGAAGCAGCATTCTACGGTCCAAAACTTGATGTTCAAGTAAAAACTGCAATTGGTAAACAAGAAACATTATCAACAGTTCAACTTGACTTCTTATTACCAGAACGCTTCGACCTTAACTATATTGGTGAAGATGGTAAACAACATCGTCCAGTCGTAATCCACCGCGGTGTAGTATCAACTATGGAACGTTTCGTAGCCTTCTTAATCGAAGAATACAAAGGTGCTTTCCCAACTTGGTTATCACCAGTTCAAGTACAAGTGATTCCTGTTTCTAATGATGTTCACTTCGACTATGCAAAACAAGTCGAAGAAAAACTACAAGCTGCAGGCTTCCGTGTAGAAATGGATTACCGAGACGAAAAACTTGGTTATAAGATTCGTGAAGCACAAATGAAGAAAATTCCTTACATGCTTGTACTAGGGGATAAAGAATTAGAAGATGGTAGTGTAAATGTTCGTCGTTATGGCTCAAAAGATTCTGAAACAGTACCATTCGACGAATTCTTAAAAGCAATTCAAGAAGACGTTGCACATAAAGGCTAAGACCATTTGATTAATATTAAAAGCGGCTTTTCGTTCTCTCAAACGGAAAGTCGCTTTTTCAATGGAATAATCGATGATTGAAAAACACATTACTAAACATGTATGGGTGAGTGATGAGACTTTGAGTAAAAATGATTCCAACCCTCCTGAATACCTGCAGCATAGCACTTTTTTGCAAAATATATGGTTGGAATACCAGTCAGTTTTTCAAGTTCAGGTTGATGATTGCCTACAATAACTGCTGGATATCCTTCTGTAAGCATATCTGTATCATTCCCAGAATCACCGGCTACAAGAATATTTGCATGCGAGGATGCATTTTGCAACACATAATGTAATGCAGATCCTTTGTTTGTATGAGCAGGTAATATATCGAAGTCTTTGCCTGAGCTATAAATACAATGACAAGAAATATCACTATTTTTTAATTTGATTTTGGCTGAATTAGCAATATTGCTGTCTAATATGGTATAAGATAGGCGTTCTTCATTTGGCAAGTTTTGTTTCTTGATAGAAGGTAGAAATTCCATAATCGATTTAATTTTTTGAGGTTGCCAATGTTTTTTAGTTTGCTGTTTCCAAATCATATCTTGTTCAAACTGAGGCGAGTTATAGATTGTTGCCCCTGCATCGCAAATGAGTACTTCTGGCATAGGAATTTGATGGAAATTTAATAACTCAATTGCTGATTGTTTATGACGTCCAGTAATATAGATAGTGGAAAAATCATTTTCTAAATGATAAAGTAATTGTTGCAACGACTTTGTATTACCTATTAAAGTATTGTCTAAATCTGTGGCAATAATATTATTTTTGAACATATTCATGTTGCAACTCCTCATACAAGTTACTAATATTTATAGCAATTTCAGACCAGTCAAAATGCTTTTCTGCAAGAGATTTAGCATTGTACCCCAATAAATTATTCAATAGACCATTCTTTAAGAGAATATCCATAGCTTCAGCAAATTTTTCGGGATCGCCACTTGTTACATGTAGTCCGGTTCGCTCCTGCAGGACAACATTTTGTAATCCACCAACTTTTGAAGCAATAACAGGACATCCACATGCTTGTGCTTCTGCAGCAACCATTCCAAATGATTCATAATAGGAAGGAACAATCGTGGCAATTGCGTTTTTATAATAATGAACAAGCTCTTTTTCATTTTTCGGTCCTAAAAACAAAATACGATCTTCAAAGCCAACAATTGCCTGTTGAAGTTCTTCATTTTTTGGATCTTTTGTTATCAAATCTACAGCGTTTTTACTTCCGCCGATAATCAATAATTTAATCTCATCTGGGACTGAATGATTTTTCAGTAAAAGTTTAAATGCCTCTAATAATACGTAGATACCTTTTGGTTTTTCTAAACGTCCAACATATAAATAATAGGGGCTTTGTTTCGTTGAAAATGGTGTATCGATAAATCTTGGGGATACCCCGATAGGAACTACTTTTATAGAAGTAGGAGAGGGAACCGTGCTTTCAATCAACTCTTTCTCATTTGGAGTAGTTGCGATTATTTCGTCTGCATTCGTTAGTATTTTCTTTTCATATTGAAGTCGAACTTCATTAGCTACACCAATCCCATTTTTTTTAGCTATTCCTAATGAATGGTTTGTATGAACCCATGGAAGGTGATATTGATTTTTTAACGTATTTCCTAAAATACCGGACATCCAATAATGGGTATGAACAAGTGCATACTGTTTAATATCAATCAGTTGAAGCATTTCTTTGTAAAACTGAGGGAGTAAGTGAAAAATATTATCTTTAAAGATTGGCCCTTTATGACCTGCTGCAACACGAATTACACGATTGTTATGTCCAAATTTCTCAATTTGTGGTGCTTGATCATTTGTCCAATGTGTAATAACGTCAATTTCATAATTATTGTACTCTAATGCAAGGGCTAATTGTTTTACATAGTTATTTTGACCGCCAGCTTGTTTGCTACCTAATGGAACAAGTGGGTCACCGTGCTCTGAGATGAATAATATTTTCTTTATTGTCATATTCTTGACTCCTCCTTATGAAATACTTTTCACTTTGTATATAGCCCTAAATTGCTTAACTGAAACATGAGAAAGAAATGTTTTTAATATAGAGAAGAATTGTTGACAGGGATTTCGTTTCATGATAATATATTAAAGGTTAATGAATACAAGTTTGTGGTTGAAAGTAGAGGCTGCCCGCTTCTCACCTGATCGATCTAGAGTATTTAGTGTTGACAGGTTACATGATAGAACGGATCACGCATTTACGCGTGTACATATATCTTGCGGGCGGACATTTCGACTATGTCCGCCCTTTTTTAGTGGACATCGAAATAAGCCGTACCGATCAATCGGGCAACTAGCCCAAACCATGTATTCGCGACACTACTTGGAGGTGGATTGTTATTAGCAAAGACATGTATGTAAACGAAGGCATTCGCGCTCGTGAACTTCGTGTAATCGACCATAATGGAGATCAGCTTGGAGTAAAATCACGCAATGAAGCCTTAACAATTGCAGAACGTGCAAATTTGGATCTTGTCCTTGTGGCTCCTCAAGCCAAGCCGCCAGTCGCTCGTATCATGGACTATGGTAAATTCAAGTTCGAGCAACAAAAGAAAGATCGCGAAGTACGCAAAAACCAAAAAGTTATCGTGATGAAAGAAGTAAGACTAAGTCCTTCAATCGACGAACACGATTTCCAAACAAAATTGCGTAACGGGATTAAGTTCCTTGAAAAAGGGGACAAAGTAAAAGCATCTATCCGCTTTAAAGGTCGTGCAATTACGCACAAAGAAATCGGCCAAAAAGTATTAGATCGCTTTGCACAAGCTTGTGCTGAATATGCAACGGTTGAACAAAAACCGAAAATGGAAGGCAGAAGCATGTTCTTAGTACTTCAACCTAAGAACGAGAAAAAATAAGTTTTAGTCGAACAGTTTAGGAGGAATTCGAAATGCCAAAAATGAAAACTCACCGTGGCGCAGCTAAACGTTTCAAAAAAACGGGTACTGGTAAATTAAAATATGACCGTGCTTTTGGTAGCCACTTATTCGCAAACAAATCTACAAAAGCAAAACGCCACCTACGTAAAGCAAACATCGTTTCTTCAGGTGACTTCAAACGCATCAAATCTTTACTTGCGAACATTAAATAATTCGAAAATATAACATATTCATGTAATTGAATAGCAGGAGGTAATTAGTATGCCACGCGTAAAAGGCGGTACTGTATCACGCGCTCGTCGTAAAAAAGTTTTAAAATTAGCTAAAGGTTACTATGGCTCTAAACACACATTATATAAAGTTGCTAACCAAGCAGTTATGAAATCAGGTCAATATGCATATCGTGACCGTCGTCAAAAGAAACGTGATTTCCGTAAATTATGGATCACTCGTATCAACGCTGCTGCTCGCATTAATGGTCTTTCATACAGCCGTTTAATGCACGGTTTAAAAGTTGCTGAAATCGAAGTTAACCGTAAAATGTTAGCTGATCTTGCAGTAAACGATGCAGCTGCATTCGCTCAATTAGCAGACGCTGCTAAAAAAGCTGTAGCTAAATAATTAGAAACAAGCATTTAAAGTCTATGAATGTAACATTCATAGGCTTTTTATTTTTGGATAGATTACGTGAAAGTAACTGTAAAAAATAAATAACTAATATGAAAACAGTATAATGACAATAAAAACCTTTCGCCATACTTACGGGGCGAAAGGTTTTCTTATGGTTACTTATTATTAAACAATAATGCGGCCAATTCTTCTTTTGAATGAAGAAAGTCACTTAATGTATATTCATCTAATACAGTTAAATATGCATGCATTGCTTTATTGAGAGCGCCTTTTAAACTGCAAACGGGAGAAATGATACATCCTACTGATTCAGGATTAAAACAATCCACTAAGTAGAAATCTTCTTCCGTTTGCCGTATCACTTTTCCAATAACGATCTCTTCAGGTTTAGTCGCAAGCCGAATACCACCGCCACGACCACGTATTGTTTCTATATATCCAAGCTTACCAAGCTCATGGGTTACTTTCATTAGATGATTCTTAGATATTCCATATGATTCCGATATTTCTTTAATTGTGGCTAATTTATCTGAATCCATCGAGCCGAGATAGAGTAGGACACGTAAAGAATAATCGGTATATAGTGTTAATCGCATCCATTACACCACCATTCTAATACTATTATACCATGATAGTGAAAAATCCACTTAATTTTAAAAGATGTATTTTAAATATGTCTTTTTTGTTAAAGATGTATTTTTGATATTGCTTTAAATGCAATACGGGTGTATCTTTGAGTTGTTAAAAGAAAAGGAGTGTTGACCATGTTATCACAACAAACTATGGATATTGTAAAATCTACTGCACCAGTACTTGAAGTACACGGAAATGCTATCACAAAAACTTTTTATAAAAATATGTTTGCCGCACATCCTGAATTATTAAATATCTTTAACCATGCTAACCAAGCTAAAGGTCGTCAACAAGCAGCACTAGCTAACACAGTATATGCTGCAGCAGTTCACATTGAAAATCTAGGCGCAATTATGCCAGTTGTTCACCAAATTTCTCAAAAACACCGTAGCTTAGGTATTAAACCAGAACATTACCCAATCGTTGGTGAATTCTTACTAGGAGCGATTAAAGAAGTTCTTGGAGATGCTGCTACTGATGAAATTATTAACGCATGGGCAGAAGCATATGGCGTAATCGCTGATGCATTCATGTCAACTGAAGAAGCAATGTACCAAGAAGCTGAAAATCAAGAAGGCGGATGGAGATTCTTCAAAGAATTTGAAATCGCTGACAAAGTGCAAGAAAACGATGAAATCACTTCATTCTACTTACGACCAGTTGATGGTAAAGTATTACCTGAATACAATCCAGGCCAATTTATTACAATTCAAGTGAAAATTCCTGGAGAAGAATTCGTTCATAACCGTCAATATAGCTTATCAAGAGCTGCAAACAAAGATGCATTTTACCGTATTTCAGTAAAACGTGAAGATATAAACGATCCTCAAGGTAAAGTATCAGTTTACCTACACAACCAAGCACGTATTGGTGATCGTATCCAAGTTAGTGCACCTGCAGGGGACTTCCAATTAGACCTAGCGTCTATTGCACCAGTAACATTCATCGCAGGTGGGATTGGTATTACACCACTTATGAGTATGTTTGACACTTTAGCTGCACTTGATACAAACAGAAAAACAACACTTATTCATAGCGCACGTAATGCAAAACTACATGTATTTGACAGAGAAATCTCAAATAATCTAGAAAAAATGCCAAATGCAAGCTACATTGCATTGAATACTGAGGAAGTTGGTTATATCACAAAAGAATTCTTACAAGAAAACGTTAGCCTTGAAAATGATGTATATGTATGTGGACCAGCTTCATTCATGGAAGCAATGATTAACCACCTATATGCAATCGGTTTCAAAGAATCTCAAATTCACTTCGAATTCTTCGGACCAGCTCAACAACTAAAAGTAGAAGCAAACGCATAATAAAAAATTAAAATATAGCAAAGAGCCAAAAAAGTAGCCGGATTAATTCCAGGCTACTTTTTTGTTAAATATGTTTTAAAAATAATACAATTCAACTATAAAAAACTTTGATAAGGGTAAAAGTGATTTTAGGAATATTTTAATAAAATTATAAGAATTAATATGTTTATATACCTATTTATTTTAATACAACTTGTTAAATTTATTTAATCGCATCCATTTCATAATTCAAAGAATTAATTTCAAACAAGAACATTAAATGGAAAATATTATAGCCCATATCTATAAGAAAATTAACTAAGAACCTCCATCTGAAGCAGCATGAATTTAGTAAAAACTATGTTTGAATCATATCTAAAATAAATTGGCTCAATTGTAGAAAAGAAATCATAAAAATACTAATTTATCAATAAAAAATAAAAATGAAATATAATTGTAACTTTATATTAATCTTTGTAAAAATATAATACAAATATGTATTATTTCCTTTAAAGTTAATTTGTTATTCTTAATAGAGTAATAGAAAGAATAACAATATACATAGAAAGAGGATTGTAAAAAATGAGGAGACTTCAGCATATTTGTGCTTTGTTTCTTCTGGCTATTGTTTTTGTAGTTGGAGGAAATAGTGCGGATGCAAAAGAACCAGTCATCGCAGATTTATCGCACCATCAAGGAGAGATTGATTGGAATACAGCTAGTAAAAATTTAGATTTTGTTATTATCCGCACGCAATATGGTAGCACATTGGAAGACAGATGGCATAAACAATACGAACAGGCTGCTATGCAATATGGAATACCTTTTGGTGTATACGCTTATGCACTATATTGGGATGAAAGCGATGCACAACAAGAGGCAAAAGATTTCTATAATCGTGCTAGTAAGAACACAAAGTTTTATGTAGTGGATGTAGAAGAGGTAACGGTTAAAAGAGGTACTACAGTTGATGCAACAAAAGCTTTTATCACTCAGCTTAAAAAACTAACGAATAAGCCTGTTGGAATATATTCTGGCGAATACTTCTATAATGACCAAGATTTGAAAAAAGTTACGAATGCAGACTTTTTATGGATTGCGCGCTATGGTGGAAAACCAACAATTGACTATGATTTATGGCAATATACAAGTCAAGGATCAGTTTTGGGTATTGATGGGGATGTTGACTTAAATAGATTAGGTACTGGGAAAACATTAAATACATTCTTTAGAGCTGATTCGTCTATTACAACAACAAGTAACCCAAGATATTACACAACAAATCCAAGCAAAATTGCAACTAAAACGAACAGTATATCAATATTCATCCACAACTTTTAATGCAACTACTAAAGGTAAAGTCATTCCTAAAAACACATTACTAAACGTTTCTGCAATCGTAAAAACGAGTGCAGGTACGCCAAGATTAAAACTAGCGAATGGCACATATATTACAGCAAATCGAAGCAATGTTGTGAAAGTATCATCTAAAATTGGAAACTATTATACAAAGACTCCTAAAAAAATACTTGTAAAATCAGGTATAAACGTATATAACAATGCGAATTTTGACAAAAAAATTAGTAGTGTGAAAAAGAACACCGTTTTAAGTATTAAAGATGTGGTCTATTCTTCAGGTGGAACGCCAAGATTAAAAACCATTTCTGGCTCGTACATTACTGCAAATAAATATTTTGTTCTTGTTGTAGGGTCTTCTATTTCTAATTATATTTATGTGAATCCTGGAAAAGTTCTATTAAAGAAAAGTGTTTATCAATATAACAGTACAAGCTTCACTTCATCAACAAGAGGAAAAGCTATTTCTAAAGGAAAAACACTAACTGTTAAATCGATTGCATTTACATCAGGTGGAACACCAAGATTAAAATTATCAAATGGTAAATATATTACTGCGAACAAATCTTTTGTTCTAGCAAGATAATGTGAATTTAGAGTACAATTAAATACAAAGAAACAACACTTTTGCATATGGAGATTTTATTCTCTATATGCTCTTTTTATATTTAGGGAGGGAGTTATGAATACAGATCTATCTATTATTATCAATGGATATTTTCTACTTTTGTTTGTGATTGGGTTCCTTGTGATGGGCATCGATAAATGGAAAGCCATCAATAATCGATGGCGCATTCCTGAAAAAAGACTATGGTTAATCGCATGGATTGGAGGAGCTGCTGGCACATGGCTAGGCATGCTACTATTTCACCACAAAACCCGTCATCCGAAATTCCTATATGGATTTACGATTCTAGCTATTATTGAGGCTTTCATTATTTAGGATGGTTTAATATAATGAATCAATTTCAAAATACATAATCATCTGAATCATACATAACGTAATACTAGTAAAATTTCTTTTCAATTCACTTCCTTTTTCGATACGATGGAAGATGAAATTGTCAAAGCGTAATTATAAAGGTAGGTAAAACAATGGACTACACACTAAAAGTACAACTTATTCACGAAGATGCGAAAATGCCGTTTCGTGCAAATCCAGGAGATGCTGGACTAGATTTATATGCAGTAGAAGAACAAGTGATCAAAGCAGGGGAATCTGCATTAATTCCTACAGGCATTGTGATTGAGCTGCCAAAAGGCACAGAAGCACAAGTACGTCCGAGAAGTGGACTAGCACTAAAACATGCTGTCACTGTTCTAAACAGCCCTGGTACAATCGATGAAGGTTATCGTGGAGAAATCAAAATCATATTAATAAATCATGGTAAGGCAGATTTCTTAGTTGAAAAACATATGCGTATAGCACAAATGGTTATTGCTCCAGTACTTCAAGTAAACGTTGAGCAAGTGGAAAACGTAACAGAATCAACCCGCTCAGCTCAAGGATTTGGTTCTTCCGGTAAATTCTAACGCTTATTTTGAATTTTACCTTAAGTTCAGATTATAATTAACAGTATTGAATAGTTTGGGGGGCGAAATAATGGTCCAATTAGATGAGACATTAAAGATGTTAAAGGATTTAACCGATGCTCGCGCTATTGCCGGTAACGAAAAAGAATCCCGTGAAGTGATGACAAAATACATTGAACCATATGCAGACAAAATAGAAAGTGATAACTTAGGTGCTGTCATTGCTGAGAAAGTTGGCGATCCAAACGGTCCTAAAATCATGGTCGCAGGTCACTTAGACGAAGTAGGCTTTATGGTTACACAAATAGATGATAAAGGCTTTTTAAAATTCCAAACAGTTGGTGGTTGGTGGTCACAAGTAATGCTAGCTCAACGTGTGCAAGTAGTAACGCGTTCTGGTGAAACCATTGTCGGCGTCATTGGATCGAAACCTCCGCATATTTTATCTGCTTCAGCTCGTAAACAACCATATGAAATTAAAGATATGTTCATCGATATTGGCGCAGCATCTAAAAAAGAAGCAGAAAGCTGGGGAGTAAGACCAGGAGATATGGTTACGCCTTATTTTGAATTTACTGTGATGAAAAACGAAAAACATTTACTAGCAAAGGCATGGGATAACCGAATTGGCTGTGCAATTGCAATTGAGGTCTTAAAAGGATTAAAAGATGTAAAACACCCGAACGTAGTCTATGGCTGTGGTGTGGTACAAGAAGAAGTAGGGTTGCGTGGCTCAAAAACAGCGACTCATAAAATTAATCCTGATATCGGTTTTGCGGTAGATGTAGGGATAGCTGGTGATACGCCAGGAATTTCATCTAAAGAATCAAATAGTAAAATGGGTGCAGGCCCTCAAATCATTATCTATGACGGTTCTATGGTTGCACACAAAGGCTTGCGTGATCTAGTAGTTGATACGGCTGAAGAAAACAACATTCCTTATCAATTTGAAGCCATTCCAGGCGGTGGTACAGACGCTGGCTCAATCCATCTTACTGCCAATGGTGTACCAGCATTATCCATCGGTATTGCGACGCGTTATATTCACTCACATGCAGGAATCTTGCATCGAGATGACTTCGAAAATACGGTCAAATTAGTGATTGAAGTTATCAAAAAACTGGATAGAGAAACAGTTAATAAGATTATTTTTGATTAAAAATAATTCTCTACAAAAATGGAGATTAATCAATGGTTGACACTTTCCAAACTCATTTATTGAAAGTAATGATTAATGAATTTGGGAATTCAATAACGGTAATAAGAGCAGTTGGTTGAGAATTAATATTCCTTCCAACTGTTTTTTCTTTATACCAAATTGATTGATCTATAAATTCTTGTTCTTCAAAAAACTTTAATGATAAGATGAATTCAATACATAAAAATGGGGTGACAGATTGGGTAGAAATCGTATTTTTTCAAAAATGGATTTATATATAGCAACAAAGGAACAAATACTTCAAGTTGGTTACGATGGTTTTACAATCAGTCATCTAGCAGATGTTTTAGGAGTTTCTAGAGCAGCAATCTATAAACAATATGTAAACAAAGATGAATTATTAATTGACTTTATGTTATTTGAAATGCAGCAAAGTATAGAGGATTTACAAAAAGTTCGTCAAGATGGTACGTTTGAGCAACAACTTGAAGATTTATTATATCGTATGTCTCGTTTTAATGAGGTACATCAATTACTTGGGATGACTTCACTCATTCAAAATACATCAGAAGAAGTGATTCAAAAAAAGGAACAATTGGCATCCATGCATAAAGATTTATATGCACCATTGATGAGAATCGTTTCGAATGGTAAAAAAGAAAAGTATATTGCTTCATCTATGCCAGATTCGCTAGTATTAGCATTTATCTTTCAAACAATTGATATTCCTAGCCAACAAAATCTATCAAACGATGAGCAACTTCAATATATTAAACAATTAATTTTGTATGGTGTATGTGGCGAAAAATAAGTGACATAAGTGTAACTTATGTGTATAATAATGCTTAAAGTACTTTTAGCATTATTTTAACTAAAAGTGACACATGTGTAACTTATAAGGAGGAATAATTCCATGTTTTTAGCATTAAAAGAGTTAAAACACGCAAAACTACGCTATAGCTTGATGAGTGTCATTATTGTATTAATTGCTTGGCTTGTATTTATACTATCTGGCCTTGGTAATGGTCTCTCAACATTAAGTGCTGCAACAGTTAAGAACTTAGATGCAGATTATGTAGTGTATGAAGATGGAGCTAAAGCAACATTTAGTAAATCGTTAATCTCTGAATCATTAATCGATGAAATGAAGAAGAATGAAGCCATCAAAGATGCAACTCCATTTGGGGCATCCATGGCTGCGATTTCCCATGGCAAAAAAGATGAAGAAAAAACAGACATCGCTGTAATAGGTATTACCCCTGGTGACTTCATCGAGCCTAAAGTGATTGATGGTAAACAACTAGATCGCACTATAAAAAATGGCGTACTTGCCAATGATACATTAAAAGATAAAGGCTATAAAATTGGAGACGAAGTCCAAGTTGATAGTTCAACAATTAAATTAAAGATTATTGGTTTCGTAGAAGGGGAAACATTTAACCATTTACCTGTATTATTTTCAACATTAGATCAATGGAGAGATTATACATTTGCTGCACCAGGATCTAATAACGGGATAAAAGATGTGGTGAATGCAATTGTTTTACAAGCACCAGATTTAGATTCTGCACAATTGGATAAATCAATTAAAGGTATTGAAACAGTAACGAAAAGTGCAGCAGTTAATGGTATGCCTGGTTATATGGAGGAAAACGGAACTATATTGATGATGTTGACGTTTTTAATTGTCATTTCAGCATTTGTCATTGCTGTATTCTTCTATGTAATTACTATTCAAAAAACACAACAATTCGGTGTAATGAAAGCAATTGGAGCAAGTAATAGCTTTATCGCTAGAGCTATTGTCTCACAAGTATTTGTCCTATCAGTAGTTGGTATATTAATAGGGGTTGCCTTAACGTATTTAACGGCACTTATATTCCCAGAAAATATGCCTTTTAATTTGGATGGAAATCTTGTTGCTTTATATGGTATTGCATTACTTGTTATTAGCTTGTTAAGTTCACTCATTTCTGTTCGTCAGATCGTGAAGATTGATCCATTAATTGCATTAGGGAGAGTGGAATAAATGAATGGATTACAAATTAAGAATGTTACAAAAACATATGACGAAGGGGACTCCACAGTAATAGCATTAAATAATGTTTCTATGGAAGTCAAAACAGGGGAATTTGTTGCAATCGTTGGGCCTTCAGGATCCGGGAAAAGTACACTTTTATCAATTGCTGGCGCATTATTAAAACCCACTTCGGGTTCAATCTTAATGAATGATCAAGAGATTACAAACTTATCCTCTAAAGAATTATCCAAATTGCGCTTAAATGAAATAGGTTTTATATTGCAAACATCAAATCTTATTCCATATTTAAAGGTTATTGATCAATTAGTGTTAGTAAAAAGAATGGCTGGTAAATCATCTAAAGCAGATGTAGAAAAGGCAAAAAAATTACTTACTGAACTTGGATTAGGTGACAAACTTAATAAATATCCAAATGAACTTTCAGGAGGAGAACGTCAACGAGTAGCAATTGCCCGTTCTTTTATGAATGATTCCAATATTATTCTAGCAGATGAACCGACAGCAAGTTTAGATTCTAAACGTGCTCATGAGGTGGTACAATTAATCGCTCTTGAAGTAAAAAAACGTAACAAAGCGGCTATTATGGTAACTCACGATGAACGTATGCTGAAATACTGCGATAAAGTATATAAAATGGAAGATGGAATATTAACTTTAATATAGAAATAGTTTCTATTTAATTGGATAAACTGAATAAATAAAAAATCCTTTTACAATTTGATTCATCGCATTTTGTAAAAGGATTTTAAATTTTTAAAAAAACATAAAAATACATTTGATTTAATAATTATACATATGTATAATGTTAATTATCACAACAATATGTAAGGAGCGATTCGGATGAAATTATTAGAACTTGTTCAACTTAAATTGGTTACGACTTTAAAAGATAAAGATTTACTTGCACTTGCTGATTACACAAGTGAGGAAGTACAAGGATTAATTGATCTAGCTATGAAATTAAAAGTAATTACAAAAGAAGGTAGTTGCCCTCCGTTACTAGAAGGTAAAACATTAGGGATGATTTTTGAAAAACATTCAACTCGTACACGTATTTCATTTGAAGTTGGGATGAATCAACTAGGTGGAAAAGGAATGTACATGAATGCACGCGATTTGCAAATTGGTCGTGGAGAGTCTATTCATGATACAGGTCATGTATTGTCAGGTTACCTAGATGGAATTATGATTCGTGCAAACTCACATGAAATGGTAAAAGAACTTGCTGAACATGCATCTATTCCAGTAATCAACGGTTTAACAGATATTGCACACCCATGCCAAGCATTAGCTGATTTAGAAACAATCGCAGAAGAAAAAGGCGAACTAAAAGGATTAAAACTTGCCTATATCGGTGATGGCAATAACGTTGCTCATTCATTAGTAGTGGCATGTGCTCATGTTGGTATTGACGTTGTTGTTGCAACTCCTAAAAACTATGAACCTAGTGAAGATGTAATGAAAATAGCAGCAGAGATTGCATTGAAAAACGGTAGCACAGTTGCTCATACTTACGATCCTATAGAAGCTACAACAAATGCAGATGTGGTTTACACAGATGTATGGACTTCAATGGGTCAAGAAGAAGAAGCTGCAAAACGTCTAGAAGATTTCAAAGATTATCAAATTAACGATGCGCTTGTCGCAAATGCAAAATCAGATTATATGTTCCTACACTGCTTACCAGCTCATCGCGAAGAAGAAGTGGCTTCATCTGTAATTGATGGACCAAATTCCTTTATTTTCGAACAAGCGGAAAATCGCCTTCATGCACAAAAAGCTGTATTAGCTTCCATATTAGGGGAATAAAGAAAAGAAGCCGCAGCACGAAAACTTAAAAGTGCTGCGGTTTTTTTATGTTATCATTTTTTAGAATATTTCGTCTAAATAGACTGATTTTGTTGATTTAAGCATAATTATGTCGATATTTGATGAATAAAAAAGAATCAGAAAATATTAATAATTACGATTTTTCTATTTACATATTCGCGTAAATGTAATTTAATAGAATAGTATTTACAAAAACCTAACCAACAGGAGGACACATATGAATAAGATGACAAGAAGATTACTAGTATTTGTATCTGCGTTGATGTTAATTGTTCTAGCAGGATGTGGTACAAGTTCTGGTAGTAATTCATCAAGTGGAGAAAAGTCGAATGGTAAAATCAATGCGAAATTTGGCGTAATTTCTTACTTAACTGGGGCTGGAGCTGCATATGGTGAAGCCATTACAAATGGTTTTAAACTAGCTCAAAAAGAAATTAACGCAAAAGGCGATGTGAATATCGAGCTTGTAACGGAAGACTCTGCAGGTAAACAAGAACAAGCTTTGTCTGCTGGACAAAAGTTAATGAGTGATAACGATATCGTTGCAATTTTAGGACCAACTTTAAGTACTGAATTTAAAGTAGTTGCTCCAGAAGCAGACTTAAATGGGATCTCAATTATGGGAACTTCAACAACTGCTGAAGGTATTCCACAAATTGGAGATTATGTATTTAGAAACTCTCTTCCAGAAGCTTTAGCAATTCCAGCAGCAATGGAAAAAGTAGTAGCTAAAACAAAAGCGAAAAAAGTAGCAATTATTTACGGTAATGACGATGTTTTCACAAAATCAGGCTTCGATACAATGAAAAAAGAAGCAGAAAAAATGGGACTTGACATTGTAACAATCGAAACATTCCAAAAAGGTCAAAGTGACTACAACGCACAATTAACAAAAATTAAAAATTTAAAACCTGATTTTATCTTAGCTTCAGCTTTATATAACGAAGGCGCAGTAATTATGGACCAAGCTCGCAAAATGGGACTAAATGTACCGTTTGTTGGTGGTAATGGATTCAACTCCCCAGAAGTTATTAAAATTGCAGGAGATGCTGCGAATGGTTTAGTCGTTGCTACTCCATGGTTTGGCGAATCAACAGATCAAAAAGTGGTTGATTTTAATAAGAAATACAAAGATGCATATGGTAAATTACCAGACCAATTCGCTGCTCAAGCTTATGATGCAATGTATATTTACGCCGATGCTTTAAAACGTGCTGGAGAAGCAGATCGTGAAAAATTCCATAAAGCTTTAGCAGAAACAAAAGATTTTGAAGGTATCCTTGGTAAATTCTCATTCGATAAAGATGGGGACGTAGTAATGGAACCTAAAGTTGTAGAAATAAAAGACGGAAAATTTGCTGAATTTAAATAGTCGGAAAATTAAAACGTTTTACAACCCAAGCTTTAACTAGAAAATAGTTAAAGCTTGGAGTCATATGAAATGAAAAGTAAAAGGATTAGAGACAATTTAGGTTGTTTTTTACAGATCATTCGAAAGGACAAATAAATTAAACGTTAGGGAATGATTGATCATGCTACTAGAGCAATTAGTTAATGGAATAACATTAGGAAGTATTTATGCAATTGTAGCGCTTGGTTTTACCCTTGTATTTGGTGTATTGGGTATTATCAATATGGCACACGGTGAAATTTTTATGGTAGGTGCTTATGTAGGGGTCATGACAACAGGAGTATTAGGTTGGCCACTATGGCTAGGATTCATAGCATCTATAATCGTTACTGGTATTTTGGGTTATTTATTAGAAAGACTTACATTACGCCCTCTTCGTGGGAAAAAAGGTGTTTCACATTTAGCCCCATTAATTAGTACGATTGGTGTTTCGATATTTTTAGAAAATATGTCACATCATTTATTTGGGGCTGGTAACCAACCATTCAAGACTTCTTTTTCAGAACTTAAAATAGAAGTTGGTTCAATTACAATTTATATTGTACAAATAGTGATTTTTGTGATTTCAGTGATCTTAATGATGGCACTTTCATATTGGCTTTCAAAAACAAAAGCCGGAAAAGCTTTACGTGCTACAGCTGAAAACTTAGAAACAGCAAGTATTTTAGGTGTCAATACAAAACGTACAATTACGATGACTGTTATTATTGCATCTGCAATGGGAGGCATCGCAGGTATTTTAGTTGGTATGGCATTTAACTCTGTTAACCCACAAATGGGTTTAGCAATTGGTCTTAAAGGATTAGCAATCATTATTTTAGGTGGTATGGGTAATGTAAAAGGTGCCATGGCTGGTGGATTAATCCTTGGATTGTCTGAGACCGTCCTTGTAGCGTATGGAGATTCTGGTTATCGAGACGCAATAGCCTTTATTATGATTATCGTCATTCTTCTATTAAAACCACAAGGTCTATTTGGTTCGAAGTCATCATTGGAAGGAAGGTAATCATATGTTAGGGGAACTTTTAAATCCATATCAATTACAAATAGCGTCGTTTGTTCTAATTAATATTATTTTAGCAGTTAGTGTGTATGTCACTTTATCTTCTGGACAATTATCATTAGGTAGTGCTGGATTTATGGGAATCGGTGCATATACATCAGCATTAGTGACCATTCATTTTAATG
This sequence comes from uncultured Caryophanaceae bacterium, assembly GCA_963792445.1. Lineage (GTDB taxonomy): Bacteria > Bacillota > Bacilli > Bacillales_A > Planococcaceae > Rummeliibacillus. The sequence continues at coordinate 368,533 of CAWBWO010000017.1, read as the reverse complement.
CACCAATTATAGTAGGTGTTTTAGCTGGGGCAGTTGTTGCCGGTATTCTTGGGATTTTAATTGGATTACCAGCACTTCGATTATCAGGTGTATATTTAGCGATTGCTACACTTGGTTTAGGTGAAGTAATTCGTGTTATTTTTGTTAACTGGGAATCCTTAACAAATGGGGCAGTTGGTATTTCCAATATCCCTCAAATCGGAAGAAATATTTTGTATTTTGCTAGAGATACAGGATTTAATCCTACAGTTCTAGGTTTACAAAATAACCAGTTTGCAAGTTTAATAGTATTTTTAATCTTGTTAGTATTAACTGTTTTAATCATTTGGTTTATCTATCGTCAAAAAAAATCTCGTGTAGGTAGAGCCTTTTCTGCGATTCAATTAGATGAAAAAGCAGCCGAATCTATGGGGATTAATATTACGTATTATAAAGTATTATCATTTGCTCAAGGTGCAGTTTTTGCAGGCTTTGCAGGTGCTTTATTTGCTCACGTAATGGGCTACATTTCTCCATCAGATTTTGCTTATCATCGTGCAGTAGAAATTCTTATTTTCACTGTTTTTGGTGGAAGTGAAGTGATTGCAGGATCAGTGTTTGGTGCAACATTCTTAACACTTATGCCTGAAGTATTACGATTCATTAGTGAATATCGTTATATCATTTATGGACTACTTCTTGTTATTTTGATGGCTGTACGCCCTCAAGGAATTGTAGATTTAAATGTATTGAAGTGGTTTAAAAAGTTAAAACGTACAAAAGGGGGAGACGTACATGGTTCTTAAGATTAATCATATCTCTAAAAACTTTGGCGGGATCTCCGCTTTAACTGATGTTACTTTTTCTATAAATGAAGGAGAAATTTATGGTTTAATTGGACCGAATGGAGCAGGTAAAACAACTATGTTCAATTTAATTACCAATATTTTTTCCCCTTCATCTGGAGAAATTAATTTTAACGGAGACGATATTACAGGAATAAAACCTCATAAAATTACAGAAAAAGGTATTTGTCGTACGTATCAAAATATCCGCTTATTCTCACAAATGTCCGCATTGGAAAATGTTATGGTAGGTGGACATTCTCAAACTCATTCTGGCGTTTTTAAAGGAGTATTTCGAACAAAGTCACAACGAAAAGAAGAGCAAGATTTAAAGAAAAAGGCTGAAGAGTTATTAGAATTAGTAGGATTGTTAGAATTTAAAGATGTACTTTCAGAAAACTTAGCATACGGACAACAAAGACGTTTAGAAATTGCCCGCGCTTTAGCTAGTAACCCTCGATTGTTATTATTAGATGAACCCGCTGCAGGGATGAATGAAAAAGAAACAGATAGCCTATTTGATTTGATTAAGAAAATTCAATCACATGGGATCACTGTTTTAATCATCGAGCACGATATGCCTCTTATTATGAAATTGTGTGACCGTATTACAGTACTGAATTTTGGTAAAAAGTTAGCAGAAGGTACGCCTGAAGAAATTCAAAACAATGAAGCTGTGATCGAAGCCTACCTTGGTAAAGAGGAGGAAGATGACATTGCTTAAAATATCAAACGTTGAAACATTTTATGGACAAATTCAAGCTTTAAAGGGAATTAGTTTAGTCGTTGAAGAAGGTAAAATTGTTACACTTCTAGGAGCAAACGGAGCAGGAAAATCTACAACAATGAAGACAATCGTTGGATTACTAAAACCTAAAAAGGGCTCTGTTGAATTTTTAGGGGAAGATGTAACTGGATTGAGACCCGATCAACTTTTGCGTAAAGGGATTGCACTGGTTCCTGAAGGCCGCGCTATTCTATCTAGTATGACAGTAATGGAAAATCTAGATATGGGTGCATACCATCGAAAAGACAAAAATGTCGATAAAGAGATTGAAGCGGTTATGGAACGTTTCCCTATTTTACGTGAACGTAAAACACAATTTGCTGGTACCATGTCAGGTGGTCAACAACAAATGCTTGCCATCGCCCGCGCTCTATTATCAAAACCAAAATTATTATTACTAGATGAACCTTCAATGGGTCTTGCCCCATTAATTGTTGCGGACATCTTTAAAATTATTAAAGAAATTAAAGACGAAGGAACAACCGTACTTCTAGTAGAACAAAATGCGAAGCAAGCATTGAAAATTGCAGATTACGGTTATGTAATGGAAACAGGTAAGATTATAATAGAAGGAAAAGCTTCTGATTTGCTAGAAGATCCACGTGTTGTAGAAGCATACTTAGGTAGAAAATCTACAGGCGATGCTGAAGAAAAAGAGAAAACTCCTTCTAAATAGATTAATTAGAACAAACACACGGCATAGACACTTAAAGCCGTGTGTTTTTAATTGGAGATAGATTTGCAGCAACTAACAATTAAAACAAAATTCATTAAGTATTACTGCGAATAAATATTCCACGCGGCGGCTCAAGTTATCAGTAGAGAAGCTATATCACGAGATTCGACCGTTAATCCACGGCAAAATAAATTAAATCCACGCCGGTAACAATTTAAGTCACCAACCATGGATTTTTAAGAACCACTACTAGAGATGAAAAAATATTTTGTATTATTTTTGAGTATCAATCAACTTACCAGGGTTTAAGATATTCTTTGGATCTAGCGCAAGCTTAATCGTTTTCATTACTTCTAATGCTTCTCCATGTTCTTTTACTTGATACTTACGTTTGCCGATTCCCACCCCGTGTTCACCAGTGCAAGTACCTCCGTGTTCTAGAGCGAAATGGACTAATGATTCATTGAAACGCTTTGCTTTTTCAATTTCTTCATTATTGTTCATATCAATCATAACAAGTGCATGGAAATTCCCATCACCTACATGACCAACAACTCCGCCAGGCAAGCCGATATTTTCTAACTCAGCACGAGCAAAACTTATAGCATCTGCTAAATCTGTTATAGAAACGCAAACATCTGTGGTCATAAGTTTTTTTCCTTTATAAGCATGGATATAAGCATAGGCAAGGTTATGGCGAGCATCCCATAATTTATTGCGTGCAGCAGTATCGGTTTCGAATTCTATTTCCGTACAACCATGATCATGCATAATTTCTTTTGTAAATGTTACATCTTGAGCAAGACCTGCAGCATTACCATGAAACTCTAAAAATAGTGTTGGTTTAATAGGGTAATTTGTTTCGCTATAATGATTTACTTGTTCAATTGATTGCTCATCTACAAGTTCAACTCGGGCAATGGGAATGCCAGCTTGAAGTATAGAAGTTACGGCATCCACTGCATTTTTTACTGATGGAAAGACTGCACGTGCTGCTGATTCAAATTCTGGAACACCATAAACTTGTAAGGTTAGTTCAGTAAAGCAACCAAGAGTCCCTTCAGAACCAACGAATAACCCATTCAGATGATAACCAGAGGATGATTTAGCTGCTAGATTTCCTGTGTGAATAATTCGACCATCTGCAAGTACCACTTCTAAATCACGAACTTGATCACGCATCACGCCATAACGTACAGCAGTTGTACCGCTTGCATTTGTTGCAGCCATCCCTCCAAGAGATGCATCTGCTCCTGGATCTACAGAGAAGAATAATCCATACTTTTTTAATTCCTTATTCAATTGCGTTCTTGTCACACCAGGTTGCACTCGAACTAATAAATCTTCTGGTCGAACCTCGAGAATCTTATTCATTAATGAAAAGTCGATGGTGATCGTATTCGTAACTGGGATTACATGTCCTTCTAAACTTGAACCACGTCCAAAAGGAATGACCGCAATCTCAAAGTCATTTGCCACTTTTAATATGTCACTGACTTGTTTTGCGATGTTGGGAAAACGACAACATCAGGTAAACGACTTTCATGATAAGATTCATCTTTACTATGCAATTCTCGTACTGTCTCATTCACAGACACTTGCTCGTCAGTTAAAATATCTTTTAATGCGGAAATGACTGATTCAACTATAATCATAATTTTTAACCCCCTATAATTATTATTAAAAAATTCTCTATTTTCTAATAATTATAAACGAATGCCAAAAATGAAGAAACAAAATTTGCAAACTTTGAATTTTAAGTTTATTTTCATGGAAGATTTAGTAGGTTTTGAAAAAGCATCTCTTTGCTATATGTATAATACAAATTTTCCGCATATTTAAGCTTTAGAATGTATGGGGATAAAAAGTAAAAAAGTAGCATCTCCCATTTAGAAGCTGCTACTTGTGCGTTTAAGCTAAGGCTTTAGATAATTCACTCATGAATGATTCTTGTTCTTTTTTGTCCGCATTTTGCCACCAGGTTTCAAAGAATACGCCAAGCCCAGGAAGTAAATGCTCTTCACCGCGGTGAATTGCATCTTCCACAATATCTTTTAATTGATCTGGACTATTACCTGAGACGTTTTTCTTGATTGCATCACGAATTTGAAAATTCATTCGGCATCCCTCCTAATGATATTTTTGCCGAATGCTCGATTGTTATACATACATTTGGTAAACTTATTTAGAGGAAAGATTTTTGAATAGTAAAATTTTTTAACGAAATTACATAATTGGGGGTAGTTTTGATGAAAGCAGTTGTATTTGAAAAAGGACAATTATTAGTTAAAGACGTGCCAACGCCAAAACCAAAAGAAGGGGAAGTTTTGGTAGCAATTAAGGCTGCAGGATTAAATCGAAGAGATTTGTATACACCTGGAAGACTCGGAAATGATAGAGAGGCATTGATTTTGGGATCAGATGCAACAGGCGTAGTGGAGGAATTAGGCGAGGGAGTATCCAATTGGAAAATTGGAGATGAAGTAATCATCAATCCATCATTACGTTGGTACGAACAATCTGATATTCCACCAGAAGACTTCGAAATTTTGAGTTTACCTGATAATGGTACATTTGCTGAAAAAATTGCGATCTCTGCGGAACAACTTGAGCCAAAACCTGCATTTTTATCCGTTGAAGAAGCAGCAGTCATCGGTATTTCACCATTAACAGGTTATCGTGCATTATTTACTAAAGGTCAAATCAAAGCAGGGCAAACAGTGTTTATTCCTGGTGCTGGTAGTGGTGTAGCGACATTTTTAATTCAAATGGCTAAAAATGTAGGTGCGAGAGTAATCGTGACTTCTCGTTCAGAAGAAAAACGTCAAGCTGCTTTGAAAATTGGTGCAGACCGCGCGATTGATACAAATAGCGATTGGACAAAAGAACTTGAAGATGAGACAATCGACCTTGTCATTGAAAGCGTTGGACGTGCTACATTTAATCGTTCTTTGGCTGTTTTGAAAAAGGGTGGTAAAATAGTGGTATTTGGTGCAACAACTGAGGACGTTGTAGATTTTGACTTACGACAATTTTTCTACGGTCAATATACACTTCTTGGCTCGACATTAGGTAGCCGTGAAGAATTCCGTGCATGCATAGAGCATATGGAAAAATATAATACGCATCCAGTTTTGGATCGTAGTTTTAAATTGGATGATGCACAAGCTGCACTAGACTATTTAAAAGAAAATCATCAATTTGGCAAAATTATTTTTACGATTTAACAATATAAAGGCGGTAAAGAGTACATGAAAAGAATCGAATCACAACAAAATTCCCTTGTGAAGTATTGGAAAAAGTTAGCGACTACACGCAAAGAACGTGATCGATCAGGTGAATTTTTAATAGAAGGTTTTCATTTAGTAGAAGAAGCGCTAAAAAATGAAGCTGAAATTTTAAATTTAATTGTTCGCGAAGATGTAGAAATTCCAAAAAGTTGGAACATAGATAATATCTTTGTTGTAGAAGTGACGCATCAAGTGGCTGATGAATTTTCGGAGACAGAGCATTCTCAAGGCATCTTCGCACAAGTCAAACAACCTTCTGCTTCAAGTGAGGAACAAAATAATTGGACAAAATTATTACTTGTCGATGCAGTTCAAGATCCAGGAAATGTAGGCACAATGATTCGTACAGCTGATGCTGCGGGTGTTGATGCAGTCATTCTCGGAAAAGGCTCTGCAGATCCATTTAATTCAAAAACTGTTCGTGCTACACAAGGTTCCATTTTCCATATACCTGTCATTCGCGGGGAATTAAGTGAATGGATCGATTCGTTAAAAGAAAAGAATGTACCTGTATATGGTACTGCTTTAGAAAATGCAGTTCTCTATAATCAAGTGAATAAAGAAGGCAAATTTGCACTCATTATGGGCAACGAAGGAAGCGGTATGAACCCTGATTTACTATCAAAAACAGATCAAAATGTAATCATCCCAATTATGGGAAAAGCAGAATCATTAAATGTAGCTGTAGCAACAGGTATTGTTCTTTATTATTTCGCAGGCTGATGAAATCTAAACTTGAAGTAAAGAATTGAATTGCGTATAATAAAATGAGTATGATTAATAAATAAATGCATTGAGCGGGAAAAGTACATTTTTCAAGCAATTTAGGGAATGCACGTCATAGACTGAAAGCGTGCATATTGTAGCGATGATGGAAGTTCACCCCGTTAGCAGCCACCGGGACCAGTAAAGTATACTGTAAAGGATGGCCGGTGAAACGCCGTTAAGTCAATGAAGTGATTGCATGAATATTTTTTGCAATAACTAGGGTGGTAACGCGAATAGATCCTCGTCCCTTTTATAGGGACGGGGTTTTTTTATTTTCGGAAGGAGGATTTTAGAAATGGCAATGACTGAGCAATTATCTCAGCTGAAAGAAGAAGTTTTAGAAAAAATCGCAGCAGCACAAAATGTAAAACAATTAAATGAAGTCCGAGTAGCATATTTAGGTAAAAAAGGACCAATTACAGATTTACTAAAAGGGATGGGGAAACTTCCTGCAGAGGAACGTCCTAAAATGGGTGCTTTAGTAAACGAAGTACGTAGTCAAGTTCAAGATGTGCTTGAATCTCGCAACAAAGAATTAGAAGAAACAGCAATGATTGAACAATTAGAAAAAGAAGCAATCGATGTAACGTTGAAAGGTCGCCCTTTGAAAGTGGGCAATGCACATCCATTAACTCGTGTCATCGAAGAAATCGAAGACTTATTTATCTCTATGGGATATGAAATTGCTGAAGGTCCTGAAGTTGAAAAAGATTACTACAACTTTGAAGCATTAAACTTACCAAAAGGCCATCCAGCACGTGATATGCAAGATACATTCTATATCTCAGAAGAAATCTTATTGCGTACACACACTTCTCCCGTACAAGCTCGTACAATGGAGAAAAAACAAGGTTCATCATTTAAAATTATCTGTCCAGGGAAAGTTTTCCGTCGTGACAATGATGATGCGACTCACTCACACCAATTCACTCAAATTGAAGGCTTAGTCGTTGGTGAAAACATTCGTATGAGTGACTTAAAAGGTACATTAGATATCTTCGCGAAGAAAATGTTCGGTGAAGACCGTGAAATTCGTCTACGTCCAAGTTTCTTCCCATTCACTGAACCATCTGTTGAAATGGATATCTCATGCTTTAAATGTGGTGGCGCGGGTTGTAACGTATGTAAACATACAGGTTGGATTGAAATTCTTGGTGCTGGTATGGTACATCCTAACGTTCTTTCAATGGCAGGATATGATCCTAAAAAAGTGTCTGGCTTCGCATTTGGTATGGGACCAGAACGTATCGCTATGTTGAAATATGGAGTGGATGATATTCGTCATTTCTACACAAATGATGTTCGATTCTTATCACAATTCCATCGTATAGAAGAGTAAGGAGGAATAAACATGCTAGTATCTTTAAAATGGCTTTCACAATACGTAGATTTACAAGGTTTAGAACCTGAAGTTTTAGCAGAAAAAATTACCCGTTCAGGGATTGAAGTAGAAGGCGTTCATCATTTATCAGATGGTCTAAAAAAACTAATGGTCGGTCAAATTAAAGAATTGAAAAAGCATCCCGATTCAGACCACTTAAATATTTGCCAAGTTGATTTTGGTGAAGAAGAACTTTCTCAAATTGTTTGTGGTGCACCAAACGTTGCAGAAGGACAAAAAATCGTTGCTGTTCGTCCAAATGGCTATGTTGGCGGTAAGAAAATCAAAAAAGGTAAACTTCGTGGCGAAGTATCAAATGGTATGATTTGTTCTTTACAAGAACTAGGTGTTGAAGGGAAAGTTGTACCGAAAAAATATGCAGATGGAATTGTTATATTACCTGATGATATTCCAGTTGGTACAGATGCTATTGAAGCTTTAGGTTTAGATGATGTAGTCCTTGAACTAGGCTTAACTCCAAACCGTTCAGATGCAATGAGTATGCTAGGTGTTGCATATGAAGTTGCAGCAATACTTTCAGAAGATGTGAAACTTCCAGAAACAACTTATGCTGCATCGAAAGAAAAAGCAGAAGATGTATTGAAAGTACGTGTGGAAGCACCTGAAGTAAATCCAATGTATACGGCAAAAGTCGTGAAAAACGTTAAAATTACAGAATCACCATTATGGTTACAACAACGTTTAATGGCTGCTGGTGTTCGTCCACATAACAACGTAGTCGATATTACAAACTATATTTTAATGGAATATGGTCAACCACTACATGCTTTTGATTATGATGCACTTGGCACAGGCGAAATCGTTGTTCGATTAGCGAATGATGGCGAAAAAATTAAAACATTAGATGGTCAAGATCGCATATTAAATGCAAAAAATCTTGTTATCACAAATGGCAAAGAACCTGTAGCAGTTGCTGGTGTAATGGGTGGATTTGATTCTGAAGTAACAGAAAAAACAACTACTGTTGTTATTGAATCAGCTTACTTCGATGGTTTATCTGTTCGCTATACATCAAAAGATCTTGGCTTACGTAGTGAAGCAAGTGCTCGTTATGAAAAAGGAATTGATCCAAATCGCGTTATTCCTGCAGCAGAACGTGCAGCACAATTACTAGCAGAACTTGCAGACGGTGAAGTATTATCAGGTGTAGTTGAATTCGATGAATTAGATAAGACTCCTGCAAAAGTAGTGATCTCACCTGACTTTGTCAACGCACGTTTAGGTATGAAAATTTCTTTAAACGAAATGGTATCCATTTTAAACCGTTTAAAATTTGATGTAGAAACTGCGAATGGTCTTCTATATATTGATGCGCCAACTCGTCGTCAAGATATTAAAATTGAAGAAGATATCGTAGAAGAAATTGCACGTTTATATGGATATGATGAAATTCCTGCTACAGTTCCAGTAGGGGAAGCAAAAGCTGGCGGCTTAACTTCTTATCAAGCAAAACGTCGTATCGTACATCATCAGTTACAAGGTTCAGGTTTGTATCAAGCCTTAACTTATTCATTAACTTCTGATGAACTTTCTCAAAAATATGCATTACAGACAGCTCCAACAACTCGTCTTTTAATGCCAATGAGTGAAGAACGTAGTACATTACGTCAAAGTATTCTTCCACATCTAATTGAAGCCGTATCTTATAATGTTTCACGTCAACAAGATTCAGTAGCACTTTATGAAGTAGGCTCTGTATTCCTAGGTGAAACCGAAGAAGGACTTCCACATGAAGAACAACATGTTGCAGCTGCGATTACTGGAGAATGGGTAAACAATGCTTGGCAAGGTGAACATAAAAAAGTCGATTTCTTCGTACTAAAAGGAATCTTAGAAGCATTATTTGAAAAACTTGACTTATCTAGTCGCGTTGTATACGAAACTGCCGTTGTAGATGGTTTACATCCAGGACGTACAGCAAATATCCTATTAGATGGGGAAAGCATTGGATTCTTAGGTCAACTTCATCCAGTAGAACAAAAAGCAAATGGTATTAAGGAAACGTATGTAACAGAATTAAACTTAGAAGCAATACTTGCAGCAATAATTGAACCATTAGTATATGTTCCAGTACCACGTTTCCCATCTATTTCACGAGATATCGCTTTAGTTGTAGATCGCAAAACAAAAGCTGCAGAACTAGAAGCGATTATCCGTGTTGCAGGCGGTAAACTATTGAAAGACGTTAATGTATTTGACCTTTATGAAGGTGAAAAAATGGAACAAGGCAAAAAATCTGTTGCCTTCACATTAACTTACTTCACACCTGAACGAACTCTTACTGATGAAGAAGTAGTAGAAGTACACGACCAAGTCGTTGCAGCACTTACTGAATCAGGAGCAGAACTTCGATAAAAAATGTATTCAAATGATAAAAAATTGCCTTTCTATAATTAATAGAAAGGCAATTTTTTTATAGATATTACTGTTGATCTTCATTACAGCCGGCAACTCAATAGCAGTAAGCGCAAACGACTCAAAAAATAAGAATGAAGAATATTTTTAATAAAACTTTGATTTTATTTTAAGTTTCAATACAAATACCTGTCATTTCATTTTACATAAACCTCATATAATAATAATCTAAAAGGAAAAATTGTAAAAATATATGAAATTAATCGTGTGTTATCTTATATCTTTATGCTATAATATGAAAAAGTTGTCAGACTTCATATGGATTCTAAAAGGTGTATTGTATTCTGAATTTTGTAATATTTCTGATAAAAAACATGGACAATACTGTAATATATGTTATATTATTAAAAATAATAAAATTAGAGAATCGAAATATTATAGACTCGAATAGATTTTGGTAGGTAATTTGCGATTGAAATAATTTGAATATTCAATTTGTTTAGGAGGGTGCATAAATTTGAGAGCTTCTAATGATATTCTAAACATTAACCATTTACGGACTAGTTTCAGGATTAAAGACAGCTATTTTGATGCAGTTGATGATGTATCACTCACCCTGAAGGAAAATGAGGTACTTGCAATTGTAGGGGAGTCTGGTTGTGGAAAGAGTACATTAGCAACGTCGATTGTTGGTCTACACCCACCCGGCAATACAAAAGTGACGGGGGAAATTTTATATCAAGGTCGAAATTTAGTTGATTTTAAAGAAGATGAGTTAAACGAAATACGTGGAAATGATATAGGGTTTATCTTCCAAGATCCCCTATCAGCATTAAATCCGTTAATGAAAATTGGAGAACAAATCGAGGAAACATTAATTTATCATACGAAATTCGATGAAAAAAAGCGTAAAGAGCGAGTCCTAGAATTATTAAATCAAGTAGGCATTATGAATCCTGAACGGGTAGCAAAACAATTTCCTCACCAATTATCAGGTGGGATGCGGCAACGTGTCATGATTGCAATTGCCATTTCATGCAAACCGAAAATTATCATTGCCGATGAGCCAACAACAGCCTTAGATGTTACTATTCAAGCCCAGATTTTAGATTTACTAAAAGACCTACAAGAAGAAACGGGTGCAGGCATTATTTTAATCACACATGATTTAGGAGTAGTTGCAGAAATAGCAGATCGTGTTGCGGTGATGTATGCAGGTGAGATTATTGAAGTAGCATCCGTAGAACAATTATTCCGTAATCCAAAACATCCATATACACGTTCATTATTAAATTCCATTCCACAAATAGATAGCGAATCGGATCGTCTCGAAGTGATCCATGGTATGGTTCCATCACTGACAAAACTACCGCGCAAAGGATGTCGTTTTTCTGCGCGAATTCCCTGGATTTCAACTTATTTGCATGAGGAAAACCCACAACTTCATGAAATATCGCCAAGTCATTACGTTAGATGTACCTGCTATCGACACTTCCATTTTGAAAGTGAAAAAGGAGGGGGCATCGCATGAGTTTTATGCAAGTAAAAGATCTTTGTGTCCATTATCCAATTCGTGGAGGGTTTTTCAATACAGTAGTCGATCATGTCTATGCAGTAGACGGTGTATCGATGGAATTTGAAAAAGGTAAAACGTATGGCCTTGTTGGTGAATCGGGATCAGGAAAATCTACGACAGGTAAAGCAATTATTGGCTTAGAAAAAATTACTTCAGGCAAGATTATTTACGAAGGTAGAAAACGTTACCAATCAACGTAGAAAAAGAAATAGTGCATATAACCGTGATATCCAAATGATTTTCCAGGATTCATCATCCAGTATGAATCCAAGAAAACGAGTGAGGGATATTATTGCAGAACCTATTCGAAACTTCACAAATTTAACCGATCAAGAAGAGCACAGACGTATTATTGAATTGCTTGAAATTGTCGGGATGTCAGAAGAAGCCATGTACAAATATCCACATGAATTCTCGGGTGGGCAACGGCAACGTTTAGGAATTGCTCGAGCTGTTGCTTGTAATCCCAAATTGATTATTGCAGATGAGCCAGTATCAGCACTTGACTTATCTGTTCAGGCACAAGTATTGAACTTTATGAAGGATATTCAATTAGAATTTGGACTTAGTTATCTATTCATTTCACACGATTTAGGTGTAGTTCGTCATATGTGCGACCATATTTCCATAATGTATAAGGGCCGCTTCGTTGAAACAGGTAGAAGAGAAGATATTTTCAATGATCCAAGACATATTTATACGAATCGCCTATTATCAGCCATTCCAACTATTGAACCTGAAACGCGTTTAGAGCGAAAAGAGCAACGTCGTCAAGTTGAAGCAGATTATAAAACGAAACAACATAAGTATTACGATGAAGATGGGAAGGTTTATCCATTGGTAGATGTCGCGCCTAACCATCGAGTGGCGATGATGAATGTTGCAAAAGGGGGCATCTAGTATGTGGAAAACGATATTCAGACGTGTACTTATTATGATTCCGCAGCTATTTGTATTAAGTATAATCGTGTTTATTTTAGCTAAATTTATGCCAGGTGATCCTTTCTCGGGCTTAATTACACCAGATACTGACCCAAATCGTATAGAAGAATTACGCAAGTTAGCAGGTTTTTATGATCCTTGGTATGTTCGATATTGGCATTGGATTGTTAACATTTTCCATGGAGATTTTGGTGATAGTTATACATTTAAAGTGAGTGTGGCTTCACTCATTGGAGAACGGGGAATAAATACACTTTGGCTTTCGTTAGTCAGTGTTTTCTTAGTGTATCTAATTGCAATTCCTTTAGGCGTCATTGCAGGTAGATATCAAAACTCATTAAAAGATAAAACGATTGTACTTTATAGTTTTATCAGCTATGCGATTCCAACATTTGTCTTGGCATTGATTTTCTTATATATCTTTGGCTATCAATTATCGTGGTTTCCAACGAGTGGTACGGTTGATGTAGACCAGGATCCTGGAACGATTGGTTATTTCTTGAGTAAAATCTATCACCTATTGTTACCTGCTATTACATACGCGATATTAGGTACAACAGGAATCATACAATATTTACGCTCAGAAATAATCGATGCACAAACACAAGATTATGTAAAAACGGCACGAAGTAAAGGGATACCGATGAAAAAAGTATATTCCCGTCATATTTTCCGTAATTCCTTATTACCGATTGCTGCGTTTTTAGGATTTACGATCACGGGATTACTTGGTGGTTCAGTCTTTATCGAAACGATTTTCGGTTTCCCTGGTATGGGGCAATTATTTATCCAGTCAATTAGTGCTCGTGACTATAGTGTGATTACGACACTTGTTATGCTTTACGGATTCTTAACATTATTTGGTAGTTTATTGTCCGACATTATTATGAGTATCGTCGACCCACGTATTCGAATTGAATAACACTACACATGATGTTTAGACGAGGTGATAAAAATGGAACAAATTGCTGAAAAACAAGTAAAAGAATTAGAGAGTACGCCTGCTACAGGATTAAGAGTAGTCTTTCGTGAATTTAAAAAAGATAAATTAGCACTTGGGTCACTGATCATATTAATTCTTATTATTGGAGGGGCAATCGTTTGGGCTCCATTAATTGACCAAGAGCAATTGATGAAGATTAGCCTTCTAGATGAATTTGCAAAACCTGGAGAAAATGGCTTCATCCTTGGTGCTGACCAAGGGGGTAGTGATGTACTTGGTCAGCTTGTTATTGGAGCTCGAAACTCAATTGCCATTGCAATCGCTATTACTTTAATCACGGGAATTTTAGGGATTGGTGTAGGGATTCTTTGCGGATACTATGGCGGTTTGATCGATAACTTTTTCATGCGAATCATTGATTTTATCATGACTTTACCAACTACAATGATTATCATCGTTTTCGTGACAATCATTCCAAAATATAATGTCACATCGTTCATATTGATTTTAAGTGCATTTATGTGGGTTGGAACGGCAAGGCTTGTTCGAAGTAAAGCATTATCCGAATCTAAACGAGATTATGTGAATGCTTCAAAAACAATGGGGACAAGTGATTTTGCCATTATGTTTAAAGGCATTATGCCAAATTTAAGCTCAATCTTAATCGTTGAGATGACATTAAACTTTGCAGGGAATGTAGGAATCGAAACTGGCCTTTCATTCTTAGGGTTTGGTTTACCAGAATCAACGCCAAGTTTAGGAACACTTGTCAGCTATGCAAATAACCAAACGGTATTAGCAGATAAGTGGTGGGTATGGTTACCAGCATCCTTACTAATTTTAGTATTGATGTTAGGCATAAATTATGTTGGACAGGCATTACGTCGTTCGGCAGATGCAAAACAAAGATTAGGATAATAAAAGGGGGAAAAGAGATGAGGAAAAAGAAATGGTTTCTATTTACTTTAGTTTTTGCTTTCATGCTAGCACTTGCAGCATGTAGCGGCTCAGGCGAAAAGGGTGGCGAAAAAGGTAAAGGGGCTAATCCAGAAAAAGTGGATACAAGTACATTACCAATGGAAACAAAAAATGATGGGGATGCCATCAAAGGTGGAACATTAAAAGTTGGTTTAGTAACAGATTCACCATTCCAAGGAATCTTCAACTGGGAATTATATGAAGATAATTATGATGCTGAAATTATGAATTTTACAACAAATTCAATCTTTGAAACAAAAGAAGACTTTTTAATTTCAGATACTGGTTTAGGACAATTGAAAGTAGATGAAAATGCGAATAAAGCAACAGTTACAATTAAAAAAGATGTGAAATGGTCTGATGGTGAACCATTTACAATTGATGATGTCATTTACCCATACTATATTATCGCGGATAAAGATTACACTGGTGTTCGCTATGATACGGATTTCCAAAATATCGTAGGTGCGAAAGAGTATCATGATGGTAAAGCAAAAGAAATCTCTGGTATTAAAAAAGTGGATGATTATACAATGGAAATCTCATTTAAAAAGGTTTCTCCAGCTATTTATTCAGGTGGCGATGGACTTTGGGGTTATGCAGCACCAAAACATCAATTGAAAGATATTAAAATTAAAGACTTAGTTAAATCGGATGCAGTACGTAAAAACCCTGTAACGCTTGGCGCATTTGTTGTAGATAAGATTGTAAAAGGCGAATCCGTACAAATGGTAGCAAACAAAAACTACTGGAAAGGTCAACCAAAGCTTGATAAAGTCGTGATTGAAGTGGTCCCAACTTCATCATCAGCAGCAGCCATGAAATCAGGAAAATATGATATTGCATTGACCTATCCATCAAATGACTATGATTCTATTAAAGATTTGAAAAACATTGATATTTTAGGACGTCCAGAATTAGCATACTCTTATTTAGGCTTTAAACTTGGAAAATATGATACAAAGAACAGTATTAACGTGATGGATGACAATTCTAAAATGAATAATGTGAAATTACGTCAAGCAGTAGCTTATGCAATGAATATTGAAGAAGTATCAGATGCTTACTACGACGGTTTGCGTACCCGTGCGAATTCTTTAATTCCACCAGTTTTCTCAAGCTTCTATGATGATTCTTTAACAGGTTACAAATATGATCCAGAAAAAGCAAAAAAATTACTTGCAGAAGCGGGTTACAAAGATACAAATAATGATGGGTATGTAGAAGATCCAAATGGTAAACCATTCTCTATTAACCTTGCAACGATGTCTGGTTCTGATAAAGATGAAAAGATCATTAAATTTTATATACAAAACTGGAAAGACGTTGGCTTAAAAGTAGAGTTAACAACTGGACGTTTAATCGAATTCAATAGCTTCTACGATAAAGTCCAAGCTGATGACAAAAATATTGATATGTTCATGGCCGCTTGGGGTACTGGAACGAACCCATCTCCAGTTGGATTGTACAGTAAAGATGCACAATTCAACTTCAGTCGATTTGTTTCGAACGATTTAACTGTGATGTTAAACAATATCGATTCTAAAGAAGCAATGGATGCAGAATACCGTGGTAAGGCATTCAGAACATGGCAAGAATATATGAGTGAAGAAGCAACGACGATTCCAACATACTTCCGTACAGAAATTTTCCCAGTCAACAAACGTGTGAAAAATTGGAATGTTGATTATTTAAAAGAGTCAAAAGATAATTTACAAAATGTAGAATTAGTTGCAAATGAACCAGTGAAATAAAGTGAAACTTCAATCAGTGGGGGTTCCATCCCTCACTGCCCGTTAATGCGGGATAAAACAAAGAAAGTGCCAATGAGGAAAGTTTTATTTTCCCTTGGCACTTTTTATTGTTAATCAGAGAATCTATTTTTAATAAACTGTCATATTAAAAATGGCACCTTCATCTGTTTGGTTGAAAAATAATATAATGGTCATACATTTGCAATAAACTTAAGATATACTGGGTAAAGTATATGGTCATCCATTATTTAAAACGCTTTTTAGAAGCAATTCGTGATGCTTTTTGCGTATTGGCGAAATGCCATTTTGTAACGCTGTGAAGTGCGTCTTCACCTTGAGCAAGTAAGATTTGCGCTGCAACTTCATCTACTTTATGACTTGCACCTTTTGGCAATGTGACACCAATTAACTTACTTAGTTTGTCCATTTCGGATAAAAAGGCACAACGCGCTAAAATAGAAGCAGCTGCTACTGCAACGTGAATTTGTTCGGCTTTTGTTGCAAATAATACATTGTCTGTTACAATTTCTTTCTCATTTTTAAGATAATTATAGTACGTTTTTCTTTCAGCAAATTGATCGATTAATACATAATCAGGCTTCTCGGGTGAAATTTTTGAGAGAAGTCGATGAATTGCTTGGTTATGAAGCTTTGCTTTCATCTTTCCTTGAGAAGCACCTGATGATTGTACTAAATTGTATTTTTCATTGCGTAAAATGAGCACACAGTATTCAAGACTTGCTTTTAAATCAGGGGCAATTTTAAGCATGTATTCATCTGTAAGCATTTTAGAATCTTTGACCCCTAATTCTTTTACTAATTCTATTTTGTCTTGTGGTACATATGCGGCTGCTACTGTAATAGGTCCAAAATAATCACCTGTTCCAGTTTCGTCAGACCCAATTAAAGATAAAGAGGATATGTTTTTAGGCAACGTATCACCTTTTGATAACGTCATAATAGGTGTATCTTTAGCTTCTGTTTGCCAAAGTTCTGCTTCACGTGCGCCACCGTTTCCTTGGAACATTACTTTTCCAGATGAGTAGACAGTGATTGCACAATCAGGAAGCTTTGCAGCAAAGACAACACCTGGTGCTTTGCGCTCTACCATTTTTTGAGAATAATAGTTTATGACGTCTTTTTGTGCCTTTTCGGATAATTTAATTACAATATTAGACATATTTTTTATTCCTTTCTTCACAAGTAATTCACAACTGGAAAACTTCATGTTATCATTATAAATAGGACTTTAAAGGAGGTTAACGGCTTTGTCTGAGCAACGAAAAAATCGAGTTACAGTTGATATCTATGGTCAAACATATAATATAGTTGGAACTGAATCTGCAAGACATATGCGATTTGTGGCTTCAACTGTAGACGACCAAATGCGTGTAATTAAGCGTGCAAATCCAAGCCTTGACAGTGCCAAACTAGCCGTCCTCACTGCTTGCAATGCAGTAAACGATTACTTGAAATTAAAAGAACAAGTAGAAATGCTAGAATCAGAACTGAAAAAATTAAAGGATGAAGTGAATGGTTGATTTAATTATATTAATCTTATTATTTGCCGGATTAGTTAGTGGTGCTAAAAGAGGATTTGTCGTCCAACTAATCCAAATGCTTGGCTTTATCATTTCGATAGTTGTAGCTTATATCTATTATAAACCGTTAGCGGAAAAATTAGTGCTATGGATTCCATATCCTTCCGTTGATGAAAATACTACATTAAAATTTGCAGTTGAGCAATTAGATTTAAGCCAAACATTCTATCAATTATTAGCTTTCGCATTAATTTTCTTTGTTGTCAAATTTGCAATACAAATTTTGGCATCGTTGTTTGACTTTTTAAGATATATTCCAATCCTAGGAGGCTTGAACCGAATTTTAGGTGGTCTTCTTGGAATTGTTGAGGCATATTTGCTAATATTTATCGTGTTATATGTATTGGCGTTGATCCCACTAGATGGAATTCAAAAGTATATTGATGGGTCCTTCTTAACAACATTAATACTCAAATACACGCCTATCTTATCAAGCGCATTCCAACATCTATGGTTCGTTTATATGAAGTAAAATTAGACTTCTCTCAAAAGAGAGAAGTCTTTTGTCGATAAGGAGGAAAATCTTAGATGAATAAAAAAACGATCATCAAAACTTTGGAAAAGATTGCAATTTATCTTGAGCTTCAAGGTGTTAATCCTTTTAAAATTTCGGCATTTCGGAAAGCTGCTGCTGCATTAGAAGCAGATACACGAAGCATTAGTGAAATTGAAGATATTACAGCCATTAAAGGAATAGGTAAAGGAACAGCTGCTGTGATTCATGATTTATTGGAAAACGGGCGTTCAGAAGTTATGGAGCAATTAGAAAAAGAAGTTCCAATAGGATTGCCACCATTGTTAAAATTACCAGGACTTGGTGGTAAGAAAATTGCTAAGTTGTATCAAGAACTCGGTGTAGATTCAGCAGAAAGCTTAAAAAAAGCATGTGAAGAGGGAAAAGTATCCGCTCTTGCAGGTTTTGGGAAGAAAACAGAAGAGAAAATTTTGAAAGAACTTGAGAATTTTGGACAAAGGGCTGAATTTCACCCTGTTTGGTTGTTAGAAGAAGTGGTAGCTGAAATTGAAACTACGTTACAAACAATACCAGAAATCGAACAATCTTCTGTTGCTGGTAGCTTTAGACGTGTCAAAGAGCAAAGTAAGGATGTCGATTTTATCATAGCAACTAGTGATCCAATCGCTGTGAAAGAGGCATTACTTTCTAAATTAGTGGTGAAAGAAATTATTGCAGCAGGTGACACCAAAGTCTCTGTTACATTGCAAACAGATGATGTCAATGTCGATTTTCGTATAGTAACACTAGATGAATATGCGACAGCCTTGCATCACTTTACTGGATCAAAAGAGCATAATGTACGGATGCGCCAAATTGCAAAAGAACGTGGAGAGAAAATTAGTGAATATGGAGTTGAGCAACAAGATGGCTCTGTACTAACCTTTAACTCTGAAAAAGAATTCTTTGCACATTTCAATCTACCTTTTATACCGCCTACAGTGAGAGCGGGTACACATGAATTTGATCGTGTAGATCAAATCCCAACCCTTATACAACTTGCTGATATTAAATCAGATTTGCATATGCATACAACATGGTCAGATGGCGCCAATACGGTTCGTGAGATGGGGAACGCATTGATTGCAAAAGGCTATCAATATGCGGTGATTACGGATCATTCTCAATATTTGAGAGTAGCAAATGGGCTTACGCCAGAACGATTAATCGAACAACAAAAAGAAATTTGGGCGTTCAATGAACAACATCCAGAATTTCGTTTATTAAGAGGAACTGAAATGGATATTTTACCCGATGGTTCACTTGATTTCGATGACGAAGTAATGGCTGAACTGGATTTTGTCATTGCATCCATTCATTCTAGTTTTTCACAACCGCAAGAGAAAATTATGGAACGATTACATAATGCAATCAAAAACCCACATGTAGATATGATTGCACATCCAACTGGTCGTGTGATTGGTCAAAGAGATGGTTATAATCCTGATATAGCAAAGCTTATTACTTGGGCAAAAGAATATGGTAAAATTTTAGAGTTAAATGCCAATCCATACCGATTAGATTTATGTGTAGAACATTTAGAAATGGCAGCAAAAGTTGGGGTTCCCATAGCCATTAATACAGATGCACATGCAATAGAGCAGCTTCGTTTTATGGATATTGGAACAAAATATGCTCAAAAAGCATGGCTTACAAAAGATAATATTGTGAATACATGGTCATTAGATGACTTCTTGAAATTTTTAGAGAAAAAATAGGAGGTGTCTTTTTAGTGATTGCAGAACGCGCACTAAAAACACTAGAGTTTGATAAAGTACGTGCCCAAGTGGCGACATTTTGTACTTGTTCAATCGGCACGTCAGCTATTGAGAAATTAGTGCCAGAAACTGAGTTAGAAAAAGTAAAAGTATTATTAGATGAAATGGATGAAGGTCTATCTATTCTTCGAGTCAAAGGAAATGTTCCTCTAGGTGGAATATTTGATATTCGCCCACATGCAAAACGTGCACAAATAGGCGGGATGCTGAGTCCTCAAGAATTAATGGAGATTTCAAGTACAATTCGTGCAAGCCGCATTTTCCGTGAGTTTATCGAAGGGATTGAAGAAGAAGGGACAATTCAAATCCCTTACTTTATTCAAAAGAAAAACGATATCCCTGTTTTAACAGGACTCCAACATGAAATCAATTCTTGTATTGACGAAAACGCAAGTGTGATGGATTCGGCAAGCTCCGAATTACGTTCAATCCGTCAACAACTTCGTGCACAAGAAGGGCGAGTACGTGAAAAGCTAGCAAGTTTAACACGAGGTAGCAATGCATCGAAAATGTTATCCGATTCCATTATTACCATTCGAAATGATCGTTTCGTTATTCCAGTAAAACAAGAATATCGCGGTCACTACGGTGGTATTGTGCATGACCAATCTGCTTCAGGACAAACCCTTTATATTGAACCAGATGCAGTTGTACAAGCGAATAATGAGATTCACCGTTTAAAAGCAAAGGAAAAAGTTGAAATACAAAAAATCCTGCTTCATCTTTCTGCATTAGTACAAGAAGTGGCACATGCACTTTTTGAGTTAGTACAGTTACTTGGTGAAATTGATGTGATTTTAGCGAAAGCAAAATACGGCCAAGCAAATAAATGTACAATGCCTGAGATGAATGATGAAGGGTATATCAGATTAGGAAAAGCACGCCATCCGCTTTTACCAATTGATGTAGCAGTTGCCAATGATATTGAATTTGGTCGAGATATTACAGCAATTGTGATTACAGGTCCCAATACAGGCGGTAAAACAGTAACTTTGAAAACGGTTGGATTATGTACATTAATGGCACAAGCAGGTATTCCAGTTCCAGCACTTGATGGTTCTGAGCTGGCTGTCTTTACTCAATTTTTGCAGATATTGGTGATGAACAATCAATTGAACAAAGTTTAAGTACATTCTCAAGTCATATGGTGAATATAGTTGATATTTTGCAACAATTTGATGAACATTCCCTCGTATTATTTGATGAATTAGGTGCTGGTACAGACCCTCAAGAAGGTGCAGCGCTCGCGATTTCTATTTTAGATGAAGTATATGGAAGAGGAGCCCGTGTCATGGCGACTACCCATTACCCTGAGTTAAAAGCATATGGTTATAACCGACCAGGTGTAGTAAATGCAAGTGTCGAATTTGACGTTGAAACACTTAGCCCAACGTATCGCTTATTGATTGGGGTTCCTGGGCGAAGTAATGCTTTTGAAATTTCGAAAAGACTTGGTTTGCCAGAACATATTATTCAAAGCGCAAAATCATTTACTGGAACAGATCGCCATGAGGTTGAAAGTATGATCGCATCATTGGAAGTAAGTCGCAGACGTTCTGAAGCAGATGCAGAACGTTCTGAGCAACTTACTAAAAGAAGCAGAAAAACTGCAAGCTGAACTTGATGCGAAG
The DNA here is from genome assembly GCA_963792445.1 of uncultured Caryophanaceae bacterium. GTDB lineage: Bacteria > Bacillota > Bacilli > Bacillales_A > Planococcaceae > Rummeliibacillus. The sequence goes on along the minus strand of CAWBWO010000017.1, from coordinate 346,714 downwards.
TTAAAAGAATACGAAGAAAATAAAGAAGATTTGACGAAAAAGGCAAAAGAAAAAGCACGCAAAATTGTGGATGATGCAAAAAAAGAAGCAGAAGAAGTGATCGGTGAGCTGCATAAAATGCAAAGTAATGCTAATAAAATCGTAAAAGAACACGAAATTATTGAAGCTCGTAAACGATTAGAAGAAGCTGCGCCTGTTGAAAATCGTATATTGAAAAAACAACGCCAAGCAAATGCACGTACCGTTAACCTTCAAAAAGGTGATGAAGTCAAAGTAGTAAGTTATGGCCAAAAAGGAATATTGCTTGAAAAAGTTTCTGACAAAGAATGGGTTGTTCAAATTGGTATTCTGAAAATGAAATTAGATGAATCAGACTTAGAATATGTCAAACCTGAAAAAACAAAAGAAACAGTCTCCGTATCAAATGTTCGTAATCGTGACTCATATGTGAAACTTGAACTCGATCTACGAGGGGAACGATATGAAGACGCCATGATTCGTACAGAAAAATATTTGGATGATGCCTTGTTATCAAACTATAATCGCGTATCCATTATTCATGGGAAAGGAACAGGTGCTCTAAGACAAGGAATTCAATCTTTACTAAAACGTCATAAAGGGGTTAAATCATATCGCTTCGGTGATGCAGGCGAAGGTGGATATGGTGTGACCGTTGTCGATTTAAAATAGAGAAAGTATTTAGAGAGTGGGGAAATGTATGTTGCTGAGTAGCTTTTGGCATTTCAAAATTGTTGAAACAGCAGGCTATTTTAGTATTGTAGTACTTTGTCTAGTTGTAGCCATGGCGATATTTGAACTTGTGACCAAATATAAGAATTGGCAAGAAATAAAGAATGGAAATGTCGCAGTTGCCTTAGCAACGGGCGGTAAAATCTTAGGGGTATGTAACATTTTTCGTTATTCTATTGAACGTCATAATTCGCTAATTGAAATGCTTGGATGGGGATTACTCGGATTCATCTTATTAATTATCGCATACATTCTTTTTGAATTTTTGACACCCACATTTAATATCGATCATGAAATTGAAAAAGATAACAGATCCGTTGGTTTTATTTCCTTAACGATTTCAGTTGGATTATCTTATGTAATAGGAGCAAGTATTTCTTAGCAGTTTAGGAGAGTTTGAATGGAAACTTTATCAAAAGTATTAATGATTGTCTGCGGCCTGTTCATCATAACAGGAATTGTCTACTTAATGATGCACTAAATCCTAAAGAAAATGACGAATAAAACCGTATGGAGTAACCATAATTAATGGGTTACCTCATGCGGCTTTTTTTGTATTCCATTCTAATACAAATTTAATGGACAAATGCCTATTTTCTCACATAGTATAGGAAAAACAAGAAAGCAACGAATATTAATTGAAAGCGTTGTCAGTGTTATTTATAATTAGAATTGAAATATTCTAACAATTTGCATAATATGGGGGGAGTTCGATTGACTGAAAAGATTTGGTTAAAGAAATACCCATCAGAAATTCCAACAACTCTTGAGTATGAAGAAATTCCTTTACAAGAAAATTTAACAAGAGCATATGAAAAATACCCTACAAAAGTTGCGATTCATTTTCTAGGAAAGAATATTACGTATAAGGAGTTATATGAATCCTCATTAAAATTTGCAAATTATTTAGTGAAAATCGGCATCGAAAAAGGCGATAGAGTAGCAATAATGCTACCAAATTGTCCACAAAATGTGATTGCATATTATGGGATTTTATATGCAGGCGGTATCGTTGTACAGACCAATCCATTGTACAAAGAACGTGAAGTAGAATATCAATTAAAGGATGCCGGTGCAAAAGCAATTATTACACTCGATATCCTCTATCCAAGAATTATGAAAGTTTGGCGAAATACAGATTTAGAAAACATCATTGTTACTGGTATTAAAGAGTACTTACCGTTTCCCAAAAATTTTTTGTATCCATTTGTTCAAAAGAAAGAATATGGTTTTAAAGTAGCTGTTGAGCATAGTGGGTCAAATCACCTTTTTTCAGAAATTATGAAAATCGGAGACATCAAAAAGATACATTTAACTCCAAATAATGGAGATGATATCGCTCTACTGCAATATACAGGAGGAACAACTGGATTTCCAAAAGGAGTTATGTTGACACATAAAAACTTAAGTACAAACGTACAAATGTGTAGTGCTTGGATGTCGGAGTGTATTCCAGGAGAAGAAGTGATTATGGGGATATTACCTTTTTTCCACGTATATGGCATGACAACTGTATTACTGCTGGCTGTTATGCGAGGAGATAAAATGGTATTATTGCCTAAATTTAATCCAACAGATACATTGAAAACGATTGAAAAGCAACAAACAACGCTATTTCCAGGAGCTCCTACCCTCTACATTGGACTGTTAAATCATCCTGACCTGAATCAATACGATCTTACATCGATAAAGGCATGTATAAGTGGTTCAGCTCCATTACCTATTGAAGTACAAGAAAAGTTTGAAAGAGTTACTGGAGGAAAGCTTGTAGAAGGATACGGGTTGACCGAATCGTCTCCAGTTACACATTCTAACTTTATTTGGCATGGAGAGAGGAAGAAAGGTTCAATTGGTGTACCTTGGCCAGATACAGATGCTGTGATATTTAAAACAGGTACAACAGAGCCGCTTCCAATCGGTGAAATTGGCGAAATTGCCGTAAAAGGACCACAAGTGATGAAGGGATATTGGAATCGTGAAGAAGAAACTGAAATAACTATACGTGATGGTTGGCTTCTAACAGGGGATTTAGGCTACATGGATGAAGAAGGCTATTTTTACGTTGTAGACAGGAAAAAGGATATTATCATCGCTGGTGGTTTTAATATTTATCCTCGTGAAGTGGAAGAAGTCTTATATGAACACGATGCAATTCAAGAATGTGTTGTTGCTGGGATACCTGACCCGTATAGAGGTGAAACAGTAAAGGCATATATCGTGTTAAAAGAGGACTATGAAGTATCAGAGGAAGAATTAGATCAATTCTGTAGAGCAAATTTGGCTGCTTATAAAATACCACGTATTTATGAATTTCGGACTGAATTACCAAAAACAGCGGTAGGAAAGATTTTGCGCAGATCATTAATTGAAGAAGAAAAGGCTAAAATCGAGCAAACTACTTAAGAAACAAAGCACCACTTGACAATAACCGGTTTAAAATATAACATGAAAATGTGAATGAATAACCATTCATATTTTCATGTTAAACCGGTGGTGATCAAAATTGAAAAAAGACAAGCCAAAATACAGACAAATCATTGATGCAGCAGTCATCGTAATTGCAGATAATGGTTATCACCAAGCACAAGTTTCCAAAATTGCAAAACAAGCTGGAGTCGCTGATGGAACTATTTATTTGTATTTTAAAAACAAGGAAGACATTTTGATTTCTGTTTTCCAGGAGAAAATGTCTGTTTTTGTGGAGAATTTACAAAAAATACTGAAAGAAAGTACGCAAGCTTCAGAAATGCTTTATAGAATGATTGAGGGACACTTTAAAGTGCTTTCAGAAGATCATCATTTAGCTATTGTTACACAACTAGAACTTCGCCAATCAAATAAAGACCTGCGTTTGAAAATCAACGCCATTTTAAAAGAATACCTTGATTTACTTGATGAAATTTTAAAAAAAGGTATTCAAGATGGAGAGTTTGTTGAAGATATTGATATTCGACTTACTAGACAAGTAATATTTGGAACAATTGATGAAGTATCAACAACTTGGGTGATGAAAGAGCAAAAGTATGATTTGGTGGCTATGGCACCAAGCGTTCATCAAATTTTGCTAAAAGGTATACAAAGGGGGTAGCAAAGTTTTTTACTTTGCTACATACATATTTTTAACACAAGGGAGGATATGGAGGATGGAATATCTAAATTATATAGTAGACGAAGGGGTAGCAATAGCAACAATCAATCGTCCACCTGCAAACGCATTATCTCGTGCATTAGTTGAGGAGGTAAATTTACTTCTTGATGCTGTTGAAAAAGACACAGATGTACGAGTTGTTTTGCTACACGGGGAGGGTAGATTCTTTTCAGCAGGGGCTGATATAAAAGAATTCACTGCGTTATCTTCACCAAAGGATTTCGAAACACTTTCAACTCATGGACAAGATATCTTTGAGAGACTTGAAAAGTTTCCAAAACCTGTAATAGCAGCAATCCATGGTGCGGCACTTGGTGGAGGATTGGAATTAGCTATGAGTTGCCATTTCCGTTATGTAAGTGAAACAGCAAAATTAGGTTTACCAGAACTACAACTTGGTTTAATACCGGGGTTTGGCGGTACACAACGATTACCTCGTTATGTAGGTGTAGCAAAAGCTGCTGAAATGATGTTCACTAGTGAGCCAATTTCAGGTGTTGAGGCAGTAAATTGTGGTCTTGCAAATCGTGCAGTGTCAGAAGAATCCTTATTAGAGGAAGCTCTAAAAACTGCAAAGAAAATTGCAAAGAAAAGCCCAGTTGCTTTAACAAAAGCAATCGAAATGTTGCAATTTGCTAAAACGACATCTTTCTATGAAGGAATCACAGCAGAAGCACAAGGATTCGCAACAGTTTTTGTTACAGAAGATGCCAAAGAAGGAATCAATGCATTCATCGAAAAAAGAGAGCCTGTTTTTAAAGGACAATAAAAGTATTAGGAGGTTAGAAATATGAACATTTATGTATTAGTTAAACGTACTTTTGACACAGAAGAGAAAATCGTATTAAATGGTGGCGTTATTCAAGAAGATGGTGCTGAATTCATCATTAACCCATATGACGAATATGCAATTGAAGAAGCAATCCAAGTTCGCGATGCTCATGGTGGCGAAGTGACAGTTATAACAATTGGCGGAGAAGATGCTGAAAAACAACTTCGCACAGCTTTAGCAATGGGTGCGGATAAAGCAGTACTGATCAATCCCGAAGATGATGTTGAAGAATTAGATCAATTCTCTGTCTCATATATTTTAGCCGAGTACTTGAAAGACAAAGATGCGGACTTAATCTTAGGTGGAAATGTTGCCATTGATGGTGGTTCTGGACAAGTTGGACCTAGATTAGCAGAGTTACTAGGTATTAACTATGTAACTACCATTACAAAACTAGAAATTGAGGGCACTCGTGCTAAAATTGTGCGCGATGTAGAAGGGGATTCAGAAGTACTTGAAACTTCACTTCCACTATTAGTAACAGCGCAACAAGGGTTAAATGAACCTCGTTATCCATCTTTACCTGGAATCATGAAAGCTAAGAAAAAACCATTAGAAGAACTAGAATTAGATGATTTAGATCTTGATGAAGATGATGTAGAAGCGAAAACAGAAACAGTAGAAATTTTCTTACCTGCTCAAAAAGCAGCTGGTCGCGTTTTGCAAGGTGAATTACAAGACCAAGTAACAGAACTTGTTCAATTACTACATTCAGAAGCAAAAGTTATATAGGCTGATTTACAAATGCTTAAGGAGGAAATCACATGACAAAAAAAGTATTAGTATTAGGTGAAGTACGTGAGGGTTCTTTAAGAAATGTATCATTTGAAGCGATTGCAGCTGCTAAAACAATTGCTTCCGATGGTGAAGTAGTTGGCGTTCTAATTGGAGATGCTGTTGAAGAGTTTAGTAAAGAACTCGTTCAATATGGAGCAGACCGGATTGTAACTGTAGAACATCCACATCTAAAACAATATACATCTGATGGCTTTAGCCAAGCATTTATGGCGGTTTGTGATGCGGAAAAACCAGATGGGATTGTATTTGGTCACACAGCTTTGGGTAAAGACTTATCACCAAAAATTGCTAGTAAATTACAAAGTGGGTTAATCTCAGATGTTACGGCAATCGAAGGTGAGGGGGAAGATGCATTATTTATTCGCCCAATCTACTCTGGTAAGGCATTTGAAAAAGTTAAGATTAAGGAAGGCATCGTGTTTATCACGATTCGTCCAAATAACATCGCACCTCTTGAAAAAGATGAATCACGTTCTGGTGAAGTTTCAAGCCAATCAGTAGAAATTACGAATCTACGCACTGTAATCAAAGAAGTTGTTCGTAAAGCAGCTGAAGGTGTTGATTTATCAGAAGCGAAAGTCATCGTATCTGGTGGTCGAGGCGTTAAGAGTGCAGAAGGATTTGAGCCATTACAAGAACTAGCTAAACTTTTGGGTGGAGCAGTTGGCGCATCTCGTGGGGCTTGTGATGCAGATTATTGCGATTATTCATTGCAAATTGGACAAACTGGTAAAGTTGTAACACCAGATTTATATATTGCTTGCGGAATTTCTGGAGCAATCCAACACTTAGCTGGTATGTCGAACTCTAAAATAATTGTCGCAATCAACAAAGATCCAGAAGCGAATATCTTCAAGGTAGCAGACTATGGTATTGTAGGTGACTTATTCGAAGTTGTACCTATGCTCATTGAAGAATTCAAAAAAGTCGCAGTTAATTCTTAAAACTTTAGAAACTCTGCAATTATCAAGTGATATGCAGAGTTTCTTTTTTTTCAATAGTAGCGTTATATTATGTTAAAATAGTGGAGTGGTGAGCAGAACAGTCGCCTCGACATTCTTTTTATGCTACACTACCGATACATAGAGTTTTAAGGAGGAAATTAAATTATGTCAATTGTACATTCAACAGATGCAACATTTTCAAACGATATTGCAAACGGTTTAGTATTAGTAGATTTCTGGGCAACTTGGTGCGGACCATGTAAAATGATTGCTCCAGTTCTTGAAGAATTAGATCAAGAATTAGAAGGCAAAGTGAACATCGTGAAAGTTGATGTTGACCAAAACCAAGAAACAGCTAGCCAATTTGGTATTATGTCAATCCCAACATTATTATTGTTCAAAGATGGCCAACAAGTTGACAAAACTGTAGGTTTCCAACCAAAAGAAGCATTAGCTGAATTCATCCAAAAACACGCTTAATCTTTTGGATTGATATACTAAGAGGTTGTCCAATAAGTATAATTTAATTAAAGACGTAATTATAAGTAAAATTGCTCTTCCTCATTTATATGAAGAAGAGCAATTTTGTTTTAAATTATATAAATAGTAGATTAATGTTTCAAAGTGGTGTCTCTTGTAGGATCAGTATCAAGCATAGGTAGTAATATCATTGAATAATGTAAGAAAGATAAAATATTTTTATTAATATTTTGACTGGAAACTTTCGATGGAGATTAGTATTATAAATATTGTTGAAGTGGAATCGGCGAAGACTCCTAGCTAGGAAAAGCGAGACAGGTGAGGCCCCGCAGGAACGAAGTGACGAGGAGACTCACCGCTCGCCCGCAGGAAAGCGTAGCCAATTCCACTTCAAATTAAAACCAAATTAGAATAAAAATATTTTCTCAGAGTCCTAAGCAGCAGAAGAGGCTAATGCTCTGAGTTTCACGAAAAATAATATTCTTTCTAATCTGTACAAGCCCTTTTATAGAGGTGATTTGATGAATGAATTAATTAAACAAAAATTAGCAATTTTACCCGATCAGCCTGGATGTTATCTAATGAAAGACCGCCAAGGCACCATAATTTATGTAGGAAAAGCGAAAGTGTTAAAAAATAGAGTACGATCCTATTTTACAGGAACACATAATGCTAAAACACAACGTCTAGTAAGTGAAATAGAAGATTTTGAATATATCATCACTTCATCAAATAAAGAAGCCTTTTTGCTAGAGTTAAATTTGATCAAATTACATGATCCGAAATACAATATCATGCTAAAAGACGATAAGACATATCCGTATATTAAAATTACAAATGAAAAATACCCGAGATTACTTACCGTCAGAAAAGTCAAAAAGGACAAAGCAAAATATTTTGGACCCTATCCAAATGCATTTGCAGCAACTGAAACAAAGAAACTATTAGATCGGCTGTATCCATTACGCAAATGCCAAACGCTGCCGAATCGAGTTTGTTTGTATTACCATCTAGGACAATGTCTAGCTCCATGTGTAAAGGAAATTGAAAAAGAGACCTATACTAAAATGGTGCAAGAAATCACTAATTTTCTAAATGGTGGACATACTACTGTCAAAGATGAATTACAAAAGAAAATGTTAGAAGCATCTGAACAACTTGATTTTGAACGTGCGAAAGAATATAGAGATCAAATTGCACATATTGAAGCAGTAATGGAAAAACAGAAAATTACAACGACCGATTTTACAAATCGAGATGTTTTTGGATATGCGGTTGATAAAGGCTGGATTTGTGTTCAAGTATTTTTTGTAAGACAAGGAAAATTAATTGAGCGAGATGTATCACTATTTCCATCATATGGTGAACCTGCTGAAGAGTTTTTGACTTATGTTGGGCAATTCTATGATAAACCTGAACATATCAAACCAAAAGAAATTCTGATTCCTCAGGAAATTGATGATGATATGCTTCAACAAGTGTTAGACATTAAAGTGTTAAAACCACAAAGGGGCCAAAAAAAGGAATTACTAGATTTGGCTTCAAAGAATGCACAGGTCGCTATATTAGAGAAATTCCAATTGATAGAAAGACAGGAACAACGAACAATAGGTGCTTGTGAAGAACTTGGTAATGCGATGAATATTGTGACACCTATTCGTATTGAAGCATTCGATAATTCCCATATATTCGGTGCAGATACTGTTTCAGCGATGGTTGTTTTCGTAGATGGCAAACCTAGTAAAAAAGACTATAGAAAATTTAAAATCCAGCAAGCTGAAGCTCATGACGATTATGGTGCGATGCGCGAAGTCATTCGAAGACGTTATACACGTGTGTTAAAGGAAGGCCTACCTCTTCCAGATTTACTCGTGACGGATGGTGGGAAAGGACAAATGGAGGTAGCGAGGGAAATTTTAGAGGATGAATTAGGCCTAGATATTCCAATCGCAGGATTAGCAAAAGATGATAAGCATCAAACCTCGCAACTTTTATATGGCAATCCTCCTGAAATCATTCCTTTGAAACGTACAAGTGAAGCATTTTATTTATTACAACGAGTACAAGATGAAGTGCACCGTTTTGCGATAACATTCCATCGACAATTACATGAGAAAAACGCCATAACTTCTGTATTGGATGAAATTCCAGGAATTGGTCCAAAAAGAAAACAACAATTGTTAAAATATTTTGGTTCTATTAAGAAAATAAAACAAGCAACTTTAGAAGAATTACAAGAAGCTGGTGTACCAAACAAACTATCTCATACAATAATTGACTTTTTTTCGGGAAAATGATTGATAGATAGTTCTACGTATGGTATCTTAATAACACCAATTAAAAATCACTGATTTAGTGATGATAGAGGCGCGGATTTCAAGAGTATCGGACTGGAGGATGAATAGATCCTTTGAAGGTCGGTGAAAGGGGAGGCCGCCGAAGTTGCAAGTTTGCTAATTCCACCTTGCTGCTGGTTCTACATTGAAGAAATGTAGAATTGTCAGAATCATTTCTGGTTCTGGAGGGCTATCACACATGAATGTTCTATAGAACGTGCATGCAAAGAGCAGCCCATTCACCAATGCGTGATAAGCTGCTCTTTTTTCTTTAGAAATCATTGTGAAAATCGCCCACATATAAACTATGTAGGGGAGAGTTTTGATGAATACTTTAGTGGTTAAATTTGGCGGTACATCCGTCGCGACAACAGAAAAAATCATGAATGTCGCACAGCGTATTTTACATGAAAAACAAAATGGCTATCAAATTGTAGTTGTAGTATCTGCAATGGGTAAAACAACAGACCAACTTGTCAATATGGCCCACGAAATTTCTGAATCACCTTCAAAAAGAGAAATGGATGTCTTACTAACTACTGGCGAACAAGTAACGATATCATTGTTAACGATTGCTTTGCAAAGTATTGGAATTGCGGCTCAATCATTTACTGGTTGGCAAGCCGGAATCGTCACTGAACATGTACCAAGCAATGCACGCATCGAGAATATAGAGCCAAATGCTTTAAAAGAAGCTCTAAAAGCTGGGAAAGTTGCAGTGGTAGCTGGATTCCAAGGAATTGATGACGAAGGTAATATTACGACACTTGGACGTGGCGGTTCTGATACAACAGCTGTTGCCTTGGCTTCCGCACTTCATGCAGAACGATGTGATATTTATACCGATGTTGATGGTGTGTATACAAGCGATCCGAGATATGTTAAAGGTGCAAGAAAGCTACAAGAAATGTCGTATGACGAAATGCTTGAACTAGCTAACCTTGGAGCAGGTGTATTGCACCCACGATCAGTTGAGGTTGCAAAGAATCATAACATCAAAATGTCAGTTCGTTCTAGCTATGAGGAAGTAGAAGGTACCATCTTGAAGGAGGAAGTTTGCGTGGAAAAAGATTTAGTAGTTCGTGGTATTGCGTTTGAATCGGATATTATTCGATTAACAGTTTATTATAAAGAAGCTTATAATGGCTCATTAGCTAATATTTTTACAACATTAGCAAAAAACCATGTTAATGTTGATATTATTGTTCAATCAATTATAGAAGGAACAGAACCTTCAGTTTCTTTCTCTGTTAAAAAAGAAAATTTACAAGATACTTTAGACGTTTTATCTGAGCATCAAAATACGTTAGGTTATCACCATTTAGACCATGAAAGTGATCTTGCAAAAGTTTCCATTGTAGGGTCTGGTATGGTTTCAAATCCAGGAGTTGCTGCTACTATGTTTGACCGTTTATATCGCGAAGGAATTCCAGTGAAAATGGTTAGCACGAGCGAAATTAAAGTATCCGTCGTTGTACCACAAGAGGATATGTTAAAAGCAGCAAATGCATTGCACGATGAATTTAACCTTTCAATCCAAGAAAAAATCGCTCAACAATAAGCGATTTTGTTGGATTTAAATAGTAAAAGGGATTTCTAGAAGAAATGTTTTTTACATTTCTTTTGAAATCCCTTTTACATTATCCTTCAATTTTATCTTTTAAATCCCATTTAATATGAAATTTCACAACAGATTGTTTTGGTTTTGTCTCCTCATAACATTCTGTAAGAAAGCCACAGCATATTTGTTGATGTTGCGCTAAAAAACCTGCTTCTAATTTGAAGCAACGTTGATCAAACTTAAGAACTTCAGGATCACCAGTTAAGGTACAAAAAGCTTCATTTGCGGAAACTTTATCGATACTTAAATCTCCCCAGCCAGCTTCTTTAAAAAAATCTACCGCTTCCTCTAATTCGTACAGTGGAAATTTTCGTGCTAAGTCTTTTCCGCACCAATATAGTATATCCTCTTCATTTTTGCCTAAAATAGAAGATAATACATGATCACGAATTAATTCATAGCCAAATTGGGTAAATTCGTTTTTTTGTTGAGTAGACATTGAAATCCTTCTTTCGTTTTTTTTGCATTTTTATTCGTTGAAAAGGAATAAAAGAATCAAAGCAGAAAATATTTACTTTTTCGAGAGCGATGAAGAAATAAAGGGCTAACACAAATAGTTTGTGTTGCCTTGACGCTATGGAATGTTGAGAGTACAATAAACTTGTCATAATATTGTACCATTATGAAACAAGCAGTCAATAGATGCCAAGTTACAAAAGCATGGCAAAAAAATGACATAACACTTGTTTCCAAGTACTAAGGGGGGTAACAGTCTTGTCGAAAGATCGAGAGTTTTATTGGCGTCGTCTGCATTCTCTTCTTGGAATTATTCCAGTAGGATTGTTTGTGACGCAACACTTGTTATTAAACTTCCAAGCAACACACGGAGCAGAATCATTCAACAAAGCAAGTAATTTTATGGGGAACTTACCATTCCTATGGTTCCTTGAATGGTTCATCATTTACATTCCATTAATGTTCCATGCATTTTATGGTTTGTACATTGCGTTTACTGCGCAACCAAATAACAAACGTTTTGGTACATTCCGCAACTGGATGTTCCTATTGCAACGTATTACTGGGGTATTCCTTGTAATCTTTATTGCATGGCATATTTTCCAAACTCGTATTCAAAAAGCACTTGGTACAGAAGTTGACTATGATATGATGGCTAATGTTTTATCTAACCCAATCATGGTATTATTCTATGCTTTAGGTATTATTTCAGCTACATTCCATTTATCTAATGGTATTTGGTCATTCTTAGTAAGCTGGGGTATTACACAATCTCCAAGATCACAAAAAGTTGCAACTTTCATCACAATGCTTTTCTTTGTAGTGTTATCTGTAGTCGGTGTTATGGCTCTATTTGCTTTCGTTTAATCGAAATGCTTTAGAGTTGTAAGCGCTTGATTACTATTTGAACGAGGAGTGAGAAAAAAACATGGCTAAAAGCAAATTGATAGTCGTTGGTGGCGGTCTAGCTGGCTTAATGTCTACTATGAAAGCTGCTGAAATGGGCACAGAGGTTGAATTATTCTCATTAGTTCCGGTAAAACGCTCACACTCTGTATGTGCGCAAGGCGGAATTAACGGTGCCGTTAATACAAAAGGTGAAGGGGATTCTACATGGATCCACTTTGATGATACAGTTTATGGTGGTGACTTCTTAGCGAACCAACCACCAGTTAAAGCAATGTGCGATGCAGCACCATCTATTATTCATATGTTTGACCGTATGGGTGTTATGTTTAACCGTACACCAGAAGGTTTGTTAGATTTCCGTCGTTTCGGTGGAACACAATACCACCGTACAGCATTTGCTGGTGCGACTACTGGTCAACAACTTCTTTATGCAGTTGACGAACAAGTTCGTAAATGGGAAGTTGAAGGATTAGTTACAAAATTCGAAGGTTGGGAATTCCTTGGCGTAATCCTTGATGATGAAGGCGTATGTAAAGGTATTAAAGCTCAAGACCTAACTACACACGAAATCAGAGCATTCCGTGCTGACGCTGTAATTATGGCTAGTGGTGGTCCTGGTATCATCTTCGGTAAATCTACTAACTCAATGATTAATACTGGTTCTGCAGCATCTATCGTTTACCAACAAGGTGCTAAATATGCAAACGGTGAAATGATTCAAATTCACCCAACAGCAATTCCTGGCGATGACAAATTACGTTTAATGTCAGAATCTGCTCGTGGTGAAGGTGGCCGTATTTGGACATACAAAGACGGTAAACCTTGGTACTTCTTAGAAGAAAAATATCCTGCATACGGTAACTTAGTACCACGTGATATCGCAACACGTGAAATCTTCGACGTATGTATTAATCAAAAACTTGGTATTAATGGTGAAAACGTTGTTTATCTAGATCTTTCTCACAAAGATCCTCATGAACTAGACGTTAAACTTGGTGGTATCATCGAAATTTATCAAAAATTCGTAGGTGATGACCCACACAAAGTACCAATGAAAATCTTCCCAGCAGTTCACTATTCAATGGGTGGTCTATGGGTTGACTTCGATCAACAAACTTCAATTCCTGGCTTATTCGCTGCTGGTGAATGTGATTACTCTCAACACGGTGGTAACCGTCTTGGTGCAAACTCATTACTTTCAGCTATCTACGGCGGTAGCGTAGCAGGTCCTAATGCTGTACATTACATCCAAGGACTTGATAAACACGTTGAAGATCTTCCATCATCAATTTACGATAATGCTGTTAAAGACGAACAAGCTAAATGGGATGAAGTATTAAAATTAGATGGTAACGAAAATGCATACTTACTTCACAAAGAACTTGGTGAAATTATGACTAAAAACGTTACTGTTGTTCGTTACAACGATACAATTAGAAGAAACTCTTGTAAAATTACAAGAATTAAAAGAACGTTGGAACCATGTGAATATTAACGATACATCTAAATGGTCAAACCAAGGTGTTCAATTCACTCGTCAATTGAAAAACATGCTTGCTTTAGCAAATGTTATTACAAAAGGTGCTTTACTTCGTGATGAATCTCGTGGAGCTCACTTCAAACCTGACTTCCCAGAACGTAACGATGAAAAATTCCTTAAAACTACAATTGCTGAATTTACACCTTCATTTGATCCAAAAATCAGCTACGAAGAAGTTGATATTTCTCTTATCAAACCTCGTAAACGTGACTATACGAAAGGAGCTCACTAATCATGGGAAACGAAGCGCAAAAATATGTTGAAGTTGAAATTCAACGTCAAGATGATGCTAACTCTAACCCTTATTGGGAAAAATTCAAAGTTCCGTATCGTCCAAATATGAACGTCATCTCTGTATTAATGGGAATTCGTGAAAACCCCGTAACTGTTGATGGTAAAAAAACTTCACCAGTTGCATGGGACATGAACTGTTTAGAAGAAGTTTGTGGTGCATGTTCAATGGTAATCAATGGTCGTCCTCGTCAATCATGTTCAGCATTAATTGACCAATTGACACAACCATTGAAATTACAACCAATGAGTACTTTCCCTGTTATTCGTGACTTACAAATCGACCGTAGCCGCATGTTTGACTCATTGAAAAAAGTTAAAGCATGGGTTCCAATCGATGGTTCTTACGATTTAGGTGAAGGTCCACGTATGCCAGAACGTAAACGTGAATGGGCTTATGAGTTATCTAAATGTATGACTTGTGGTGTATGTTTAGAATCTTGTCCGAATGTAAACAGTCACTCAGACTTCATCGGACCAGCTCCATTATCTCAAGTTCGTTTATTTAACTCACACCCAACTGGTGCTATGAACAAAGATGAACGTCTTGCAGCTATTATGGGCGCAGGCGGTCTAGAAGGCTGTGGTAACGCACAAAACTGTGTAGCTGCTTGTCCAAAAGGTATTCCTTTGACAACTTCTATCGCTGCATTAAACCGTGCTGCTACAGTTCAAATGTTCAAAAACTTCTTTGGTTCTGACCACATGGTTGACTAGTAAACTAGAAGTTTCAAAACTCCGTACTATTTTAGTACGGAGTTTTTTACGTTTTTTAAAGAATTTGAATATACTATAGAACAGATGATTTCTAATTTGAGAATTTCATGTGTTATTGCAATTTGATGGCAATCCAATTTCTGTTATAATAAAATGAATAATGATTCATTTTATTATCAAGGGGGAAAAGCGGATGCAAAAAACATATATAGACAATTTTGAAAAATGGAAGCAAGAATTTTCTTTCTACGTTCCAATTAAAATGCGATTTTCAGAAACAGATATGAATGGTCATATGAATAACACCGTACCCTTTATTTATTTTGAACAAGCAAGAATAGAGTATATGAAGCATTTAGGATTGATGGAAAATTGGTTCGGCGAAGGTGCACAATCTATGGCTGTTGTTGCCGATATGCAATGTGATTATGTGAAGCCTGTATATCTTGAAGAAGAATTAAGGGTATTTGTGAAAATTGCTACGATTGGTAAATCTTCAGTTGATATGCATTATTTAGCATTAAATCAAAAAGATGAAATTTGCTTCACGGGCAGAGGTAATCTAGTTCAAGTTAACCCGAAAACAGGGAAATCAATACCATGGAAAGAGGAACAACTAGCTCAAGTACCAATATAAATAATTAAATAATAATACTTCCCGAAAATTCATCGGGCAAATGCCGTCACCGCAAACCCTTTCTTAACATACTTTACAGTGTGAGGGGATTGGAGGGGCGCACGTAAATGAGTCGTTTTCATCATTCAATTTTAACGAAAAGAGAACACGAAATATTTCTTTTATTAATGAAGGATTATACGACAAAGGAAATTGCTAAGGAGCTAGGTATAAGTGAAAAAACTGTTCGAAATCACATTTCCAATACTATACAGAAATTGGGCGTATCTAGTCGTGCACAAGCAATGCTCGAATTAATCCGATTAGGGGAGTTTACTTTAGAGTAAAAAGTATACTTGCCATTTTTAATGAAACACTTCACAATAGGAATAGTTAATCCTTTTGAGGAGTGGAAAGCTACATGTCAAACCAAGAGCAACATCATATAACTCATGATATAGAACAAATAGCATTACTAGAAAAAGAACTAAGACATATTGCTGCACTTATAAAGCAAAAAGGTCGAGAAATTCTAAGTAACTATACAATTACACCACCACAGTTCATCGCTCTACAATGGCTGCATGAGCTCGGAGACATGACAATTGGTGATCTTTCGAATAAAATGTATCTAGCGTTCAGTACGACAACGGATTTAGTTGATCGTATGGAAAGAAACGAACTGGTACAACGTATTCGAGATAATCAAGATCGTCGTGTCGTTCGTATCCATTTGCTTAAAGAAGGAGAACGAATTATTGAAGAAGTAATTGAACAACGTCAAAGTTATTTGACAGATATCGTAAAAGATTTCGATGGCGAGGAAGTTCAATCTCTTTCAATATTACTAAGCAAACTATACAAAGAAATGAACCAGGATAGAGGCGGTTAAAGTGAATGCTCCCATTGGAGTAATTGATTCAGGAGTCGGTGGGCTAACCGTTGTGAAGGAAATGCTTCGCTATTTACCAAATGAATCGATAACATATTTAGGCGACACTGCTCGTTGCCCTTATGGCCCTCGTTCAAAGGAACAGGTCATTCAATTTACTTGGCAAATAGTCGATCAACTTGCAAAGATGAATATTAAAATGCTTGTAATTGCTTGTAATACCATCACTGCAGTTGCTTTAGAAGGCTTACAAAAGCATTGCAAGTTCCCTGTTGTAGGTGTGATCAACGCAGGGGCACAAGCAGCTATTAAAGCAACAAAAACACATAATATTGCAGTAATCGCAACACAAGGAACAGTCAAAAGTGGTGCATATGAAAATGCATTATATTCATTATGCTCTTCTAGTAATGTAACAGCATTAGCATGCCCTAGATTAGTACCGCTTGTTGAAAGTGGCGAATACGTTGGTGAATTTGCTAAAAACTTAGTAGAAGAAACGTTAGCACCATTAAAAGATTCGAAGTTTGACACTATGATTTTAGGATGTACACATTATCCAATTATTCAAGGATTAATTGAAGAAGTTGTGGGCGATCAAGTCCATGTTGTCTCTTCTGCAGAGGAAACAGCTAAGCAAGTGAAGGAAATTTTACAGTTCCAACAAATCGAGAGAACTATTAAGAAATCCCCTGAGTACCTTTTTTATACAACAGGTTCAGTGCCTATTTTTCAATCAATCGCAAGTAATTGGTTACCTTTAGATGAAGTTAATGTTAAACGAATAAAACTATAGTGATAAGCCCGAGAAGTTAGAGATAACTTTTCGGGTTTTATTTTGGCTAAAATGGTAATATGGACTAAGAAATAGGAGGGTTCAAAAAATGAAACAAATAGTCATTGCAACCAAGAACAAAGGGAAAGCAAAAGATTTCGAAGCAATTTTCGCACCACTTGGATATGAAGTTCTTACATTGTTTGATGTAGCTCCAGATATGGATATTGAAGAAACAGGTACTACATTTGAAGAAAACGCCATATTAAAGGCAGAAGCCGTTGCAAAACGATTAAATACAATTGTCATTGCCGATGATAGCGGACTTGAAATAGATGCCTTAAATGGCGAACCAGGCGTATATTCTGCAAGATATGCAGGAGATCACGACGATGAAGCGAATATTATGAAAGTGCTAAAAAATCTAGAAGGTGTTCCTGAAGAAAAACGTACAGCAAGATTTTGTTGTTGCTTAGCTGTTTCAAGTCCATTACATAAAACAGAAACCGTTTTTGGTACTTGTGAAGGCATCATTCTAACTGAAAAACACGGAGATAACGGATTTGGATACGATCCAATCTTCTACGTACCATCAAAAAAATGTACAATGGCAGAAATGGCCCCAGAAGAAAAAGGCGCGATTTCACATAGAGGAAATGCCATTCGCCTATTAGCAGAACAATTACCATCTTGGCTGAAATAGGAGGGAATATCATGAAAATTCTTGTAATGAGCGACACGCATAGTGATGCAGCAGTTATTACAAAGGTCATTGCACAAAATCCTAATGTAGATGCTGTATTTCATTGCGGAGATAGTGAACTACCATTTCAAAGCCCCGAACTCCAAGGTGTTTATAAAGTAAGAGGAAATTGTGATCATGATGTTGAATTTCCAACTGAAGTAATAGAAGAAATCAGTGGTTACAAAATATTCATGACACATGGTCATCTTTTTAATGTAAAATCTAGTTTAATGGCACTATCCTATCGGGCGAGAGAAGTGCAAGCAGATATCGTTTTATTTGGCCATTCACATGTTCTTGGTGTCGAGCTAGTTGACGAGAATCTTATATGTGAATCCAGGAAGCCTATTACTTCCTAGAGGAAGAAAAGAAAAAAGTTATGCAATCATTGAAAATATAGATCACGGATGGCATATTATATTCTATACAGAAGAAAAAAATGTAATTGAAGAAAAAACTTTATTATTTTAATAAAATGTGTTGACATTTCCATATAAGTTGCTATAATAAATATTGTCCTCCTGATAATACATCAGGCAGGCAACCTGTCTCAGTAGCTCAGCTGGATAGAGCATACGCCTTCTAAGCGTACGGTCGGGGGTTCGAATCCCTCCTGGGACATACATATTTAGCTTTAGAACCCTTGCGCTGCAAGGGTTTTTCTGTTTTTAGGGAGTCGGTCAGGGAGTCGGTCAGGGAGTTCTGGAAAGAAAAAACCCTATTTTTGCACCACCTCTTGCTTAGAAGACGTATGCTCTACGTAGCTAGACGATTTCATCTTAAAGATAAATAAAAACCAATCATTTTATGATTGGTTTATTCTGTATTTAGCTAGATATCATTATCTTCTTTTCCCCTATTCGTCGTTTCTTTTAATATACGATACATCATTCCACTAAGAAAGAATTCTGTTAGCCCATCTTGTTCGGGAATTTTATGAACTAGTTGTATCATAGCTTGCCCACGGTCTAAATTAATCACACATCTTAAGAAATCATCTATATGTAATGAATATTGATTATAGTAAACGGTCATATCCCTCTTAACATTGTGTTCTATATAAACTAAATCTGCTAATTCTTGATAGCCTTGCAATTTATCCATTCTTTCACTGGCCCCAATTCTATAGATTCACTCTATATTTACCCTTTTTTGAAATCTACTAAACCTGATAATATCTTATATATTTAGCTTCTTCTCATGCAGATACCGAAAAAGTGACATCTTCACAAGTATCAAAAGATGAAACTATTATTATAAAAGGATAATTCTTCTAACTATAGAGTTATTTGCAGAAATATTTAATTATAAGCCTAAAATCGTTCGGAAGATTTTGAAAAATAGATGGATTATTGATGAAATCCTACAAAGCGAGATAGGAGAGAAATCATGATGTTTGCTAACTAAATGGAAAGGGTATTATTTTAGCATAACTTGAATAAGCGACCAACTTAGTGTAGAATAAACTACTCAAGTGAAAGTGCGAACAAACGGTCGTTTATTTTAGTAAACAGAAACGGGATAGAATAGGAGTTTGTTAGAATGACTGCACAAATTGGAAATGAGATTTTTTTTGAAAGAGAAAGAGATTTTTATGAAGGAATTGTTGTAAAGACTTATACTAATTCGGTTATGGTAGAAGTAGGGGAGAGTGACATGGCTAAATTGAACCTCCCTAATAATAGAACGGTTGTCAACCATAAACATTACAAAGTAAAATTGTAATATCGATTGTTCATAAAATGTTTAATATATTTCACATACAAAAAGAGAAGGGGAACCTCAAAGAGAAGGTTTCGCTTCTTTTTTATTGTATATAAAAACCTCCTATACTTAGATCTAAAAGTCTTGGTAGGGGGAGAGGATTGAATTAGTATTCAAGAATTTCTAATTGAACACCTTCCAAATCATAATGAGGTACTTCGTAATCCTCAAAACGAGTAGTAATGGATGAAGAATTAGGATTGTACATAATTAAAAAATTGAAGGCTGTGTATTTTCTTTTAATAAAAATGGAGGCTATCAAAGAGGAAGCAGAGGACATCATTCAGGAAACTGCTTTTTAATTTGTCCAATACCTAGATACTCGTTAAGGAAGAGTATGTCGATGCGTGGCTTTACAGAGTAGCCATCAACAAATATTACGATAGCTTAAGAAAACGTAAGTATAAAGAGAAGTATGTTAAATCAATTAAACTCCAAGATTTACTGGAGTGGACAACACCTGAGAACATTATTATAAAGAATGAAGTATATAAATTGCTGTCAGAGTGTTTAGATAAAATACCACAAAAAGATGCGGAACTTCTGCAACTCAAATATAGTGGAGAATTTTGTATTGCATGATTGTTCTTCTTTTTCTTTGGGGACTTTTACTATTTTAGTTACGATTCCAATAGATTGCAATTTTTTCCGCTTCCTGATATGATAAAGAAGAATTATTTTTGTTCGGCGTAAAAGATAGTATGAATATCAACTTTTCATCTGGATATACTATGGCAAGGATAGTAATATAATGTGTGGTAATGCACTAGGAGGCAACAAAAATGGAACAAGGTACAGTTAAATGGTTTAATGCAGACAAAGGTTTTGGTTTTATCGAACGTGAAGATGGAGACGATGTATTCGTACACTTCTCTGCCATCCAAAGTGACGGCTTCAAATCTTTAGAAGAAGGTCAAAAAGTAACGTTTGATGTTGAGCAAGGTAATCGTGGACCTCAAGCTACTAACGTTCAAAAAGCTTAATTTAAATGGTTTATACAAACAGGCTCTTTATATAGGGCCTGTTTTTTTATGTTCTATGTATAATACTCAATAAAAAACCCTACTCAACGTTCGAGTAGGGAGATTGTACAGATAAAAAAGATTTAAAGCTTTAAAGGTTCGTTTACAGTATAACATACTGGATTGGCAATATGCGGAATGTATATAAGTTATTTATTTTTCTTTTCGAATACCAGTACATTTTATTCTTTCTTTTCACTAACCTGCCGCGTTACTTTAATAAGAAGTGCTTTCATAAAAACAGCCTCCATCTCTCGCTAAAGCACCCAGTTAGTCAATGACAAACGAATCTTGAATATTTGGCAGCGATTGACGCGAACGGAATTTATTCGTGTTTAGGAATGATGAACGTTGCACCAAGTACGAAGCGGAATCGTTTGAAATGCTTCAAGGCGTTCTTATCAAAATGTTTCTATAACGGTTGGATTGCGGCTTCTTTTTTATTCGGCTTTCTGATTATCCATTTCGTTGATTTCGATAACTTTAAACAGAAGGACGGCGTAACATTGAAGAAAACGCATAGTTTCGTGATTACTATTTTGACGGGGTTTATTGTTCCGAGAAAATTGAATGTTTCGCGAAATTAATTGCAAAGTTGAAGGAATCTCTTTCGAAATATCCACTATGGGATTCAACGAATTGAACGATTTGGAGAAACGATTCGACAGGGTGAACGAACATCAATAGTTTACAAATTTCGGAAAAATAAAGTAAAATAATGGTGTGGGATTAGTTTCCATTCGTTTTACATTTATTAGAATGTAAATAAGTAACAAGAATTTGAGAAAAGGGGAATTCATATGACTTGGAAAAAATTCGCCGCATGGTCACTTGGGTTTGTTTTATTCGTTGCCGTTGGTACACTAGCAACTTTAAAATTATTTGAAAATTTCGAAGTAAGTGATTCAAGCGATACAACGCAAAACTACACTAAAGACCGAATGGGTTCAGAAGCAGCGGTTCAAGAAGTCGCAAAGGCAATCGAAAACGGAAAAATTCCTTCCGAAGAAGATTTCCAACAACAAATTCATATGATGTCGCACCAAAAGGTTTATGCTTCCGACAAATGGGGCGCGTTAGAATTGACACCACAACGAGTTGAAACCATGCTCCATGTAATGGACGAAACACAATATAAACACGAAGAACTTTATCGTCATATTTTAACACAATGGAAAAAAAGCGACTTCCATGACGCCGTGAATGCACACAACGATATTTGGGATATGCAAGGCGGAACGATTGGGAGCGCGGAACGATTGTTGACCGATAATGAAGAACTTGAATTTGTACACGAAAACTTTCGAAATAAAGATTAGGCGGAAAATTCCTTTCGTCTATTTTTTTTGCCTTCATAGCGATTTAATTTACGACCCAATCCAACGCCGGCAATCACGGCCGACAATACGGAATAATACACGAAGGGCGATCATGGTTTATATGTTTATACAGCTGCAAGTGAACAATGCTTCGAAAACGTTGTAGCAAGGTTCAGCCAAAATTGCTTCGAAAGATAGGATTGAAAAAATATTCATTGATTAGTTTTTATATTCAAAGTTGACTGAAACGAAAGTCCCTTATGTCGCTATTATTACATGACGTACAACGTAAGAAAATGAATGACCCGCAAAAACTTGGTTTTAATGGTACATTCTTAACAGGGCACTATAAAGGATACACGGTCAAATTGAATCCTCTTATTTCGCTGAAGCTTCCATTCTCTTTATAATGCTATTGTCGATAAACCTTAATATGTGTGTCGAAGTTAATATTGTCTCATTTCTTGTGGAAGGGTTTTATTGTAAGCGAAGATATTTGGTTTGAGAAATGAGAGTTTGAATCAACCAATTAGGCTTTAAAACTTTTTAAGGTAGAGAATTTTAAAGTTATTAAAGGTAGTTAATAAATGTCTTAATTAACTTAGATTGTGGGCTATTACCTAAATAAATAGCAACTGATTTAAGACTGAAATCTAATGGGAAACCACTTAACGGAATCGGAATGACTTTCCCTGATTCAATATAGGGATCGTCTTGTACCATTAAGCTAGAAACAATCGTAATCCCGATTTTTTCCGAAACAGCACGTTTAACGATTTCTGAACTTTTTGTGCGCAAAATAATATTCATAGGACCAGTTTCTTCTTCTAATTGAGTAATGAGTTCATTGAAATAATGGCGATCATATAAAATAAATGGATGTTTTACAATATCTTTTAATTGGAGTTCGTCACTAAATGCGAGGGAGGATTCTTTTGGAACCAATACGTTAAATGAACCTTCATAATGAAGCGAATGCGCAATAAGATTGACAGGGAGTTTTTCTCCAGGAGCAAATAATAAAATTAGTCCGATATCGTATGTTTGATTTTTCACATTTTGTAGCACATTATTTTTTTCGAGTTCTTCAATTGTTACGTTAATCTGAGGATAGTCTTGTTTAAATTTCATAAGAGCTTTCAATAAAAACGTCATAAAGATACTAGGACTAGTAGCAATTTTTAATTCTCCTGAGAAATCAGAAGAGATGATGCGTGACTCTTCTATTAATTCGTGTTCCTTTTCAAGAATTTCTAAAATTTTTTGAATCACTTTTTTTCCATCTTCAGTAGTATGAGTGCCAAATCGTGAACGTTTAAATAGTGTAATACCTAATTCTTTTTCTAACATAGAAATAGACTGGCTAATAGCAGATTGTGTAATAAATAAGTTTTGTGAAGCAATCGACATAGATTTTGTTTCAACAATTTCTTTAACATAACGAAGTTGTTCAAAGTTCATGGAGTAATCCCTCTTTTATATTAGTTCAATTAATATCATATTAATTATTAATAATTTTACATTAATATAAGTGAATTATAAAATCGAATATGTAATTAACTGATTAGAAAAGAGGACAATTCATGAAAGAGAAACTATGGACGAGTGATTTTTTTATGGTGTCTATCACCAATTTTTTTCTTTACTTTATTCATTATCTACTGATAGCAAGTATTACAGTATTTACACTTGAAAAATTCCATGTATCGACAAGTCTTAGCGGTTTAGCAGCAGGGATTTTTATTATTGGGATGCTATTTGGCCGTTTATATGCGGGAAAATATATCAATGCAGTAGGATGGAAAAAGATGTTGTATATTGGGATTATTTTTTCACTTATTATGATTGTTTTATATACAACGATTTCAAATATTTATCTTTTATTGATAATCCGTTTTCTACACGGTGTTGGATTTGGGATTGCCTCAACTGCAACTGGGACAATCGTATCTCAAATCATTCCAGATGAACGTCGTGGCGAAGGAACAGGTTATTATGCATTAAGTACAACAATTGCAGCTGCAATCGGTCCGTTTTGTGGGATTTTTATTAATCAAAATTATGAATTTAATGTCAACTTTATTGTATGTATTGTTCTAATTATTAGTAGTCTACTTTGCGCTTTGAAGTTAAGAATTCCAGCAATGGATGAGATGCCAATAGAGATAGCAAAAGGGTTCAAATTAGGAGATTTCTTTGAGAAAAAAGCGATTCCTATCTCAGTTGTTAGTATTTTTATCGGGGTTGCTTATTCAAGTGTGCTTTCTTATATCAATGTGTATGCCCAAGAAATTGATCTTGTAGATGCGGCAAGCTTCTTCTTCATCGTGTATGCAATCGCTACACTTATATCGCGACCATTTACAGGGAAACTTTTTGATACAAAAGGCGAAAATTATGTGATTTACCCATCTCTCATTTCGTTTATTGTTGGTTTATGCATCATTAGCCAAGTACATCATACTTTTTTGTTGTTAGTATCTGCAGTATTTATTGGGATTGGCTTCGGTTCATTTATTCCAAGTGCGCAAGCGATTGCAGTTAAAATTTCGCCACGTCATCGCATGGGGTTAGCAACATCAACATTGTTTATGTTTGCTGATTTTGGCGCAGGATTTGGTCCCTTTATTTTAGGGTTATTTATTCCAATGCTTGGTTATTCAAATCTATATATAGCAATGGCTATACTTGTCTTACTATCTACAGTTTTATATTATTTCGTACACGGAAGAAAGGCGAAAAAATTGTCTTAATATGAATAAGTAACAGATAGAATTTAGATAAACATTATTTAGCAATCATTTACGGTAGCATAGGGATATTTGAAATGACTTTTCTTAAAATAATAGGTGAAAATGTACTAGATATGCAAGTTGAGGTAGCACATTGAAGTAGGACATACAGATAAATCATACAATAAAAGCTTCAAATCTTTTTAATTAAGACTTGAAGCGTTTTTTCATTTTTAGAGAATAAGGTTTTAATAAATGGTAGTAAAGTAATCAACTGTTTAATTCTTTCATGATTGTTACTTAGGTTAAATTTCCAATTCTTCTAATTTACAAAAGTTAAATTAATAAAAAACAAGCACCAATTCCAACCATGTTGGAATATGCTATGGATGTATTGCATTTTAAAAGAACAATGTGAAGGGGAGAAAATTTGAGCTATAAATACAAGGAAGAGGTTTATAACAATTTGAGCTTAATCAAAGAGCTTGTCAAAGATTATGGAATCTGTCCTCAGTGTGGAAGTGATCAAGTAGGAGACAGCAAAAAAGTTGGTTCAATGGATTACAACGGAAAAGTTGGAACTTTTGAGCGCACTTGTAAATGTGGGTGGGAAGTGAAGATTAAAGTAGATAAAGTGTAAGACATTTGGAAGTTGTAATTTAATTTTCGGGTGTTGATTCATGTCTGATTCCAAACTTAATTTCCTAGCTGAAGATTTGCAATGGCTTAATCTAACATATCTCCATGAAGCTGATAAGTAGTACTCATTTACTTCTTTATTAGCTATATCACCGTTACATAAATCAAGAATTGACCGATGCAATAAGCTGGTCAAATAAAACCATATACCGTAAGATTGAATCTATTTACTTTCCAATGATTCAGGTAGATACTAAGAAGCGAATGCAATTTAAGCATTCGCTTCTTTTTTGCATGAATGAGTTATTAATCTGATAAAAAAAGCTATTTAAAAAAAGAAATTTTAATTGACTAATAATAGGTTGTAATTATATACTTACTTACGAATAGTAAGTAATATCCGAATAAGGAAAACTAGGAGAAACTATGACAACATTACAAAAAACAATCGATTTTTTACAAGATAAAATGCAATTTGCGAAACGTTCAGAATCTGAAAATATATGTATTGTCGGACCCGTAAAACTTCCAGTAAAACAAGGTGACTTTGAAGCGACTTTTCAGTGGTATTCATGGCATATTGTTGATGCAACTCTAACAAAAGAACAAGTAATTGACTCACTTGCTACGTCTAATCTAGCTTTTGGACAACAATCTTCTGTATTGGCTTATGGCGATTTTGAAAATGGTGATGAAGCGCTTATACGGATGCACAGTATATGTCATACTGGTGATATCTTTGGAAGTCAACGGTGTGATTGTGGATACCAACTTCATGAATCGATGAAAATGATTAAAGCGCATGGTTGTGGGGCTATATTTTACTTAGCAAACCATGAAGGCCGTGGGATTGGCCTGTTTTCAAAATCCTTAGCTTATTTATTACAAGAGCAAGGTTTTGATACAGTTGAAGCGAATCATGCGCTTGGCTTTGAAGATGATACGCGTAGTTATGAAGACGCCGTTCGCGTTTTAGAAACATTACGTCAAAAACCTGTAACACTTATAACAAACAATCCTAAAAAATTAAATGCTCTAAAAGAACATGGACTATTGGCAGATGGACATATTCCACTTTGGGGTGGCTTAACCGAAACAAATAAGTTTTACTTACAAACTAAAATTAATAAATCAGGGCATATCCCATTGAAAAAAGTTACGTTACAGTAAGGAGTTATGCAGTATGAAAACAGATCAAGACTATATGCGTTTAGCATTGGAATTAGCAGCTAGTGCAAAAGGAAATACAAATCCGAATCCACTTGTAGGGGCAGTAATCGTAAAAGATGGTGTAATTGTTGGTACCGGACTTCATCGTAAAGCTGGAGAACCTCATGCGGAAGTACATGCCTTTAATATGGCAGGTAGTCATGCAGAAGGTGCAACATTATACGTAACACTTGAACCTTGTTCCCATTATGGCAAAACACCTCCTTGTGCGAATCGCGTAATCGAATCAAAAGTGAGCCGTGTCGTTGTTGCGATGCAAGATCCAAATCCACAAGTTGCTGGACGTGGTATCAAGCTTATTCGTGATGCAGGTATTGAAGTAGAAGTAGGTGTACTGGAAGAAGAGGCAAAACGTCTAAATGAACGATTCATACACAATATGATCACGAGTAAACCATTTGTACAATCAAAATTTGCGATGACTTTAGATGGTAAAATCGCAACGCATACTGGTCATTCAAAATGGATTACTGGTGAAGCAGCTCGTATGAATGTACATGAGATTCGTCATGAAGTAGATGGCATTTTAGTAGGTGTTGGTACTGTACTAGCAGATAATCCATCTTTAACAACTCGATTACCTCAAGGTGGCAAAAATTCAACTCGTATTATTCTAGACAGTAAGTTACGTACGCCGCTTGATGCGAATGTGATGGATACAACGGAAGCAAAGACGATTATTGTTACAGATTCAGCAATTGATCGCACAAAAGTAGCTGAATATGAAGCAAAAGGCGTTCAAATAGTGTATGTTCCTACAAATGAGCAAGGCCTTGATTTAAACGCGACTTTAGATGCTCTTTATCAAGAAGGCATTACAGATATTTTAGTAGAAGGTGGCGGTGCGGTTCATGCATCGTTTGTACGTCAACACCTAGTTAATAAGTATATTGTTTATGTTGCACCAAAAATTATTGGTGGCGAACATTCGATTTCTCCAGTACGTGGAGAAGACGTGGACATGATGGATGCAGCCTCACTCTTATCATTCGACACGTTTGAAAAAATTGGCGAAGATCTTCGTATTATTGCCTATCCAAAGGGTGAGTAAGTTGAAAGTAGATATATGTGTAGTAGGTGCAGGCCCTGGTGGTACATTACTTGCCTATTTATTAGCAAAGAAAAATATATCTGTACTCTTAATTGAAAAGTCGGAAAAAGTAGGTAAATTTTTTAGAGGCGAGCATGTCAATGAAGATGGTGAAGAAATTTTAAAGAAACATCATTTATTTGATCAAGTGGAAGAACTTGGACTTTTACGAATGGAACACATTGAGTATTGGCAAAATGGTAAATTTCTTAAAGCGATTGAACCAGACCCTGCAATTGGTCATTTAAGTATTCATGTGCCACAAGCAAATTTGTTAACTGCTATTCTAAATGAAGCACAAAAACTTCCGAACTTTCATTTATGGCTAAATACTTCTGTTTCTGATTTATTACAAGATGAATCGGGACGTTACCATGCGATTAAAACGAAGCAAGGAGAAAGTGTACAAGTTGTTGAAGCAGATTTAATCATTGGAGCAGATGGTCGTTACTCAACAGTTCGTAAAAAGGCTGGCTTGGATTCAATGACGCGTAAGCATGGCTTTGATTTGTTATGGGCTAGAATTCCCGCACCTGTCAATTGGTCACCATCGATTAAAAATGCAGTCATTGATGATTTACAATTAGCTGTCTATTCACAAGCAAATAATTATGTTCAAATCGGTTGGAATATAGAAAAAGGGTCATTTCCTGCATTGCATAAGCAACCCATCACACCATTTATTGATAAATTGATTGAAGCTTTTCCTGAGCTTGAAGAAACGGTTCGAAAGAATATTCAATCATGGCATGATTTTGTCCTACTTGATGTGTTTAGTAGTTTCAGTGAAGAGTGGGGGAAAGATGGATTACTATGTATTGGTGATGCCGTGCATACCATGACCCCAACAGGCGGATTTGGATTAAACTGTGCATTAAAGGATGCAGATACATTAGCAGAATTAATACACAAAGATCATCTCACTCAACTTGATTTTGCCTATTTTACAACAGTACGCAAAAGAGAAGCCAAAAAGCTTCTCGCATCACAGTTAGAAATGGAACAAACATATACTGAAAACTTTGCCGTATTATCATAAGAACACAGAATCAGTATAAGTGGAACAATATAAGATTTTGTTGAAGTAATTCAATTTTATCGAAGTGGAATCGGCGAAGCCTCCTACGGGAAAGCGAAGCCGATTCCATTTCAAGTTATAAGCGATTAGAAAATAAAGTATTAAGTAGGTTTAACAATATCCTATCTTGATCTTAGGAGGAACTTTTTTGAAATTTGGATTTGATATTGATGATACATTAATTAATTTACGTGAGCATGCCTTCCATCTATACAACAAAAAGCTAGGAAAAGAAGTAGGAATCGAAGTGTTTCGTGCATTGCAAAGAGTAGAAATACATGAAGCTTTCGGATTAACAGAAGAAGAAGGAAGTCATATGTGGTCATCCTCTTTAGAAGACATTTATTTCACGAATTGTCCAGCCTTTGAAAATGCATTAGAAACATTGCAACAATTAGAAGCAAATGGGCACGAAATTTACTACATAACCTCTCGTCCAAAACAATATTGTGAAAGAACGCGTGAATGGATGAAAGAAAAGGGGTTTCCGGTGAGAGATGACCGATTTTATTGTGGCATGCAAGATCATGAGAAAATCGAAACAATTAAATCACTACAACTTGATTACTACTTCGATGACAAACCAGCCGTATTATTAACACTGGAAGATATTCATACAAAAACGATTGTGATTAACCAATCTTACAATCAAGGTGTTAACCTACCCCGTCTATCCTCTTGGGCAGAATTTAAGTCTTTTATTGTTTAAAAATGGAAGCTAGTTCTATTCAGCAAGTGTGATTACATTCAAGATTCACTAATATAATAGTTTAATGCAGAGCATAATATTTAGGATTATGAAAGAAGAAAATTATACGAAGGAGTGTAATTTTGGCTATCTTAAATCCTCAATACTTATTTTTAGAGGCTGATTATGAAAATCCAACATTAAACCAAGTAGAGAATACATCGGAAAATCCAATCGAAAAAATCGGGAATATTGGCGATATTCCCTCAACATTACGATTAACCTCTATGAAGATATTTGCAGGAGCAAACTGGATGTTGACATTTCTTATTTCATTACCTGTGGATATTTATTGTGTTATAGCTCTTTTAATATTGAAGAATTTCTAAAAAATATTATGGAAAAAATGAATGTTCGAAAAGAAAATTTAAAATGAAATATGTTGATTTAATTAGTAAAAAATGCTCATCTCCACTTTGTGGAGTTGAGCATTTTTTTTATAATTCTAAAAGGTGACTTCATCTTAATTATAAATTATCCAGTATGATTCTAAAATAAATACGCAAAATATTTCTGCTTGTAGTCTCTTTTTTTCTCTTATAATACAGATGAAAGTCAGTCGTTAACTTTTAGAAAGAGTTTGAATAAACTCTAAGCACTTGACGATTCTTTCATCTTCTCGACCTTCTGGTATGAGTGGAGTAAATCCTACCAACGTGAGAATCGCGACTAATTGCTCATTTACGATGATTGGCATGCTACAAGATGAAATGTATTGAACTAATGGCTCTTTATACTTTGTAAAAAACGCTTTCTTTGTATTCATAATTTTCTGTAAAATAATTGGATCTGAAATATTTTTTGAAAAATTCGGATCAAAAGCTGCCTGAACAATACCTGTTGATGATGCAAGAGGCAAGTATGAGCCCATCTGAGCACCAATGTTAACACCATACTGCGCATGGTGAATGCCTGACACAATCGGTCCTTCTGGTGACGGAATGGCAATAAGTGCAGTGAGATCTGTTAATTTACTTAAATGCTCTAATTGTAGAATAAGTTCATCAATTAAAGGCACCCTATGACTAGCAATGGATTGTTGCCATTCAAGTAGCTTTGGTCCGGTTGAAAAAGTATTTTCCTTGCTGTTTTTTTGAATAAGATTTGCTTCCGATAATGTAGATAAGTATTTATAAAGATTGCTGGTTTTTAAATTGGAAAGTTCTTGAATCTCCGTGAATTTCAAGGGTTTATCTTGATGAATGATTGCATCTAATAATTCGATACCTGTTGCGAGAGATTGTATAATTGTATTATTTTGCTGCTTTATCACTTCAATTTCTCCTTTGTAATGAAAAAATATTTTTGTCAGACAGTTGACACTATTCGTAATTTATTATAATCTAATTATCGTAATAGTAAACAACTTTCACTATTAATGGAATTCAAATATAAAGGGGGTACCTCAAATGACAAAACAAAGTGATGTAATCGTAGTAGGTGGAGGTATCGGAGGACTTGCTGCAGCATTAAGTATTGAAAAGAAAACTGGTAAAAGTGTAAAGGTGTTAGAACAAGCACCTGAATTCGGAGAAGTTGGAGCAGGAATTCAATTAGCACCAAATGCACTTGAAGTGTTAAAACAACTAGGGGTTATGCCTGAAATTAAAAAATTAGCAGTTTTTCCAAAACGTTTAGTTTTAAAAGATATATATACAGCTGAAGAATTAGCAGTATTAGATTTAGGTGAAACTTTTAAAAATTATTATGAAAACGGTTACCTTGTAATGCATCGTTCAGACTTGCATAGAGTTTTATTTGAAGAATGTAAAAAGCAATCAAATATTTCATTTGAAACAAATCAAAAAATCGTTAGCGCTGAAAATACAGCAGAAGGCGCAGTCGTTAAAAATAGTAATGGCGATCAATTTGAAGCAGATGCTGTTATCGGAGCAGATGGTTTAAAATCAAATATCCGTAAACATTTCAGCGATGATGAAGTGATTTGCTCAGAATATGTAGCTTATCGTGGAACAATTCCAATTGAAGAAGTATCAAATGATACAAACTTAGATGATGTTATGATGTGGATTGGACCAAATATGCACTTAGTACAATATCCAGTAAGACGTGGAGAACTTTACAACCAAGTTGTTGTATTTAAATCATATGAGTACAAAGAAGATAGTAATGATTGGGGAACACCAGAGGAAATGGATCGCCGTTTTGCAAATGCCCATCCTCAAGTGGTTAATGCTATCTCATTCATTCACCGTCAAATTCGTTGGCCTATGTATGATCGTCTACCACTTGATAACTGGACAGATGGCAATATTGCGCTACTTGGTGATGCAGCACATCCAATGCTTCAATATTTAGCTCAAGGTGCTTGTCAAGCATTTGAAGATGCACTTGTTATAGGTGAAAAACTTGCAGAATTTGATTCATATAATGAAGCTTTCAAAGCATACCAAGAGGAACGAATTCCACGTACTGCAAAAGTTCAAGGAAATGCACGTGCATGGGGTGAATTTATCCATGCCGAAGATCCATTCATTATTAAATTAAGAGATGCTATTTTTGAACGTCATAATAAAGATGATCTGAATGTACCTGAATATTTATATGGTTATCATCTTCGTCGTAAAACAACTGAAACAGTTAAATAAGAACTATAAAAGCGCAGAATTCTCCTCTGCATTTTTATAACCAAATACTGCAGACATTTCAACAATGATTGGCATAATGCTTTGGATGATATCCGTTTCTTTTGTTGCTGGAATGTCTTCAGTGAATCCTACAATGGCAATCGCTGCAACAATTTGATTTTGATAATTTAACACAGGAAAGCTAATGGATGATACATGACGAACAAGTGGTTCTTTTGAATAGGCAAACTTTTGAGCTCGGATTTTCACTAGCTCTTCTTCAAGTGAAGCAATTTGATTCTCAGATATTGAGGTTTGTTTCCATTCTTGTATGACTTCTTCTGGTGAAAAGGCAGCAAACACTTTGCCGACAGAAGATAGTAATGGAAGAACTGTTCCGATATGCGCACCGATGTTCAGACCAAAATTAGTATTGACAATTTGTGTGATGACTGGACGATCGTTCACCCAACTCCCCAATAATGTTGTCATATTAGAACGCGTACTAATTTCTTTTAGATGGTAAGTCATACGTTGCAAAATTTCATCATGTTGTAAAAGCTTACTACCATGTTCAAGTAGTTTATAGCCGAGAGAGTAATCTCCCTGCTTTGGGTTTCGATAGAGCATATCTGCTTGTATGAGTGTATTTAAGTATTTGTATAGATTGCTCTTTGTGATGCCAGTTGCATCTTGAATCTCTGAAAATTTCATAGGTGATTCACTTTTTGCAATCAACTCTATTATGCGAAGACCGGTAGCAAGTGAAGCAATCGTTGAATTATTCGTAGTAATATGATCTCCCCCTTAATGGAATCTAAGGTGTATCATGTCATAAAAAAATGGAAATGTCTACAATTTAATAGAATAGCAATTTTATATTTTACGAGGGAATTATTTGCATTTGAATAATTTGAAACATATTCTATTTTTAGTAAACTAAATTCATTATAAATGGAAAGAGGTAAGAAGATGAAAATTATTACATTCGTAGAAAACGGCCGAGAGCGTTTAGGTGCACTTGAAGGAACACAAGTAATTGATTTAAATAGAGCAACAGAAGAATTTTTGAAAGCTGAAGGAAAAATTCGTGCAGCTCAAATTGCACAAGCATATGTACCTCAAGATACAAAAGGCTTTTTAGAAGGCGGAGAAGAAAGCTTTGCATATGCAAAAAAAGCAATTGAATATGCATTGAGCGGTAAATCTGATGTACAACTTACTTACGAAAAAGATGCTGTAAAAGTTGGCGCTCCAATTACAAACCCAGGAAAAATCGTTTGTGTAGGACATAATTATCGCGAACATATTTTAGAAATGGGTCGTGAACTACCTCCAAATCCAGTAATTTTTGCAAAATATGCCAATACATTAATTGGTCCAGAAGAAGATATTCCTTTCTATCCAATTTCAGAACAATTAGATTATGAAGCAGAATTTACATTTGTTAGTTGGTAAACGTGCAAAAAATGTATCAGAAGAAGATGCATTAGATTATGTAGCAGGATATACCATTACAAATGACGTAACATATCGTGATATTCAAAGAAGAACGCTACAATGGCTACAAGGTAAAACAGTCGATGGTACAGCACCAATGGGTCCATATTTAATTACAACAGATGAATTACCTGATGCATCGAATCTTGAAGTTGTTTTAACAGTGAATGGCGAAGAACGTCAACGTTCTAATACAAAGAATCTTGTATTTACAGTTCAAAAAATGGTTGCATTCTTATCTGAATTAATGACATTAGAACCAGGAGATGTTGTATTAACAGGTACTCCAGGTGGTGTTGGTGTTGCACGTGATCCACAAGTATTCTTAAAAGAGGATGACGTTGTACGCGTTGAAATCGAAAAAATTGGTCATATCGAAAACAAAGTGAAGAAAGTTTCAAAGGAGCTTGTTGCACGATGACAAATTTAATAGAAGAAACTGCAAGATTTCATCATGCAGTTGAGCAAATGCAAACGCTTTTGGCATCAATAGATGATCAGCTTTTTCATCAAAAACCATCTGAGGAAGAATGGTCTGTTGCTCAAATAGCTTCACATATTGAAGAAGCTGTTAACTTTTGGCTAGAAGATATTCAGGCATTGCAAATTGTTCCAGGTGCAAAATGGGGACGTAATCATGAACATGTACGTCGTTTAGCGGCTGTTTCAGATGCAGTGACAGAGAAATTAACACCTGAAAAAGCAATTGCAATTCTTAAAGAACTTGATCAAAAAGTTGAAGCTGTATTAAAGACTATTACAGAAGAACAATTAGCCTCTACAGCTCCAAGCTATAATCCAAATTTTGATCAAAAGCCGATGTCGTTTATTGTGGATCATTTAATTGTGAAACATTCAGAAGGTCATTTTGGACAAATGGAACGACATCTTGCAAAAGTAAAAAATAACTAAAATCAAAAGAGTAGGAGTGGTAAATATGGCAGAAAAACAAAGTTTTTATCAAGATCAAGATGTACAAGATTTTGACCGCGATATTCAACGTTACCATTTAGGACCTCTATGGCATGCGATTCCAGAACTAATGAAACATACTCCAGAACCACATGCACAAGCATATCTATGGAAATATGACTTAATTTATAAAAAACTAATGGAAGCATCTGAAATATTCACTCCAGAACGCGGTGGAGAACGCCGAGCAATTTACTTCCAAAACCCTGGTTTAAACTATCGTCAACCATGGGGCTGGGCATCAACTACACAAACGTTGTATGCTGCGGTACAGCTTTTACTGCCAGGAGAAGAAGCACCATCACATCGTCACGTACAAAATGCACTTCGCTTCATCATGGAAGGGGAAGGTGCATATTCAATAGTTGACGGTCAACGTATTTTCATGGAACGTGGTGATTTTGTTGTAACTCCAGGAGGTTCATGGCATGGTCATGGTCATCCAGGAGATAAGCCAATGATTTGGATGGACTGCTTAGATATTCCTACTGTGTATTACACTGCGGGTACATTCTTTGATCCATATGCAGATGGCTTACAACAAGCTACTGTTCCAGATAACTATACACAAAGCCGCTATCAAGGTGGAATGGTTCGTCCAATTGGTGACCGTTATCCAAAGAGCGTACCAGTAGGGAATTACAAATGGGCAGGAACATTTGCTGCATTAAAAGGTTTACAACAATTTGAGCCAGATCCATTTGATGGCTACGCTGTTGAATTTATTAATCCTACAAATGGCGAAACAGCAGTACCAACGATTGCTGCTTGGATGCAACTTCTACCAAAGGGCTTCCATTCAAAAGCACATCGCCATACGCATTCTTCTATCTACCATGTTCATGAAGGATCAGGCTATACAGTTATTAATGGTACACGATTTGATTGGTCAAAAGGCGATTACTTTGTTGTTCCAAACTGGGCATTGCATGAGCATGTCGCATTAGAAGAAAGCTTAATTTTCCAAACAAATGATTTACCAATTATGGAGAAATTTAATCTTAGAACGTAAAGACATATTTGATAGTAATAACGGTTTCCAAACTGTAAAAGATGAATTTAAACCAGTTATTTTAACATCACAAGGTTAAATGTTAAAACCTTTGCTCTTCTTCATTTTTATGAAGAAGAGCATTTTTTTTAGAAAAAAAATAAGTTGATTGCATGGATTGATTTTGAAGAATAAGTGTTAATACAGAGACATTTTGCGATATGTAGAAAAAATGCGAAAAAAAGGTTTTTTTGTCATTTTGTTATAAAACACATTTAGAAAATTATGAATTGTTATAAAAAAACTCTTGCAACCGTTTTCAAAAAAAATTATAATCTGTATATGGACACTAATTATTAACTTTGTTCACTATATAGGGATTTAGGGGGAAAACGAATGAAAAATGTTCACGTAAACGAGTTAATTGCACAAAGTAAATTTACAAAATTTCATGCAATGTTACTACTTTGGGGTATCTTTTTAATAGCATTTGATGGTTATGATTTAGTAGTTTATGGAACGGTCGTGCCTGTGCTGATTAAGGAATGGGGATTAACACCAGTAGAAGCCGGTACATTAAGCAGCTATGGATTATTCGGTATGATGTTTGGTGCTATTGGATTTGGGATATTAGCTGACCGTATTGGTCGAAAAAAGGTTATTGCAATCACAATCATATTGTTTAGTTTATTTACAGGATTATGTGGGTTTGTCACTTCACCTGTATTATTCGCAATATTCAGATTTGCTGCAGGGCTAGGATTAGGTGGGATCATGCCGAATGTGATTGCGTTATTAACTGACTATGCACCAACAAAATATAAAGGTACAATTATCGCAGTCTTATTATGTGGATATTCAATTGGTGGAATTATAGCACCAATATTAGGAATTACTATAATGCCGACACTTGGATGGGAGTCCATTTTTTGGGTGGCGTTACTGCCGATTGTTGTTTTACCAATTATGTATAAAAAACTCCCTGAGACACCAAGCTATTTAGTAAAAACAAATCGTATAAAAGAATTGGCTTTAACACTTCAAAAGATAGAGCCTACACGCAATATTAATGAATCGATGAAGTTTACCATTTTAGAAACTGATGCAACAAAAACAGGCCCTTTAGCTTTGTTCAGAGAAAATCGAGCATTGAGCACAATTTTATTCTGGGTTGCCTTTTTCTGTTGTTTGTTAATGGTGTATGGTTTAAATACATGGTTGCCAAAGTTAATGATTCAAGCAGGTTACGGTTTAACATCAAGTCTATTATTTTTAGTAGCATTACAAGGTGGAGCGATTATCGGTTCATTAATAATTGGTCCATTAGCAGATCGCTACGGCTTTAAGCGCATGCTCGTACCAATGTATGCATCAGGTGCAGTAGCATTGACATTATTAGGTTTTGGCGGTAATCAAATTTGGATTTTCTTCTTAGTAATGGTGGCAGGGGCTGCAACGATTGGCTCACAAAATATTGTACAAGCATATGTATCGCAATATTATCCAGCGTTCATTCGTTCTACAGCACTTGGTACATCATCTGGTATTGGTCGACTAGGTGGCATGATGGGACCGATTATAGGTGGTTTCTTACTAGGTTTAACTTTACCAAATTATCAGTATTTTTTAGCTTTTGCCATTCCAGGTGTAATCGCAGCAATTGCTTTAGCACTTGTTCCTGTTAAAGCACAAGCAAAAGTTGATTTATCCGAGGAAGCAAACAATACAACAGTTTCATCTATTGACCAAGAAACAGTTGCTGGTTTTAGAAACTAACGTAACATTAGATACAATATTTTCTTATTAAAGAAGGCACTTGCTATGCAAGTGCCTCTTTACTTTATATTTATTACATTGCTTCTAATAACCCTTTAATAAGGCCAACAAATTTAGTGTTTACTTGGCCTGCAACTTCAATCACTTCTTCATGATTTAAAGGTTGATCAAGAATTCCACATGCCATATTCGTTAAGCAAGAAATACCAAGTACTTTCATATTTCCATGTTTTGCTACGATTGCTTCAGGGACAGTTGACATACCTACTGCATCAGCCCCTAGTGTACGAACCATACGAACTTCAGCTGGCGTTTCGTAAGTAGGTCCGCTCCACCAAGCATAAACTCCTTGTTGTAGCGAAATATTTTGTTTTGCAGCTACTTCTAAAGCTACATTACGTAATTCTTTACTATAAACTTCAGAAAGATCCGGGAAACGTGTTCCTAATTCATCATTATTTGGACCGATTAATGGATTTGCTCCTGCTAAATTAATGTGGTCAGTGATTAACATTAAGTCTCCAGGTGCGAAGTTTGTATTCACAGCACCACAAGCATTTGTAACGATTAAATTTTCAATGCCAAGTGCTTTCATGACACGAACAGGGAATGTTACTTCATCCAAAGTAAATCCTTCATAATAGTGGAAGCGGCCTTTCATAGCAGCTACTGTCTTTCCGTTTAAAGTACCAATAACAAGTTCATTGGCATGTCCAATAGCACTAGACTTTGCAAAGTGTGGAATTTCACTATAAGGGATGCTGATTGAATTTTCGATTTCATCAGCAAGATTTCCAAGTCCGGAACCTAATATTAAGCCGACTTTAGGTTGTTGATCAGTTCTACTCTTTATAAAATCTTTTGCTTCGTTAATCTCTTGGATGTTATGCATAATTTTTCTTCCTCCTAAAAGCGATTGACTCTTATTTTTATATCAGATCACATGTAAAAGCTTAATCGAAGAAATACACTTTGTAAAATTAAATATCTTCATTAATATGTATACGACGATAAAAGATTTACTCGGCCATCCTTTTCCTTTTCTATTTTGTAGATAGTTTTGATTGAATCAGTAAAAAATCCTAAAACTTAGCCTGAAAATTAGATATTCCCTAATAAAACGTAATTATTCTATCTTAATACCATAATTTCTGTAAAAATACATTTGTCTTTTTCAGAAATACAATTGTATTTTTTCGTAAAATTTATTAAAATAGTAATGGATACAACTTCATAAAACAAAATTCATATAAATTGATGTACATGTTAGAATATTCCGTATTAATAAGATTAAATTTGCACAAGTGAATCAAACTTAAGCAAAATCAATGTTTATAATGGAAAGTAAAAACTAAATATTGTGAAATTATTATGCGAAATATTCATAAACAGGTTTATGAAATTGATTCAGATATATATGAAATAGTTTCTAACACTTTTTAGTTAGCTATTCATTTATGTCAAAAGTTTAATAACAAAGTACAGTATTATAAGCCTGATTTTAAAAGTAAAATGATGTGCATCTTTGTTAAACAATAGGGGGAAAAGAAATGGCCAACGAAGAATTAAAAAGGGGTTTGGAAGCAAGACATATTCAAATGATTGCACTTGGAGGTACAATCGGTGTCGGTTTGTTTATGGGTTCCGCAAGTACGATTAGTTGGACTGGCCCATCTGTTATGCTTGCATATGCGATAGCAGGTATTTTTGTGTTTTTTATCATGCGTGCGATGGGGGAAATGCTTTATTTTGAACCAACTACAGGTTCATTTGCAACATTTGCTCATCAATATATTCATCCGCTAGCTGGTTATCTTACAGCTTGGAGTAACTGGTTCCAATGGGTAATCGTTGGGATGTCAGAAGTAATTGCAGTAGGTTCTTATATGCAATATTGGTTCCCGGATTTACCTGCTTGGATTCCTGGAATTATTGTTATGATCATTTTAGGAACTGCCAATTTAGTATCTGTTAAATCATTTGGTGAATTTGAATTTTGGTTCGCATTTATTAAAGTTGTTACCATTATATTAATGATTATTGCTGGATTTGGATTAATCTTCTTCGGTCTTGGCAATGGTGGAAATGCAATAGGCATTTCAAACTTATGGTCACATGGAGGATTCTTTACAGGTGGCTTTAAAGGTTTCTTCTTTGCGTTATCACTCGTAATAGGGGCATATCAAGGCGTGGAATTGATTGGGATCACAGCAGGTGAAGCAAAAGATCCTAAAAAAACACTCACAAAAGCAATTAATTCAATTATTTGGCGTATTTTAATTTTCTATATTGGTGCGATTTTCGTCATCGTCACAGTATATCCTTGGGATCAATTAAAAGAAGTGGGAAGTCCATTCGTTGTAACATTTGCAAAAGTAGGTATAACAGTAGCAGCTGGTTTTATTAATTTTGTTGTAATCACTGCTGCGATGTCAGGATGTAATAGTGGTATCTTCAGTGCTGGGCGTATGATGTATACATTAGCTGAAAATGGACAAGCACCTAAAATGTTTGGAAAAGTTTCAAAAAATGGTGTTCCTTATTGGGGTACAATTGCAGTTTTAATAGGTTTAGTAATTGGCATAATTTTAAACTTTGTAGCACCTGCTAAACTTTTTGTATATGTATATAGTGCAAGTGTGTTACCAGGGATGATTCCATGGTTTGCACTCTTAATCTCTCAAGTCCGTTTTAGAAAAGCACATGCAGAAAAAATGAAATCACATCCATTTAAAATGCCGTTCGCACCAGTAAGTAACTATGTAACGATTATCTTCTTATTAATCGTATTAGTCGGCATGTGGATTAATGATGATACTCGCATCTCTTTAATCGTAGGCATTATCTTCTTAGCAATCATGACAATCCTGTTCTATGCATTCGGCATGAATAAACGTGATGCTAAAATAAACAAAACAGAAAATTAATTGTTTTACTTTTAAAAAATAAAATTTCTAACTACTAATATGTAGGTTTAATATTACATGATGGCATCGAGGATTATAAAATCCAAGATGCCATTTATTGTTTAACAATTTTTCAGCACCCACATAGGCGAGAACTACCGAAAAAGTTCACAATGAGTACAGAAGTGCGCCAGCTAGATTAACCTATTAAGTAAATAAGTAAAAACCTGAGAAAAATAATATGAAAAAGTTCATAATATTTAGTAAAATAAAATTAGAAAGGTAACAACAGTAGCATTTTGATTTCCAAGGAGTTCGAAAGAGTAAACTAAGGAAGTGAATTGCTTTGCAAATAATTTCTAGTAAAGAACGACAAGTATATCCGATCATTTTCCCAGCACCATATGGATCTGTAGGAACATTTAATTTCTATATTATTGAACAAAGAAACTCATTAACACTAATTGACGCAGGAATTAATCATGAAAGTTGTTGGGAATATTTTAATTTTTCATTAGCTGCACTAGGGTTTAAGGTATCAGATATTGAATGCATCATTTTGACACATCATCATGAAGATCATGTTGGGTTACTAAAACGAATTTTAGCGGAAAAAGATTTACCTGTTTATGCTCATGCAATTGCCATTCAAAGATTACAAATGGATTCCGCTTTCTTTCATATGAGGTATCAGTTTTTCGATACACTATATAAGGAAATGGATTGTTATCGTGATGCACAACCGCGGTTGGAAAAATTGAAGGCAACTTTAAAAGAATTAAATGAGAGAAAACTAATGGCGAATTTTATTCCTATCAAAGAAGGGGATATAGTGAATGGATTAGAAGTTATTGAGACACCAGGCCATTCACCAGATTCAATTAGTTTATTGGATAGGGAACGAAAATGGGCGTTTACTGGCGATTTAATTCTAAAGGACTTTCCAACGAATGCAATTATTGATCCTGACCAAGACGGTGTTCGATTAAAATCTGTATTGCAACAAAGAAACTCATTAGCAAAATGTGCGGAAATGGATGTACAATTTGTCTTCTCTGGACATAAATCAATCATTGATAATCATAAACAATTGGTGAATCAAAAATTGGCTAGCATGAATCGCAAATCACAAAGATTATTGACATTGATAGCCGAAAATTCACAAACAGCAAGTTCACTTGCAAAACAATACTATAAAACCAAATACAATGATGAATTTTCACTTGTTATGTCAGAAATAATTGGCCACCTTGACTACTTAGAACATCAACAATTAGTGAAAAAAGAAAAAGTAGAAGGAAAATGGATTTATTCCATAAATTAAAATACAGTGATTATTCTATTGTATAATAATAGTTTTTACTGCAGATGATTTAAAAAAATTAATCATCTGCGTTTTTTATGTTGACGAAAGATTTGTCTAAGGAATGTTTTATTTTATATTTGTTATGGTGGTACCTCTGGATAATGAAGCAAAATCCACTTGATAGGTAATTAATATCAGATTTCTTTCGGAATTTAAATTCTAGAGGTAATAGTTATGAAGAAGAAAATTCTAAAATCAATTATTGGTATTTCTAATATAATATTATTTCAATCAAATATTATTTCAATCAAATATTATAAACGGCATATTCTTGATGGAATCAACACATAATAGTAGAAATAAAAAAATGTTAAGACCTCAAAATTCGATCAATTTTGTCGGACGAAAATGTTTTGGCTCTAAATTAAAATATGCTATTATTGTTATAGGGAGAGTGAACACAATTGCGTAAAAAAAGAGGAAAACTTCTAAAACACGAAAATGTTATTGTGTTCCCTGGAACAGTAGACAAGCTAATTGCAGAAGGACAGCAGTATGCAGAAAATTATCAATATGACAAGGCCGTAGAATCGCTAAGAATGGCGTTGCAGTATACTGAGGGAGATGAAAATCTCTTAAGTATCTTTGCCTTTTCTTTGTATGAAACACGTAATTTTCAAGAAGCAAAAGTAATCTGTGAGAAGTTACTTGCCATTGGCCCACAGCTATACATAGAAACAATGGAACTTTACCTGACAGTATTGATGGAATTGAAAGAGTTTAAACAAGTTGAGACCTTAATCGAATCTTTACTTGAGGAAGACGTAATTCCGCCAGAATCAGAAGATAAATTTATTCGAATTAAAAACTTAAATGCAATGATTGCTGATACGCAAGAGGAAGAGAGCTTGCGTGACGTAGATGTTGAACAAGTAAGTGATCAACTTGAAACAGATCAATTCTTTGCTCAAACAACATTAGAGCAAATGCAACGATTACAAGCTATACGTGAAGTGAATATTAGACCACTAAAGGAGTTAATTGTTGCTATCATTGAAGATAAACGGGCTCATCCGATGATTCAAAGCTTTGCATTATATTTACTTGTACAACAAGAAATTGATCTTGAAGTCCATGTGAAAAAATTCGAAAAAGAGATTACTGTAAATCCATCGAAGCTACTATTCCCTGATGAAATGCCAATTGCAAAACAGGTATTAAAGCTTGTAGAGAATGCTTTAGAACAAGAACCATCTGCATTAGAAATGGTTCAATATCTATTGGCAAGACATATGTTCGTAACATATCCTTTTGAATGGTTTCAATATCAAGCAGATGAAATAGCAGAAGGATATATCGATTATGTACATGCAATGTTTGGAGAAGTAAAAGAAACAGACTATGATTTGATGGACTTAATAAACCGTTTAGAGGAGTGCTCTGAGCCCTCCAATGTATGAAATAAGTTGAAACTATAGCTATCTATGATATACTAAAACAGTTGTGAAAGTCGTATTAACGAATGAATAGTCCAACATTTGAAATTAATTTTGGAGGTATTATAAATGTCAGCAAAATGGGAAAAACAAGAAGGTAACACTGGATTATTAACAGTAGAAGTACCTGCTGAAAAAGTAAACGAAGCTTTAGATCAAGCTTTCAAAAAAGTTGTAAAACAAATTAACGTACCAGGATTCCGTAAAGGTAAAATGCCTCGTCAAATGTTCGAAAAGAAATTTGGTGTAGAATCATTATACCAAGATGCTTTAGAACTTTTAGTAAACGAAAACTATCCTTTAGCAATCGATGAAACTGGAATCGAACCAGTGGATCAACCAGAAATCGATTTTGAAATGGAAGACCTAGGTAAAAACAAAGACTTCAAATTTACTGCTAAAGTAGTTGTAAAACCAGAAGTTAAACTTGGTGACTACAAAGGCTTGGAAGTAACTAAACAAGAAACTGCAGTTACTGATGAAGAAATCGAACAACAATTAAAAGACCAACAAACTCGTCTTGCTGAATTAGTTGTAAAAGAAGATGGCGCTGTAGAAAATGGCGACACTGCTGTAATCGATTTCGAAGGCTTCCAAGATGGCGTAGCATTT
The DNA here is from genome assembly GCA_963792445.1 of uncultured Caryophanaceae bacterium. GTDB lineage: Bacteria > Bacillota > Bacilli > Bacillales_A > Planococcaceae > Rummeliibacillus. The sequence continues at coordinate 303,095 of CAWBWO010000017.1, read as the reverse complement.
GAAGGCGGTAAAGGTGAAAACTATTCACTTGAAATCGGATCAGGCTCATTCATCCCAGGATTTGAAGAACAATTAGTAGGTGTAAAAGCTGGCGAATCTAAAGATGTTGTTGTAACATTCCCAGAAGAATATCATGCTGCTGAACTAGCTGGTAAAGAAGCTACTTTCAAAGTAACTGTAAAAGAAGTTAAAGCAAAAGAACTTCCAGAATTAAATGATGATTTCGCTTCAGATATCGATGCAGAAGTAGAAACTTTAGACGAACTTAAAACTAAACTTAAAGAAAAAACAGCTACTGATAAAGAAAATGCTGCTGAAACAGCTTTACGCGACGATTTAGTTGAAAAAGCTGCTGCAAATGCAACAATCGATATTCCAGAAGCTATGGTTGAAACAGAAATCAATCGTATGATACAAGAATACGACCAAAGCTTACAAATGCAAGGTATGAATCTTGACCTTTACTACCAATTCTCTGGTCAAGACGAAGCTGCTCTACGTGCTCAAATGAAAGACGATGCAGCATCTCGCGTACGTGTAGCATTAGTTCTTGAAGCAATTGCTGAAGCTGAAAAAATTGAAGTAACAGAAGAAGATATCAATGCTGAATTAGAAAAAATGTCTGAACAATTCAAAATGGATGCGGAACAAATCAAATCAATTCTAGGCGGTACTGCTGTACTTGAACATGATGTGAAAATCCGTAAAACTGTTGAATTTTTAGTTGAAAACGCTAAAGTAACTGAATAATACAGTTCTACTAGTAAACCTGAACAAGGTACGGGTTTTAAATCCGTACCTTGTTTTCTTCACATAAAGACGGAATTTTCGAATTATACATATTAGGGAGTAATAATGTTACATCAAATCATAATATTTGATAATATAGGATGAATCTTGTAACATTGTTGCTTGAATAGGGGTGAAATAATTGTTCAAATTTAATGATGAAAAAGGCAATTTAAAATGCTCTTTCTGTGGTAAACCTCAAGAACAAGTCCGCAAACTAGTTGCAGGACCAGGAGTATATATTTGTGATGAATGTATCGATCTTTGTTCTGAAATTGTTGTTGAAGAACTTGGCACAGAAGAAGAAGTTGAGCTAAAAGACATTCCAAAGCCAAAAGAAATACTAGATATTTTGGATGATTATGTCATCGGACAAGAACGTGCCAAAAAAGCGTTATCTGTAGCTGTTTACAATCACTACAAACGGATTAACTCTAACAGTAAAGTAGATGATGTAGAGTTATCAAAATCGAATATCGTTTTAATTGGGCCAACAGGTAGCGGTAAAACTTTATTAGCCCAAACTTTAGCTCGAATCATTAATGTACCATTCGCTATAGCTGATGCTACTTCTCTAACAGAGGCTGGTTATGTAGGTGAAGATGTTGAAAATATTCTTCTAAAACTAATTCAAGCTGCTGATTATGATATTGAACGTGCTGAAAAAGGGATCATCTATATAGATGAAATCGATAAAGTTGCACGTAAATCTGAAAATCCATCAATTACACGTGATGTATCTGGTGAAGGTGTTCAACAAGCACTTCTTAAAATCCTTGAAGGAACTACAGCAAGTGTTCCTCCACAAGGTGGTCGTAAACACCCGCATCAGGAGTTCATTCAAATTGATACAACAAATATCTTATTCATCGTAGGTGGAGCTTTTGATGGCATTGAGTCCATTATCAAACGCCGTATGGGTGAAAAAGTAATTGGTTTTGGTTCAGATATTAAAAAACATAATACTGATGATAAAAATTTAATGAAGCATTTAATTCCAGAAGATCTATTGAAATTCGGGTTAATCCCAGAATTTATTGGCCGTTTGCCAGTATTGGCTAGCTTAGAACAATTGGATGAAGATGCACTTGTGCAAATTTTGACAGAACCAAAGAATGCATTATCTAAGCAATACCAAAAAATGCTTGAACTAGATAATGTAGAACTTGAATTTGAAAAAGATGCATTGTTAGAAATTGCAAAAGAAGCAATTGAACGTAAAACAGGTGCCCGTGGCCTACGCTCAATTATTGAAAATATTATGCTAGATGTAATGTTTGAACTACCTTCTCGTGATGATATTACGAAATGTATTATTACGAAAGAAACCGTTATTGAAAAAGCACGTCCAAAATTGCTTTTAAATGATGGTACAGAGTTAGATCCAGACAATGAAAAAACGTCTGCATAGGACAACTGATTGAAAAGCTGGCATCGAACAAGTGCCAATCAGCACTTGTTCGTTGACCGGCTTTTTTAATGGAAACGAAAGTGATTAAACTTTTGAATTGTGCATGGAAAGCGTTTTTTGTAACATACTTATAACGTAATTTAAACGTTTTAAAACAAGAAACGCGTAATAAATTTTCTAAGAAATCACTCGGAGGTGTTCACCCAAATGGCAGAAGTAACACGACACAAGAACGTACCACTTTTACCACTCAGAGGGTTACTCGTTTATCCAACGATATTATTACATATTGATGTAGGTCGTGAACGCTCAATTGAAGCATTGGAAAAAGCGATGGCAGATGATAATCTGATTTTTCTTGTCACACAAAAAGTAATGAGTGTTGAAAACCCAGTAGAAGATGATTTGTACAAGGTAGGAACTGTCGCTTACGTAAAGCAAATGCTAAAATTACCAAATGGTACTTTACGAGTTCTTGTAGAAGGACTTAATCGTGCCAAAATTAAAGATATCAATGACCATGGTGATTATTTGTCTGCTGATTTAGAAAATTTAGCTGATGAAAAAGAAGTGGATATTGAAACAGAAGCTTTAATGCGTACATTGCTTTCTTATTTTGAAAAATATTCTAAGGCATCAAGTAAAATTTCGAATGAATCTTTTGAAACAGTAGCAGATTTAGAAGAACCTGGACGCTTTGCAGATACCATTGCTTCTTATTTACCACTCAAAATGCAAGGAAAACAAGAGATCCTTGATACAATAGACGTTAAAGAAAGAATCAAGCTCTTAATCCAACGATTACATGATGAACAAGAAGTATTAAATCTTGAAAAGAAAATTAATACGAAAGTTAAACGAGCGATGGAAAAAACGCAAAAAGAATTTTATTTGCGTGAACAGATGAAAGCTATCCAAGATGAACTTGGAGACCGAGAAGGAAAACAAGCTGAAGTCGAGGAACTAAAAAAACGCATTGAATCTTCTGACATGCCTGAAGATACGAAGACAGTTGCTTTTAAAGAATTAGGTCGTTATGAAAGAATTCCAGCAGCTTCAGCTGAAAGTGGTGTGATTCGTAACTATCTAGACTGGCTTATTTCAATTCCATGGAGTGAAGCAACAAAGGATCGCCGAGATATCAATATGGCTGAAGAAATTTTAAATCGAGATCATGAAGGGTTAGAAGAGGTGAAGGAACGAATCTTAGAATATCTCTCAGTAAAACAATTGACAAATTCCCTTCGTGGACCAATTCTTTGTTTGGCAGGACCTCCTGGGGTAGGGAAAACCTCTTTAGCAAAATCAATTGCGGAATCATTGAACCGTAAATTTGTTCGAATTTCACTAGGTGGTGTTCGTGATGAATCAGAAATTCGTGGTCATCGCAGAACATATGTCGGTGCAATGCCAGGTCGTATTATTCAAGGCATGAAAAAAGCTGGTACCATCAATCCTGTCTTTTTACTAGATGAAATTGATAAAATGTCTAATGATTTCCGTGGCGATCCATCTGCTGCCATGCTAGAAGTATTGGACCCAAATCAAAACAATACATTTAGTGATCATTTTATCGAGGAACCTTATGATTTATCGAATGTAATGTTTATTGCAACGGCCAATGATTTAAGTACGATTCCTGGTCCATTACGAGATCGTATGGAAATCATTACAATTGCAGGATATACAGAAGTAGAAAAAGAAGAAATTGCAAAGAATCATTTAATTCCAAAACAAATGGAGGAAAATGGATTAGCAAAATCACAACTTCAAATTCGAGATGAAGCAGTGCTTGACTTGATTCGTTATTATACACGAGAAGCAGGTGTTCGTAGTTTAGAACGTCAAGTTGCTTCACTTTGCCGAAAAGCTGCAAAACAAATTGTTTCTGGCGAGAAAAAACGAGTTGTGATTACCGATAAAAATTTAGAAGATTTGCTCGGTAAACACCGATTCCATCATGGACAAGCAGAAAAAGAAAACCAAATTGGTGTAGCAACAGGACTTGCCTATACAGTAGTTGGTGGAGATACACTTCAAATTGAAGTATCACTTATCTCCAGGTAAAGGGAAGATTCAATTAACTGGTAAATTAGGCGATGTTATGAAGGAATCTGCACAAACTGCATTATCCTATGTGCGTTCAAAAGCAGATGAACTTGATATTGAGGAAGATTTCTTTGATACACATGATATTCATATCCATGTACCAGAAGGAGCTGTTCCGAAAGACGGTCCATCGGCTGGCGTAACAATGGTAACTGCAATTGTTTCTGCAATCACCAAACGCCCAATTCGTCGAGAAGTAGGCATGACTGGAGAAGTAACATTACGTGGTCGAGTATTACCTATTGGTGGGTTAAAAGAAAAATCATTAGGTGCGCATCGAGCAGGACTAACAACAATTATTTTACCGAAAGACAATGAACGTGATATTGATGATATTCCAGAAAGTGTTCGTGAAGGGCTCACATTTAAGCTCGTGTCAAACGCAGATGAAGTATTGAAATTAGCGTTAGACGGAGGGATTTCATGAAAGTCAATAATGTAGAGATGGTCATAAGTGCAGTACGACCAGCTCAATATCCAGAAGACGGTCTGCCAGAGTTCGCTTTAGCAGGTCGTTCTAATGTTGGTAAATCATCATTTATCAATCGAATGATTGGTCGAAAAAGTATGGCACGTATTTCCTCAAAACCAGGAAAAACACAAACATTAAACTTCTATAAAATAGAAGAACAATTATTCTTTGTTGATGTTCCTGGATACGGGTACGCAAAAGTTTCCAAAACAGAACGCGAAGCATGGGGCAAAATGATTGAAGAATATATAACTGGTCGTGGCGTGTTAAAAGCGGTCGTTCAAATCGTCGATATTCGTCATGAACCATCGGATGATGATTGCATGATGTATGACTTTTTAAAACACTACAATATTCCAACAATCGTCATTGCAACAAAAGCAGACAAAATCAAAAAAGGCAACTATGCCAAACATATAAAAATGGTCAAAGAAGTACTAGACATGGATCCAGACGATCCACTTATCCTATTCTCATCCGAAAAAGCAATGGGCATGGAAGAAGCATGGGCCGAAATCGAAAAAAGAATGTAATAGATTACATAAACCTGTAGAATCATATTTTTCTACAGGTTTTTTTAATAATTATTTTTACAATAACATTCAGAAAAATTAATAAAAGAGCAACAATATTGTGCTTCAATGTATCATTTGATAAAATATAGATGATAATAATTCTAAAGAGAAAATCGATTTTTATGTCATATCCTGTTCACAAAATCGAAACAGGAATCTAAGTAATTTGTGTTATAATAGGAATCGTTAATTAGAACGTGAGAGGTGTATAATTTCATGCATACAATCGTAGTAGGCTTGAATTATAAAACAGCGCCTGTCGAAATTCGTGAGAAATTCTCATTTACCAAAGAGGAAATTCCCGAAGCGATGAGAGCATTACAAAGCCAAAAAAGCATATTAGAAAATGTAATTGTCTCTACATGTAACCGTACTGAAATCTATGCAGTAGTAGATCAACTGCATACAGGACGTTATTATATTAAACAATTTTTATCAACTTGGTTTAGAGTTCCTGTTGAGACCTTTGAATCACATCTATATATTCGTGAAGAAGATAATTCATGTAATGCATTTATTTAAAGTTTCTTCAGGAATTGATTCAATGGTATTAGGAGAAACTCAAATTTTAGGACAAGTTAAAGGTAGCTTTTTAAAAGCACAAGAAATTGGTGCTACAGGTACTGTTTATAATAAATTATTCAAACAAGCCATCACATTTGCAAAACGTGCACACGGAGAAACAGCTATTGGTGAAAATGCAGTTTCTGTTTCATACGCAGCAGTGGAACTTGCAAAGAAAATTTTTGGATCTTTAACAAACAAACATGTAGCCATTCTAGGTGCCGGTAAAATGGGTGAACTGGCTGTAGAAAACTTATATGGTAGTGGTGTCGGTAAAGTAACAGTTATTAACCGTACTTTCTCAAAAGCAGAGACATTAGCAGAGAAATTTAATGGAACTGCAAAATCAATGGAAGAACTACAATGTGTATTATTAGAAGCAGATATTTTAATCAGTTCTACTGGTGCAACAGATTATGTAATTGACTATGACATGATGAAACATGTTGAGGAAATTCGTAAAGGAAAACCACTTTTCATGGTTGATATTGCTGTACCTCGTGATCTTGATCCGAAAATCGGTGATCTTCAAAATGTTTTCTTATATGATATTGATGATTTACACGGTATCGTAGAAGCAAATCTTAGCCGAACGACAAAAAGCGGCAAATCAAATCACTTCAATGATTGATGGAGAAATCGATGAATTCAAGGATTGGGTAAGTACTTTAGGTGTTGTCCCTGTCATTGCAGCATTACGCCAAAAAGCGGCTCGAATCCAAGAAGAAACAATGCAAAGTATCGAAAATAAAATGCCTGACTTAACAGATCGTGAGAAAAAGGTATTAAATAAGCATACGAAATCGATTATCAACCAATTATTAAAAGAACCAATTTTGCAAGCAAAAGAAATGGCTGGATCTCAAAAGGCAAAAGAACAATTAGCATTATTCCAGCAAATTTTTGGTATAGAAGAAGAAGTAAAAGAACAAGCTCGAAAACAGCAACTTCACCAAAATGAACGCATGCAAAACGTAGCATTAGAAGGACAATCAACTGATGCTAAATTGTCATATTAAAGAGCTTTATTGAAGGCGTTTTCGTGTCTATGTGTGGTAAACTATTAGGTGCGAAGGCGCTTTTTTCATCTAATGTATTCCATTTTAAAAGGAGAAGGTTATGGCTGATTTGACGATGACAAGGCTGCATGAAGCAATGGTCGTCTTATATGCGATCAGTCTTGTCTTTTATTTTATAGATTATCTCAATAAAGATGCCAAGGCACATCGAATTGCGTTTTGGTTAATATCAATTGTTTGGATTTTACAGTCCGCATTTCTAGGGCTATATATTATACAAACTCATCGATTCCCAATACTTTCTTTGTTTGAAGGGATATATTTCTATGCTTGGCTACTGATTACGATTTCCATTCTGTTGCATTGTTTGTATCGTGTAGATTTACCAGTTTTCTTTTTAAATGTTATAGGATTTATATTTATGTCGATACATACATTTGCACCAACACAAATCGCTCAGTCACCAGTAGGACATACACTTATATCTGAGTTGCTCTTTATTCACGTAACATTTGCTATATTGTCCTATGTTGCATTTTCATTGTCATTTGTTTTCTCTACATTATATTTAATCCTTTATAATGTGCTTAAGAAAAAGAAATGGACAAAACAATGGACACGTTTACCATCGTTAGAACAAGCTCAAAAAGGAATGACCACGTCTATACTAACAGGTGTTCCAGTTCTATTGATCAGTTTAATATTGGGATTACAATGGAGCTTTGTATCATTAGAACATTTTTCATTTTTTGATGCGAAAATTGTCGGTTCTTTTGTATTGTTATTAATCTATTGTTTGATTTTATATGCAAATCGAAAAGGAAAACTCCATACGACGATGTATGCTTGGACTCATATCTATGCATTTTTGATCGTTATTATTAACTTCTTCCTTGGAAGTCGTTTATCAAGTTTTCACTTTTGGTATTAAGAGAAAGGTTGGATTGTAAGTGCGTAAAATTATTGTAGGTTCTAGAAGAAGTAAGTTAGCTTTGACACAAACAAATTGGTTTATCGACCAATTAAAAAAAGCAGGTGCACCTTTTGAATTTGAAGTGAAGGAAATTGTCACAAAAGGCGACAAAATTCTTGATGTTCAATTATCAAAAGTTGGCGGTAAAGGCTTATTTGTAAAAGAAATCGAACAAGAACTATTCGACAAAGGCATCGATTTTGCCGTTCATAGTATGAAGGATATGCCAGCAGTCCTACCAGAAGGGCTTGTGATTGGTTGTATTCCAAAACGTGAAGATCCTCGTGATGCATTTATCTCAAAAAACCATGTGAAATTTGCAGACCTTAAAAAAGGTGCTGTGGTAGGTACTAGTAGTTTACGTCGTAGCGCACAATTACTACTTGCTCGTCCAGATTTAGAAATTAAATGGATTCGTGGTAATGTCGATACACGTTTAGCAAAACTAGAAACAGATGAATACGATGCGATCATTTTAGCAGCAGCGGGTTTAAAACGCTTGGGCTGGAACGATGAAGTAGTAACTGAATATCTATCTACAGAGGTTTGTATGCCAGCAGTAGGTCAAGGATCGCTAGGAATTGAATGTCGAGCTGATGATGAAGAATTACTACAAGAACTTGCAAAATTAACAGATAAAGCTACTTGGGAAGAAGCGCAAGCTGAACGTGCATTTTTAGCTGCAATGGATGGTGGTTGCCAAGTGCCAATCGCAGGATTTGCTCAATACAAAGATGGACAAGTTGATTTCAAAGGGTTAGTTGCAGCACCTGATGCTTCTGTATTTTATAAAGAAGCACTCATTTCAGAAGATGCTGTAGCAGCAGGTAAAGAAGTTGCTGCTAAGTTAACTGAACAAGGAGCATTTGAGTTAATCCAAAAAGTAAAGGCTGAGCAAGATGCCAAATAACTTGCCTCTTCTTGAACAACATATTGTTCTAACGGGCACGAAAATGACGCATTCTGTATCTTCCAAAATTACAAATCTAGGCGGCACAGTACATTACTTGCCGCTTATTGCTGTGCATGAAGTAGAAAATCAACAGGATGAAGAGTTGCTACATCACGCGCTTGAATGTGAGTGGCTAATCTTTACAAGTCAAAATGCTGTTAATGCTTTTTCAAATAAGCTAGAAAAGTTCCATCTAACAAATAAGAATTGTTTTGCAAAAATTGCTGTAGTTGGTGAGAAAACAGCCCAAGCACTCGAAATGTTAGGCTTTAGTATTGATTTTATGCCATCTATATATAGTGCAGATACATTTGTCAAAGAATTTCCTAAGTATGTAGGACAATTAAATAGTTGTCTATTCTTGAAAGGAAGTTTAGCAAAGGATACTATAAAAGAGGGTTTACCGTTTCCAGTTGAAGAATGGACTGTCTATGAAACGATTCAAACGACAGAACATGCGCTTGAGATTAAAGAGTTGATTGAACAATCACTTAAGGTTACTGTGATCTTTGCAAGTCCTTCTGCAGTAGAAGTTTTTGCAAAGCATATAGCGCCTGACATTGGCTTTCATGGCTTTAAAATTGCTGCAATTGGTCATGTTACTGAAAAAGCATTGCAAGATGTTAATGCAACGGTAGATATTAAACCAGAAAAGTATACAATGATGGCCATTATTGACGAATTGGCTAAAGGAAAGGAACTTAAAAAATGACAGACTTAAACTTTAAAAGACATAGACGTTTACGTAGTTCTGCAACAATGCGTGCTATGGTGAAAGAAACGTATTTACACAAAGAAGATTTCATTTACCCAATTTTCGTAATCGATGGAGAAAATATTAAAAACCCTGTCAATTCTATGCCCGGTGTTTATCAATTTTCAATCGACCGTCTAAGTGAGGAAATGGATGAAGTCGTTGCTTTAGGTATTCCATCTGTTATTCTTTTTGGTATTCCAGCAGAAAAAGATGAAGTAGGTACACAAGCCTTCCATGATCACGGGATCGTACAAGAGGCTACACGTTTCGTCAAAGAAAACTACCCTGATATCATTGTAATAGCGGATACTTGTTTATGTGAATTTACTTCTCACGGTCACTGTGGTGTGGTTTCTGAAGATCATAAAATCTTAAATGACCCATCACTTAGATTTCTTAGCAAAAACAGCTGTATCTCAAGCTCAAGCTGGTGCAGATATCATTGCACCATCTAATATGATGGATGGCTTTGTTGCTGCGATTCGTAAAGGTTTAGATGACGCAGGTTTTGAAGATGTTCCAATTATGTCTTATGCAGTAAAATATGCTTCTGCTTATTATGGACCATTCCGTGAAGCTGCAGATGGCGCACCAAAATTTGGTGATCGTAAAACATACCAAATGGACCCTTCAAATCGTCTTGAAGCAATGCGCGAAGCAACTATCAGATGTGGAAGAAGGAGCAGATTTCTTAATCGTAAAACCAGCATTATCTTACTTAGATATCGTTCGTGATGTTCGTAACAATTATGACCTTCCAGTTGTTGCATATAACGTTAGTGGTGAATATGCGATGGTCAAAGCTGCAGCACTTAATGGTTGGGTGGATGAAAAACAAATCGTTCTTGAAACATTAACTAGTATGAAACGTGCTGGAGCAGATTTAATTATTACTTACCATGCGAAAGATGCAGTTCGCTGGATGGAGGAGAAATAACCGATGACTCGTTCACATGAAAAATCAAAAGCAGCATTTGCAGAAGCAATCAATTTAATGCCAGGTGGAGTAAACAGTCCAGTTCGTGCATTTAATGCAGTTAATATGGATCCAATTGTGATGGAAAAAGGCCATGGTGCAATTATTACAGACGTAGATGGTAATGACTATATTGACTATGTTTTATCATGGGGACCACTAATCATTGGGCATACTCATCCTGATGTTGTAGCAGCTATTCAACGTGTTGCTGAAACTGGTACGAGTTTTGGTGCATCAACAGTGATTGAAAACGAATTAGCAAAAGAAGTGATTAAACGTGTCCCTTCAGTTGAAATGGTTCGTATGGTATCTTCAGGTACAGAAGCAACAATGAGTGCTATTCGTGTTGCGCGTGGTTATACTGGACGCGACAAAATCGTAAAATTTGAAGGTTCTTACCATGGCCATGGCGACTCATTATTGATTAAAGCAGGTTCAGGTGTTGCAACACTTGGCTTACCAGATAGCCCTGGAGTTCCTATGGGAATCGCTCAAAATACAATTACAGTTCCTTATAATGATTTGGAAGCTGTAAAACAAGTATTTGAAAAATACGGTGAAGAAATTGCTTGTATTATTGTAGAACCAGTTGCAGGTAATATGGGCTGTGTTCCTCCATTGCAAGGATTCTTAGAAGGCTTACGTGAAGTAACAACAAAAGCTGGATCATTATTAATCTTTGATGAAGTCATGACAGGTTTCCGTGTTGGATTTAATTGTGCTCAAGGTTATCTAGGTGTTACGCCAGATTTAACTTGCCTTGGTAAAGTTATTGGTGGTGGACTTCCAGTAGGTGCATTTGGTGGTTCTCGTGAAATTATGGAACATGTTGCGCCAGCAGGTCCAATTTATCAAGCTGGTACGCTTTCAGGTAACCCATTAGCTATGACTGCTGGTCTTGAAACATTAAATCATTTAACACCAGAATCATATGAGTACTTTAAAAAATTGGGTGACCAATTAGAAGCAGGTTTCCGAGAAGCTGCTGAGACTTACCATATTCCTCACACAGTAAATCGTGTAGGCTCTATGATTGGATACTTCTTAACGAATGAAAAAGTGATCAACTTTGAAACTGCGAAAACAGCTGACTTGCAATTGTTTGCAGATTACTATGCATTAATGGCTGAAGAAGGCATCTTCCTTCCACCATCCCAATTCGAATGCGTGTTCTTCTCAACTGCACATACGGAAGAACATATCGCAAAAACTGTGGAAGCATTCCAAAAAGTATTTAAAAAATTAGCTCGATAATATATAAATAAAAATCCAGGGGAGCACTAGTCTACCCTGGATTTTTTTAATTTTATCAATATAATTTTTAGTCGGTTATATCTAAGATTCGCTTTTGTATAAGTGTTTTGTTCTATCTTTTGCAAAATAAGCATAAACATGAAGATAGAGGAGGGATATTACAGTGCAAAAGATTACCTGGGAAATAAATGAGTCATTTATTTTTCCAGAAACTTATGGCTGCCCGGTAAAAGCGAGTAAAGTTCATGTAACACCACGTTGGGAACAGAAAGTAGATGAGTACTCCGTATCGCTTACAGGGATTTATCATTTATCAGCTTTTCTGGAATTTGACAAAGGTAAAGAAATGGCAAAACAATTATCGAATGACTGTACACTAATAGATGAGGTGGAATGGCAAGATAAGCAAGGATATTTCGAATATGCCATCCCTTTAGATGTAAGTCTACCGAAAATCGGTGTTGTACATTCATCCATTGATTTGAATGCACGAGATGTTAATGTAGAGTTGCAAGAAAATGGTATCTGTAAAATCAGTAGTAATATTGATTGCCTCTATGAAGAGGAAAAAGAAGAACCAGAAGTTGTACAACCTTCAGAAGGTAATGAATTAAAAGAACAAGGAGAATCTGTAGAAAATACAGATTCTGAGGAGTCCATCTTGAGCGAGTTTTTATGGGATCTCGAAGAACATTATACAACTGTCGAGCTTCAACTAAATAAAATCCGTAAATAGTAGATAACAAATTAGCCCAAAGATTAGAAGTATAACAACATCCCATGTAGTTGGTACGATAATCACTCGAATAAATTGAAAACAAGTAAGTGGGATAATGCAACCTTTACAATAAAATCTAGTCTTTCGTAACCATGGTGGGAGTAAATAAGGATTGTAACGACCTCGTTTCATGATTCAAACTCCTTTCTATTAAAATAAAAATCCATTCCTAGTGATATATGTAGCTAGGGATGGATTTTTGTAGTTAAAGTGGGTAAATATTTAGAAAAGTTTCTATGGATAGTTTGAAGTATGTGAAAATGCACTTAATACATGTTCTGATAATGTTATTTTTGAATAATAAATTAACTAGAAAAATCAATCCAAAAAAGAATTTTTTAAGACAAGGAAAGTTTTCTAAACAAGTACATTCGCCCTCAATTGAATTATTATTATTTCTATAATAAGAAAAAGAAGTTTAGTCTCACAATCTTAGAAATTTCTATTTTCAAACAAAATATGCTGGAGTAAAATGTTGAGGAACTCATGTATTTCGAAAAACTTGAAAAATGATGTCTATTTAGTTAGAATAGATACAGCTATATATTTATATGCGAAGAAGGGGAGGAGTAGAACGCTCCTACTTGTTAGAGAGGGAACGGTTGGTGCAAGTTCCTCAAGTAGATGTTTGAAGGTAGCCCTGGAGCAATTTCTGTGAACGATTAGTAGCAGAAATCGGTTAGCAGCCGTTATTAGATGAAGTGTCAGTAGTTTTTTTGCTGAAATTAAGGTGGTACCGCGAATATTCCTTCGCCCTTTTTTAGGGCGAAGGATTTTTTTATTTTTATAAATTGTAGAAATTTGTAAAATAAAGAATTGCACAGTCTTAAGGTTACTATTTATCCCCATACTTCATTCTATGACGAGACATTAAAGGAGGTCATTGTATTGACAGAACAAAACACATCCATGCCAACAAAGTACGATCCGCAGTCAATTGAACAAGGTCGCTACGAATGGTGGTTAGAAGGAGAATTCTTTAAAGCACAACCTGAAAGTGGAAAACAACCTTATTCTATCGTAATTCCACCACCAAACGTAACAGGTAAATTACATTTAGGTCATGCTTGGGATACTACTCTTCAAGATATCCTAATCCGTATGAAACGTATGCAAGGCTATGATGCCCTATGGTTACCAGGTATGGACCATGCAGGTATCGCTACACAAGCCAAAGTTGAAGCAAAATTACGTGAACAAAATATTTCTCGTTATGACTTAGGTCGCGAAAAATTCCTAGAAAAAACATGGGAATGGAAAGAAGAGTATGCAGGTACAATTCGCAAGCAATGGGCGAAATTAGGCTTAGCATTAGATTATTCTCGTGAACGATTCACATTAGATGAAGGTCTTTCTGATGCAGTTAAAGAAGTATTTGTAAAACTTTACGAAAAAGGCTTAATCTATCGTGGCGAACGTATTATTAACTGGGATCCACAAGCAAAAACAGCATTATCTGATATCGAAGTAATTTACAAAGATGTTCAAGGCGCATTCTACCATTTAGAATATCCTTTAGCAGATGGCTCTGGAAAGCTTGAAATCGCTACTACTCGTCCAGAAACAATGCTTGGTGATACAGGGATTGCCGTAAATCCAAAAGATGAACGTTATGCACATCTAGTAGGAAAAACAGCAATTCTTCCAATTATTGGTCGTGAACTTCCAATCGTTGCAGATGACTATGTTGATATGGAATTCGGTACAGGTGTTGTTAAAATGACTCCTGCACATGACCCTAATGACTTTGAAGTTGGTAACCGCCACAATTTAGAACGCATTATCGTAATGAACGAAGACGGTACGATGAACGAAAATGCGGGAAAATATCAAGGAATGGATCGCTTCGAATGCCGTAAACAAATCGTAAAAGATTTGCAAGAACTAGGTGTACTCGTTAAAATCGTTGACCATATGCACTCTGTAGGTCACTCAGAACGTACTGGTGTTGTGGTAGAACCTTATCTTTCTGCACAATGGTTCGTTAAAATGGAACCACTTGCAAAAGCTGCACTTGAACTACAACAAAAAGAAATGGAAAAAGTAAACTTTGTACCAAACCGTTTCGAAAACACATACACTCGCTGGATGGAAAATGTTCATGACTGGTGTATTTCACGTCAATTATGGTGGGGCCACCAAATCCCAGCTTGGTATCACAAAGAAACTGGTGAAGTATATGTAGGAAAAGTAGCGCCAGCAGATGAAGAAAACTGGACTCGTGACGAAGACGTACTTGATACTTGGTTCTCATCTGCTCTATGGCCTTTCTCTACAATGGGCTGGCCTGATGAAGCAAGTGAAGATTTCAAACGTTACTATCCAACAAATGCTTTAGTAACAGGTTATGACATCATCTTCTTCTGGGTTTCTCGTATGATTTTCCAAGGTATTGAATTCACAGGCGAACGTCCATTCAAAGACGTATTAATCCATGGTTTAGTACGTGACGGTGAAGGTCGTAAAATGTCTAAATCTCTTGGTAATGGTGTAGATCCTATGGATGTCATCGCACAATATGGCGCTGACTCATTACGTTACTTCTTAGCAACAGGTTCATCACCTGGTCAAGATTTACGTTACACAACTGAAAAAGTAGAAGCGGTTTGGAACTTCGCAAACAAAATTTGGAATGCATCTCGTTTTGCATTGATGAATATGGATGGCATGACATTTGACGAAATCGATCTATCTGGTGAAAAATCCGTAGCAGACAAATGGATTTTAACTCGCCTAAACGAAACAATCGAAGAAGTAACAAGACTTGCTGATAAATACGAATTCGGTGAAGTTGGCCGTCACTTACACAACTTTATCTGGGATGATTTCTGTGACTGGTACATCGAAATGGCGAAATTACCATTATACGGTGAAGACGAAACAGCGAAGAAAATGACTCGCTCAGTTCTTGCTTATGTTCTTGACAACACAATGCGTCTATTGCACCCATTAATGCCATTCATCACAGAAGAAATCTGGCAAAACCTTCCTCATGAAGGAAAATCAATTACACAAGCATCATGGCCTGTTGTAAACCCAGAATTTAATTTTGAACAACAATCTCAAGATATGAAATTGTTAATGGATATCATCCGTGCTGTACGTAATATCCGCGCAGAAGTAAATACACCAATGAGTAAAAAAGTTCCGATGTATATCTCTGCAAAAGATGCAGCAACATTAGCAGTCCTTGAAGAAAACAAAGCATACATCGAAAAATTCTGTAATCCCGAAACACTTAAACTTGGCGAAAACCTACAACCTACAATGAAAACAATGTCAGCAGTTGTTTCAGGCGCTGAACTATTCTTACCACTTGAAGGTTTAATTGATGTTACAGCTGAAATTGAACGTCTTAACCATGAACTAGAAAAATGGGATAAAGAAGTAAAACGAGTTCAAGGTAAACTAAACAACGAACGCTTCGTATCAAAAGCACCAGAAGCAGTAGTAGCTGCAGAACGTGCAAAAGAAGCAGACTACCTTGAAAAATTCGCAACGGTTGAAAAACGTATTGCTGAATTGAAGAATATGTAATTCTTAATATAAAGAGAACGCCCAAGCTAATTTTTAGCTTGGGCGATTTTTTTGATATAAGGGCTCTATCGAATCCGCAATTAAGGGAGGATATAAAGTGTTGTGTACGCGGAAATAATTTGAAAAACTGCGGAAGTGAACCATAAAATCACGGATATATTGACAGAAATCGCGGAAGTTGCATTCGATTTCGCGGAAAAACCAAAAATTGTCAAGAGCATGATTCGCGAAATCTAATTCAAGAGAGTCTCGGAATATTGCCGCGTAAGATAATTTAAAACAACAGGAGGATATAAATTGTAATGTACGCGGAAACAATTTAGAAAACCGCGGAAGTGAAGCGAAAAATCACGGAAATATTGGCCGAAATCGCGGAAGTGACATTCAATTTCGCGGAAAAACCAAAAAATGGTCAAGAGCATGATTCGCGAAATCTAATTCAAGAGAGTCTTGGAATATTGCCGCGTAAGATAATTTAAAACAAGAGGAGGATATAAATTGTAATGTACGCGGAAACAATTTAGAAAACCGCGGAAGTGAAGCGAAAAATCACGGATATATTGGCCGAAATCACGGATATGACACTCAAATTCGCGGAAAATCTCAAAAAAATAAAAAATTGTGCAAAACTTAATTTTGCAATCTAAAAATAATACTTTTATTTCTAATATGATAATAATTCGTATAAAAATTGTATTTTCACGCAAAAAAAACACGTAAAATTGAATTTTGTAACTTTGCATCTTTTTCGGAATCTCTTTATACTTTTAGTTAATAATAGGAAGGAGGTACATTTTTTGATTGGTAAAGGGTTTTCTGAAACACATTATTTAGAAGCATTAGACAGATTGATTCAAAGACTTTCATTGTCAAATACAAAACGGCATGAATTGGTGAATGAATATAATCGAATTAAAGCAGGTAATATTGGTGAAAAAGTTGTAATGGATTCTCTCGAACAGCTTCAATTGCCCTATGAATTTTATATTTTTCATAATCTTTCTTTGTTTATTGAGAGTCCTATTCAAATTGATATTTTATTGTTAACTTCAAATTATGCATTTATTTTTGAAGTGAAAAATATCAAAGGAATTATTGAATTGAAACAAAACCCAAGTCAACTTGTCAGAACACTTTCTGATGGTCAAGTTCATGCTTTTAAAAGTCCAGAGCCTCAATTAGAAGAATATATACACCAACTTCAAAGATTTTTCCTAAACCAAAACATTAATATTCCAGTCTACGGAGCCATAATATTTCCTTTCACATCAAGTTTAATTAAAAAAAGTTCTAGTAAAATGATAGTATTACAAAAAAATGAAATAAAGCCATTCCTACGAAAAGTTACAACAGACTCTAAATGTATTTCTGAAAAAGACTTTAAATTGTTGAAGGATTATTTATTAAGAAATCACAAAGAATTTAATCCTTATCCTTTAATCGAACATTATAAGATACCACGCGAGGAAATATTAAAAGGCGTATTCTGTAATGAGTGCAATAGGATTGGAATGCGGAGAATTTCACATTATTGGTTTTGCCCGAGTTGTAAGAATAAAAGTTCAAATGCACACGAAAATGCAATTTATGATTATTTAACAATAGTAAATAATAAGATTACTAATGCGGAATGCAGAGACTTTCTTCAAATTAGAAGTGCAGATCAATCTTATAGAATGTTGAATAAAATGGATTTGATAAAAGAAGGCAAGAAAAGTGGAGTAAGGTATACGATTCGCGAAAATTCCAAGATTATCAGTTCACTTAATAGGTAGTGTTAAGATATTAATTGTTGTAATCGCGGATATAATTCAAAATATCGCGGATAATTTATCCAAAACCACGGAAGTATATCAAATTATCGCGGAAATATCCCCAATAAACACGGAAGTTTCACCCGGACTGAAGGAAGCATGCCACAATCAGTGCACAAGCCTCCTCGATTCCAAAAATAATATTTACATCTTCAATTCCCGAGTAAAATATAGCATCAACAACTCAGGCAAATTTTCTTCATATAAATTGTAAAAGGATCTAGCCCCAACTGGATCTTCAATTTCATTTAATACCCAATCTCCATTAGGTAATAGTAAAAAGTCAATGCCAATATAGTCGCTTTTTAAAGCTTTCTGCAGCCTCATAACATGTTCTCGTTTCTCAGCATCTAATTCGTATTTTTCAATCGTTCCACCTAAAGTGTAGTTGGAGCGGAAATCTTGTCCACCCATTCGTTTGACAGCGCCAATGATCTCAGAACCTAGAACCCAAACTCTGACATCTGTTGCATTTGATTCGATATAAGGCTGGATAATTGTTTTGCGATTATGCCATTTTTCTTGATGAGCTTTCAATTCATCTTCATCTTTACATAGAGCTACTTCACTACCACCATGGCCATCAATTGTTTTTATGATGACGGGGTACTGCTGAATACGATCTTCCATCAGAATAGGGACAGTTGGGATTCCTTGGAGTTGTGCAAATTGTAAGGTGCTTTTTTTATCATTCGCTAGCTCATTTACAAATGAACGATTGAACACTTTAATTCCTTTCATTTCTAGCTTTTTAGCGATTTTTGCATTACGCGTTCGATTCCATACAAAGAGTGGATGGCTAATCATATTATCCCGAAAATCAATCTTCATCTATGATCACTAAAGCCAGTTCTATATCATGCTTTTTAGCTTCATCAATCATTTGCTCAATAAATATCTTATTTTTCTCCGCATCTTGTTGTTCATATAATAGATAGGCGTTATTCATCAGCACACCCGATTTTCTTCAAGATATATTCAATAAATTGAACCCCGACATTGATACCCGTTACATTATAAAGATTTCTAATATGTGCAGCTGCATTCACTTCACAGACGATTGGTTCTTCATTTGGCCCAAAGAGTAGATCTACTCCGGCAAATTCTGCTCCTACTGCTTTTGCTGCTCGAATTGAAACCTCTTTTTGCGAGTCTGTAAGTACGACTTTTTCGGCATGCCCACCATTTGTAATATTCGCACGAAAATCTGTTTCAGAATGGCGATACATAGCTGCTACGATATCATCTCCAATAACATTTACCCGAATATCTCGTCCTCGACTAGACTTTATAAATTGTTGGAAAACAAAATCAACACCCCGTAGTTCTTCCACTTTTTCGAAGAATTCCTCTTCTGTATGAATCAAATAGACTTTCATACCAAAAGAACCGTGTCCTTCTTTAATGATCATTGGAAGACCTAATGTTTCTAATACGCTCTCAAAATAGCCGCTATTACGGATTGTAAAGTTAGGATACACTTTTGGCGCGATAATTGTTGTTGGCATTGGTAGTTTCGCTTTTGCGAGTTGTATGTATTGTTTTGCCTTATTATCGCAAGTTTCAATTACCTCTGGGTCATTAAATACAGGGATACCGTTATTTTTTAAAAATGTTGCAAGTAATATATCCTTGTCCAAAAAGATGACAAAATCAGGTTTGTTTTGAAGTTCCTCGTCTAGTTTCATCATGATTTCATAGTTTTTATAAATTTTCGGTTGAATATTTAAGTGTTCGGCAGCTTCAGCCATCAGTCTTGCTTGGTCTAGAAATTTATCGTTTACGAGACTTCCATTGTAGATTATCCAACAAATTTTCATCATAAAATCCCCTTAACACTAGTGCTATAATAATATATAAAAGTTTAGCACGAAATTTGCGGAATATATAGGAGAGAGTGTTGAAATGATTCCTAAACTAGATGAATATAAAAGACGTTTTCATATAACAAGCGATCCAGCAATCAAACCAGGTTTGATTGCTATGACTGAAGCATTAGCATTAGTTGGAAATCCACAAAATGATTTATCAGTAATCCATGTTGCCGGTACGAATGGAAAAGGCTCTACCATAAGCTTTATCGAGCATATTGCAAAAAATCATGGACTCAAAACAGCAACCTTTATGTCACCATGTATTGAAGATGTTCATGATCAAATACAATTAAATGAAATGCCTATTGAACCAGAAGAAATGAATGCCATTTTTAAGATTATGAGTGAAGCAGGATTGGATGGAAAACTTACTGATTTTGAATTACTAACCGTCGCTGCTTTTCTTGCAATGAGCCGATTTGCACCAGATATTTCTATTATTGAATGTGGTATGGGGGGGCGTTTCGATTGCACGAATGTCATGACACCAGTTGTTTCAGTAGTACCTAGCATTTCTTTAGAACATACAAAGTTTTTAGGCGATACGTTAGCGAAAATTGCCTATCATAAATCAGGTATTATCAAAAAAGAAACACCTATTGTAACGGGGGCCCTTCCAGAAGAAGCCATGACTGTATTTGAAGATGAAGCTGCTAAACAAAATGCACCATTATATGTATATGGAAAAGATTTCAAAGTTGAAGCATTAGAAAATGAAGAAAGATATAGTAGCAAAGAGTACGAATTTACTAATTTACAACGTTCGATGCCTGGCAATCATCAACGAAGTAATATGGCTCTTGCAATCAAAGCGTTTACTATATTTGCTGAATATAATGGGATTCAAATTGAGAAGGTACAATTGGAAAATGGCATAAAGCAAGCTCATCTTGCGGGAAGATTCGAACAATTAGCACCTAATCTATATGTTGATGGTGCACACAATCCAGCTAGTGCCAAAACACTTATTGAGACGATTAAACAAGAATTTCCAGGGCAAAAGATTCATTTTGTTGTAGGAATTCTAAAAGATAAAGACGTAGCAGGGATTTTAAGACTATTAGAAGAAGTAGGTAGTAGTTTTACTTTTGTAGACGTGGACAATGAAAGAGCGATGTCTGCGAAAAATATATATGACTTAAGTCATAGTCAAGATAAGCAGCTATTAACAGGTTCAATTGTTGGGATAATAGATAAAAAGCTTGATGAGACAGGCATTGTGATAATGACAGGCTCGCTTTATCTTTTAGCACAATGGAGAAAAGTACTATTATCGAGGTATAAATAACCTATACATTTGTATTGATATGGAAAATTAATATGGTATAATTTACATTGTTAAATTTATTGAGTGGGGGGAATTCGTACGAAAAAGTCTTTTGCTTTTCAGATGATGATTTTTATCACCTGGATCGTCATTATGCCAATTAGCATATATACAGTTTATCGTCAATTTCCTCCTATCACGGATATTGATTGGCCATTATTAATTGGTTTTATTGTGTTGGGGCTTTTAACTGCAACTTGTCCAGCCATTATTAATGGAACCCCTTTTTTCCTTACTCAATGGGTAAGTCTTGCTGTGTTTTTGAGATTCGGTTTATTTATAGAGATGATTGTTTTACAAATTACAATCATTCCTTTTTTCTTCCGAATTAAACTCACACGTCAAAGTAGTTATCGTATTCCATGGAACTCCATGATGTTCCTATTCATATCATTCGTCAGTGGTTTTGCTTTTTTGATGTTCGGTGGAAGAGTACATTCTTTAAATCTTATGCATATAGGGGCTTATGGATTGCTCTACATAGTAGTTAATATTACAGCAAACCATTTATTATTAAAATTTAGTGGGATTTTGCTAGGAAATAGGATGCCGTTCCTAACTATTGATGATGCATGGGATTATTTGATTTGTTGCTTTTTGCTACCGATGGGATTAAGCCTGTATTTATTGGGAGAATATGTGGGCGATCTCTCCATCGTATTACTGGGTATTCCCTTTTACATGGCAACACAATTATTACGTCTTTATAGCAATTCAAGTAATCTCAATAAAGAACTTTCAGAAGCAGCCCATTTTGGACACCAATTAACAAACCAACTAGATTCAGAAGAAACGCTTGATCTGTTTATGGAAAAGGTTCCAAAGATGGCCCCTATTAATGGCCTTTATATTATCGATCGAAGGAATAAAACGGGCATATTATCGGTCTTACGAGCATACGAAAATGGTCAAGAAATTCTGAAAAATGTGACACATAAAGAACTTAGTGAAAGTCTATTAAAGCACAACCTCGAATTGGAACAAAAAACAATCTATAAAAAAAAGGCAGATTGGTATTCAGCGTATGACAAGTTTTTACTACCTGATACACAAAGTGTTTTAGTGTTGCCCATCACAAGAAATTCAAAAATGGAAGGTTTACTATTACTAACGTCTAAGAAAAAAAACTACTTTAAAGAATACCAAGTGAAAATACTCGAACTTCTCTGTTCGTATTTTTCCGTTTCTTTAGAAAATGCAAGATATGTTCAAAAAGCAAGACGAAAGAGCGAACGTTGCGGACTTACTGGATTGTATAATTATCGATACTTTGATGATCACTTAACCAAAATGATGGATGAATTAAGAAGTCATACTATTTCGAATCTATCATTAATCATGCTGGACATCGATTATTTCAAGAAAATAAACGATAACTATGGTCATCAAAGTGGAAATGACATCTTAATGGGCATTGGGGATTTATTGCGAAGAGTAGTGGGGGGTCTAGGCACCATTGCAAGATATGGAGGAGAGGAATTCGTAATCCTTCTGCCAGACTATACAAAAGAAGAGGCTCTTCAAATCGCAGAGCAAATCCGCCAAACCATCGAAAATCAACCATTCGAAATCTCACCGGACCTAATAGATGGCGTAAAACACCTCATCGTCCACATCACGGCAAGCATCGGCGTATCTTCCGCTTACGAAGACACTGACGAAGGCACAACACTTCTTCGCAATGCTGACCATGCTATGTATATTGGGGCGAAGAAGAAGGGGAGGAATCGGGTTGCTGGGTTTTGAAAAGGAGGAATATTAATAAAAAAAGCAGGAGAGCATTTTAGATCTCCTGTTTTTTTATTTGAATTATTCAATCAAATCGGATACTTAGCTAATATTTTCATCTAATTTCCTTTATTTCATCTCCTAAATTTAATGAATATGAATAATTGTTTGATTATTTCAAAGATAATTTGACTTGTTGGTTCAATAATTAACAGTTGCTCCAGAAGCACATAAATGATTTTGCAAAGGACAGAACCATTTGATTATAAAATCACCTTTTGCATTCCTTTTAATGTTACTTTAGCATTTGGAGCAATAATTAAACCATGAAAAGTTAAATTTATTTTTAATCTGAAGTGATTCATACCAGTATAGTATAATTGTTAATTTATTAGAATTATCTATTGTTATTCAATTGAAACTTTGATGTGTTAAGTATTACATCGATATTTTTGAAACATAAATTGTAAGCTTCCCAATTCCTTTAATATTTTATAGTTTCCATTTATAGTTCAAATTGTTAACGTACAATTTCTCTATTTGATATTACCTGATATTAATAGTACATATTGATTTGAAAGTTAATTCATTAATGATATTAGATTATTACTGGTCAAATCATAATTATTATTTATTGCTAGATATCATTATTTAATTTATTATCAGTTGTAAAATATGAACTGTTATGGGAATTGGTGGTAATAAAGGAAAATTCTCTTTAATAAATTTAATTCTATCTAAAGCTTGTTTCATTATAGTTTGATATTGGGTTATTCCTACATTTCCGTTTAATCAACATTTTGCCAATTTGATTAATAAAAGTGGAATTCCCATTACCATTACAATGCAATCACCTACATGAACAGCATATTTGGAGACATTGTTGAATCTAATTAGGAGTAAATCTAATTCTAAATCTTTGGTCAACTTTTCTTTCTTTATAATTTCCAATCGCTGCCTATTGATTGTTGCGTACAATGTAATGATTCGTTGATTTTGGATTTGTTACTTTTGAAATTATTGCATTTATAGGTTTATTTCCAAGTTTTTATATTCATATAATCACTGTTTATATTGAATTGGAGCATATTCACATTTTAGTATATTTCTGTACCAGTTGATAACTTGAAAATTTTCCGATTAATTCAATTATAAACCCCGAATTAAGATATCTTTAAAATCAAATGTATTTTTATTATTTGTCTTATAATCGTTATCATATTTTTGTTTCATCTATAAGTGTCTTGGCTATTTTATCTTCAAATTTAATTCTTCTCTTTTTTGTACCAAGCCAGCTTCAGCAATATAAAATGCTGCTTGATAATTCTTTCATTATCTGATTGTTTTAATGTGGTAGCTGAAGTTCCCATTAAACCTAATCCTAAGAATAGAAATAACGACTAGTACCATTATTACAATAATAAGTGTATATCCATTTTCATTATTAATGTTTACATTTTTAAATGTTGCTTATTCATTATTTTTCACCTCTTACTGTAATAGTTGTATCAATTTTCTTTCCATTAGTACTTTCAATAATTCTAATACTTATTTCGTTACCATTTTCTTTTACATAAAAATCTTTAATATTATTTGCAAAAATATTACCGTTTCTTGTAATAATTTTGAACTTGTATCCAGTTGATATCGTTACCATCGATATCGATTCCTGTATAAACTGTATTACCGCTCAAAGGTTCTTGTTTTTCGTCGATTCAATGTGATGAAATTTGTCATTTCTTAATTCTTTTGTAATAACTTTTAGTACATATGAAACTTCATTAAGTTGTTGATTCTTAGATAATTGATTTTGTATTGATCAGAACTTTCTGCTTGAATATTAAGTATAAGAATTGATAAAAAGCCAATAATTACAACAGCAGCAAGTATTTCAACTAAGGTTATTCCTCTTTGGTTATTTACTATTTTTTTCATAATTTATTATCCTTCCAATTGACTACTGTTTCCATTTTAGCCTTTGTAACATCACCAATCTTAACTTCAATAACAATATTCATTAATTCGTTACTATTTATGTTATTCTTGTTCTTAATTTTATAGTTGTATTCACATTTTTTTTTGTAGAAATATTTTGTTTGAAGAATCAATCTTCAGGGATAAATCCTAAAATATTTTTTATAGTTTCATTGCATTAATGCCTTGCTTTTTCATGTACTCTTTATAAATTTTCTCCATCTCCGTCTGCGCAATATAAGTAGCATCTACAATATCCTCAGAACTTTTGGTTGTTTTGGCAGTTTGTATAAACAACGTATAAAAAGAAATTAATAGAATTACCAATATGACAAAGGAGGCTACTACTTCAACGAGTGTAACGCCTTTTTCATTATGTACTATCTTTTTTAATTTTTTTGGGAGCGACATTTAGACTAAACCTTCTTTCATAGTTGGATTGGAAACTCTTATTAATTTAAATATTCATTTATAACTTTTAGAATAGTATAGATTTCTAGAAAATGCTTAATATAGGACATTTTTTCAGTTATGATTGATATAATAAATTGACAGGTAATAGCATTAATGTGTATACATTACTATGTATAGTAGATATAAATCATTAAAAAAACAGAGTAGACTGTCATTTATTTAATATTATGACATCCTTTGTATTATTGTAAAATCTTTTTATATGGAAGAATATGAAAATAATCATAGATGAATTTGATAATGTCGAAAAAAGTTTGAATTTATGTTACGAAAGTAATGTTTATTTTGTTGAATTCTATATATAATAGATTGGTAGTTAAAGAAAATATCATTTATTTTGGCGAAGATAGGAGATTGTGTATGAAAATACTCTCTAAGTTGATTGCACTAGTACTATTGATATCGGTGATCTTATTTTCATTCCAGTTTGCATTAAATAAGGCTTTCGCAACTTCAAAAGGTTCAACGATTGGATCTGTAAATGTGGAAGACTTATCGGATAAAGAAATGGAAAAGAAATTAAACGAAGCTATTAAAGAGTGGATGAATAGCGATTTATACATAACAATTGGCGGACATAACGTTCAGGTTAGTGGAGATGACTTCCTGTTTGATGTGAATGCGTCAATTAAGCAATATAAGAACGATACGGATAAATCTTGGTATGCTTTTTGGCAACAGAATCCCACTGTTCATGAACAGTTAGAGGTAGTAGCAAATGATTCATTAATAAAAAAAATTCAAAATGAGACGAATTTGAAGGTAGAAGAGGTTAAACCGCAAATTTTAGAAGCAGCTTCTTATTTAAAAGAATCTCCTATTAAACTAAATGTTCAAGATATCGCGATTAATGATGCAGAACGAATTTCATTTGAAACAATTTCGATTAAAGACAGTGCGATATCAGATGTTACAGAAATAGCAAAACAACTAGATGGAATAATGATTGAACCTGAAACTCCGTTTTCATTTAATGATGTAGCAGAAAAAGCTGGTGGCAATGATGATGAAATGACATTGGTGGCATCCGCATTATATAGTGCTGTTTTGCAAAGTAGCTTTGAAATTCTAGAAAGACATCAAGCAGATACGATTCCGAAAATCGTCAAACCGGGCTATGAAGCAACTGTTAGTCCATTCTTGGAAAAAGATTTGAAATTTGTATCACATAGTACGGTCCCTGCGAAAATTGTTGCGAAGGTGAAAAATGGTGTTCTAAAAGTAGAGTTGTACTCATTGCCAGGTATTCCGGAAGTAACGATTGTTGAGAAGAATCGAATGACAGTAGAACCACGTACAATCTATCGCTATTCTAATAATTTGGAAATAGGCCAATCTCATAGAGTGCAAGAACCAAAAGCGGGCTTACAGCTATTAATCTATCGTACGATTACAGATGAAAATGGCGATTCAAAATCTCAATTGATTAGCCAAAACTACTATGCACCAGAAAATGAAATTATAGAGAAATCATCCAAACAACCGGTGGTCGATACATCATCAACTACTAATACAACGAACGCTAATAATACAAATAGTTCAGATGCTCAAGTAACTTCAAGTAATACAAGCCAAAATAATACAAAACTCAAATGATACATAGTGCTGATCCTAGCAACCAAACAACTGACATCAAACAATGACACATCTAAAACAAAGCCAAATGAAGCAACAAAGAGTAAAAATGGTGGGGATGTGCCAAAAGGGAGTTATTATAACAAAACTGGCGATATTGTTACACCAAAGGATACGAAATAAGGAAAGGGGAGGAAATCGATGGGGATTACTGCAAGAAGAAGACTTGGTGATTTACTTGTTGAAGCAGGTGCCATTACTGAACAGCAGCTTGACTTTGCACTTACAAATAAGTCCAAAGGTGAAAAATTAGGTGACTTTTTAATCAATGAAAATTTACTAACAGAGCAGCAGCTGACCGAAGTGCTTGAAATTCAACTAGGAATTCAACATATCAGTATTAGTCAGTTTGTCATTGATCCAGATCTTATTCATTTATTACCGAAAGCAATTGCAAAAGAATCTCTGATTATGCCATTGACAAGAGAAAAGAACAAATTACTTATCGCAATGGCTGACCCAATGGATTATTTTGCGATTGAAGAAGTTCGTATGGCTACAGGCTGTCAAATTGAAACGTGTATCGCGACAAAAGATGATCTACGTCGTGCGATTAGTAAATATTATGATCTGCAAGAAACAATGAATGCAGCTTTAAATGATTTAATGCCTGCAGAGAAAAATGAAGAAATCGAAATGTTCGATGATGATTCACCCATCGTTAAATTAGTGAATCAAATCATCTCAAATGCAGTGGTGCAAAGAGCGAGTGATATTCACTTTGACCCACAAGAAACAGACTTGCGAATTCGTTATCGGATTGATGGGGTCTTAAGAACAGAACGCTCATTACCTAAAAACATGCAAAGTATGATCATCGCACGTATCAAAATTATGGGGAATTTGAATATTACAGAAAATCGTTTACCTCAAGATGGCCGGATTAAAGCAAATATTAATCTGCATCCAGTAGATATTCGATTGTCAACATTGCCAACTGTTTATGGTGAGAAAGTTGTTATGCGTATTTTAGATTTGAATAACTCAAATGGCGACCTTCATAAACTTGGTTTTTCCGAAAATAACTTAGTGCACTTTAAAGAGATGATCAATAAGCCTAATGGAATCGTACTCCTTACAGGTCCAACGGGTTCCGGCAAATCTTCAACATTGTCAACAGCACTCACTTATTTGAATAGTGAAGAAGTCAATATTATTACGGTAGAGGATCCTGTTGAATATCAGCTTGATGGTGTCAATCAAATACAAGTTCGTGAAGAAATCGGTTTAACCTTTGCAACTGGTTTGCGCTCTATTTTGCGACAAGACCCAGATATTATCATGATTGGAGAAATCCGCGATTTAGAAACAGCACAAATTGCAACACGTGCCTCATTAACAGGTCACTTAGTATTGAGTACATTACATACCAATAGTGCAGCTGAATCTATTTCTCGTCTATTTGATATGGGCATTGAACCATTTTTGCTATCATCTTCAGTAGTTGGGATTGTAGCACAACGGTTAGTTCGTCGCGTTTGTAGAGATTGTGGTGAATACTATGATTTATCAAATCAGGAATTTGAGATTTTTAGAAAGCATCATGTACCGATTTCTCATGTCAAAAGAGGCAAGAGGCTGCCCATCATGTAACAATACAGGCTATAGAGGTCGCTTAGCCATTCATGAACTTTTGGTTGTAGACGAAGAAGTAAAAGAACTCATTTTAAACAAAGCTAGTTTAGCAGAAATCAAAAAACATATGTTTAACAATGGCTACCTGACTTTACTGGAAGATGGACTTTTAAAAGTAGCAGATGGATTGACCACAACGGAAGAAATATTACGTGTGGCAACAGATGATTAGGATGTGAAGGAAATGACAAAGTCAATCGTAGAATTACTAACTTATGCGGATGAAATGAATGCTTCCGATTTGCATGCGACAGTAGGGGTACCCCCGTATTACCGGATTAATGGTCAATTGTTGCCACATGGAGAAGAGAACTTGACACCAGATGATTTAGAACAAATGATTCGTGATGTATTACCACCACATCGTATGGAAGAATTTAAAGTAAACGGTGAAGTGGATTTTAACTATTCACTTCCTGGCAGATGTCGTTTCCGTATGAACGCCTATCATCAGCGCAATAGTTGCACATTAGCAGCACGTAAAATCACAGCAGAAATTCCGACGATTGAACAATTAGGCATGCCAGAAGTATTAAAGGATTTATGCAAAAAACCACAAGGACTTATTCTTGTAACAGGTCCTACTGGTTCAGGTAAGTCAACGACACTTGCTGCAATGATTAATTATATTAATGCCAATCAAGCAAAACATATTATCACACTTGAAGATCCGATTGAATATTTGCATAAGCACAACAAATCAATCGTCAACCAGCGTGAAGTAGGCTCTGATACAAAAAGCTTTGCGAATGGCTTACGTGCAGCTCTACGTCAAGATCCAGATATTATTCTAGTAGGGGAAATGCGAGATTTAGAGACGATTTCTACAGCGATTACAGCTGCTGAAACGGGACATCTTGTCATGGCGACATTACATACAAGTAGTGCTCCAACGACGATTGACCGTATTATCGATGTCTTCCCGCCACATCAACAAGGGCAGATTCGGATACAATTGGCCAATGTATTGCAAGGAATTATTTCACAACGCTTGTTTAAACGAATAGACAAGCCTGGACGAATTGCGGCAACAGAAGTATTAGTACATACACCATCCGTTGCAAACTTAATCCGCAACGACAAGGTTCATCAACTAGCGAATATTATGCAAACCAATCGTGCACTTGGAATGCACACGATTGATAAATCAATTCAAGAGCTTTTAGCGAAAAGAATAATCGATTTCGAAACAGCAAAAGTTTATATGAATGCAGGTGATTTCCATGACAGTATATCGTTTTAGCGGTCGGACAATACAAGGTGCTATGAAAAAAGGCACCATTGAGGCGAATTCCAAACAACAAGCAGTCAAACAGCTTCGAGATAAAGGGATTAATCCAAGGCAACTTGACGAATCGAAGAGCATCTTACATAAGGATTTAGTCATTGGAAAAGCGATTAAAACCGAAGATTTTGTTATCTATTGTCGGCAATTTGCAACATTGATCCGAGCAGGGATTTCCATCGTTGAAGCAACGCATATTTTATCGGATCAGACATCAAGTAAAGGTTTAAAAAAGGCTTTAAATGGAGTAGAAGAAGATTTACGCTCAGGGATTGCTTTCTCAGATGCAGCAGCAAAACATCCTAAAATCTTTCCACCACTTATTATCAACATGATGAAAGCTGGGGAAGCCACAGGGAACTTAGATGATACATTAGATCGAATGGCGTTTAGCTACGAGAAATCTTTTAAATTGAAGAAGAAAATACAGTCAACGATGATGTATCCAATTGTATTAGTCATTTTAATCATTCTAGTATCTGCTTTTATGTTGCTATGGTTAGTGCCTCAATTCACAGCGAACTTTGCAAGCTTTGGCGCAAAACTGCCAGCTATCACATTAATGGTTCTTGCTTTAAGTAATGCATTGAAAAAGCTTTGGTGGATGTTCTTAATAGTAGCAATCGTCGTGATTGGCGTATTTATATATCTCTATAAAAACAATCCGAAATTCAACTTCTATACACATTATGCATTATTGAAGATGCCGATTTTCGGAAAAGTACTTCAAAAGTCAGCCATTGCACGTATGACAAGAACGCTATCAACATTGTTTAGTAGTTCTGTTCCAATATTAAGCGCATTAACGATCGTGGAAAAAATTATTGGTGATCCAGTGATTGAAGATGTCGTGAAGAAATCAAAATTTTCACTGGAAAAAGGGAGTTCACTCGCACAACCTTTAGAACAAAGCTGGGTATTCCCACCACTCGTCACACAAATGGTATCCATCGGTGAACAAACCGGTTCACTTGACTATATGCTTCAAAAAATCGCGGAGTTCTATGAAGATGACGTCGATCGCACAGTCGACTCACTAAAATCATTAATCGAGCCAATTATGATTCTTTTATTGGCAGGTATCGTTGGTTTCATCATGGCAGCAGTTATGCTACCTATGTATAGCTTATATGAACAAATTTAACGAAAATTCTATTTGAGAGGGGGTGAAAGGAGATGAAAAACGATAAAGTAAGTGATTTACAAGGCGAAGAGCCTACATATAAAAAAGGAGGAAATACAATGAAAACGAAAATGAAAAAATTGATGAAAAATCAAAAAGGTATGACATTGATTGAACTTTTAGCAGTTATTGTTATTATTGCAATTATTGCTTTGATTGCTATTCCAGCGATTGGAAATATTATTAATAAATCAAATGATAAAGCAATTTTATCTGATGCTTCTCAAATTATTTCGGGTGCAAAAATTGCATTATCAGATGGTGCTTGTACAGCATGGAACTCAACTGTACAAACGGAGTACAGATACTGAATTAACATTGTATAGTAGATCAGATTTAGCTGCATAAGTTGAAGGATTAAATAGATACAGCTGATATAGCTAATAAAATACTACTACTGTAATCAAAACATACTGTATATACTAATTAACTATTACAGGATTTGCTAATATTAAAACTAACTAAATTTACTACTAAACTGATGTAGTAACAGCTAATAAATAGTGATACTGATAACTGATTTAGCAAAGTTAATGGGTAATAAATAGTAATTTATATACAGCAGCCCTCAAGCTGCTGTTCCCTTTAATCTTTCGTTGAAGAAAGCCAATCAAACTATGCATTTGCATAAACCAACTGGCTTTCTCCACCGAAGTATTAAAGAGCTTTCATGTAGGAGGAATGATGATGTTGTTTGGGAAGAAGAAGCGACAGGTATCGCTTGTATATAATGATTTTGTGATCAAGGTGTTAACGTCGGGTTTGAACGATTTAGCACATGCAAAGGTACAAACCGTTCCACTAGATGAAGGGATTGTCGTGGATGGGATTATTGAAGATGAGCTTGCGTTCTTTGAGTTGTTGAAAGACAACGTAAAGAAATGGGGCATAAAAGGTCAAAATGTTAGCTTTTATGTGCCTGAAAGTACGGTCATGATGAAATCGATTGAACATCCACAAGAATTAGTAGATTCCAATGAAATTAAACAATATGTGGAGATGGAGATTGGACGGACGATTCATCTGCCTTTTGAAAATCCACTAATTGATCTATATGATGCGCAACCAGGTGATGGCAAGGCAACGATTTTCGCTACGAATGCGGATGAAGTGACGAAGGTTGTTGGTTTATTAACAGATGCTGGCTTAACGCCAACTGTTGCGGATATTAAAGTGATTTCTCATCATTCGTTTAGTGAAGCAATTGATGCCTGAATTACCAAAACACAACACCTTATCGCCAACTGGTCGATTAATGAGTTATCGCTCGTGATTTATTCACAAGGCGAAGTAGAGTTTCTACGTTTCCAAACGATTGAAACAGATCGTAGTAAATGGCAAACGCGTTATACAGAGGATGGCTTTGATTATTTTTATAAAGATGAAATTTCCGAATATCAAGCAGCTTTAATGGAGCCGTTATCTGAAATCGAACGAATTATCAATTTCTATCGTTTTTCTCTTAACAAAGGGGAAAAGGGTGTTGACCAAATTGTGGTGATGGGGGATTCTCCCGAACTTGACTATATATCAAGAATGCTACAAACAGTCGTTCCTCAACCTGTGTATACACTTACAGATCAAGTGATGGCACGAGAGTTTCCAAGTTTTACAGCATCACAGGCAGGCCTTGTTAGTTTAGCCTTGAAGGAGGTTGTGAAAGTATGATTCCTGATATTAACCTCTTACCTAAGGTCGAGAAAAGAGCAACCAATAGTCCTGCACTATGGGTTATCGTAATTCTAATTGCACTGATGTTCATTGCATTTGGTATTTATTACGGTTTGTTGAAAAGTAATATTTCATCACTCGAATCACAGCAACAAGCTCTATCAAGTGAGATGGAAAACTACAAAAAACAGATGACAAGCGTAAATAATCAATCACAAGATTCGTTTGACCAATCTGTTAAATTTGTAGAATCCGTATCTTATCCTGTCACTCCGGTTATTGATAGTATTGAAGGGCATTTAGAATCCTATGAAAAGTTAACGAACATTACATATGGTGAAGCAGGCGTTACGATTACTGTGGATTTTGAAACATTAAATGGTGTCTCTCTGTATGTCCAAAAATTATTGACAGATCCATTGTACACAGATGTCCAAGTCGAATCTGTTACTTCATTTGAACCAGATAAAAAAGAATATCAAGATGCTACACCTAGTGATCTGTTAGTGCCACGCTATACCGCTTCCATTAAGCTAACGTTAAATCAAGCGAATCTATTAGCGGAGGTGAAGCGACCATGAAATCATTAGGAGAAAACAAAAAAGTAGCAGGCCTATTAATCGCGCTTTTAATCTTTTTGATAGGTTTTGCATTGTATATGTATATCTTACTTCCGATGAAAGAAGAAAAAAATTCTTTACAATATCAAATTTCAGATATGCAGTCGCAAATAAAGGATTCAAAAAAGCAGTTAAAAAACATGAAATCCAATCAACAAGCAAGTCAGAAAAGTAATTCTGAATTAAAGACGGAAGTGCCTACAAATAGAGAGCTTAGTAGTTTAATCAATTCCATTGAACAAGTAGAATCTGTCAGTAAAACAAATGTAGTTGATATTGCGTTTAATAACTATGATGCAGTTGTTAAAGAAACAATCAATACAGATCCTACCAATGGACAAGCAACAAATGTGACGAATCAAAACCAAACAACGGATCCTACGCAAACAGCTACTCAAAATACGTACAGTACAAAACTAATACGACAACAAATGCTGGACAAGCAACAACATCTGGGCAAACTCAACAAAATCAAGCAGGTACAGAAAATAATGCACCTGTTTCACCAATTGCCACTAGTAGTTTGCCAGATTCATTGAAACTATTAACGATGAATTTAACGGTTGCTGCTACTGACAAAAAAGAAATTAAACAGTTTTTAGAGGAAATTGAGATTTTACCTCGAATTATGCGTATAGATGCTGTATCTTATGCAACCCCAAATACAGAGGTGGCAGCATCATCAACTGATCCAAACAAAGATCAATTGCAAGCGACAATTCAACTTACAACCTTCTATTATGTCGGTCAATTGGATGATCAAAATAAGACTCAAGTGGAAACTAGTAATTAATTAGTTGATTATTAGTTCAGAATCGGGCAGTATCCCCATAAGTTGCCTTTAAAGCGGCAAGGGGAATACTGCCCGTTCATATGAGATAGAGAGGGTTATATTATGGAAATTGTCTATATAGTATTTTTTATCAATCATCGGTTTAGTATTTGGTTCTTTTTTTAATGTGGTTGGATTACGTGTGCCAAAAGGGGAATCGATTGTTACACCACCATCGCATTGTGACAGGTGCAATAGGAGATTAACGGCAATTGATTTAGTACCGGTCTTTTCTTATGTTTTCTTAGGTGGTAAATGTCGTACTTGTGGTGCGAAGATTGGTTTTTTCTATCCACTAATGGAACTTCTAACAGGTATTTTATTTGCTTTTGCTTATATACAATTTGGATTTACACTTGAATTAGCTGTTGCATTACTATTTATTTCACTACTCGTCATCATTACGGTTTCAGATATTGCTTATATGCTCATACCAAATAAGGTGCTACTACCGTTTGCCATCGTGCTTTTAATCGGACGAATCATGTCACCACTTGATCCTTTTTGGGATGCGTTTGTTGGTGCTGTGATTGGATTTGGCATCTTATTCATCATTGCCTTTTTGTCGAAAGGTGGGATGGGTGGAGGAGATATCAAGCTATTTTTTGTCATTGGGCTCGTGCTTGGTTTCAAACTGACGATATTAGCGTTATTTATTTCCTCGGTAATCGGCTTATTTGCGGGGGTATTGCAACTCATTTGGCAGAAAAAAGGACGTAAGCATCCCATTCCATTTGGTCCATGGATTGCATTAGGCAGTATCTTAACGTACTTTTATGGGCAAGAGATACTCGAATGGTATACAAATTTGTTAGTTTAGCTAGAAAAGTTTTTATGACAAGGCGACATCAGTCTTGTCTTTTTTTATATCTATTCTGCTAGGGTATTGAATAGGGGTGATGTCATGAAATTTAAGAGAAAAAAACACACAGAGCAAACGGATTTTATGCTAGCTGCCGTCATTCATGGCGTACTGATCGGCGCTGCAGGTATATTACTATTCTTCTTTATCTTGCAGACTGTTGAGAAGAGGGCACAGCAGCAGTCTACTCATGAGCCAATACCTGTGAGTACATCGCAGGAAAAGGTTTCGGAAAGTAAAAGTAAATCTGTGAAATTTTACGCAGTTCAATATGGGGTCTATTCATCTTCTCAGGCAGCTTCAGATTTTCTTGCTGGGCATCCGGAATATGAAAACGTTGCTATTGTCCAATCTGGAAAGCAATTCTATCTGTGGAGTGCTATAGGAAACGATGAAAACAAAATCAAGTCAATCGTCACGAAAGACTCTTTTGTAAAGCCGTTTACTCTCTCAGGTGCAGCTTGCGAAGAAAAAGGGCTTAAAAGTATACCACAATTGCTAGAAGGTGGCAAAGTGGCGAAATTAAATATTGAAAATGCTAAGTCAGGGATTGATATGCCAACTGACTGGAGGACTCAAGTTGCAGCAATGACAAAGGTTTCAGATGAACTAGAGATCGTAAAATTACAATTATTAGCACACTACACAGCAGAAAATGATTGCTTAGAAATTCAATTTTGATAGGTAAAAAGCTATCAAAATTGAATTTCGCTTATTTTTTCTAATTTCCCTAATTTTTACTTTTCGATTATGATGACTAAAAAGGAGGTTTGATGAAATGTCACTAAGATTAAATAAGGACATTATTCTACTAAATCCACTAGGAAATTGTGAAGAATTATTAGGGAAATTACAACTACCTTTTTCAGTCATTCATCAAGATATCTCAATGGATTATGCATTACCCACAAATCCCTTCGAATTTGCCAACAGTACGGTGGTTGTAAAGCTTTTACGCATGCGTGCTCCTCACAAGTCTCTATGCTACATGAATGTAAAACGCGTAGTTAGTTTAAATGAGCTAATTTTGCGTTTGCCACGAACAAGAATGGAAGCAAAATCGTATCTTAAAAAATTGTCAAATAAGAAACATAAAGTAACAACTGCAGTTGGCATTCGCTATGAAAATCAACTCTCATCCTTTGTCGTACAGTCTGAAGTAATGATGCATCGATTATCAGAAAAAATAATTGAGCAATATGTCGAAACAGGGGAACCTTTTGAACAAGATGTTGGTTATAATATAATGGGAGTTGGACAAAATTTAGTGAAGACGATTATTGGAAGCAAATATAATGTTGCTGGGCTACCACTAGATGTGCTAAAAACCTTTCTGATGGATAAGAAAATTATCACGGTAGAAACGGGGGAGCATGTCCATGGCAACTAATGTAAAAACGCCTCTAAGATTTAGTGAAGTGCATCATGATGACAGACCTAGAGAACGGCTAAAACGTCAAGGTGCTGAGAGTTTATCAAATCAAGAGTTAATCGCTATATTACTTAGAACTGGTACAAAACAAGAATCTGTTCTACATTTAGCTAATCGTGTATTAACTCATTTTGAACAGCTTCACGAATTAAAGAATGCAACAATCGAAGAAATAATGGATATTAAAGGAATTGGTGAAGCAAAGGCAATCCAGTTACTTGCATCGATTGAATTAGGAAGACGTTTAAGTAAAAAAAGAACGGACGAACGTTTCACAATTCGTTCGCCTCAAGATGCCGCAACGTTTTTAATGCCGGATATGTCCTCTTTATTGCAGGAAAACTTTGTGACACTCTTTTTGAATGTCAAAAACCAAATTATCCATCAGCAAACCATTTTTATCGGAAGCTTAAACGCTAGTATTGTGCATCCTCGTGAAATTTTTCGTGAAGCTGTAAAACGCTCGGCTGCCTCGATTATTTGTGCCCATAATCATCCATCTGGCAACCCATCTCCAAGCCCAGAAGATATTGACGTTACAAATCGTCTTCAAGAAGCTGGTTTAATCATTGGAATAGAGCTATTAGACCACGTCATAATTGGTGATCATCAATTTATAAGTTTAAAAGAGAAAGGATATATGTAGCACTGTAATTTTTCACTTTTTTCCGTTATAATGAAACTTATGATTTTATGAACCGATAAAGTTATGGCTAAAAGAGAAAGGAAGAACAGAAAAGTGTTTGG
The DNA here is from genome assembly GCA_963792445.1 of uncultured Caryophanaceae bacterium. GTDB lineage: Bacteria > Bacillota > Bacilli > Bacillales_A > Planococcaceae > Rummeliibacillus. Next base: position 265,833 of record CAWBWO010000017.1, on the reverse strand, counting down.
ATTAGGTGGAAAAGATGTCGGGATTGACCTCGGCACAGCAAATACATTGGTATTTTTGAAAGGTAAAGGAATTGTACTTAGAGAACCTTCTGTAGTAGCAAAAAATACAAAATCAGGTGAAATCGTTGCTGTAGGTAATGATGCAAAAAATATGATTGGTCGTACACCTGGTTCAATCGTAGCCATTCGTCCGATGAAAGACGGTGTTATTGCTGACTTCGATATTACAACAGCAATGATCGAATATTATATGAAAGAAGCGATGAAAGCTTCTGGTGGCAACTGGAAAAAACCAAATGTCATGATTTGTGTACCTTATGGTATTACATCTGTAGAACGACGTGCAGTTATTGATGCATCTCGTCAAGCAGGCGCAAAAGAAGCATTACACAATCGAAGAGCCATTTGCAGCAGCAATCGGTGCAAATCTACCAGTTTGGGAACCAACAGGTAGTATGGTAGTAGATATCGGTGGTGGTACTTCTGAAGTAGCAGTTATTTCATTAGGTGGTATTGTAACAAGTGAATCCGTACGTGTAGGCGGCGATGCAATGGATGCAGCAATTACTGCATATATTCGTAAAACTTATAACTTAACAATCGGTGAACGTACTTCTGAAGCCATTAAAATGGAAATTGGTTCTGCTAGTATTGATGGAGAAGAAGAAAAAATGGAAATCCGTGGCCGTGATTTAGTAACAGGACTTCCAAAAACAATTGAAATTTCATCAAATGAAATTGTAGACGCATTAAAAGAGTCAATCGCAGCAATTATCGATGGTGTGAAAAAAACATTAGAACAAACTCCTCCAGAATTATCTGCTGACGTAATGGAACGCGGTATCGTATTAACTGGTGGTGGCGCTCTACTTAAAAACTTGGACAAAGTAATTAGTGATGAAACAAATATGCCTGTATTTATCGCAGAAAACCCATTAGATTGTGTTGCTATTGGTACAGGTATGGCACTAGACCATATTGAAATTATGCGTCGTCATCAAACAAAATAAGGGGGATAAAGACAATGCCACAGTTTTTCTCGAATAAGCGATTTATATTGCTGCTTGTCGGCGTAATCTTCTTAGTGGCATTGATTAGCTTTTCCTTACGCGATCGTCAACACGCTTCACTTCCTGAGCAAATCATTAAAGACACTGTCGGCTTTGGACAATCCATCGTTGCAAAACCGACAAGCTATATTAATGGATTTATCAATAATATAGATGATTTATTGAATACCTATGACGAAAACAAACGTTTAAAATCGCGAATGGAAGAATTTGGAACATTACAAGCTAAAGTCAATGAATTGAAAGTTGAAAATGACAAGTTAAAAGATTTAGTGAATAAAAAAGATGATTTAAGAAATTTTGATCCTATTCAAGCAACTGTGATTGCACGAAATCCTGACCAATGGGAAGAAAAACTCATTTTAAATGAGGGTTCTATAAGCGGTGTGAAAGTGAATATGGCAGTACTCACTTCTCAAGGATTAATCGGTAAAATCGTTCAAACTACACCTTATACGTCTCAAGTAGAATTATTATCAACAAATAATACAAATTACCGAGTATCTGCAGTAGTAGCAAACAAAAAATCAGAGGCATTTGGTTTAATCGAAGGCTTTGATGTAAAACGTGGAGAATTAATTATGAAGCGAATCGACTCAAGTCTACCTGTTAAAAAAGGTGATAAAGTAACAACTTCAGGACTTGGCGGTATTTTCCCTAAAGGTGTCTTAATCGGTGAAATTTCAAAAATTTCAACAGATGATTACGGATTAACGAAATTAGCTTATGTTAAACCAGCTGCTGATTTCTCTATGCTAGATCACGTTGTTATTGCGAAACGCCAATCCATTAGCGTAAATGGCTCGGATGGTAATAATACGAATAAGGTGATTTCAACAAATACTGGGGTACAACAATAATGGCAAGATTTTTAATTCCATTCGTTGCTGTTATTCTGTTCTTTTTAGAGACAGATTTCTCCTTGTTTTCGCCGATTAAATGGCATGGTCAGCTATATTACTTAGTGCCTAGATTTTTAATATTATACCTAATCTTCTTGTCAATTTACTATGATCGTAAACGTGCAATGTTGTATGGATTAATATTTGGGGTATTGTATGATATTTTCTATATTGATATTATTGGATTATATACATTCTTATATCCATTTATTTGTTTTATTGCTGGTTCTACAGTAAAGTACATCCATCAACATTTAGCAATTACAACGATTCTTTCGTTGGTGCTTGTAGCACTTTTAGAGATTGTTTTACATCAATTTTTCTTATTGATTTCTTTTACTTCGGTTCCATTTGCCGAGTTTTTAAATCAACGATTAATTCCAACAATGATTGCAAATTCTATTTATTTAATTATGCTCGGTTGGACATTTAAATATTTGATAGAAGCTCGTCTCTTAAAGAAAGCGAATCAATTAACGTTATAGTAGAGAAGCGTGAGGTGAAGCATTTGACAACTAAGCAACTAGTCTTAATTAAAGGAACAAAGCATGGGCTTGTGCTTCAACTAGATGATCAATGCGCTTACTCTGATTTATTGGATGAATTAAAGCGTAAAGTCACTGAAGATGGTCTAGAGGGACAAGCAGAAGTAACAATACATGTAGGAAACCGCTATTGTAATCAAGAGCAGTTAAAGGAAATTCTTCATGTTGTTCAACACTCTAAAAACCTGAAAGTTTCAAAGATTAAAAGTGATGTTATTACTGTAGAAGAATGTAATCAAAAGCTTTTGAAAAATCAATCTGCAACTTACATAGGTATTGTACGTTCTGGACAAGAGTTAAGAGCTGAAGGTGATCTCGTTATTATTGGTGATGTCAATCCAAATGGTAAGGTGATTGCTGGAGGCAGTATTTATGTTATGGGGCGTTTGAAGGGGATTGCACATGCCGGAGTAGGGGGTAATCGTGAATGTGTTATTGCGGCTTCATGGTTAGAAGCTACACATCTTATGATTGCTGATTTGATGGAATTGATGACCAATGAGGTAACAATTCTAGCAGAAAAACCTGAAATGGAATGTGCTTATATCCATTCAAACGGTCATATTGCCATTGACCGTTTACAGGATTTACGTATTTTAAGACCTAATTTGTCGACATTTAAGGGAGGAAGCTAATGTGGGTGAAGCTATTGTAATTACTTCTGGTAAAGGTGGAGTAGGAAAGACAACTACCACTGCTAATTTAGGTACTGCATTGGCCCTTCAGAATAAAAAAGTATGCTTAATCGATACGGATATCGGTTTACGTAACCTAGATGTAATTTTAGGTTTAGAAAACCGCATTATCTATGACTTAGTAGACACTGTTGAAGGGCGTTGTAAAATCCAACAGGCTTTAGTAAAAGATAAACGATTCGATGATACTACTTTATCTATTACCAGCTGCTCAAACGTCTGATAAAAACGCTGTAACACCACAGCAAATGAAGACGTTAGTTGATGAGTTAAAACTTGATTTTGACTATGTATTAATCGATTGTCCAGCTGGTATTGAGCAAGGTTACAAAAATGCTGTTGCCGGTGCTGACAGAGCGATTGTTGTTACAACGCCTGAAATTTCAGCAGTACGCGATGCTGATCGTATTATTGGATTATTAGAACAAGAAGAAATTGAACCACCTAAACTAATTATCAATCGAATTCGTCCTCAAATGATGAAAAACGGGGATTCACTAGATGTAAACGAAATCACAACACATCTATCGATTGATTTATTGGGGATTATACCAGACGATGAACACGTAATTCGTTCTTCAAATAAGGGAGAACCAATCGTAATGGAGCCATCTACACAAGCTGCCATTGCATATCGTAATATCGTTCGCAGAATCTTAGGTGAATCTGTACCACTTATGTCATTAGAAAATGAACATAAAAGTGTCTTTGCAAAAATTAAATCACTATTTGCTAGATAATTAAATCTATTAGATGATTGTTTAGCTACATAGATAAAGAGCCTTTAGGAGAATGTATTCTCTTGAAGGCTCTTTTTGTGGTGTGGGAAATTGGTTATAGTTTTATATAATTATTAGAGAACTTCCGCGAAATTAGAGCAAATATCCGCAGTATGATAGAGCGATACCAAACATCCGTGATATCTCAAATAATATCCGCGAAGCCAACAAAATAAGTCCTAACTTGATGCGAAGTTGAGGAAGCAAATCCAAATACTCACATCAACCCCGAATCTAATTGTACTGTTTATTCTCTTCACCTCATAAACTTTATAAAAATGTACTATTGAGGTGGTTGATAATGAAGAAGTGGAAATTGGCTGTGGCAATCGCAATACTATTATTTACCGTAATAGTATTAGAAAAAAAGCAAATTATAAATAGTGATGTAACAGACTACGTGCTCTCAAATGACGACCTACTCATTCTCACAAATTGGACAAAGGAAGTGTTCAAAGAAGAAGATAAAGTTACTGTAATGGCCCCTGTTGAAGATTCTAAGATTGGTGAGTATAATACGATGCAATCATTCTCAAACGGCGTATTACTATCCTACGATGAACCACTAACAATCTACGCAAAACACGATGGCTTTGTCATTTTTACTGGTCATACAAAATCATTGGGCAAAACAATGACAATTACATATGATACAGGGGAACGCGTAACATATGGACTACTAAAAACATTGGATTATTTGCCGTATACTTCAATTAAGGAAGGGGAACCATTAGCTTCGATGGAGGCAGGTACATTCTATATACAAGTAGAACGTAAAGGTGCAATATTAGATCCTGGCTCATTAAAGGATTGGCTTAAATGATGGGGAAGCTGAGGCTTCATCCAACACTTTTACCGCTAATTGTGTGGTTAATCATAACGGGGCAATTTTCTAGCTATGCGCTAATTTTTATCTCTTTAGCTTGGCATGAATTTGGTCATTTGCTAGTAGCATATATGCTCAAAGTAAAAGTGAAGTCTTGCACATTTATGCCATATGGTGGCGAGATTCAATATTCTATGAAGTGGCAGATTACAAAAAAACAGCATTTTTTGATAGCCATTGCTGGACCAGTTGCAACACTTTTGCTTTTAATACTTGCTTTCCTATTCCCAGATTCATTAAAAAATCCACTACAATCCATTCAAGTGCTCCTTTTATTAATTAATTTATTGCCAATTTGGCCATTAGATGGAGGGCGCATTTTTGAAATCTTATGGAGTGAAAAGAAACCACTTCAAACTACCAAAACAACATTTCTACTTCTATCCATGTCTTGCTGTATAACTTGTTTTACTTTAGCTATATGGTATATACCACAATCCATCTTTTTTATGTTAGTCCTCATTTTGCTTTTTTATCAAAACATCAGAGCTTTTCGCTTCAGAAAATATGAACAAGCTTTCGAAAACGTTGTGCACAATAGGTTGACGCCGTAGTCTTTCTATGGTAATATTTCTAATGTTATGTAGCACCCGTGCTACAACCGCACTGAAAAGGTTTTAAAGTATCCTTAGCGAACACCTTTATGAGGGCGAGTCTGAGATTATAGGAGGTGCAGTTATGTACGCAATTATTGAAACTGGTGGTAAACAAGTTAAAGTAGAAGCTGGCCAAGCAATCTACGTTGAAAAAATCAACGCTGAAGCTGGTGAAACAGTTACTTTTGACAAAGTTCTTTTCGTTGGTGGCGAAGACGTTAAAGTTGGAGCTCCTTTCGTTGAAGGTGCAACAGTTACAGCTAAAGTTGAAAAACAAGGCCGTGAGAAAAAAGTTGTAGTTTTCAAATTGAAAGCTAAAAAGAACTACCGTCGTAAACAAGGTCACCGTCAACCATACACAAAATTAGTTGTTGAAGCAATCAACGCTTAATTGGTGGGTGATTAGATGATTACATTTACTATTCATAGCGATGATAATCGAAAATCTTATGGATTTGAAGTTTCAGGTCATGCCTATTCAGGTGAACCTGGTCATGATTTAGTTTGTGCAGGCGCGTCTGCTATTTCCTTTGGTACAGTAAATGCGATTGGACAAATACTACAATTACAACCAGGCATTGAGCAAGGTGAAGACGGTGGATTTTTATCCTGCGTAATAGACCAAGCCGATGTTGACGCTGAAACGGATGCAAAACTGCAAATCATTCTTCAAACAATGGTAACCCAAGTATATACGATGGTTGCAAGTTATGGAGATTTTATCGAATTAAAATATAAGATGATCTAGGAGGTGGAACATATGTTACTAGTATCTTTAGATTTACAATTCTTCTCTTCTAAAAAAGGTGTAGGTTCTACTAAGAACGGTCGTGACTCTCAAGCAAAACGTTTAGGCGCTAAACGTGCTGATGGTCAATTCGCTACTGCTGGTTCTATTTTATACCGTCAACGCGGTACTAAAATTTACCCAGGAGAAAACGTAGGTCGCGGTGGTGACGATACTTTATTCGCGAAAGTTGATGGCGTTGTTAAATTCGAACGTTTCGGTCGCGATAAACGTAAAGTCAGCGTGTACCCAGTTGCTCAAGAAGCATAATCAACACACTTAAGGGACTGCATTTACTGCAGTCCTTTTTCTTTCTGGTGCAGATAAACGAGAGACTCGTTGGTCCACCCACAAAGTGTAAGCTAATTCCACTTCAAGCAAATAACAGATCAGAAATAACTTAGATCAAAATCGGCTTTCGCTATATTTTGCGGAAGCCGAATTTTTTCTAATTAGAAGATATATTATTTGAAAATTGGTATACTGTAAAAAGAATATATCATCCTAAGGAGTGTCACTTTATGAATGAAAAAACACTCACGATAAACGAAGTGCTACGTTTTGCAAATCATGATTTTCTAAATCAACTACAACTCATTAAAATGAATCTTGATTTAGGAAAAACTGAGGCAGCAAAAGAATCTATTGAACATTGCGCCAATCAGTGTAAAACTTTTTTCGCTATCAATAAACTAGGATTGCCCAAAACAATTGACTGGATTCATACATTAGGGTGGCGATACCAAAACTTTAAGTGTACGATACAAAGTATGGTTGAACATAAAATAGATATCGAACTAGATGATGCGATTTATAACTATTTAGAACAATCAGTAGCGCACATCTACTCATCATTAGATCCGTTTGTTGAACAACAACTACAATTGCAAATCTATTCAACAGAAACGCAATTCGAGATATCATTTCATCTAAAAGGACATTGGGATGAAAAAGGAGTTTTCAATCAATCGATTGCACATCAGTCTCTTGCAATTGAAGATGAACAATATTCAGAAGAAGAATGGCAATATGTCATTATTAAAAAGTAGGAGTGACTTAAATGTTTGTCGACCACGTAAAAATTTACGTTAAAGGTGGAGATGGCGGTAATGGAATGGTAGCCTTCCGTCGCGAAAAATTCGTACCAAATGGAGGACCAGCTGGTGGAGATGGTGGCCATGGTGGTGACGTTGTTTTCGTTGTAGATGAAGGACTTCGTACATTAATGGATTTTCGTTACAAACGCCATTTCAAAGCGAACCGTGGAGAACATGGGATGAGTAAAAACCAACATGGTAAAAAGGCAGAACCACTATTTGTATCTGTTCCACCTGGTACAGTTGTAACCGATGAGGAAACAGGCCGTGTCATTGCAGACTTAGTCGAACACGGGCAAAAAGCTGTGATTGCAAAAGGTGGTCGCGGTGGCCGCGGAAACTCACGATTTGCAACACCTGCAAATCCTGCGCCAGAACTTTCAGAAAAAGGGGAGCCAGGACAAGAACTTAATGTTATATTAGAATTAAAAGTATTAGCTGATGTTGGTTTAGTTGGATTCCCAAGTGTAGGAAAGTCAACGCTACTTTCAGTTGTGACATCCGCAAAACCAAAAATTGGCGCTTATCACTTTACAACGATTGTACCGAATTTAGGAATGGTTCGAATTGACGATGGTCGAAGCTTTGCAATGGCTGACTTACCAGGGCTCATTGAAGGTGCATCAGAAGGTGTAGGTCTTGGGCATCAATTCCTACGTCATATTGAACGTACTCGAGTAATTGTTCATGTAATTGATATGTCTGGTATGGAAGGTAGAGATCCATACGAAGATTATTTAACAATCAATAAAGAACTTGAACAATATAATATGCGTTTAACAGAACGTCCACAAATTATTGTAGCTAATAAAATGGACATGCCAGAAGCAGAAGAAAACTTACGAGTATTTAAAGACCAAATCGGTGAAGATGGTCAAATCTTCCCAATTTCAGCAATTTCGCGTCAAGGTTTAAAAGAAATGTTATTCGCAGTTGCAGATCTATTGGATAAGACACCAGAATTTCCACTTCATGAAATTGAAGAAGAAGAAACAGATGCAACTGTTCTATATAAACATGAATCAAAAGGCGAAGATTTTGTTGTTAGTCGAGATGATGATGGTGCATATGTATTATCCGGCTATACGATTGAGCGTCTATTTAAAATGACCGACTTTAGCCGTGAAGAATCAGTAAGACGCTTTGCACGTCAATTACGTGGTATGGGCGTTGACGATGCATTACGTGAACGTGGTATCCAAAATGGCGATACTGTTCGTTTATTAGAATTTGAATTTGATTTTGTAGAGTAGTAATCAGGGGGGAAAAGGATGAAAAATGTAGCAGATCAACGCTATTATTTAGTACGCGAAGATGTTTTAACAGATGCCATGCATAAAACATTAGAAGCAAAGCACTTGTTGCAAACAGGTGCTGTCACTTCTATTTGGGATGCTGTTAAGCAAGTAGATTTATCAAGAAGTGCGTTTTATAAATATCGAGATGCTGTTTTCCCCTTTCACTCTATTGTACAAGAACGTATTTTAACAGTTTTTTTACAGCTGGAGGACCGCAAAGGAACACTAGCTCGACTTTTAACCACAGTTACAGATACGCATTGTAACGTGCTGACAATCCATCAAACGATTCCGATTCAAGGCCGTGCCAATGTTACACTTTCACTAGATGTTACAGCAATGGATGTGGAGTTAGACGAGTTAATCCAAAGTCTCAAAAAATTAGACTTTGTAGAATCTGCAGAGGTAATTAGTTCAGGGGCATTATAAGGGGGCTATATCAAATTGACATCAGAAGAACAGGAAAATCGAGTGGCTTATCTAGGCCCAAAAGGTACATTTACACATTTAGCAGCACAAGAATTATTTTCAAACGAATGGACAATTCCCTATAAAACCATTCCAGAATGTATTGAGGCTGTGGCTGAAGGTCAAGTTGATTTAGCCATTGTTCCATTAGAAAATGCTTTAGAGGGTTCTGTCCCGCTAACTATTGACTATTTATTTCATGAGGTCAATTTATATGTCGTAGGAGAAGTATTATCTCCCATTGAACAACATTTAATGGTACATAAAAATCAAGCCGCAAATTGGGAAAACGTAACAGGTATTTATTCGCATCCGCATGCACTTGCACAATGTCATAAATATCTCTATTCCCGTTTTAGAAATATTCCTTTACATCAAACAACGTCAACTGCTGCAGCTGCACAATTTGTTCATGAGCACCCAGAAGAATGCATAGCAGCAATAGGCAATACAGCAGCAGCTAAAACATATGACTTAGAGATTGTCCAACCGAAAATTCACGATTTTCATTTCAACCATACGCGATTCTTTGTACTTTCTAAAAAGAATCAACGAATTGATCTTATCAATCGTGAAGAACAGATTAAAACAACGCTCATGATCGAACTACCAAACGACCAATCCGGTGCACTACACCAGATATTATCTGTATTCGCATGGCGTAAGATCAACTTAAGTAAAATTGAATCTAGACCATTAAAAACAGGTTTAGGCGATTACTTCTTTATCTTGGATTTGTTAGAAGATGAAAATGCTCCAATGATGAAAGGCGCAATAGAGGAACTTGCAGCACTAGGTTGCACAGTAAAATCATTAGGAAGCTATTTTACATACAAGCAACATTCAAAAAAAGAACAAAAGGAAAGTGCCCAAAAATAAGGGCACTTTTTTTATAGGAAAAAAGATTTTCTGCGAAGGAGCTATCGATGCAGGAGCAAGCTTTTCGAAGGAGGAGGCTCGACGTCCGTCACACGAACCGTGCGCTAATTCCACTTCGAGTAAAACTTGTTAGATTTTTATTGGAAAAATTAATTAATAAATTCTACTCCTAAATCATATTCTATCCTAGTACCACTCTAATCAACATAATCCAGGACAATTAAATCCAAAATAGCCAAAGTCAAGACAAAAGCAAAATAAACAAAACAGTAATTTTTACCATTAAAACCCACCAAAAAAGATGCTACAAAAGTGTTCTTAATTCGCTACACTTTTTGTACCATCTTTTTTTGCAATTAATCCTTTGCTAGTAGATATCCTTTTTCTTTTAATAACTTTTCAGCCAAGTCAAGTTGAGCTTCAGTCGGGGCAGTAATGGTATGAAGATGTGAGCCATCTGTCAACGCCATTAAAGGGCTCGCATTTGTTTCTTGCAATCTTTTCATAAATTGTTCGACATCATATCGATTTTTTACCATAATATTTGCCGTTATTTCACCGTATATTGGATGTTCAACTGTGACGTTTTTAACAGTGATTCCTGCATCGACTAGTGTATTTAGTTCATCCTCAGTTTGGGCTGATGTATGGTAAGCCGCGATTTGCCGTTCGAAAATTTGTTCACTCGGTTGCTTATTTAAATATAGATATCCTTGACTTGTTGCTATTATTGGTTCATTTCTAGCTTTTAGTAAGGCAATATCATTGACGATTACTTGTCTTGAAACATTCGTTCTTTTTGCGAACTCAGTACCCGTAATTGCTGTTTCTTCTGTTTTTAATAAATCCAATAAAAATGATCTTCGTTCTTCACCAAGTAATTTTTTCATAAATAACACCTCAAAATACAAGCATAAATGGTACTTCTATATTCATAGTGTAACATGAAAGGCGTATACAAATAAGATTCGAGTGTCCAAATAATGATGCTTTTCATACTGTAAGGAGACGGAGGGAGGAAAAACGTGCGCGTTCATACTGTCAAAAAGGGCGAAACACTCTGGAAAATTGCAAGACAATACGGAATTTCTTTTGAGGATATGAAAAGATTAAATGCCCATTTAGCTAACCCTGATTACATTGTTCCAGGGATGGAATTATTTTTGCCTGAAACTGCAAAAAAGGAACAACCTAAGACTCAACAGAAGGAACATCATGTAGCACAACCAAAAGAATATCCAAGAGTACAACCTAAGGAACAACCAGTGCAACCGGTGCATGTTAAGGAACAACCAAGGGTGATGCCAAAGGAACAACCAGTGCAACCGGTACATGTTAAGGAACAACCAATAGCACGACCAAAAGAACAACCTAAGGTGATGCCAAAGGAACAACCAGTAGCACGACCAAAAGAACAACCTAAGGTGATGCCAAAAGAACATCCAGTAGCACGACCAAAAGAACAACCAAAGGTAATTCCAAAAGAACAACCAATTATTCAACCAGTACAACCGGTACACATTAAAGAAATGCCAAAAGAGCAGCCGATACCTATTCCAATTGTAGAACCAACCCCAGTCCCGCATGTACACCCATTTGTAGAATACCGCCCCGTTAGAGCTAGGATCGAGATGATCGAACAACACGAGGAGGAATTTACGATTCAACCGATAAAGCAAGAGGCGCCTGTCAAACCTATTGCTCAAATACCACCAGCACCAGTTCCGGTACCCGTTCCAATGCCGATCCAATGCCAATGCCAATGCCATGTCCGCAATATGTAGCACCACCAAAGCCTTGTGGATGTGGAGGACACCATCCACACCATCATATGATAGCACCACACCATTGTGGATGTGGAGGACATCATCATCATATGATGGCACCACAACATCATTTTGGGGGTGGATGTGGATGTGAAGGCGGAGGCAACTATATGCCACCACAATGGGCACCACACCAATGGGCAGCACCAATGCTACAATGCCAATGCAAGCACCAATGCCAATGCAAGGCACAATGCCAATGCAAGCACCAATGCCAATGCAAGCACCAATGCCAATGCAAGCACCAATGCCAATGCAAGGTACAATGCCAATGCAAGCATCAATGCCAATGCAAGCACCTTGGTACGGACCAGAAGAAACAATGGGAACACAAATGGGACCACCACATTGGCAAATGCCAGAATCAACTAGAGAAATTGAAACTTCGTCATTCGAACAACATGAATAACCTGGGCATTCTGAGCAATATGTAGAGCCATGGCATCATATGCCAGCAATGCACAATCCACAATATGTAGAACCATGGAATTATGGTCAACAAATGCCAAACTATCCAATGCAGTATCAACAAATGCCACAACAAATGCCATATCAACAAATGCCATATCAACATATGATGTGGCCAGGAAATTGTTCTTCACCTTTCTCAGGGCACTACCCACAACCACAGCCATATTATATGCCAAACTTTTCACAAGAGAGTCATGAGTCTTGATAGGTGAACAACTTCGATTTAAAAAAGAAGATTAAATCGAATGTATGGTATTGTCAGTCAGGAAAAAAAGAATTCGTTGTTAAAAAATATGACAATGAATTAGTTGCTGGTAAAGTAAAAGCTATCCACGAAAAATTGGCTGACATACAATTCCCACATACGTTATCAAAAGTTCAGTTAGAAGATCAAAACGTACTTATTCAACCATGGATCAAAGATGCTAGGGCGTTTGATTATCATTCAAAATATGATCGAACAAATTCCCTAGCCATTTTACATCAGCTACATCAAACCGGAGAAAAAGTAGACTGGTCAAAAGATGCATATCTTTTACCATCGTATGATTTGCAGCTGAAATGGAAAGAAAGACTGCAAAAGTTCATCATGCATTTTACACAAGTATCTGTCTATTTAGGAACAGATCAATGCAATCAGCTTATATTGTATGCTCAAGAAGCACTTCAAGGGTTTAACCAAATAGAACCTTTACAGAGTAAAAGGACATTATTGCATGGGGATGTTGTACATCATAATTTTTTAAAAGACTCTAAAGGTAGAAAATATTTGATTGACTTTGATTTAGCTTCTTATGGGCACCCGGAGGAAGAGCTTATAATGTGGATGCATCGCGTTTTACCACATGTAAATTACAATTTGCGTACATTGCTAAATGAACAACCAATACTTAAAAGAATCCCAGCAAGTTATTTACTAACATTGCGTTTTCCAAACGAATTACTACGAGAATGGATGTATGTAAAAACGGTTACGACTGAGAAGCAACAAGCGTTTGTGGAAGAATTAATACAATTTACGGAAGTGGCACTCTCTTCTTGGCCAAAATTATGGTATGATTGTGGTAGGTGAAAACAGAATATACGTTTGTCTATTAAGATAGGCCGAAGCTTTGGCCTATCTTTTTTCCCATGAATCATACTTTGAATCATCACGTATATAAAATTATGCTATAATCGATAGCGTTCTGACAAAAGGAGAAATGGCCATGTACGACTACATAATGGGTGCTGTTACTCGTGTAACGCCTGAATATATTGTGCTAGAGCAACAAGGAATTGGATGGCAATTGTACACGCCAAATCCATTTGCATTTCAAGTAAAGAATGAAAATGTAAAAGTGTATACACATTTACACGTGCGAGAAGATGCACACCAATTATTTGCATTTAAATCATTAGACCAACGAGAGCTTTTTCGAAAACTAATACAAGTTTCGGGTATTGGACCAAAAGGAGCATTAGCGATTCTAGCAAGTGGTAATCCAAGTCAAGTAATCTCTGCTATTGAGCAAGAAGATGAAAAATTCCTAGTGAAATTCCCAGGTGTAGGTAAAAAAACCGCTCGCCAAATGATTTTAGATTTAAAAGGAAAATTGGATAGCCTTATGGTAGATATTGAATTACCTAGTGCAGAAGACGAATTACCGTTATTTGGCGTTAATCCGAACAAGCATGAACTGGAAGAGGCATTATTAGCATTAGCAGCACTTGGCTATTCTGAACGTGAATTGACGAAAGTTCGAAAGCCACTAGATGACGATGATCGCTTAAAAACGACAGAAGAATATATGAAACAAGCATTAAAATTATTATTAAAGCAACAATAGTAGAAAGGAGAGAGTCTTATGGATGACCGTGTCGTTTCAGGTGAGGCAACAAGAGATGATGATCAATATGAACTATCATTGCGCCCACAAACACTCGTGCAATATATCGGACAACAAAAAGTAAAAGAAAATTTGAAGATTTTCATAAGTGCCGCTAAAATGCGCGAGGAAAGTCTTGATCATGTCTTACTTTATGGTCCGCCTGGTCTCGGAAAAACAACACTAGCAGCAGTTATTGCGAACGAAATGGGCGTTAATATTCGTATGACAAGTGGACCTGCAATTGAACGTCCCGGTGATTTAGCAGCGATTGTTAGTTCACTAGAGCCTGGTGATGTCTTGTTTATCGATGAAATCCATCGCTTACCTAGAGCAATCGAAGAAGTGCTTTATCCTGCTATGGAAGATTTTTGTTTAGATATCGTTGTGGGAAAAGGTCCTCAAGCTCGTTCTGTCAGACTAGATTTACCTCCTTTTACATTAGTTGGTGCAACAACAAGAGCTGGAGCGCTATCCGCTCCACTAAGAGACCGATTTGGTGTATTATTACGATTAGACTACTATGATGAATATTCTTTGACTGAAATTGTTAGAAGAAGTGCTGAATTATTTGGTGTAAAGATAGATACAATAGCAGCAGGGGAAGTGGCAAGACGCTCCCGTGGAACACCTCGTATTGCAAACCGTTTGTTAAAGCGTGTACGAGATTATGCACAGGTCATTGGAGACGGTGATATTACGCTTAAACTAGCACAAGATGCATTAGAACTATTGCAGGTCGACCCACTTGGATTAGATCATATCGATCATAAACTGATTGAGAATATGATCGAACGTTTCCGTGGAGGTCCTGTAGGGCTTGATACAATTGCAGCTAGCATTGGTGAAGAATCTATGACCATTGAAGACGTTTATGAACCATATTTAATGCAAATAGGCTTTATCCAAAGAACTCCTAGAGGTCGCATGGTCACAGCACTTGCATATGAACACTTTGGTTATGCATATCCATCAGAAACTTAAAATATAAGTGAAGTTATTGAAACGAAGGATATCAAATCCACGATTTTTTTAATCAACGCTAAAATACAAGAAGGAAGTAAGTTTACAATGAAATTAGAAGACTTTGATTACTATTTACCAGAAGAATTAATCGCACAAGTACCACTTGAAGACCGTGCATCTAGCCGTCTAATGGTATTAGACCGTGAAACTGGAGAGGTGTCACATCATCATTTCCGTGACATTCTAGATGAATTACAACAAGGCGATTGCTTAATCCTAAACAACACTCGTGTTTTACCTGCACGTTTAATTGGGATTAAAGAAGAAACTGGTGCACATGTTGAAGTATTATTATTAAAACAAACTAGTAATGATGAGTGGGAAACGCTAGTAAAACCTGCTAAACGTGTGAAAGTAGGCACAGAAATTACGTTTGGTGATGGATTACTTAAAGCAACATGTACAGGTGAATTAGAACATGGTGGTCGTATGTTCAAATTTGAATACGATGGTATTTTCATCGAAATACTTGAAAAACTAGGAACAATGCCATTGCCACCTTATATCCACGAAAAACTAGAAGACCAAGAACGCTACCAAACTGTCTATTCTAAAGAACTTGGTTCAGCAGCAGCTCCAACAGCAGGTCTTCACTTCACTGAAGAACTATTAGATCAAATTCGTGCAAAAGGTGTAAAAGTAGCATTCTTAACTTTACACGTTGGAATTGGAACATTTAGACCTGTCAGTGTAGAAAATATAGAAGAACATGATATGCATGCTGAATTCTATAATTTATCTGAAGAAACTGCACAAATTATTAATGAAACAAAAGCGAATGGTGGACGAGTAATTGCAGTTGGAACTACTTCAACACGTACACTTGAAACGATTGCACATCGAAATGATGGACAAATTGTAGCGGAATCAGGTTGGACAACAATCTTCATCTATCCAGGATTTGACTACCAAGCAATCGACGGTATGATTACGAACTTCCATTTACCAAAGTCTACTCTTGTGATGATGATTAGCGCATTAGCTGGCCGTGAAAACGTATTAAATGCATATAAAATTGCTGTAGAAAACAAATACCGTTTCTTCAGTTTCGGTGATGCAATGTTCATCCGACCAAAAGCAAAGAAAGGAAATTAATACATGTCTCTACCAATAAGATACGAACTGATCAAAACAGATAAGCAAACAGGCGCAAGACTAGGAATCGTGCATACACCGCACGGCTCCTTCGAAACACCAGCTTTCATGCCAGTTGGTACCCAAGCAACTGTTAAAACAATGGCACCGGAAGAAGTAAAAGAAATGGGTGCTGGTATTATTTTAAGTAATACGTATCATCTATGGCTTCGTCCAGGTCACGAAATTATTCGTGAAGCAGGCGGTTTGCATAAATTTATGAACTGGGATCGTGCGATTTTAACAGATTCAGGCGGTTTCCAAGTATTTAGTTTAAGTGATATTCGACGCATTGAAGAAGAGGGCGTACATTTCCGTAATCATTTGAATGGGGACAAGCTATTCTTAAGTCCAGAAAAGTCAATGGAAATCCAAAATGCGCTAGGATCAGATATCATGATGGCATTTGACGAATGTCCGCCATTTCCTGCAACGTATGAATATATGAAGAATTCTGTAGAACGAACTTCAAGATGGGCAGAACGTTGCTTAAAAGCACATGCTCGTCCACAAGACCAAGGATTATTTGGTATTGTACAAGGTGGAGAATTCGAAGATCTTCGTAAACAATCTGCAAAAGATTTGGTATCCCTTGATTTCCCAGGTTATGCTATTGGGGGACTATCAGTTGGCGAGCCAAAAGATATTATGAATCGAATGCTTGAATATACAACACCTTTACTACCTTCAGACAAACCACGCTATTTAATGGGAGTAGGGTCACCAGACTCACTTATTGACGGTTCGATTCGCGGAATTGATATGTTTGACTGTGTATTACCAACGCGTATTGCTCGTAATGGGACATGTATGACAAGTCAAGGACGCTTAGTAGTAAAGAATGCAAAGTATGCTCGTGATTTTGGACCACTAGATCCGAATTGTGACTGCTATACTTGCAAAAACTACTCACGCGCATATATCCGTCACTTAATCAAAGCTGATGAAACATTTGGCATACGATTAACTTCATATCATAATCTATATTTCTTACAAGATTTGATGCGTCAAGTACGCCAAGCGATTCGTGAAGATCGACTAGGTGATTTCCGTGAAGAATTCTTTGAACAATATGGATTTAATAAACCAAATGCAAAAAATTTCTGATTCTTGTATAATGAATGCTAGAGATAGAAAGGGGGATATATATTCATGCAGACATTACAAGGA
Source organism: uncultured Caryophanaceae bacterium (assembly GCA_963792445.1). Classification (GTDB taxonomy): domain Bacteria; phylum Bacillota; class Bacilli; order Bacillales_A; family Planococcaceae; genus Rummeliibacillus. The sequence continues at coordinate 248,336 of CAWBWO010000017.1, read as the reverse complement.
TTACTACCTATGATTATTATTTTCGCATTAATGTATTTTATGTTAATTCGTCCAGCACAAAAAAACCGTAAAAATACGCAAAATATGCAAAGTAGTTTAGCAAAAGGTAATAAGATTGTGACAATCGGCGGTTTACATGGCCAAATCGAAGCAATTGATGACGCGTCAGTAGTTATTAAAGTAGAAGACGGTTCAAAATTACGTTTTGAACGTTCAGCTATTGGTAAAGTATTAGATGGTGCAGTACAAGCTAAATAATAATGAATGAAATTTTGATTAATAAAAATACTATCAATAATCACATAAAGCCTTTATTTCAATAAGAAATAAAGGCTTTTTTGCATATATGTAGAATTAATATACTATTCAAGGTTTTGAAAGGAAAGCGATTGTATGGCTAAAAAACAACGGAATACTTCTAAAAAAAAGGAGCATTTAGGATATGATGATACCATTCATTCTCGCCTAACTGCTAAACAAAAAATGGCGCAAAACCGTACTGGTAGCAATCGCTTAAAAGTGCATCCAAAGCCAGAATGGGTTCGCTCTTTTGGGTTAATTATATTTATTCTTCTATTATTAGGTTTAGTTGTATTCGCAATTACCATTTTCTTATAATGCATAATTTGATAAAGAAAGACAAAGTATAAGGTTAAAAAGGGGTCATAATGTGAACGATTTATTAGTTATCGCTTTTCGCATGATCTTCCTATACTTTGTCATATTAATCATCTTTAAGCTTATGGGAAAACGTGAAGTAGGCGAATTAAGTGTAATGGATTTAGTCGTATTTGTATTACTTGCAGATGTAGCTACTTTTGCAGTCGACAATCCAGACAGAAACCTTTTTGAATCTATTTTACCGATGATTATCCTATTGATTATACAAATGACCATTTCTTATCTTTCATTAAAAAGCAAAAAGGTTCGTGATAAAATTGATGGAGATCCTACGACAATTATACGTGATGGTTATCTCCTAGAAAATGAAATGAAAAAACAACGTTATAATCTGGATGATTTATTTCAACAGCTTAGAGAACAACAGATTGGTTCCATTCAAAAGGTAGCATATGCTTTTTTAGAGCCATCAGGAAATCTTTCTATCTTCATGAAAGACAGTGAACCGCCGATATTACCATTAGTAGTGGATGGCGAGATTCAAAAACGACACCTTTTCTTAATCAATAAAGATGAACAATGGTTATATGAAGAACTTTCTAAAATTGGCTATACAGACCTTGACCGAATTTTCTATTGTTGTTTTGAAGAAGGTAAAGTTCATGTCCAATTGAAATCATAATCTTTTTCTTACTGTTTTTGTTAGATAGCGGAAATCACTAATACGAATTTGATCCGCAATCATCAATACAACAAATACAATGGCAAGTGTAATAGAACCATTAACCCAAATATTAAATTGGTTAGTCGGAAGGATATATTCCCGGAAAACAACAATTAGTATGCAAGCCCAATAAGGAATGATAAATAATTTAAAACCAGTATCAACATATTTTTTCTTACGAATGGTGGCAATATGCAAGAAAGAAGTGATCAGTACGCCAAAGCCAATGGCGATTACTGCACCTGTTTCTGCAATGTTAGGCTGAGATGCTAGTGCAAGCATGACTAATAGCTTACCAATTCCACCATAAACGGAATTCATCATGGCTGCCTTTGCTTCGTCCAATGCTTGTAGAATGGAGTTTAAAGGACTTTGTATATAATAAAAGAAGAAGATGGGAGCAAGTAACTTCATATATCCTCGATCTTCTGATAGGTGAAAGAGTTTAGTGGCGAACTCGTCCCCATACAAATAAAAGAATACGGCACTAAAACACCCAACGATGGTCGATAACCTGAGTGCAATATGAACACGCTCTCTTAGTAAGGATTGCTTGCCTCTTGCAACGGCATCACTTACAGCAGGAATCAGTACTACAGCTAAAGCATACGGAATGAATGAAGGGAAAAGTAATAATGGAATATGAACGCCCGATATAATCCCGTACTGCTTTGTAGCTACTGCTGCTGTTAATCCAGCTAATGTTAATGCTTTTAAGAAAACAATTGGCTCTAAAAACCAAGTAAAAGATCCAAATAATTTACTACCAGTTGAAGGTAGTGCAATATCTAAAATTGGTTTTGGAGAAGCATAACCTTTTGAAGATAATACAAGACCTTTCTTTTTGGCGTGAAGGTATTTCCAGTATAAATAAAGTAAGGCAAATGCTTCTGCAAGCCCTGTAATCACCATCGCATAAGTAGCTGTCATAACTGGGGAATCTTGTACCACGCCATAAGGTAAAAGCCAGGTAATCATAGCAATTCGAATAACTTGTTCAAATGTTTGTGACCATGCTGTTTCTTCAATTCTTGCAAGTCCTTGGAATAATCCTTTCAATAAAGCAGAAGCCATAGATAGTGGAACAGTAAATAATGAAACATATAACAACATTCGAACTTGATTATCGTGTAGTAGTTTTTCTGCTAAGTAGGGTACAAATAATAATATGAGTGGGAAGAAAATAAGAATTGAAACATAGCTTAATAGTCTAGATGTACGCATTACTTTACTAATCTCTACTCGTTTACCTTTTGCCTCTAACTCTGCAACAATTTTAGCTATCGCAATGGGTATGCCTAATTGTACGAGTGATAAAAAGAAGATAAATGCAGGATAAGCTGTCATATAAACACCTACTGCTTCTTCTCCAGCAACACGCATAAACTGCATTCGGTATAAAAAGCCTAATAGTTTCGAGAGTAGAACAGCTCCCATTAGTAAAAAGGTACCGTGGAAAAATGAAGTCATAAGTTCCCTTCTTTCTATATATACAATTTCAATTAAAAAAACTAAATTTTGTACGTTCAAAATAATAGTGAAGGACGTGAAATAATGGTAGTTCAATATGAAAAAATATTTACAAAAGTTTTACCTGTCCTAAATATTAAAAAAGCAGATTTCAAGATTGAAGGCTTAAAGAACGTAACAGAACAGGATCTATGGCGATTTTTAGTTTTAAAGAAATGGAAAAAGCTAAATGAGGATGATTTAGTATTGCACAGAGTTATTTCCGATATTTTTTCTTTAACTGCTGCTCAGTATATGACTTTCTCGCAAGTAGAAGAACTAAAAAGTGCAAATTGGTTTTCACCTATAAATGAGGAAGAATTGAAATTATTAATAGGAAATTAAAAAAACTTAAAAAACTCTTCATAAATGAGTAAATATGTAAATGGGATTGATTTGACAGGTAGAGAAACCTGTTTCATAATAAATGTGTTATGTATATATAGTGACAAGTTTGAATCAATAGAATATGAATCATTAGTATACGAGAATTCTACTGCTTCTTTGGGCAATCAGTGCTCGTGAATGTAAGATAGTTAAACTGACTAGGACATCAACTAAATAAAATAGTTACAGGACAACTAACTAACGGAACGAACAACATAAGATTGTCAGCTGTCATTTAGGAATACCGCGGCATTTGTTTGAGGAGGAAGTTTTAATGAAATTAAAAAGCCGAATCGTCGCGTTTCTAGTGATTGTCGTTCTAATTGGCGCACTCATAGGAACGACCGTAAAAGGCGTACTAAGTAGTATCAATTTAGGCCTGGATCTACAAGGTGGTTTTGAAGTTCTATATCAAGTAGAACCTTTGAAAAAAGGACAGCAAATTACAGAAGCTGATGTCAAAGCAACCGCAGAAGCAATCAGTAAACGTGTCAATGTTCTAGGGGTTAGTGAACCAAGCATTCAAATTGAAAACGGAAATCGTATTCGTGTTCAATTAGCTGGTGTAAAAGACCAAGAATCTGCACGTGAAGTCCTATCAAACCAAGCAAACCTTACTTTCCGCGACGTCAATGACAAAGTGTTATTAGACGGTAATGATTTACAACAAGGCGGAGCAAAAGCATCATTTGACCAACAAGGACGTCCAATGGTTACTTTGAAACTAAAAGACCCGAACAAATTTGGTCAAGTGACAAGTAAAGTTGCAGCAATGGGTTCACCAAATAATCTATTAGTTATTTGGTTAGACTTTGTAGAAGGCAAGAATAGTTATAAAACTGAAGTACTGAAAAAAGAACCACAATTTGTTTCGAACCCACAAGTTACGGAAACGATTAACTCAAAAGACGTTCAAATCACAGGTAGCTTTACCGTTCAAGAAACAAAAGACTTAGCAGGGATTTTAAATGCTGGGGCACTACCTGCAAAATTAACTGAAATGTATTCAACTTCTGTTGGAGCACAATTTGGTGACCAAGCACTTAAATAGTACAGTATTTGCTAGCATCATTGGTGTAGCGTTAATCTTCATCTTTATGATATTAGTTTATCGTTTACCTGGTTTAGTAGCTGATATTACCCTAACAGTCTTTACATTTATTGTGTTAGTTCTATTCGACTGGATTCACGTCGTATTAACTCTACCAGGGATTGCCGCATTAGTGCTCGGGATTGGGATGGCAGTAGATGCCAATATCCTTATGTATGAACGTATTAAAGAAGAATTACGTGTAGGTAAATCTGTAAAAGCAGCATTCCATTCAGGATCTAAATCGTCATTTACTGCGATTTTCGATGCGAATATTACAACATTACTTGCAGCAGGCGTATTATTCGTCTTTGGTACAAGTTCTGTAAAAGGTTTCGCAACAACCTTAATCATTTCCATCCTAGTCAGCTTCCTAACAGCAGTGTGGGGAACTCGTGTACTTCTTGGCTTACTTATTAATAGTGGCTATTTAGATGGAAAAGTAGGATTGTTTGGTGTCAATAAATCACGCGTACACAAAATCGAAGAAGGTGTTGATACACTCGACTTAACAACTCATTTCGACCGTTTCGACTTTGTTCATAATCGCAACAAATTCTTTACGTTATCTGCAATATTAATTATTGCTGGGATGATCGTACTTGGCATGTTCAAATTGAACCTAGGAATTGACTTCTCAAGTGGATCTCGTGTAGAAGTTCAATCAGAACATGCGTTAACGAAAGAAAATGTTCAATCCTATATCAATAAAATCGGGTTTAGTTCAGATGACATCGTAATCTCTGGTAAAAACGATCGCGCTGTTATCCGATATAAACAAGATTTCTCTAAAGATGAAGTTAAGAAGATGAAAGCTGAGTTCAATAAAGAATTTGGTCATGAGCCAGCAATTAGCACAGTATCACCAACAATCGGTCAAGAACTTGCAAAAAATGCGATGAAAGCACTCGCATATGCAGCTATTGGCATTATTATCTATGTTGCCTTCCGATTTGAATGGCGCATGGGTGTAGGTGCTATTGTATCACTACTCCATGACGTATTCTTCATGGTGGCGATCTTCAGTCTATTCCGTATCGAAGTAGATATTACGTTTATCGCAGCAGTATTAACAATCGTCGGGTACTCTATTAATGATACAATCGTTACCTTTGACCGTATTCGTGAAAACTTACACCGCGTTAAGAAAATTAAAGATGCAGATGATTTAGCTAATATTGTTAATAAGTCATTGCGTCAAACTTTAGGTCGTTCTGTTAATACCGTTATGACAGTAATTGTCGTCGTCGTTGCATTATTGATCTTCGGTGCAAGCTCAATTTCAACCTTCTCAATTGCATTATTAATCGGTTTAATCACAGGTATGTATTCTTCAATCTACATCGCTGCTCAAGTTTGGTACGTATTAAAAGTACGTGAAATGAAGAAAAAGGGTCATGTAGATGTAGGCGAGAAGAAAAAACAATGGGGTTCAGACGAGCCTGTAGTGTAAATATATGAAGAGGACTGTCAAAGACAGTCCTCTTTTTTTATTTCATTGAAAACTGAAAAATAAAGTTCAAAAATCATACAATCTATTATCAAAATTCCATGGTAAAATAATAGAGTAAATAACCTAAATTTTTTTGAAATTGGAGAAATGAATAATGAACTATAAAAAATGGATATCGACAATCGTTACCACGAGCATCCTATCAATAGCCTTTCCATTTTTTGCACATGCCAATACGAATCAGTATGACGATGTCATGATTGTTTACAAAAATAACGATGGTAAAGAACAAATTGAAAATCTTGCCGTTTCAATTGAACATACATATGATAACCTAAAAACAATCGAGGGAACTTTTACTACTGAATCTATAGATCAGTTAAAAAAGCAACCAGATATCAAAGTGATAGAAAAAAATCCAAAAAAAGTTGAAGCTTTTAAAACATCAAGCGCAAACCTACTCTCAATCACACCAAATTGGAATATCAACGCATTGCAAGCACAAAATGCATGGAAATTAGGTGTCACGGGCAAAAATGTGAAAATTGCCGTAATCGATACAGGTGTAGCAGTGAAGGATTCCTTGCAAAATATCCAAAGATATTCTTTTGTAGATGACAATCCTAATACGAAGAATATCGATGAAAGTTCTCCATATGATGTTGATGGTCATGGAACATTTGTATCCGGGATTATAGCAGCAGGAGTTGGCCCAAAGTATTTTAGTAACATTATAGGTGTTGCACCGGATGTATCACTTTATAGTCTTAAAGTCTTTGAACCAGACGGAGCAACAATGGAGTCACTGATGAAGGCACTGGAATGGTCAATCGAAAATCATATAGATATTATCAATATGTCACTTGGGACTACGGTTGATGACCCGATTTTAAAAAACGGGGTTGAAAAAGCATATGATGCAGGAATCACATTAGTTGCTGCTGCTGGAAATGATGGAGTAGGACAAAATGTAGAATTTCCAGCTAGATACAATCAGGTCATTGCAGTATCTTCTATCAGCCAAAGTAATCGAATTTCAAACTTTTCCAATACTGGTTCAAAAGTTGAGTTTACGGCACCTGGTAGTAATGTCTATTCATTAGGACTCAAGTAATCAGATTATGCAAGAATCAGGAACCTCTTTTTCTGCACCACATGTTACTGGATTTTTGGCGTTAGTAAAACAACAATTTCCTGATTATACAAATGATCAACTTCGACAAGTATTAAGAAATTTTACGATTGATTTGGGTGTACAAGGGAAAGATGATTTATATGGATATGGTTTAATACGTTATGATCAATCCATTCCAGAAGATGTTCAATCAGTGAAAGTTGATCATATCACGAACACTTCAGCGGAGATTTCATATATTCCAAAGAAAAATGCCATAGTACCTGCAAAGAAGTATCAAATTTTTGTAAACGATCATTTAGTTGCCACAACACCGAAGCTAAATTATCAATTAAACAATTTAACTGAAGGAACAACCTACAAAGTTTTAGTCAAAGCTATAAATACTAATAATAACTCAGCGTTAGGGAGTGTTATAAGCTTTACTACGATAAAGCCATCAGCATCGGGACAATTTAAAGAAAAAAATGCAGCATCTATTACAAGTTGGATTAATCGTATACATAAAGGAAACTCCTTAGCTTTTAATTCGCAATTTGCACCTTTATACTCAATATCTAATGCGCTAACAGTAGCACAGCAAAATGAAGTGAAATACTATAGTAAAAAAATGAAACTCATAACGATTTCAGCAACTTCAACATCGAAAGAAGTAAAAGCAACAAATTTAAAAAGTATGAAGACAAAAAAATCGACAACAATTACGTTTAGTACAGCCATCAAGCCATCTACTTTCAAATCAAACAACCTAATTGTGATGAGTGCTGGTACTAAAATATCAGGATTTACAATCAAGAAAGATCAAAAGGGGAAGACTGTTAAGCTATCAACAAAAAAAAATTTAGCTAAAGGAAACTATGTTATTTTCATTGACAATAAAGGTTTAAAAACATACAAAGGTAAGGCGGTTTCAAAACCAATCGCAATCGAATTTACAGTGAAATAATGGATAAATGACCACAAAATGCTTTAAAATGCATAGTGGTCATTTTATTTAGAATTGTATTAAAAAGGCTATTCAAATCTCCCGACTATTAATAGAATCATATATTTTGTATAATGATATCCGTGAGGAAGTGAAATAATGACAGCAATTAGAAAAAGATGGCGTATTAATCGACTAGATGAACAGCTTGTTAAAAAAATACAAGATGAACTCGGAATTTCATCTATCTCTGCAAAGATATTAGTAGCACGTGGTTTCACAACAGTTGAAGCAGCTCGTGCTTTTTTAACGATTGATGAACATGCTATCCACGATCCTTTTGAAATGCACGGCATGAAAGAAGCAGTTGAACGAATAAATAAAGCAATCCAAAATAAAGAGAAGATTTTAATATATGGAGATTATGATTGTGACGGAATTACAAGTACCACCGTAATGAAAACGGCGCTTCAAGATATTGGCGCAGATGTATCACATATGATTCCAAATCGTTTTATAGATGGCTATGGGCCAAGCGAACGATTATTTAGACAGGCGTCAGATGAAGGGTATCAACTCATTATCACAGTTGATAATGGTATTGCGGGTAATCATGAAATCCAAGTTGCAAAAGAGTTGGGAATGGACGTTATTGTAACGGATCACCATGAACCTGGTGAAGAATTACCTCCTGCAGATGTCGTTATTCATCCGAGACATCCAGATGGACACTATCCTTTTGGTGAATTAGCAGGTGTAGGCGTAGCTTTTAAAGTAGCACATGCGCTATATGGTGAATTTCCAAAGCATCTATTAGAAATTGTTGCAATCGGAACTATTGCAGACTTAGTTCCACTTTTAGATGAGAACCGCTATCTCGTAAAAGCAGGACTTGAAGCGCTTCAACACTCTACAAGACCCGCTATCAAAGCTTTATGTAAAGTTTCCGGAATTAAACAACAAGAAATAAATGAAGAAACAATTGGATTTAGTTTTGGGCCTAGATTAAATGCATTAGGAAGACTCGGAGATGCAGCGCCTGGGGTAGATTTCTTAATGGCAACAGACGAGGCAGAAGCTTTATCTATGGCAAACTATTTAAATGAACAAAATAAAGAACGTCAAGCCATCGTAAGCGATATCACTGAACATGCGATTGCTATGGTAGAGAATGATGATGAAATTGGGAATTCTCAAGTATTAGTGATTGCTGAAGAAGGTTGGAATCCAGGTGTAGTAGGTATTGTCGCATCCAGATTAGTAGAAAAATACTACAGACCAACGATTATACTATCCATAGATGTAGAAAAGGGAACTGCAAAAGGTTCCGCCAGAAGTATTGAGGGCTTCCATATGTTTAATGAATTAGCAAAAAACAGAGATATTCTACCAGCCTTTGGTGGACATCCTATGGCTGCGGGGATGACTCTAGCAATGGAAGATGTCGATGAATTACGCAATCGTTTAGATCTGCAAGCAAGAGAATGTTTAACAAAAGAGGAGTTAATCCCTGTATTGGATATAGATATCCCACTCTCTCTAGACGAAATTGATATCCAAGCAATAGAAGATGTACGCTCATTAGCGCCATTTGGTACAAGCTTTGCAAAACCAATGTACGTACTAGAAGATGCTTCAATTCAATCAATGCGAAAAATCGGTGCAAATGAAGATCATATTAAACTACAAATTGGTTTTAATAATCAGGAAATCGATGCAGTAGGTTTCCATAAAGGTTATTTAGTCGATGAATTAACTTATGGAATAAAAATATCCTTTGCTGGCGATCTTCAAATTAATGAATGGAATGGACGAAAAAAACCACAACTAATGCTACAGGATGTAAAAACGGATGAATGGCAATTATTCGATTTGAGAGGAATTCGTCAAGTTGCGCGTTGGTTGCAAACAATTCCTATGGATGAAGTAACATTTATAGCGTTTAAAGAAGAAACCATTCACTACTTTGAATCACTTATTCCAAAAGAGATTCACTTATATAATGAAGATTTTTCCAATGCAAATTGTTCCTCATTTGTTGTACTATTAGACTTGCCGCAAAATGTTCGATTATTAGAATTGCTACTTGAAAGCAACTAAACCTAATCGAATCTATGCGCATTTTTATATTCCGGATTCTCATTTTTTCGATGGAATGCCTACGCGTGAGCAATTTGTATGGTATTATACGTTCTTACGAAAAAGACAAACTTTCCATTTGCGAAAGCATCTAAGCGAATTAGCAAAGCATAAAGGCTGGAGCCGTAATATGCTTATTTTGATGACACAGGTGTTTTTTGAACTTGGATTTGTTACAATAGAGAATGGACTCGCGAAGATTGTAGAAAATCCGCCGAAAAAAGATTTAATGAGTGCGAAGATCTATCAAGAACGCAAGCAACAAATGGAGTTAGAAAGAACTCTTTTGTATGCACCATATAAGGATTTAAGAGAGTGGTTTGACCTTCGATTAAATGGTCAAACAGTTTCTGAGGAGGAACAATACTAATGGATTTAAAACAATATGTGACTGTCGTAGAAGATTGGCCTAAAGAAGGCATTTCCTTCAAAGATATCACAACTATTATGGATAATGGGAAAGCCTATAAATATGCGACTGACCAAATCGTAGAATATGCGAAAAAAGTTGGAGCTGAACTAATTGTAGGACCTGAAGCTCGTGGCTTTATCACTGGATGCCCAGTAGCATACGCACTTGAAGTTGGATTTGCTCCAGTTCGTAAACCAGGTAAATTACCACGTGAAGTAATCACTGCTGATTACGGTCTTGAATATGGTAAAGATACATTAACAATGCACAAAGACGCTGTTAAACCAGGACAAAAAGTATTAATCGTTGACGATTTACTAGCTACTGGTGGTACTGTTGAAGCTGCAATCCGCTTAGTAGAACAACTTGGTGGTGAAGTGGTAGGTTGTGCATTCTTAATCGAATTAGAAGAATTACATGGTCGAGACAAAATTAAAGATTATGATGTATTTACTTTAATGCAATATTAATTTTGTGATTGGACAAAAGATGGAAGCCCTTAAGATTATGCTTGAGGGCTTGCGTAATTTGTCGAATTGTCGAATTTATCGGAGAAATAGCCTTTACAAGTAGGCTGTTTTTTTTATACAATTTAAATTATACCTAATCGGAAAAATTATGGAATAGGGTGAGCTAACATGGCGAAAGACCAAGTGATGACAGTAGAAGAAGTTTTCGCAATTCTTACTTCATATATGAATGATGAACACGTGCATTTGTTAAAAAAGCATATGAAGTGGCAAAAGAAGCACATAAAGAGCAGTTCAGAAGTTCAGGTGAGCCATATATCCTGCATCCGGTACAAGTCGCTGGGATTTTAGCTAACTTAGAAATGGACCCAGAAACAGTCGCTGCTGGCTTCTTGCATGATGTAGTGGAAGACACACCTGTCACACGAGAAGACCTTGTAGAACAATTTAGCGAAGAGGTTGCTATGCTTGTAGATGGTGTTACTAAACTAGGTAAGATTAAATATAAATCCAAAGCAGAGCAGCAGGCGGAAAATCATCGTAAAATGTTCGTAGCAATGGCACAAGATATTCGTGTCATTCTCATAAAATTAGCAGATAGATTACATAATATGAGAACGCTAAAACATTTACCTGTCGAAAAACAACGTCGTATTTCAAAAGAAACACTTGAAATCTTTGCTCCATTGGCACACCGTCTTGGAATGTCTACGATTAAATGGGAGTTAGAAGATACGGCACTACGTTATTTAAACCCTCAGCAATATTACCGCATCGTAAATTTAATGAAACGAAAACGTGTGGAACGTGAAGATTATTTAAAATCAGTAATGGATGAAATTAATGTACAACTTGATGATATCCATATCAATGCAGATTTATCAGGTAGACCTAAGCATATCTATAGTATCTATCGTAAAATGGCTATTCAAAATAAGCAATTCAATGAAATCTACGACTTATTAGCAGTACGAGTTATCGTAGATAGTATCAAAGATTGTTACGCTGTTTTAGGTATTATTCACACGCTTTGGAAACCAATGCCGGGCAGATTTAAAGACTATATAGCGATGCCAAAGCAAAATCTCTATCAATCACTTCATACAACAGTAATTGGTCCATATGGAGATCCTTTAGAAGTACAAATTCGGACTAAAGAAATGCATAAGATTGCTGAGTACGGGGTTGCAGCACACTGGGCATATAAAGAAGGTAAGAATGTCGATAAGAATAAATCAAATATTGACAATAAATTAACATGGTTCCGAGAAATTTTAGAATTCCAAAACGAATCATCCAATGCAGAAGAATTCATGGAATTATTGAAATTTGATTTATTCTCAGACATGGTTTATGTATTTTCTCCTAAGGGCGATGTAATCGAGTTACCAGCTGGATCTGTCCCAATCGACTTTGCATATCGAGTACACTCAGAAATCGGAAACAAAACGATAGGTGCAAAAGTAAACGGTAAAATGGTACCGCTTGATACACCATTAAAAACAGGCGACATCATAGAAATCATGACATCTAAACAATCATTCGGCCCGAGCCGAGATTGGTTGAATATTGCACAATCTTCACAAGCAAAACATAAAATTAAGCAATTCTTTAAAAAGCAATTGCGTGAAGATAATGTAAGTAAGGGTCGTGATATGATTGAAAAGGAAATTGTTGAACAAGGATACGATCCAAAGGAAATATTAACACAGGAAAACTTTAAGCGAGTCTGTGAAAAACTAAATTATGCAAATGAAGATGATTTAGCAGCAGCAGTTGGTTTTAACGGAATGACTGCTTTACAAGTTGTCAATCGATTAGCTGAAAAGGTAAGAAAGCAACGTTCTCAAGAAGAAACAATAGAGAAAATTACAAAAGAAATGAAAACACCACCAAAAGAAAAAGTGACAGAAACGGGTGTTGTTGTAAAAGGATTAGAAAATTTACTTATTCGTTTGTCTCGTTGCTGCAATCCAGTACCTGGAGACGAAATTGTCGGATTTATCACAAAAGGTCGTGGGGTATCTGTACACCGTGCAGATTGTCCAAATATCCAAACCTCAGAAGATCAAGACCGATTAATTGATGTTGAATGGGGTCATAATTTGGAACAAGAACAAAAACTATTTGATGTTGATATAGAAGTAGCAGGTTTTGATCGTTCTGGCTTATTAAACTCAGTCATTCAAGTAATTACAGAAACAAAAACATCTATTAGTGCAATTAGCGCTCGAACAGATAGAGATACAATTGCGACCATCAATTTAACATTGAAAATCCGTAATATTCAATCTTTATATAAAGTGGTAGATCGCATAAAACAAATACAAGATATCTACTCAGTACAACGTGTTACGCACTAAGATAGGAGATTTGGTATGAGAGTAGTGTTACAAAGAAGTAAAGAAGCATCCGTTACAGTAGATGGAAAGGTAACTGGCAAGATCGATGAGGGCTATGTGTTATTAGTAGGAATAACACATGGCGATACAAAGGATGACGCAGATTATATCGCGAAAAAAATAGCAAAAATGCGAATTTGGGAAGACGAACAAGGCAAGATGAACCATTCAATTAAAGAACATGGTGGCGCCATTCTATCAGTATCTCAATTTACTTTGTATGCAGATACGAAAAAAGGAAATAGACCAAGCTTTACAGATGCCGCAAGACCCGAAGAAGCATTTGGCTTATGGGAATACTTCAACAGTACATTATGTGCCCTAGGACTGCATGTTGAAACGGGTGTGTTCGGCGCAATGATGGATGTTAAATTAATCAATGATGGCCCAGTTACAATACTTATTGAATCGAAATAATGAAAAGTTTCTTATTTGTCATGTTACTATATTTACTGTGAGTAATATTTGCGTAGATCGCGTAGCCGATTCCAATTCAAATAAAAAAAGGACAACCGCATCAATGATGATATGGTTGTCCTTTTTGTAATTTGATTAATCGCGACCATAGTATGCTAATAGTCCATTTACAACACCTGTAGCAACTGTTTCACGATAATGATTTGTATTTACTAATTTTGCATCAGAAGCATTGGATACAAAACCTAGTTCTAATAATACAGAAACAACTGAATTATATCGAACAACATAGAAATCCATTGTTCTCAGTTTTCGGTCATTAAAACTTGGGTATTCTTCTTCAATCGCTTCTTTCACGCCTTCATGAATCGCTTCAGCAAAATTTTTGCTACTTACTTTGTTAGAAGTTGAGTAGTACGTTTCATAGCCTGAAGCAGCAGATGGACCTGAATTATGATGCACACTTATAAAGGCATTTGCTCCTTTTTGTTTTGCATATGCAGCACGTTCGTCTAAAGTTAAAAATTGATTATCATTCGTACGCGTCATATAAACTGTACCGTCTACACTTTCAATCGCGTCTTGAATGGCCTGTGCAGCTTTTAAATTCAAGGTTTTCTCTACTACATTATTGCCTGATGCTCCATTATCTTGTTTACCGTGACCAGCATCAATAACAATTTTAAGACCAGCTAGAGAACCTTTAACACTATTTGATACAGAAGTTGTTGGCTTTTTAGTTGTAATTTTACTGCTAGAAGTATTTGCTGAAATCCAACCTTTTTGATTAGTTGTATATTGAACTTCTACCCAATTATTATTTGAAACTCGTAATATTTTAAAATAGTTTCCTTTTGATGCTTGTCCTAATGATGGAGCAGCAGTTGTAGGTAAAGATCTCACATTTAGAGTACTAGATGTCATTACTAAATATTGAGTCCCAGTAGGTTTACTTGCAGTAAATGAGATATTAGTTGGTGAAGCAAAACCGTAATATGTACTGCCATTAATCCAACCTTCTACATCGTCATAACTTACATAAATCCAACCATTACTTGCTTGTTTTAAAATTTGAACTTTTGATTCAAAAGGTATTATCTTGTCCAAGTGATTTTAGCACTCGCACTATAACTTGTCACGCATAGTTAAGCCTGTTGGTTCTGTCACATAATAATAGGTAGTTTTTTCTGGTACTACAATTGTAATAGAGCTAGTAGTCGGTTCTTTTACTTTTTGTGTACCGTATTTTGCAGAGACCCAACCTTTTTTACCTGTTTTATATGTAATTTCTACCCATCCATTACTTGCTATACGAGAAATAAGTAATGATTCGTTTTTCTTTAACATATGCTAATATTTTTGAACCAGCAATTGGTTCTGATCGAACTGATAATGAATTTGCTGTTACGACAAAGTATAAATTCTTTTTAGCATTAGAGATTTTAGGATTTCGATGCAACCGTAACCGTAACTTTTTTATTGGAAATTGTTACATATTTAGAACTTACCCAACCTGTCACTTTTGCTGTTTTAATCTGAACCCAGCTGTTTTTTTGTTGGATATACGTAGCTGTATTTCCTTTGTGCATTTTGCCTAAAATTTAGAGGAAGTGGAGTATGATTGGCGAATATTCAAGTTATTTGTTTTTGAAGTAACGATTTTCGAAGAAGTAGAAGCAGTTGAAACAGTTGTAGTTACTGTTTTTAAATATTTGGCTGAAGCCCAACCTGTTTTGCTTTTATACTTCACTTGATACCAGCTACCACTTTTTCCGACCTTTGTTAAAATTGTGTTCTTTTTTACTGTTGTTATAGACTTTTGAACTAGTGTTTGGCGCAGTTCTAATATTTAGTGCAGTTGCAGTTACCTTCAAATTTGAAGACGCAGCATTCGCTTGCGGTATTACCGCGAATAATGAGAACACTAATATTAGACAGAGTGAGACAATAGTCGCTTTATTTAGTTTTTTAGTATTCATAATTTCCCTCCTTTCTTCCATTGTAAATTGTTAAGACATAAAAAACTACAAGTTTTTTTAATAGTTGACATATTTCTCGGAAATGATATGATATAAATTAATCTGAATGATAAAAAAATACCTATGACCAAGAAAGTAACAATCAAGTTGTACTTTTATAGAGAGGAAAAGACGTGGCTGAAAGCTTTTCCATAGTACCGATTAGTGAAAAACACTTGAGAGGTTTTTCTTCGAAAGTTTAGTTAACTAGTAGGGGAAAACGGAATCGGCCGTTATCCGAGTTTTAAGAGGATTTAGTAAAATCAAGCTAAATCAATTAGGGTGGAACCGCGGAAGCTAATGCTCTCGTCCCTTGCATTTTTGCGAGGAACGGGAGCTTTTTTTGTTGGTTAAATTCTAGTCGAAGCGTTTAATAATAGAAAGGAGAACAGTGTATGAGTTTTAAAGTACCTAGAGGCACACAAGATATTCTGCCAGGTCAAACAGAAAAATGGCAAAAAGTTGAGGAAATCATCCGCCATCTATGCTCTGTTTACCGTTACCCAGAAATTCGCACACCTATTTTTGAATCCACTGAGTTATTCCAACGTGGTGTAGGTGATACGACAGATATCGTGCAAAAGGAAATGTACACTTTTAAAGACCGAGGAGATCGTTCACTTACTCTTCGACCAGAAGGAACAGCAGCTGTTGTACGTTCATATGTAGAACACAAAATGTTTGGTCAACCAGATCAACCCGTGAAGTTGTCTTATATTGGACCAATGTTCCGTTATGAACGTCAACAAGCAGGTAGATATCGTCAATTTGTTCAATTTGGAGTAGAAGCAATTGGTAGTAAGGATCCTGCAATTGATGCAGAAGTAATTGCACTTGCTATGAATGTTTATGAATCATGTGGATTGAAAGATTTAAAATTGGTCATCAACTCTCTTGGAGACCATGAAGTTCGAGCAAAACACCGTGAAGCATTAGTGAAACACTTTGAACCACATATTCACGAATTTTGCTCAGACTGTCAATCTCGTCTAGAAAAAAACCCACTTCGAATTTTAGATTGCAAAGTGGATCATGATCATCCATTAATGGCAACTGCACCTGCTTTAACAGATTATTTAAATGAAGAATCTGCAAGCTATTTCGAACAAGTGAAAAAATATCTAGATGTACTAGGTATTAGTTACGTCGTAGATCCAAATCTTGTACGTGGCTTAGATTATTATAATCACACTACATTCGAAATAATGAGTACTGCTGAAGGTTTAGGGGCCATCACAACTTTATGTGGCGGTGGACGTTATAACGGCTTAGTTGAAGAAATCGGTGGTCCTGAATCACCAGGTATTGGCTTTGCGATGAGTATCGAACGATTACTTCTAGCATTAGAAGCAGAAGGAAAAGAACTAGATACGGAAAATCAATTAGATATGTACATTGTTGCGATGGATGAAGAAGCAAAACTAAAAGCAGTAGAATTAGCTAGCTCTTTCCGTGCAAAAGGAATTTCTACTGAACTTGATTATTCAAACCGCAAAATGAAAGCGCAAATGAAATCTGCTGACCGTCAAAATGCACAATGGGTAATCGTACTTGGTGAATCTGAATTAGCAGAACAAAAAGCAACTGTAAAAAATATGTCTTCAGGACATCAAGAAATGGTACCATTCTTTGATTTAGTAAATTATTTAACAAAACAGAAAGAACAATAATTGGAGGAAAAAAGAAATGGCTACAAGAACACATGAATGTGGTATTTTACGTGGCGAACATGAGGGAAGCCGCGTAGTTCTAAAAGGTTGGGTACAACGCCGACGCGACTTTGGCGGTTTAATCTTCATCGACTTACGTGACCGTACAGGTTTAGTGCAAATTGTATTCGCACCAGAACACTCAAAAGAAGCACTAGACTTAGCGGATACATTCCGTAATGAATATGTTATCGAAGTAGAAGGCGAAGTACGTCGTCGTGCAGATGATATGATTAACCCTAATATGGAAACAGGTATGGTAGAAGTTTATGTTGATCACGTTACACTTATCAACAAAGCGAAAAACCCTCCATTCCAAATCGAAGACCGTATTCAAGTTAACGAAGACTTAAGATTAAAATATCGTTACTTAGATTTACGTCGTCCAGTAATGTATAACACATTCAAATTACGTTCTGATGTAACGAATATTATTCGTAACTTCTTACAAGAAGAAGGATTCTTAGAAGTTGAAACACCAATTTTAACAAAATCAACTCCTGAGGGTGCACGTGACTACCTAGTACCATCACGTGTTCATGAAGGTGAATTTTATGCACTTCCTCAATCACCACAATTGTTTAAACAATTATTAATGGTTTCAGGATTTGAAAAATACTTCCAAATTGCTCGATGCTTCCGTGATGAAGACTTACGTGCTGACCGTCAACCTGAATTTACTCAAATCGATATGGAAATGAGTTTCTTAACTCAAGAAGAAATTCTTGATCTTAACGAACGCTTAATCCAAAAAGTGATGAAAGAAATCAAAGGTATTGATCTTCCACGTCCATTCCAACGTATGAAATATGACGAAGCAATGTCACGTTACGGTTCAGATAAACCAGATGTTCGCTTTGGTTTAGAATTAATCGATTTAACAGATGTTGTTGCTGGATGTAACTTCAAAGTGTTCGCTCAAACTGTAGAAGCAGGAAACCAAGTTAAAGGTCTTAACATTAAAGGTGCAAACGACAAATACTCTCGTAAAGACTTAGATGAATTAACTAAATTCGTTGGTCGCTATGGTGCAAAAGGTCTTGCATGGATTAAAGTAACGGAAGAAGGTCTAACAGGTCCTATCGGCAAGTTCTTCCAAGATGAATTTGGTGAAAAATTAGTTGAACGCATGAAAGCAGAAACTGGCGATACATTAGTATTCGTTGCAGACAAAAAATCAGTAGTTGCTGATTCTCTTGGTGCTTTACGTAAAAAATTAGGTAAAGAACTTAACCTTATTGACGAATCACAATTTGCATTCTTATGGATTACAGATTGGCCATTACTTGAGTACTCAGAAGAAGAAGGTCGCTATACTGCAGCGCACCATCCATTCACTCGTCCATTTGATGAAGATCTTGAAAAAATGGAAACAGCTCCTGGCGAAGTTCGTGCACAAGCATACGATATCGTATTAAATGGTTACGAACTTGGTGGTGGTTCACTTCGTATTTACGAAAAAGACCTACAACAAAAAATGTTCAAAGTTCTTGGCTTCTCACAAGAACAAGCTCAAGAACAATTTGGTTTCTTAATGGATGCCTTTGAATATGGCGTACCACCACATGGCGGTTTAGCATTCGGTCTTGACCGTTTCATCATGCTACTAGCTGGACGCGATAACCTACGTGATACAATCGCATTCCCTAAAACAGCATCAGCTAGCTGCTTACTTACTGATGCACCAAGCACAGTATCAACAGCACAATTGGATGACTTACACATCCGCACAAAAACATTAGCTGACGAAGACTAAAAGCGTAACATACATTTAAAACCCCTTTGCCAACCTAGAACTGGCAAAGGGGTTTGCTTGTTTTATAATATTTTTTTAAATTTTCAAATTATTTATTTTGATTTTTCTGAAAGTTCATGTTAATATAAGTTTAACAACAAATCCTGATGTGTTCGTTGGTACTTAATCAGTTTTGACCGAACATAATATCATTGGGAGTTGGGATTTTGAAATGGCAATCATGCCCGACTCGGGACTTTTAAAGTTTCAAATACAACACCCACCTGCTATAATGCGGGTTCAAAGACGATTTTGAAAAAAACAACGGCGCGATTGGGATTTGTTTATTAAAGAGACTAATATCCTTTGATTCTTATAGAATCAGAGGTTTTTTTCTGTTTCTGTAATAATTGCCTATGTAAGTGACAATAGGTAATAAAAAAACACAATCATGTAAACTTTAAATGTTCAATAGTTAATAACATAGTTGATAATCAATGTATTATTAACAAAATTATTAATTTGAAACTTTATAGATCGATTTTATATTATTTTTTACATTGTATTGAAGATGTATTTAAGCAACCAACTACAAATGAAGCTGTGTGATGAGTGAATTAATCAAAAATTTAGTGTTAAATTGATATAACTCTGCCATTATAATCTATATATAATGCAAGAGTTTTTTGTAATTATGTTGATTGGAGTGGAGGGCTGCGACGAAGCTAGCGAAGCGATGCAGGAGCATGGGGCTTTTGCGTAGGAGGAGGCTCAAGCCACGCCCCGCGGAACGCGTCCGCCTGGAACGGAAATCAACAGATTAGTATCACAAAAAGTTATCATGAATCTAATGCAGAAAGAACATACTTTCTGGATAGTTACATTGATTACAGGTATGTTTATTAAAGCAACTGGAGTCATTAAAATAAAGGCCAATGTTAAGTCGAAACAATTAAAGCGAATGTTTCGCCTTTTTTTTGCTAAAAATAGAGGTAATGCTTGATTGATTTTTTACTATATTTCCATAACAAGTGATACGTGTTATAATTAATAATTGTTTTGAGGATTTTTCAAAGTAATTGACTTGGTTTACTAAAAAATGAAATTATTTATAGATGGAGAGGGTTTACATGTTACATCAATTCTCAAGAAATGAACTTGCTATAGGGCAAGAAGGTTTAGAAAAACTAAAAAACACAACCGTAGCGATTTTAGGCGTTGGTGGTGTAGGTTCTTTCGCTGCAGAAGCTTGTGCAAGAAGTGGTGTAGGTCGAATTATATTAGTCGACAAAGATGATGTTGATATCACCAATATTAACCGCCAATTAGTTGCTTATCTATCTACAATCGGAAAGTCAAAATCAGCAGTTATGAAGGAACGTATTGCAGATATTAACCCAGAATGCGAAGTTATTGATTTGCATATGTTCTACACAGAAGAAACTTACGAAAAATTCTTTAGCTATGGTATTGATTATGTAATCGATGCCTCAGATACAGTGAAATACAAAATTCACATTATTAAAGAATGCCTAAAACGTAATATTAAAATTATTGCTAGTATGGGTGCTGCCAACAAAACAGACCCAACTCGTTTTAAAATTGCAGATATTTCAAAAACACATACAGATCCCCTTGCAAAAGTAATTCGATTGAAATTACGAAAAGAAGGTATTAAAAAAGGTGTGCCTGTTATTTTCTCTGATGAAAGTCCAGTTGTCATTCGTCCTGATGTTGCGCAAACAGTAGGAAAACCAGACGCAGAAATCAGAAAAGCTAAAATGCCACCATCTTCAAATGCATTCACACCATCAACAGTCGGCTTATTCGCTGCAAGTTGGGTAATTAACGATATCTTAAAAGATATTCATATTCAACATGTACAAGGATAACTAAAGTAAGTATACTTGTTTTGGAAAAGCTTTGATATTTAAATAAAAGACAACGAAACATTAAACCGTTTCGTTGTCTTTTTATGCTTAAAGCAAAAATATCTACTAAATTACTATTATTTTAAACGAATAATAATTTATTTTTTCAATTCTAGCTGATTTTCAAGATGTTCATAATATTGTGCTAGTTTCATTAATGCGCTACCCATTCGTTCATCTTCTGGTATGACAATACGATTTACTCCTTGGTTTTTCAAAGCTTGTCCTGTAACTTTCCCAACTGATAGTGCAACCACGTTTGATTCAAAAGTGTTTAGTAATTCATCTTTTTTTCCTTTTTCTTCTGCATAAGCAAAGAGATTGCGGACTTGTGGTGTACTTGTAAAGCTTACTGCATCAACTTTAGTTGTAAGAATTTCTTCTAATAATTGTTCTAAAATTGCTGATTCTGGAGGAATGTGTTGATAGGGAAGGATTTCTTTAAATTCTGCATGTTGCTGCTTTAGCCATTCAACTAATTTGGGTGCTGGATCCCCATGAAGTTGCAAGGCAACACGGATATTTTGAAAGTTAAAATGTTTCAAAGCTCTAATCAAACCTACTGTACTACCATCATCATCTCGTGCAATAGGTGTAATTTGATACTTTTTCAGGGTATTCACTGTTTTATAACCCCTTGCAGCAATATTCATTTCTTTTAATGCTTTTAGTAAAAGGTCTTTCTTACCCATTTCATCAGCGATTTTGATAAGTGTCTCGGTGCCAAGTCCTGTGGTTAAGATCATCCAATCAAAATTACCCTCGATAATCTTTAATACTTGCTCTTTTACGTTTTCATTATTTAAGAATACAGTTCCTTGGGCTGGGCGCGATAATGGTGTACCCCCTAGATTTTTGACAATGGTACTTTGCTCTTCTATTTTACGTGCTGCAAGAAGTGCAACTTGCTTGCCGAATAATTTTGGCATTCCCTTCAACCCCTTTGCAATCGTTATCACTTAATACAATGCTACATAAAGTTGGAAATTGCAATGACAAGAGTTAATAATAAAGAGAAAGATTGATAAAAAAGTGAAACATTTCATAGGCTGTAACGTATATGTAATATGTTCAGAAATTTAGGATAAAAAAAGGAGAAGGTTTATGGCACTAGTAATTGATCAAGTGACCAAAAGGTATCATGATTTCACAGCAGTAAAAAAGCTGTCCTTTACCATAAAAAAAGGAGAAATTTTTGGTTTAATCGGTCAAAATGGAGCCGGTAAAACAACAACATTTCGAATGATTTTGGATTTGCAAGAAACAACAGAGGGGAATATTTCGTGGAACAAACAACCGATGAATAAAGTAAATAAGGATGTTCTTGGTTATTTGCCGGAAGAACGTGGTATTTTCCCAAATATGACGGTTGAAGATCAATTGTATTTCTTTGGTGTATTGCGTGGTTGGTCGAAAAAGGATTTAAAGAAAGAGGTAGATTACTGGATTAAGAGATTTGAGCTTGAGGATAAACGAAAATCGAAGGCCGAAACTTTGTCAAAAGGAAATCAACAAAAAGTCCAATTAATCGCAAGTTTTATCCATCAACCAGAATTTTTGATTTTAGATGAACCGTTTAGCGGACTTGATCCTGTCAATCGGGATTTATTGAAAAATGCAATCTTATATTTAAAAGAAAAAGGAACGACGATCCTATTTTCTAGTCATCAAATGGATAATGTAGAAGAACTTTGTGATTATTTGTGTATTTTGAAAAGGGGAGTCTCTTTATTTACAGGTAGTTTGCAAGATTTAAAAGAGCAATTTGGAAAAATAAAATTAAGCATTCGAACAGAAATGGATCCAAATAGCTTGAGTGCATTACCTGGCGTAAAAAGTGTTAAGCAAACAAGGGACGGTTATACACTCTTATTAGAAGATGAATCCTATGGTAGAGAGTTGTTTGAAATACTTGGAGAAGGCGAATATATGGAAAAGTTCAGTATGGATTATTTGTCTCTAGATGAAATTTTCAAAGACTTGGTAGGTGGCGAGCAGCATGTCTAAATTTTGGATTCTTGTAACACAACTTTACAAGCAAAAGGTGAAAGCAAAATCATTCATTATTTCAATTTTAATCTATATTTTGGTAATCAGTGGGGTGTTGTTTTGGTCAGACATTAGAGATGCATTATTTGCGAAAGACCCACTCAAAATTACAATGGTCAATGATACGAAACAGGATTTTCAAGAGCTTTTTAAATCAGATAGTGATATGAAGTTTACATTCTCGAAAGAAAATCAAGCAAACATTGAAGAAAAGGTAAAAACTGAGAACATCGATGCAGCTGTTTTTCTATCTGAAAAGAACGGCCAATTAGAAGCGGAAATTGCTACATATACACCACTTGAATTCAAAAATCAGCAAAAATTATCTTCTATGATTCAATATGCAGGGAAAATATTTGCTGTCCAACAATTAAATCTAAGCGCTGAACAGGCAGCACGAATTGTTGAATCACAAACCGATATTCATATGAAAAATTTAAATGAACGAAAAGAAAGTGGGAAAAGTGAAGATGAAAAAGCTGCTGGAATAGGTACATCCATTTTAGTTGGCTCCATCATCTATTCGTTTGTCATTTCATTTTTATCGATGATTACGACAGATGTTGCTTCTGAAAAAGGTTCTCGTGTATTAGAGGTGTTACTTGCAAGTATTAAACCTTCAACACACTTTTTAGCCAAAATTACAGGGACGTATTTATTAGCTTTAACGCAATTAGCCGTGTTACTTGCTGTGCTAATCTTGTTATTCTTAACCGTTGATGGTGGAGCAAAATGGGATGATGTGACGGAAATTGTTCATAATCTATCTTCAAGCTACGTTTTTTATACGACTAGCTATTTCTTATTATCTGTTTTTTTATTTTTAATCATGGGTGCTTTGTTTGGATCACTCGTTTCAAAAGTAGAAGAAGCAGGTCAAGCAATGATGCCGGCTATGTTTATGGGGGTAGGGGGATTCTATGTATTAATGTCTGGATTATATAGCCCTGATACGATATTGGTGAAAATTTGTTCTTATTTCCCATTCACAACTGCAATGGTTATGCCACTTCGCATAGGAGCAACTGATTTATCACCAGCTGAACCATTAATCGCATTACTAGTGCTCATTGCAACAGTTGTTGTATTGTTCTTTATTAGTTTCTCATTCTATAAACGAAGCGTTTTGACATACAGTTCAGGTGGATTAATACAGAAAATTAAGACTGTATTAAAGGTTACAACATAGAAAAAATCCGAGTTTGGCGATTTGCCTTACTCGGATTTTTTATCTATGAATATTCAATAATTTTGGATAGAAAAGCGTGTTGCAAAAAGATAAAGGATTTTATTTAATTCGATTGTTAACTCAGCAGGTGTTTTATCAAACTCATGAGCAATCCAATTATGAATTAATCCTGCTGTTCCATTCGCCATATAGGTTAATTGAACATCAGATGGTATCGATTTATCTCTAAAATTGAAGCTAAAATATCTCTCCATTAAGATTTTAAGTGTATTTGGTATTTGGGCATGAATATGCGGAAGCGTATCATCTATCTTAATCAATAAAAAATACCTTCGATAATCGAAAATATAATGAAGTAAATCAAAGGAATGTTCATTCATTTGATCAACATCAACTAACTTCTCTACCGGATAGTTACTAATACTATTACAAAGTAAATCATCTGTTACTTTTTGTTCTAGTTCGTGAAGAAGTTCGAATTTATCCTCAAAATATAAGTAGAAAGTAGAACGATTATAACCTGCTTGTTGAACAATATCTTTGACAGTGATCTGGCTAAAGCCTTTTTTGTGAACAAGGTCAATTAATGCTTCATAAAAAAAGTTTTTTGTGCGTTCGGCATGTAAAGTGGTCATTGATTATCAACCTTTCAATCTGTCTAAACACATCTTAACAAAGTGTCTATTTTTTAATCAAATGATAGGATTTTGATGATATAAACAATTTATGTCCAAAAGTAAAATGTAATTGTAAGTGAAAACATTACTTATTTGGAGGGTTTCTTTATGAAAGATCGTTTCGAAGATAAAGTAGTATTAGTAACTGGTGCGGGTTCAGGTTTAGGACAAGCTGCAGTATTAAAAGTTGCTGAAGAGGGAGCTAAATTAGCGCTTGTTGATTTAAGCGAAAAAGGATTAGAAGAAACAAAGAAAAGAGTTTTAGAAGTTGCACCAAACGCTGAGATTCTATCGATTGTTGCGAATGTTGCAGACGAAGAAGAAGTAGAAAACTATGTAAATGCTACTGTAGAAAAATTCGGTAAGATTGATGGCTTCTTCAATAATGCTGGTATTGAAGGGAAACAAAATCTAACAGAAGATTTTGGAATAGATGAATTTGAAAAAGTAATTTCCGTTAACTTAAAAGGTGTATTCTATGGCATGAAAAATGTCTTAAAAGTCATGAAAAAACAAGGCTTTGGGTCAGTTGTAAATACAGCATCAGTAGGGGGTATCCGTGGTGTTGGTAACCAATCAGGATATGCAGCAAGTAAACACGGTGTTGTAGGTTTAACACGTAACTCAGCAATTGAATATGGTCAATTTGGTATTTCGATTAAAGCAATTGCTCCTGGTGCAATCATGACGCCAATGGTTGAAGGCTCACTTCGTCAAATAGGTGGAGACAACTGGGAAGAAGTTGGTAAACAATTTGTAGAACCAAATCCGATGAAACGTTTTGGTCGACCTGAAGAAGTTGGTGCACTTGTTGCATTCCTACTTTCTGATGAAGCAGGATTTATCAATGCGGCAGTTATTCCAATTGATGGTGGCCAATCTTATAAATACTAATTTAAATAGAGTAAAATAGCCTACTGAAACTTTTCAGTAGGCTATTTTTTTCTGTTCTTTTTTAAACTATTTAAATGATCATAAATTCCAGCCATCCGTTTTTCATGCCCAGCAATGACTGGATGATAGAACTCAGTCCCAACAAGTTCATCAGGTAAGTATTGTTGGTCAACCCAGCCACCGAAAGTGCCAATTGGCGTGTTATGTGGATATTGATATCCTTCTACTCCAAGTACTTTTGCACCAGCATAATGAGCATCACGTAAATGCATTGGAATTTCACCAGTTTTACCTGCATGGATTGCAGATATTGCCGCATCAATTGCTAAAATAGCAGAGTTTGATTTTTCGGCTAAACACATTTCAATAACTGCATGCGCAAGTGGTATACGTGCTTCCGGCATTCCTAGTCGTTCTGCAGATTGTACGGCTGCAAGTACATGAGAACCCACTTCAGGAGCAGCTAACCCAACATCTTCATAACTAATTACAAGTAATCGTCTACTGACAGCGACTAAATCTCCGTTTTCTAAACAATTTGCTAAATAATACAACGCTGCATTAACATCACTTCCACGAATGGATTTTTGCAATGCTGAAATTAAATTATAAAAATGGCTTCCTTTTTTATCACCATAAACGCCGATTCGTTCTGCTAGATTTTTGACAATTGAATCTTGTACAATCGTTTCATCATTTTCTTCATCAGAAGAATAGTAGACAGATTCTAAAAGAGTAAGTGCTTTTCTTGCATCTCCATTCGCAGCTTGTACAATGAGTGCACGCTGATCATCTGTCATACGGATTTTGTAACGACCAAGTCCTCTTTCCTTATCTTCCAAAGCTCGAAGAATAAGCGTATTAATATCTTCATCTGTTAATCTTTTAAGTTGTTTAATCTCACCGCAACGTGAGCGAATCGCAGGATTGACATCGTGAAATGGATTTTCGGTTGTTGCGCCAATTAAGATAATGGAGCCATTTTCAACGTGAGGAAGTAATGTATCTTGTTGTAATTTATTGAATCGATGAATTTCGTCTAAAAATAAAATAACTTGTCCGGTAAGCTTTGCTTCATTTACAACATCTTCTACATCTTTTTTTCCTGCACGAGTTGCATTTAAAGCAAAGAAAGGTAGTTTAGAAGAACCTGCAATCGCAAAAGCAATCGATGTTTTGCCGATACCTGGCTCACCATAAAGTAACATGGATGGGACATGGCCGTTTTTAATCATTTTATATAAAGTTGTATTTTGTCCGATGATCTCTTGGTGACCGACAACTTCATCAAGGTTACGTGGTCGCATACGAAATGCGAGTGGTTCATTTGGCAAAACGGGCACCTCTTTCCTATAAAGTGAAACACTCAAACAATACCTGCATAAATACTTCATCTGAACTAAATCTAGATGTATAGGAATGTATTACTCGTTTATGACGGGTATTACCTTGTTTCTTACGTATCATTTCTAAACCCATAATAATAATCATAAATCATTCCCGAGTAGAATGAAAGGAAATATGCTATACTGTAAGCTAGACAAATTAGCTAATTTTAGAGGTGTATATATGAAAATATCAACAAAAGGGCGTTATGGCCTAACAATAATGATTGAATTAGCGAAAGAATATGGTCAAGGACCGATTCCGCTTAGACAAATTGCAGCGCAAAATAATTTATCAGAAGCATATTTAGAACAACTTGTTTCACCACTTAGAAATTCTGGACTTGTGAAAAGTGTTCGTGGAGCTTATGGTGGCTACATGTTGTCAAAAGCGCCACATCTAATTTCTTCAGCAGACGTTATAAAAGTGCTTGAAGGTCCTATTCAACCAGTAGAAGGAATTGAAGATGAAGCGCCACCACAAAGAGAACTTTGGCTACGCGTGCGTGATGCGGTAAAAGATGTTCTTGAAAAAACGTCACTTGATGATTTAGCAGCCTACACAGATGAACAAAATGATGATGGCTATATGTTTTACATTTAAAAGGAGATTTTACGATGAAAGAAATATATCTTGACCATGCGGCTACTTCTCCAATGCACCCAGCAGTAATTGAGAAGATGACAGAAGTGATGCGTTCGGTATTTGGTAATCCATCAAGTATTCACGGCATTGGTCGCTTTGCTCGAAAATATTTGGATGAAGCAAGACATATTCTAGCAAGTGCTATTGGTGCAAAAGATCATGAAATTATTTTTACCAGTGGTGGAAGTGAAGCAGATAACCTAGCGATTACAGGTACTGCATATGCTAGACGTTCTGAAGGTAAACATATTATTACAACAAAAATCGAGCACCATGCAGTACTTCATACATGTGAGCAACTAGAAAAAGAAGGATTTGAAGTGACATATCTTCCTGTTAATAATAAGGGAATGATTTCACTTGAAGATCTAAAAAAAGCGCTTCGTGAAGATACAATTTTAGTTACCATTATGTTTGGAAATAACGAGGTAGGTACGTTACAACCAATTAAAGAAATTGGTGCATTATTAAAAGACCATCAAGCAAGCTTCCATACAGATGCTGTACAAGCTTTTGGTATTCAAAAAATTGATGTAGATGAACTTCAAGTTGATTTACTTTCCGTTTCTTCACATAAATTAAACGGACCTAAAGGTTTAGGCTTTCTCTATCAACGAGAAAGTGCGAAAATCCACCCGATTATTTTTGGAGGAGAGCAAGAAAGAAAACGTCGTGCAGGTACTGAGAATGTACCAGCAATCGTTGGTTTTGCTGAAGCTACCAAAATTGCTCAAGCAAGCTTTGCACAAAAACAGCAACAATTTATACAATTCCGAAAAGAATTTTTACATGCACTAGATGAAGCAGAAATTTCTTACCATTTAAATGGGGATGAAGAGCATTATCTCCCACATGTATTAAATATTAGTTTTCCTAGTATGGATGTTGAATCATTCTTAGTGAATTTAGATATGGAAGGCATTGCTGCTTCAAGTGGTTCCGCATGTACAGCTGGTTCAATAGACCCTTCACATGTATTGGTTGCAATGTATGGCAAAGAAGCGGATGAACTTCGTAATTCGATTCGCTTTAGCTTCGGATATGGTTTAACGGTAGAAGATATCCAAACAGCTGCAAAGAAAACAATTGAAATCGTAAAACGCTTAAACGTTTAACAGAAAAAAGGTGAAATATATGAATGCAACAAAAGACCCCTCACAAACACGTGTTGTTGTTGGAATGTCTGGAGGAGTCGATTCTTCTGTAGCAGCGTATCTATTAAAAAAGCAAGGCTATGACGTAATCGGAATCTTTATGAAAAACTGGGATGATACCGACGAATTTGGTGTTTGCACAGCAACAGAAGATTATGAAGATGTCATCAAAGTTTGTAACCAAATTGGTATACCTTACTACGCTGTAAACTTTGAAAAACAATATTGGGATAAAGTATTCACATACTTTTTAGAAGAATATAAAGCAGGGCGTACTCCAAACCCTGATGTTATGTGTAATAAAGAAATCAAATTTAAAGCATTCCTAGAACATGCTTTGAAACTTGGGGCAGATTACTTAGCAACTGGACACTATGCACGAGTAGAAGTTCGAGATGGTGAAACAAGAATGCTAAGAGGTGTTGATCAAAACAAAGACCAAACCTATTTCTTAAACCAACTTTCACAAGAACAACTATCAAAAGTAATGTTCCCAATTGGTGAACTTGAAAAACCTCGTGTACGTGAAATTGCAGAAGAAGCTGGACTAGCTACTGCCAAGAAAAAGGATTCTACGGGTATTTGCTTTATCGGTGAACGTAATTTTAAAGAATTCCTTAGCCAATACCTTCCTGCTCAACCGGGAAATATGGAAACCTTTGATGGAAAAGTAATGGGCAAACACGACGGACTTATGTATTATACAATTGGACAACGCCATGGCTTAGGTATCGGCGGAGATGGTGATCCTTGGTTCGTATTAGGAAAAGATTTAGAAAGAAACGTATTATTAGTTGGACAAAATTTCTACAACGATAAATTGTTCTCAACAAGTTTAACAGCAGTTAAAACAAGCTTTACAACACATCGTGAAATGCCTAAGAAATTTAATGCAACAGCTAAATTCCGCTATCGCCAAAAGGATGTACCTGTTGAAGTTGAGATTTTAGGCGAAGACAAGTGGCTTGTAACCTTTAGTGAACCTACACGTGCTATTACACCAGGTCAATCTGTCGTTTTATATGATGGAGACGAGTGCCTAGGTGGCGCAACAATCGATGAAGTATTTAAAAATGGCGAAAAATTAACATATGTTGGGTAACAGAGGTGAAAAACATGGATTTTAACGATGAAGGTGTAAAAGCGATACAAGAAAAACGTTATGAAGATGCTGCTAAAGCATTTACTCAAGCGATTGACGAAAATCCAGAAGATCCAGTAGGTTACATTAATTTTGGAAACCTATTAGCTTCAATGGATGATATCGAACGAGCAGAACGATTTTTCCAAAAAGCATTAACTTTAGATGAAAATGCTGCAACTGCTTATTATGGATTAGCTAATTTATATTATAATTCTGAACGCTATTTAGAAGCTGCAAAACTATATGAACGTTCCATCCGGCATGGTATTGAGGGGGCAGATGCCTACTATATGCTTGGTAAGAGCTTTGAACACGAAGGTGAGCCCAAATTAGGCCTTCCATATATGCAACGAGCAGCTGAATTAGCACCAGATGATTTACAAATACGATTAGCATACGGTATTCTGCTTTGTACATTAGAACTATTTGAACAAGCAGAAAAAGAATTACAATATGTCATTGACAAAGATTGGAACAACGCGGATGCACACTATAACTTAGGTGTACTTTTCGCCGTTTCAACTGAACGTATTGATGATGCAATGTATCATTTAAAACAAGCATTTACATTACAACCTGAATTTGAGCAAGCTCGATATATACATGATATGCTTGCGATGAAAAAGAACTAATTTTGAAAGAAGGCGACAGTGTTGGCTGAAAATTTATCATTATTTAATGACGAACAGCAATTTATCGTCGGTCGACCTGTTGTCACTATATTTCATAATGCTCAAAGCCTATTTTCCATTGTAAAATTGAAAATCCAAGAAACAAATACAGATTATAAAGAAAAGGAAATAATCGTAACCGGTTATTTTCCAACTGTTGCTGAGGAAGCTATGTATCGATATACAGGTCAATTAAAGCAACATCCAAAATACGGCCTACAGTTTCAAGCGAATACTTTTGAAAAAGAGATTCCAGCTACTGAAACTGGGGTCGTTCAATATTTAGCTAGTGATTTATTTCCAGGTATTGGTCATCGTACTGCAGAAACAATTGTGAAAAAGCTTGGCCCCAATGCCATCAAGGTGATTATCGAAAACCCTGATGCATTAGATGATATTCCTCGATTAAATGAAGACAAAAAACAAACCCTTCGTTCTGTACTTGAACAAAACCTCGGACTCGATCGCATTATGATTCAACTAAATGAATGGGGATTTGGTGCTCAAATTGCAGTTCGAATCTATCAAATGTATGAAGGGGAAACCATACAAATCCTTCAGAAGAATCCGTATCGCTTGATAGAAGATATTGAGGGAATTGGCTTCCAACGTGCCGATGAGTTAGGGGCAAAATTACATATCACGGGAAATCACCCTGATCGCATTAAAGCGGCCATATTGCATTTATTAAATGTTGCGGCTTTATCTGAAGGTCATGTCTTTCTAGATGCAAGAGAAATCATGCCTCAAGCCAAAAAACTATTAGAATCCAGTCAAAGTTGCTCAATCGATTATGACGATATTTCTCGTTGTATTATTGAACTTGGCGAAGATGGCAAGGTGTGTGGTGAAGAGACTAGAATCTATATGCCTTCTCTTTACTATTCAGAAATAGGAATTGCAACGAAAATCACTGAATTAGCACAAAAAAACAAAGAGCATTCAGCGTTTCCATCATCAGAAATTCGTAAACGTATTGGTGATGCAGAAGAACGTTTCGGCGTATCCTACGCAGAAACGCAAATTGAAGCGATCGAAACTGCAATTAACTCCGCAGTCATGATATTAACAGGTGGTCCTGGTACTGGTAAAACAACGGTTGTACGAGGAATTGTTGATGTCTATGCAGAATTGCACGGTCTATCACTAAATCCTAAAGACTATGCTGCAAAAGACGAGGATTTTCCAATCGTTCTCGTAGCTCCAACAGGTCGAGCAGCAAAAAGACTCAGTGAATCCACAGAATTACCTGCTATGACCATACACCGTTTGCTAGGGTTTACTGGCCATGAAAAAGATGAAGATACAGAGCGAGAAGTGGCAGGTCGACTTATTATCGTTGATGAAATGTCAATGGTTGATACGTGGCTTGCCAATCAACTATTAAAAGCGCTCAATGATGATTGCCAAGTGATTTTCGTTGGAGACCAAGATCAATTGCCACCTGTAGGACCTGGGCAAGTGCTTAAGGATTTACTAGCTTCAAAAGCCATTCCAACTGTTGAATTAAAAGATGTATATAGACAATCTGAAGGCTCCTCTATCATTGAATTAGCGCATCAGATGAAACAAGGTATCGTACCAAAAGACTTATCTTTAAAAACAAGTGATCGCTCGTTTATCCGAGCAGGGCAAGACCAAATAGCAGATGTTGTCGGGCAAGTTGTTAAAAGTGCGATTAATAAAGGCTTTTCGATTCATGACGTTCAAGTATTAGCTCCTATGTATAGAGGGAGTGCTGGAATCGATGCTTTAAACAAAATGTTACAAGAGCTACTTAACCCAAGAAAAAGTGAAAAAACGAAGGAAATTGCATTTGGTGACACGATTTATCGCATTGGAGATAAGGTACTTCAACTAGTCAATCAACCGAATAATAATGTATTTAACGGAGATATGGGTGAAGTCATTTCAATTATTAAAGCGAAAGAAACGATTGAAAAAACAGATCTTTTAGTCGTTTCTTTCGATGGGATTGAAGTTACGTACCAAAAAGGAGATTTAAATCAGCTAACCCTTGCTTACTGTTGTTCGATTCACAAATCACAAGGTAGCGAGTTTCCAATGGTCATCATGCCTATTGTGCGCAGTTATTCTAAGATGTTAAGAAAAAATCTGCTCTATACAGGCATTACTCGAGCGAAGAATTTTTTAATACTATGTGGAGAACCTGATACTTTTGTTTATGGTTTTCAAAGAACAGATGACTTAGAGAGACATACAACTTTAAGCGATCGATTAAATAATGAACATACTGTTGAGGCAATAGAAGCTGAAAAAACAGTACAAAATAATGAAGTAGAAAACGGTCCCTCATCAATGATTGAGGAACAATATGAAGATGATGAGGAACATGTAACTAATGAAATGACTGCAATCCTTACTGTAGAAAATGTAAATTTTATACATCCGATGATTGGGATGAAAGGAATTAGTCCATACGACTTCATGGATATAGATAATTGACAGATAACCTTTCATTTTTTAAAATAGATAATAGTTAAAATTGGATAAATTTCGACTTTTAGCAAATGTACTAATTAATACCCTATAGTTTAAAACGTTGATGGAAAAAAGTACTTTTTGGGGTGTGTTCAGAAAAAGGTTCCTTGGCTGTGAGAACCTTCACTAACCTTCTAGGAAAGCTCATCCAGAGTGCAGTCAAAAACTGCCGTTCACCGCGTTAAGGTCAATTAAGAGATAATAGTGAAAACTATTAT
Organism: uncultured Caryophanaceae bacterium; assembly: GCA_963792445.1. Classification (GTDB taxonomy): domain Bacteria; phylum Bacillota; class Bacilli; order Bacillales_A; family Planococcaceae; genus Rummeliibacillus. The sequence goes on along the minus strand of CAWBWO010000017.1, from coordinate 214,730 downwards.
AATTTAGGGTGGTACCGCGAATTATTCCTTCGTCCCTGTTATTGTGCAGAGGATGGAGGTTTTTTTATTGTATTGAAGGAGGAAAAAAACATGCAATCTGCAGAAATTCGTCGTAAATTCATTGAATTCTTCGAAGAAAAAAATCACAAACAAGAACCAAGTATGCCACTTGTTCCAATTAATGATAACTCATTACTTTGGATTAACTCTGGCGTTGCAACTTTAAAAAAATATTTTGATGGTTCTGTAATCCCTGAAAATCCACGTATCACAAATGCCCAAAAAGCCATTCGTACAAATGATATTGAAAACGTTGGTAAAACAGCACGACATCATACATTTTTCGAAATGCTTGGTAACTTCTCAATTGGCGATTACTTCAAAAAAGAAGCCATTCATTATGCATGGGAATTCTTAACAGACCCTAAATGGATGGGCTTTGATGGAGAAAAACTTTCAATTACGATTCATCCTGAAGACCAAGAAGCATATGATATTTGGAAAAACGAAATTGGTATTCCAGAAGAACGATTAATTCGTTTAGAAGGGAACTTCTGGGATATTGGTGAAGGTCCAAGTGGTCCAAACTCAGAAATTTTCTATGACCGTGGCGAAAAATACGGTAATGATTTGAATGACCCAGAACTATATCCAGGTGGGGAAAATGAACGTTATCTTGAAATTTGGAACCTAGTGTTCTCACAATTTAACCACAATCCTGATGGCACCTATACACCGCTACCAAAACAAAATATTGATACGGGTATGGGTCTTGAACGTATTACTTCAGTTGTACAAGATGTACCAACGAATTTCGATACAGATCTATTTATGCCAATTATCGAAAAAATTGAAGAGCTTGCAAACCGCAAATATAAACGTCCTGGCGAAATTGATTTAAGTGAAATCTTCGGTAGTGAAGAAGATATCAACACACCATTCAAAGTAATTGCTGACCATATCCGTACAGTAGCCTTTGCAATTGGTGATGGCGCACTTCCATCAAATGAGGGTCGTGGCTATGTATTGCGTCGTTTGCTACGTCGTGCAGTACGTTATGCAAAACAAATTGGTATTGAAAAACCATTTATGTATGAACTAGTACCAACAGTTGGTAACATCATGGTTGACTTCTACCCTGAAGTAAAAGAAAAAGCAGAATTTATCGCTCGTGTAATTAAAAACGAAGAAGTACGATTCCACGAAACACTTCATGATGGCTTAGCTATTTTCAATGAAGTAGTAGAAGAACAAAAAGCAAAAGGCGAAACAATCATCCCAGGCAAAGATGCATTCCGTCTTTACGACACATTTGGCTTCCCTGTAGAACTTACAGAAGAATATGCAGCAGAAGTTGGCATGAAAGTTGATGAGGAAGGTTTCAATACTGAAATGGAAGCTCAACGTGAACGTGCTCGTAATGCACGTCAAGATGTTGATTCTATGCATGTACAATCTGAAGTGCTAGCGAATTTAACTCAAAGTAGTAAATTTGTTGGTTATGAAACTTTAGAATCTCACACAACAATTGCAGCGATGGTAGTAGGTGGAGCAGAAGCTAAATCCGCTTCTGAAGGTGAAGAAGTACTAGTTATTTTAAGTGAAACACCATTCTACGCTGAAATGGGTGGACAAATTGCTGACCATGGTACCATTTCAAATGATTCATTTAAAGCATTTGTTAAAGACGTTCAAAAAGCACCAAATGGTCAACCACTTCATACAGTTATTATAGAATCTGGTGAAATGCATGTAGAAGATGAAGTATTTGCACAAGTAGATCGTTCTGAACGTAATTTGGTTGTCAAAAACCATACAGCAACACACCTTCTACAACGTGCATTAAAAGATACACTTGGTGAACATGTCAACCAAGCAGGTTCCTATGTAGGTCCAGACCGTTTACGTTTTGACTTCTCGCACTTTGGAGCAGTAACAAAAGAAGAGTTAGAAAAAATCGAACGAATCGTCAATGAAAAAGTATGGGAAGACATTCCTGTTGTAATCGAAGAAATGCCAATCGCAGATGCAAAAGCAATGGGCGCAATGGCGTTATTCGGTGAAAAATACGGTGATGTAGTACGTGTTGTTCAAGTATCTGATTACTCTATCGAACTTTGTGGGGGTATTCACGTAAAACGTTCTTCTGAAATTGGCTTCTTCAAGATTCTCTCTGAAGGTGGTATTGGCGCAGGTACTCGCCGTATTGAAGCTGTAACTGGTCAAGCCGCATACCTTGCAGCTAAAGAAGAACAACATATTCTAGAACAAACATCAGGTTTACTAAAATCAAATCCAAAAGATTTAGTAGCACGTGTTGAAAGTTTACAACATGAATTAAAAGAACAACAACGCGAAAATGCATCACTATCAGCTAAAATGGCTGGTGCTCAAGCATCTAACATTTTATCTAGCGCGCAACAAATTGGAGACGTTACAGTATTATCAACTAAGGTTGAAGCAAAAGATAATAATCAACTGCGTCAATTAATGGACGATTTGAAAGAAAAAATGGATAATAGTATTATTGTACTTGGTGCGACTGCTGGTGATAAAGTTATGCTTTGTGCAGGTGTGACAAAAGATATAGCTGGTGGGAACTATCATGCCGGCAATATCGTCAAACATGTAGCTGAACTTTGCGGAGGTAAAGGCGGCGGTCGTCCTGATATGGCAATGGCTGGAGCAAAGGATGCGTCCAAATTGGTAGAAGCATTGGATTCTGTGTATAATTATGTAAAATCTATTTAAAAGGTACTAAAAATCGGGTATACTAACAAAGAATAGAAAAAAGTTTACAACTTTTAAAGTGAGGTGCTGAGCATGAGTAAGTTTGATCAAACGATGAAATTTAATTTCCCAGAAGAATCTATGGAACAAGAAGTAAGAGAAACCATGCTTCATGTTCATGCAGCACTAGAAGAAAAAGGGTATAATCCGATTAACCAAATTGTTGGTTATCTATTATCTGGGGATCCCGCTTATATCCCTCGTCATCAGGATGCTCGTAACAAAATTCGTAAGCTTGAACGTGACGAAATCTTAGAGGAACTAGTTAAGTTCTATATCAAAAAGAATAACGAGGCAAAATGATGAGAATAATGGGTTTAGATGTAGGCTCCAAAACGATTGGAGTAGCAATTAGCGATGCTCTTGGGTGGACTGCCCAAGGTATTGAAACTGTGAAAATCGATGAGGAAAACGAAGAATTTGGTATAGACCGTATTCGTGAACTCGTCCTCCAATATGGAGTAACGGAATTCGTTGTTGGATTCCCGAAAAACATGAATAATACTATTGGTCCAAGAGGAGAAGCTTCACAAGCATATGCGAAATTGTTAGAAGATACTTTCTCTATGCCCGTCACACTTTGGGACGAGCGATTGACAACGATGGCTGCGGAACGTCTGCTTATTGAAGCAGATGTTAGACGCAAAAATCGCAAAAAAGTCATCGACAAGATGGCTGCGGTTATGATCCTTCAAGGATTTTTAGACCGTAAACAGTTATGAGGTGAAAATAATGGAAGAAGAATTAGAACAACAACACATAACAATCGTTGATGATGAAGGAAACGAACAGCTTTGTGAAGTTCTTCATACTTTTGACTCTGAAGAGTTTGGTAAATCCTATGTATTATATTCTGTAATCGGTTCAGAAGATGAAGATGGAGTAGTTGAAATCTTTGCTTCATCATTCGTTCCTTCTGAAAATGGTACAGATGGTGAATTATCACCAATTGAAACAGAAGAAGAATGGGATTATATTGAATCTGTAATCGAAGAACTTGATGAAGGTATTGAACAAGAATAAGTTTCAAAAATATAATGAAGAGGTGACCAACCAATGGCACATGAACACGAACACGAACATGAACACGAAAACGAACATGAACACGATCACGAACATATTATTGCCGTAGACGAAGAAGGCAACGAACAAGTATACGCAGTACTGTATACTTTCGATTCTGAAGACTTCGGAAAATCTTATGTTTTATATTATAAAGAAGGTGCTGAAGCAGGCGAAGAAGTAGAAATTTTCGCATCTGCTATTATCCCAGCTGAAGATGGAGAAGGCGGAGAACTTGCCCCAATCGAAACAGATGAAGAATGGGATATGGTTGAAGAAGTATTAAACACTCTTGATGCTGAATTTGGAGAAGAGTAATAATACAACTTACCAAAACCAAACGGAATGAGTTCTTAGCATTCCGTTTTTTTATGCAAGGAGGATAAGCAGTGGGTTCCAACTCATCAAATCAAGATCAAATTAACAAATTAAAAGAACGACAAGAAGAAAAACGAATCGTTCGAAAAATTGTTATTACGATTTCTACAATAGTAGTAGCTCTTGCACTCATTATCGGAATCAGTATGTATTTTTTCGTTACTAGTGCGTTGAAGCCAGTTAATAAAAGTGCAACGAATTCGATAAAAGTAGATTTACCAATCGGTTCTTCAATTGATACAATTGCTCAAACATTAGAGGATAAGGGTATTATCAAAAACGCAAAAGTATTTAAATACTATACTAAATTCAAGAATGAGTCAGCCTTTCAAGCAGGTACATATAAGTTATCTCAGGCCATGACAATAGATGAAATTATTAAGAGTTTGAAAACTGGTAAAGTTTATCGTCAGCCTGAATTTACAATTACAATACCTGAAGGATTAACACTTACTCAAATTGCTGACCGTGTTGAACAAAGCACAGATTACTCTAAAAAACAATTTATGGATTTAGTAACAAGCAAAGAATTTATCAACAATATGAAGAAAAAATACCCAAAAACTGTAACAAAAGCTGTGGATAATAAGAATATTCGTTATGCACTAGAAGGTTATTTATATCCTTCAACGTATCCATTCTTTGAACCAAAACCAAAACTTGAGGATATAGCTGAACAAATGATTGCACAAACAAATGAAGTCGTATTATCATATTCAGCGCAATTGAAAGAAAAAAAGATGTCTGTGCATAAATTCCTAACTTTTGCTTCTTTACTAGAACGTGAAGCTACAGCAAAAACGGATCGAGAAACAATTGCTAGTGTGTTCTTCAATCGATTAGATAAACAGATGCCATTACAAACAGACCCAACAGTTTTATACGCTCTTGGGGAGCACAAAAACCGTGTGTTATATAAAGATTTAGAAGTCAATAATCCATATAACACATATAAAAACAAAGGCTTACCACCAGGTCCAATTTCTAATGCCGGAAAAGCATCTTTAGAAGCGACCATTAATCCTGCAGAAACAGACTATTTATACTTTGTTGCAGATAAAAAGGGAAATAACCATTTTTCAAAAAGTTATGACGAACACTTGAAAAAAGTGGAAGAACATATTAAGTAATAAGCATAGAAGAAGAGCGACTCTCGCTTTTCTTCTATTTTCATGATAAGATAAAGTGTATTTTTGATAGTTAGGAGTGAGTGTTGTATGGCTATTTCTGATGCATATACACAATCCTTCATCCAACCACGATCTGCCTTGTTAATGGAGATGGAACAATTTGCAAAAGAAAATTATGTTCCTATTATGCAATTACCAGCAATTGAAATATTACTTCAACTGCTTCGTATACAAAATCCCAAAACGATACTAGAAATAGGAAGTGCTATCTGCTATTCCGCTATTCGAATGGCTGAAACACTACCTCAAGCTAAAATTGTGACGATCGAACGTGACGAAACACGGATTGAACAAGCAAAGCAATTTCTATCAAGATCAACTGTAAAAGAAAATATTGTGTTACTTGAAGGAGACGCGTTAGAAGTGGATGTTGAAAGTAATTATCCATCTTTTGATGCCGTTTTTATTGATGCAGCAAAAGGGCAATATAAAAAGTTTTTTGAAAAGTATAGCCCACTTGTAAAAAAAGGCGGAATATTATATATCGACAATATGTATATGCATGGCCTTTCTAATCTAGATATAAAAGAAGTACCAAAACGAAAAAGAACAATGATCAGAAACTTACACCAATTTGCAGAATGGATTATTGAAAATCCAGATTATCAATCCTCATTCTTCCCTGTTGGTGATGGGTTATTGATTTGTATTAAGAGGTGACATTTATGAAGAAACCTGAATTACTTGTGACACCACAATCTATTGAACACATCCAAGCACTTATCCAAGCAGGAGCAGATGCTTTTTTAATAGGTGAACAACAATTTGGTTTACGATTAGCAGGAGAATTCAATATTGAACAAGTTGCTAGTGCAACAAAATTGATACATGATGCAGGAAAAAAAGTATATGTTGCGATGAATGCAATCTACCATAATGATCGAGTAGATAGTTTAGCGCCATATATGCAAAAAATGGCGGAAATTGGCGTCGACGCTATCGTTTTTGGTGATCCAGCAGTCGTGATTGCAAAACGAGAAGCAGGTGTTGAACTCCCATTACATTGGAATCCTGAAACAATTGCAACGAACTGGTTCCAAGCGAATTATTGGGGCAAAAAAGGTGCAACTCGTGCTGTCCTTGCACGTGAGCTAAGCATGGATGAAGTCATTGAAATAAAGGAAAATGCAGAAGTTGAAATTGAAGTACAAGTTCATGGTATGACTTGTATGTTCCAATCAAAACGCCCTCTTCTTGGCCATTACTTTATGTATGAAGGAAAAGCCATGGAAGTTGAAAAACGCAAAAATGCACGTAATATGTTCTTACATGATAAAGAACGGAATAGCAAATATCCAATCTATGAGGACTTAAATGGTACGCATATCTATAGTCCAAATGATATGTGCATCATTGATGAACTGGATGAATTATTTGAAGCGGAAGTAGATGCTTTCAAAATTGAAGGTGTACTACATTCAGAAGAATATGTAGTTACTGTAACAAAAATGTATCGTAAGGCAATTGATGCATATGCACAATCACCAGATGAATATTTTGATATTAAAGAAGAGTTATTAGCGAAAATTGAAGAAATTCAACCAGAACTTCGCCCACTAGATACCGGCTTCTTCTTTAAAGAAACAGTATATTAGAAAGGAGAAGACAAGCGTTGACATTATTAAAAAATGATCGTATTAGTGAAATTCGAGATGGCAAAAGAGTTATTATAAAAAAGCCTGAGTTATTGGCGCCTGCTGGTAACTTAGAAAAATTGAAAATTGCAGTTCATTATGGCGCGGATGCTGTGTTTATTGGTGGACAAGAGTTTGGATTACGTTCCAATGCAGGTAATTTTACAATCGACGAAATTCGAGAAGGTGTAGAATTTGCCAATAAATATGGAGCAAGAATTTATGTAACGACAAATATATTTGCTCATAATGAGAATATGAATGGGATAGAAGATTATTTACGTGCTCTTGAAAACGCAGGGGCATCAGGAATAATTGTAGCTGACCCATTAATTATCGAAACGTGTAAACAAGTTGCACCAAAACTTGAAATTCACCTTAGTACTCAACAATCTCTTTCTAACTGGAAGGCTGTCCAATATTGGAAAGAAGAAGGGCTACAACGTGTAGTTCTTGCCCGTGAAACAGGTGCGGAAGAGATTCAATTGATGAAAGAAAAAGTTGATATTGAAATAGAATCATTCGTCCATGGTGCAATGTGCATCGCGTATTCTGGACGTTGTGTATTATCTAACCATATGACTGCTCGTGACTCAAACCGAGGGGGTTGCTGTCAATCATGTCGTTGGGATTATGATTTATATGCAGTGGAAGATGGTGAAGAAAAGCCATTATTTGATGAAGGTGACGAAGCCTTTGCAATGAGTCCTAAAGACTTGAAACTAATCGAATCCATTCCAAAAATTATTGAATTAGGAATTGATTCATTAAAAGTAGAAGGACGTATGAAATCTATTCACTATATTGCAACTGTTATAAGTGTTTATCGTAAAGTAATTGATGCATATTGTGCAGATCCAGATGATTTTACAATTAAACGTGAATGGCTTGAAGAACTAGATAAATGTGCCAACCGTGAAACAGCTTCTTCATTCTTTGAAGGTGCACCAGGATATGAACAACAAATGTTTGGGGAACACGGTAAACAAACTAAATTTGATTTCGTAGGTATGGTATTAGATTACAACGATGATACTAAAATGGTAACATTGCAACAACGTAACTATTTTAAACCAGGAGACGAAGTAGAATTCTTCGGTCCAGAAATTGAAAACTTTACAGTTGTTATTGATGAAGTTTGGGATGAAGATGGAGAATCATTAGATGCTGCACGACACCCATTACAAATTGTTCGTTTTAAATGCGAACATAAACTATATCCGCATAATATGATGCGCAAGGAGATGCGATAATGGGAAGTAAACGTCCAGTCGTGATTGGTATTGCTGGAGGTTCTGGCTCAGGTAAAACAAGTGTTACTCACGCCATCCATGATGTTTTTAAAGATCATTCAGTAGTCGTAATTGAACAAGATTATTATTATAAAGATCAAAGTCATTTGGAATTTGAAAAAAGATTAGAAACAAACTATGATCACCCAAATGCTTTTGATACAGAATTATTAATTGAAGATGTTAAACATTTGTTAGATCGTAAACCAATTGAAAAGCCAGTCTATGACTATGCACTTCACACAAGATCAAAAGAAACGATTCACATTGATCCGCAAGATGTGATTATCCTTGAAGGGATTTTAGTATTAGGTGATCCAGATTTGCGTGATTTAATGGATATTAAAATATTTGTCGATACTGATGCAGATTTACGTATTATTCGACGTATTTTAAGGGATATTAATGAACGAGGACGTTCTATGGACTCTGTTATTGAACAATATCTTTCAGTTGTTCGCCCAATGCATAATCAATTTATCGAACCAACAAAACGTTATGCAGATATTATTATTCCAGAAGGCGGACAAAATGAAGTAGCCATTGATTTAATGGTTACAAAAATAAAAACAATCCTTGAATCTGATAGTATTGTGTAATATCATGGTAATTGATTAGTTAAAATCCTTTTTAGAAACTATGTCGCATTCTTCATGAAGTTGCGACATAGTATTTTTATTAAGTTAAAGATATAGCTTAAGGAGTGAGCAACATTGTCAACTGAAAAACAATATCCAATGACTGCTGCAGGTAAGCAAAAATTGGAAGAAGAGTTAGATTACTTAATTTCAACAAAACGTAAAGAAGTAGTAGAAAGAATTAAAATTGCTCGTAGTTTCGGTGACTTATCCGAAAACTCTGAGTACGATGCAGCAAAAGATGAACAAGGTTTCGTAGAAGGCCGTATCTCACTACTACAAACAATGATTCGTAACGCAATCATTATTGAAGAAGGTACAAGCGCTTCAGATATCGTAACAATTGGCCGCACAGTATCTTTCAAAGAACTTCCTGATGAAGACGAAGAAACATACACAATCGTAGGTTCTGCAGAAGCAGACCCATTCGAAGGTCGTATTTCAAATGACTCACCAATTGCTAAAGGCTTACTTGGTAAAAAAGTAGGAGATAAAGTGAAAATCTCTACACCTGGTGGAGATATGGATGTTGAAATTCTTTCAATCAAATAATCTTTACCATTATAAAAACTCATCCTTTATGGGTGAGTTTTTTGCTGTTGCAAACCAAATAATGCATTAGTGAGGATCTACACACTAATTGCCCATTTGATAAAGAAAAGAAAGGTAACAATCTACTCCAAAAGGCAACAATCTCCATGAAAAAAGTAACAATCTCATAAGAAAAGGCAACAAAATGGCCAAAAAGTGCAACAAAAATTAGAAAGGCAACAATCTACTCCAAAAGGGCAACAAACTCCATAAAAAAGTAACAACCCCAACAGAAAAGGCAACAACATGGCCTAAAAGTGCAACAAAATTTCAGAAAGGCAACAAACTACCAAATATGGACTATTCTTACTATGAGAATCAGGACCAGAGTAGCTCTTCACTAGTCCAAACATCCACAAAAAGACTCTGATAGAGAATTTCCACTTATTACTCTAACATTTGACATAGAACCATTTATTTAGAATAATATCCATCCTTCGTTCATATAGATGAAATTAGTCGTGTTTTTGTCTAAGTCTAGAAGCTGTTTCTAATTCTATGCTATGATAATCATAAGACAGATTTAATACTATTAAACTAATAAGAGCCATCATATAAAGTAATATAAAGGGGGAATACACATGGCAGAGATAGGACGTCGATATAACCCAAAAGAAAATAAGCCAAAAAATACAGGAAAGCGTAAAATGGATAAAGTTTTAAACCTGTTAATTGGCATCGTCGTTGTATTAATATTAATCGTTGCAGCTACTATCGTAATAGGGGGTTCTTCAAGTAAGGATTCCGCAAACAATGATAAGGTCGCAAATGACACGCAGCATGACACGAATGCTAAGGATGAAAATATCGTAGTGAAAGATTCAAAGGAGATTGAAAAAGAGAAAGCTAAGCAAGCTGAACTTGCTCAAAAAGAAGCAGATAAACAAGATCAAACTGAAAGTGATACTACAAATAGTGTTGATGAGACTAATACGAATCAAGTTACCACTAGCACAACAGCAAATACGACTGAACAAAATAATACAGGAGTAGTAACAAGTTCTGATCAAATTACTTCAACAGATTCTAATACAGATGCAAATTACAACTATCAAAATAGTGAAACAGCTACCACAGAGTCTTCTAATGATCCTAACGTAATCAACGTCGTAACGGACTCGAATTGGAAACCAACAAAAACTACTCAAAAGGACAATGGTGGTACGCATGCATCAAGTTATAGTAAGGGTTCTGTAGATTGGAATGAAAAAATAAAAACAATCGCTAATACTACGGGATTAGATGAAAAAGATATGATCATTTGGTATATCAAAAATGGAGGAAGTCCAGACACTTCAATTGGGATCGTTTCTTCAAAAGATAAAGAGAAGAACTACCGAGTTACCATGAAATGGGTTTCAAATGAAGGTTGGCAACCAACAAAATTAGAAGTTCTAAAAACATATAAAGGCGCGTATTAATATGCTAAGGCGGTTATCCGAATCTTGACGGATAGCCGTCTTTTGTTTTATCTTGTAATATAAGCTAAAAGGCTACTTTTAACGAACATGTCCAATTTAGCATATAAAGAATAGCGTCACATTAGAGAGGAAGAGTCACATGAAAATTGCTGTAATCGGTGCAATGGAAGAAGAAGTGGAATTACTCCGAAATACACTCGAAAATACATCAACCAAAACAATTGCAAACAGTGAATATACAGAAGGTACATATGAAGGCAAAGAAGTCATTTTATTAAAAAGTGGAATTGGTAAAGTGAATGCTGCCATGTCTACAACAATTCTGCTTGATGAATATAAACCAGATGTAGTAATCAATACGGGTTCTGCAGGCGGATATGATGAAAATCTGGAGGTAGGTGCAATTGTCATTTCTGATGAAGTCCGTCATCATGATGTAGATGTAACAATCTTTGGCTATGAAGTTGGACAAGTACCGCAACTTCCAGCAGCGTTTAAATCTGATGAAAAACTAATGAAACTAGCCGAAGAAGCAGTTACTGAAATTGGTGAACACCAATTTGCAGTAGGTTTAATCACTACAGGAGATTCATTTATGAATGATCCCGTTCGAGTTGAAAAAGTACGTGGCTATTTCCCAACTATGAAAGCTGTTGAAATGGAAGCAGCAGCTGTTGCCCAAGTTTGTTATCAATTTGGTACACCATTTGTTGTGATCCGTGCATTATCTGATATCGCTGGAAAAGAATCAAATATCAGCTTTGACGAATTCTTACCAGTGGCAGCAAAACATTCAACACAAATTGTCTTAAAAGTTATTTCAAAGTTATAAGAACGACACAATTATGTCATGGAATAGACAGCAGATGTTCAAAATGATCCCTTCCACAACATCTTTCAGGTGATAAGATAAATGTAGTTAAGTTACTACATTCTTGTGATGTTAGGAGGGACTAATATGACATTCATTATGGTATCTGCAGTAGCAATCACAGTAGTATTAAGTCTAATAATGGTATCCGAAGTATCTCCTGATAATTAAGTGCTGAACGCGCCCGTTAAGCCCCGACAAGCGCTGGAGGGCTCGAATCGAAAGCGTCTTTCCAGCTTTCGACCGAGAGACCGAAGCGACCTCGAGGGGCTGGCGCGTGAAGCTGGATAGAAATTAAGTGCTGAGCGCGCCCGTTAAAGGAAGATAAGCCTAAGAACCGCGACAACGCCGAGCGCAACCGGCTACCGGGTACACATCCTGTGCACCCTCGAGGGCTAGCGAGAAAAGCTAGGATAATAAAAGTAGTGCCAAACATGCAAAATTCTAGATAAACAATCGAAAAAGGAGTTCCCTAATCTTTTTGGGCAACTCCTTTTTTAATTATTAATATGAATCGTTCATCCCTCTATGATTTTTTTCGTTTGAAATGTTGATAGAGCTTGATTAAAGCCCTTTTCTCAATTCTACTTACATAACTCCTTGAGATGTTCATTTCCTGTGCAATTTCTTTTTGTGTTTTCGCATCTTGTTGGCCAAGACCATAACGTTGTTGAATAATCGATAGTTCCCTTTCATCCAATAAATCTAAGTGTTCATATAATCTTTGTTCCTCTTCACGTCGTTCAATTTGTTGCTCTGTTGAGGGATCGTCACTTTGAAGAAAATCAGCAATTTCAAGGGGATTGCCATCTTTGTCTGATCCGATGGTTTCATAAAGCGAAACGTCCTTTTGCACTTTTTTCTGACTTCGTAAGTGCATTAATATTTCATTTTCGATACATCTGGCAGCATAAGTAGCGAGTCGGGTTTTTTTCTGTGGCGTAAAGCTTGCAACTGCTTTCATTAATCCGATGGTTCCAATCGAGATATAATCATCTAATTGCTCATGTTTTGGATGGAATTTCTTTACTACATGAGCTACTAAGCGCATGTTTCTTTCAATTAACTCTAACTTTGCTGATTCATCACCATTTAAAAATCGTTCAAGACATTCTGCTTCTTCTTCCTTCGTAAAGGGCTGAGGAAAAGATTGCCCTTTTAAATAGCCAAGAATGACAGGTAGATCAACCCAGAGTTGCAAAATGGCTGTTAAAAGGGTACTGATGGTCTTCATCCTTTCGTGATAGTGAATAATACAACATATGACACGAACTGCCTTTTTACAACAAAAAAGTGACCTACAATTGTAGATCACTTGAAAATGTTTTTCTAAACTTTTTTTAGAGAAAATGTACTAATCATAAGAATAGATAATAGAGGGAACAAAAACATAAAAAATACTGTTGAAAGGATAGGAATAAAGAAAAATGATACCGTTAAAATCGCACCAGCTGCGGTAATAGGTAATCCGCAGAAGTAACCATTTGATTCTGTTATGTTAAAACGGGCAAGTCTAAATGCACCACAAGCAATATACAATACGGTAACAATCATACCAATAGTTCCATAATCCCTTAATGTCATTTCATACATTAGTAACGCAGGGGCCACGCCAAATGATATAATATCACTCATGGAATCTAATTGTTTTCCTAATTCTGATTCTTGATTAAATTTCCGAGCTACTTTTCCATCATATCGATCTAAAAATGCAGCAATAAATATAAACAAGACAGCATAATTATAAGTTTCATTGATGGTAGACATGATTGATGCACCACCAAATGAAATATTACCAATTGTGATTAAATTTGCTAAGTGTGATTTCATTTTTTTAATTGTGGTATCCACTTTTTGAATAAGAAACAATGGACAGCACTCCTTTATATTTCTATATTTTATTATTATACTGCTTTTTATGTAGTACTGTAAAACTTTTTAAGAATGAGGTAATCAATTGATAAGAGAAAAACTTTACCGATCTATTATAGAGCTGACAAATGGGAAATGGTCATCCTTCCTTCTTCAACATCTATCAACTTCAAGATTAAGTAAAAAATTCATTTCTTCATACATTCATGTATACGGAATTAAGCTTGATGAGGTTTCAGAAAAAAAAGAAGACTTCCGTAATCTACATGATTTTTTTATAAGAAATCTAAAAGCAAACACTCGACTTATTGCGGAAGGAAACGATATTTATACAAGCCCAGTTGATGCAAAAATCGAATCGTTTGGTGATATAGAGAAAAATACAATTTTTTATGTGAAAGGGAAATCCTATGATTTAAAAGATTTACTTGGAAAAAATGAAATCGTTGATCGGTACTTAAACGGTAAGTATATCGTTTTTTACCTAAGTCCAGCCGATTATCATCGATTTCATTGTCCAATTGATGCGAATGTGGTGAGACAATATACGCTTGGCAGAAAGTCTTACCCAGTCAATAGTTTAGGGTTAACTTATGGTAACCAACCAATCTCAAAAAACTACCGACAAATTACGGAATTGGAAGCTGATAATGGTTCGCGTTGTGCATTTATAAAAGTTGGCGCAATGTTTGTCAACTCGATTAATATTACGAATACTGCGGATTATTGGAAAAAAGGAGAAGAAGTCGGGTTCTTTGGATTTGGTTCAACGGTTGTATTGTTATTTAATGAAAATAGCGTTGAATTTTTAGAGAATGTTGTGCAAGGTGCACATATCAAGGTGGGTCAAGCGTTCGCACATATGTTATAATTTTAAAAGTTAAGTTTAAGTGTCAATATGCTTAAGTATCCTCCGCATTAAATTAGAAAGATGTGAAAAAATTTGTACAAAATAATTATGCCAAAAGAATTTGCTCTATCGGTTTTTGATATAACACCGGAAAAGCTGAAGCGAATGGGCATTAAAGGGATTATTACAGACCTTGATAACACATTGATAGAGTGGGACCGACCAGATGCTACTGAAGAACTTATTGAATGGTTCAAAAAAATGCATGATGCTGGTATTCAAATTGTTATCCTGTCTAACAATAAAGAGCCTCGTGTTAAAAAATTTGCGGATCCATTAGGGATTCCTTATATATTTAAAGCTCAAAAACCACTTTCAAGAGGATTTAAGCGAGCACTTGATCTGCTCAAAATGAGACCGGAAGAAGTTTTGATGTTAGGCGATCAAATGCTGACAGATATGATGGGGGCAAATCGTAGAAAATTGCACACCATATTAGTTAAACCTGTTGCTCAATCAGATGGTTTTGTTACGCGTTTTAATCGTATGATTGAAAGACGTGTGTATAAATATTTAAGCAAAAAAGGTATTAAAACTTGGGAGGAAAAATAATGAACGAAATGCCACATTGTATCGGCTGTGGTACACAAATCCAAACAGAAGACAAAAACGCACCAGGATATGCTCCTGTTTCCTCTTTGGAAAAAGAAGATGTCATTTGCCAGCGTTGTTTCCGTTTGAAAAACTACAATGAACTTCAACCTGTGTCACTTACAGATGATGATTTCTTACGAATTCTAAATGGATTAGGTAAACACAAAGGATTGATTGTGAAAATTGTAGATATTTTCGATTTTAATGGGAGCTGGTTGCCAGGCTTGCATCGTTTTGTTGGTAACAATCCAGTACTACTAATAGCAAACAAAGCAGATCTTTTGCCAAATTCTGTGAAAAAGCAAAAGGTAATCAATTGGTTAAAACGAGAAGCAAAAGAGTTAGGATTAAAACCGATTGATGTTTTGTTAGTAAGTGCACAAAAAGGACGAGGAATGCAAGAAGCGATGGATGCAATCGATGAATATCGCAAAGGCCAAGATGTTTATGTTGTAGGATGTACGAATGTAGGTAAATCTACTTTTATCAACCGTATTATCAAACAAGCTACAGGTGAAGGCGATATCATTACTACATCTTATTTCCCAGGGACAACGCTTGATATGATTGAAATTCCTTTAGATGATGGACATGCTATTTATGACACACCAGGAATTATTAATCATCATCAAATGGCACATTATTTAGATCCATCTGAATTGAAATTTATTATGCCTAAAAAAGAAATCAAACCAAAAATATTCCAACTAAATCCAGAACAAACATTGTTTATCGGTGCTTTAGCTCGATTTGATTTTATACAAGGACCAAGATCTGCATTTACGGTTCACATTGCAAATGATTTAAATATTCACAGAACAAAATTAGAAAATGCGGATGAATTGTACGAAAATCATAAAGGCGAATTACTTGCTCCACCATCTAAGCAGTATATGGACCAACTACCAAAATTAGTACGACATGAATTTTCAATTAAAGAAGCAAAAACAGATATCGTATTTTCAGGTCTAGGTTGGATCACGATTCAAGATCCAAATGTGGTAATTGCAGCATATGCCCCAGAAGGTGTAGAAGTTCAAGTTCGTCCTTCGTTAATCTAGGGGGAGTTTTAGTTTTGAGAAAATGGTACGCAGTTATTGGGGATCCTATTCATCACTCGATGTCGCCACTTATGCATAATGCATGGATGACAGAAGAAAATCGAGATGCAAGCTATATTCCAATCCATGTTAAGCCTTGCGAATTGGAACAAGCAGTAATAGCATTAAAAACGCTTGGTTGCAGTGGATGGAATATTACCATTCCACATAAAGAGAAAATCATTCCCTTTTTAGATGAACTTGATGAGTCAGCTCGGAAAATGGGTGCTGTCAATACAGTCGTTCGTTTACAAGATGGGACTTACAAGGGATATAATACGGATGGTTTAGGTTTTGTCCGTTCGTTAGAAGAAAAAGTTGGCAATAGTCATCATGAAAAGCATATATTAGTTATTGGTGCAGGGGGTGCAGCAAGAGGAATTGTTTTTGCACTTGTAAATTCAGGATACACACATATTACGATTGCTAATCGAACTGTACCAAAAGCGCAAACGATATGTAATGAGTTAGATATAGAGGCAACAGCCATTTCTTTAAGCGAAGCAGCAGAGAAGCTAGAAGGGTTTGAAATTCTGATTCAAACCACTTCAGCAGGCTTAAACAAAAGTGAATTTGCCTTGCCATTGTCGCTTGATCAATTATCTGCCACTGCAATCGTTGCGGATATTGTGTATAATCCATTAATGACACCATTTTTAAATGAGGCAAAGAAAAAAGGTGCTACAGTTGTAACTGGTCTAGGTATGTTCATCCACCAAGGTGCACTTGCTTACAGTTATTGGACTGGTAGTTATCCGAAAGCAGAAGTCGTTCAAGATCTTTTGCTTGAGCAATTAGGAGGAAATTAATTTCATGTTAACAGGTAAACAAAAACGTTTTTTGCGTGCTGAGGCACATTCATTACAACCAATTTTCCAAGTTGGAAAAGGTGGAGTAAATGAAGCAATGCTTGTTCAAATTAAACAAGCATTAGAAGTACGCGAGCTATTGAAAGTTCGTATTTTAGACAACTGTGAGGTTGATAAAAAAGAAGTAGCTGAGCAATTAGCAGAAGGAACAAATTCAGAACTTGTTCAACTAATTGGGTTAACAGTTGTTTTATATAAACAAGCATCAAAACGTGAACATCGTAAAATCGAATTACCAAAAGCAAAATAAGGATTTGATTAGATGAAAAAAGTAGGACTTCTTGGTGGTACATTTAATCCACCTCATATGGCGCATTTGATGATGGCAAATGAGGCTTATGATGTTTTAGGTTTAGACGAAGTACGTTTTATGCCAAATGCGGTACCTCCTCATAAAGTAAAACCACAAGATGCTACCGCAGAAGACAGATTGCATATGACAAAACTTGCCATTCAATCTATTCCATACTTTAAAATCGAGCCGTATGAAATCGAGCGAGGTGGAGTATCTTATTCATATGATACATTAAGAGTTTTAACATCTCGTGAACCAGATACGGAATTCTATTTCATTATCGGTGGCGATATGATTGATATGCTTGATGAATGGTACCATATAAAGGAACTAACTGAATTAGTCCATTTTGTTGGAGTACATCGTCCAGGTACGCAAGGAAAAACAAAACTTCCAGTACAACTAATAGAAGCCCCTCTTATGGATTTATCTTCTACAATGATTCGCGATCGATTACAAGAAGGACGAACTGTGACATTTTTAGTGCCGACAGCCGTTGAACAGTATATACGAGAGGAAGGTTTATATGGAACGCGATGAATTATTATTAGCGATGAAAGACCGTATGCCGGAAAAGCGTTATATCCATACAATTGGTGTGACGGATACAGCTATAGAGCTTGCGAAACATTTTGGAGAAGATTCCAAAAAGGCAGAGGTATCTGCAATCTTACATGATTCTTGTAAGTATGCAGACCGTGATTGGATGAAGCAAGTAATCATCGAACAGCAAATGGATCCTACATTACTCGAGTATCACCATGAGCTTTGGCATGGTCCTGTAGGTGCTTATGTAGCAAAAACAGAATTTAATGTAACAGATGAGGACATGCTTAATGCAATCAGATTTCATACAACAGGAAGAGCTTTGCAAAGTAATTTAGAGAAAATCGTCTATATTGCAGATATGATTGAACCTAATCGTAAATTTCCTGGTGTAGATGAGTTACGCATGGCAGCAAAGAAATTAGAATTAGATGATTTAATGATTAAATGTATTGCCCATTCGATATCATTTTTGATCAACAAGCATCAACCGAGTTTTTCCAGATTCATTTAAATGTTATAACAACTTATTGTTGCAAAAGAAAGGAAAAGTGAAAGAATGACAAAACCATTATTAGATATTGCTTTTAAAGCAGCAGATGACAAACGAGCAGAAGATATTGTTGTATTAAATATGCAAGGTGTTTCATTATTAGCAGATTATTTCTTAATTTGCCACGGGAATTCTGATCGTCAAGCACAAGCAATTGCACGAGAAATTGCTGATGTAGCACATAAAGAGGGCTATGAAGTTAAAAGAATTGAAGGATTTGATACTGCTCGTTGGATTCTAGTCGATCTTGGAGATGTAGTTTGTCATATTTTCCATAAGGATGAACGTCAGTACTATAATTTAGAACGTCTATGGGCCGATGCACCTGAAAAATTCATCGCGCTTGACCCAGAATGAGTAGTTACGGTCGATTTGCAGAAGTTTATGACAAATTAATGACTGACATTCCTTATGACGAATATATTCGTTGGATTACAACATTTGCACCAGCAAAAGAATATAAAAAGCTACTAGATATTGGTTGTGGCACTGGAGTAATGGCTGAGAAATTTGCCGCACATGGGTTTGAAGTAAGTGGGCTTGATTTATCTGAAGAAATGCTAATGATTGCATCTCAGCGTTTCATGGAGCAAAAAATTGATATACCTCTATTCTGTATGTCGATGGATGAGCTAGAAGGATTTAGAAATCTCGATGTTGTCACGATTCCGATTGATTCGATTAATTATTTAAAGCACAAAGAGGCAGTTCAACAAACTTTATCTCGCATATATCAAGCACTACGCCAAGGCGGACAATTATTCTTCGATGTACATTCTTTATTTAAAATGGATGAAATCTTCATGGAATCTCCATTTACATATGATGATGGACAAATTACGTATTTATGGGTAACAGAGCCAGGGGAAGAACCCCATTCTGTTCATCACGATATGGTATTCTATGTGCAACAAGAAAATGGTTTATATGACCGATTTGAAGAATACCATTATCAACGGACATTTGAAATAACAACATATTTAGAAATGTTACATCAAGCAGGTTTTAGTGATATTACAGTTACTGCAGATTTTTCAACAGAACAACCAACAGAAGAATCTGAAAGAATTTTCTTTAGAGCAGTAAAATAGTCTTTTCAAATATTGGAAAATAATATATATTGGAATTAGCTTCGTATAGATGCCTTTTGAAAAGAAAGGGAGTGCTTAGCTAATTCCTTCTTTTTTAAAGAAAAATGGCAACAAGTATATTATCCCCAGCATCATACTTGTTGTATGTATAACTTTTGTCTATTTCTTCAAACAATCGTCCACACCCCCACAGGACGAACTATTCTCAACAATTCAAGATGAAAAACAACTGAATATAGATCAATCAACCACCAAACCTGAATTACTTGAAGTCAAGCAAAATGAAGTGAAAAAGCAAGGTGCTGTAGCAAATACCTTCATTATGGTAGATGTCAAAGGAGCGGTCAAAAATCCTGGCGTTTATAAGCTGGATGCAGATAGTCGCGTGATTGATGCTATTTTACTTGCGGGTGGATATGCCAAAAATGCGCAATCAAGGCAGATTAATCATGCCCAAAAATTACAAGATGAAATGGTCATCTACGTTCCTCGAAAAGGAGAAGAAACAGAAGAAGTGTTAAATATTGCTGACCAATCTTCTACATCTGTACCCTCTACCCAAAATGGGGGAGAAAGTGCAAAAACGTCGTCTGATTTAGTCAATATTAACACGGCAGATGAAGCAGGTCTTACTACCCTTAATGGCGTTGGACCAGCAAAAGCGCAAGCAATTATTGCCTATCGAACTGAAAACGGACCATTTAAAACGATTGAAGACTTAAAGAATGTA
Organism: uncultured Caryophanaceae bacterium; assembly: GCA_963792445.1. Lineage (GTDB taxonomy): Bacteria > Bacillota > Bacilli > Bacillales_A > Planococcaceae > Rummeliibacillus. The sequence continues at coordinate 194,303 of CAWBWO010000017.1, read as the reverse complement.
ACAGGTATTGGTGAAAAAACGTTCGAATCTTTAAAAGATTTTTTAACTGTCCAATAATTTTAAGTTATTTAGACGGTTGAAAAACATACTATCTAAAACTAAACTGATAATAGTAGATTTATTCAGGAGGCATTTATATGGAGCGAATTACATGGAACCAATTTTTATGGCACAAAGTCATTTACTAGCTTTAAGAAGTACTTGTACAAGATTATCCGTTGGTGCAACGATTGTTCGAGATAAACGGATTATTGCTGGAGGATATAATGGCTCAATTTCAGGTGATGATCATTGTATCGATAAAGGATGCTATGTAGTAGACAATCATTGTGTTCGAACAGTACATGCAGAAGTGAATGCATTGTTGCAATGTGCAAAATACGGAACACCTACAAATGGTGCAGACATCTATGTAACACATTTTCCTTGTTTACCTTGTACAAAATCAATCATTCAATCAGGTATTAAAAATCTTTTTTATGCAACGGACTATAAGAATGATCCGTACGCGCTCGAATTATTAGAACAAGCGGGTGTCAATGTTGTACAAGTTCCGTTTGATGAACGGAAAATTGATTTCCTAAGTGATGAGAAAATAACGCTATATGTAAAATTGTTAAATGAACTTCGTGACCGTGGTGCTACCCATGAGGAATTGGAACCATATGAACAGAAGGTGGAGGAATTATTTGGTCAATCAACATTAGACATAAAATAATTTATGTTGCGCTAGCTGTATTACTAGCAACGGTAGCAGCTCATTTAAATAAGTGGCTACTAGGACTATTAATCCCTTTAAGTTTATATTTTTGGTGGAAAAAGGAAAACGCTAGGATGATTGCAATTCTTGTAATCATCTCTTTTTCTACTTTCTTTTATACCTCATCTATTTTACAACATAGAGTACACCCCATCGAAAAACTTACAACCTTAACATGGACAGATTCCTATACAATTAACGGACCAAAGCTAAGAGGCTTTGCAAAACTAGCAAATGGTGCAAAAGTATATGCTGTCCAAACATTTCAATCCCAACAAGAAAAGGCTAAATACGAAGGTATTTCATTAAGCGGTCTAACATTTCAAGTAAAGGGTGAATTGGCTCCGAAAGTGTTGCCTTCGCATCAATTTGCTTTCTCAATGGAAGATTATATTGAAAGTCATGGAGCACAAGACATTTATGAAATTGAACAAGCAACTTATTTACAAAAGACAAACTCACTTTCGACTATATTAGCAGAACAAAGATTTGCAGTAAAAAAGCATATAGAAAACACTTTTCCAAAAAGTTTAGTAGCTGAAGCACAAGCTCTCATTATAGGGGAACAAGAAAATGTTGATCCTGATATAGAAAGAGCCTATCAAAAGCTTGGAATTACGCATTTATTTGCAATTTCTGGTTCACATATAGCATTACTAGCTATATTAGTAAACGAATTGCTTCTTCGACTGGGGGTAAGGCGTGAGCATGCAAAGCTTGTCATAATGATTGCGTTGCCAATTTATGCATGCTTGGCTGGAGGAGCCCCTTCTGTCTGGCGGTCAGTCATCGTCGTGGAAATGATCATGATTGTTAGATTTTACTCTTTTCGATTATCCATTGATGATGCATTATCATTAAGTTTTATTTTGTTTGTTTTATATCAGCCAAGCATTATTTTTCAAATCGGATTTCAGCTTTCTTTTTTAGCAACTGTCGCTTTAGTATTTTCCAATAAGATATTACAATCAACACAAAATGTAATCGTACAATCATTCTATTTGACAAGTGTATGCCAACTTCTTGTATATCCGTTGCTCATTTACCATTTCTTTGAACTAAGTCTTTCATCATTTCTCGCAAATATTGTTTTTGTTCCGCTTTTTTCATTTGTGATTTTACCTTTAAATATCATTTTGCTCGTACTATCGGCTAGTATTTCCTCCACTTGCAGCATTGCTTTTTTTCATCTACGAACCGTTAAGGGGGCTTGTTACAAATCTTATTATGTGGCTACAGGCAATCCCTTTTCAAATGTGGGTAACCGGAAGACCGAGTGTAATAATATGTAGTTTAGCATTTATAGGTGTATTAGCGGCATTTGTGTTTTTTGAAAAAGGTAAATTTGTTATTGCTGCAAGTTGTATAATCATTCCTGCACTGGTAATTCATATTGCGCCAAGTTTACACAAAGATGTACGAATCACCTTTTTGAATGTAGGTCAGGGGGATTGTGCCATAATCGAACTTCCATTTCGAAAAAAGGTATATGTCATCGATACAGGGGGACTCTTACGTTTTGATCAGGATCTGTGGAAACAGTCAAAAGTCGAATTTGAAATTGGTAGAAAGATTGTTGTACCGTACATAAAAGGCCGCGGTATAAGGTCTATCGATACGATGATTCTAACACATGCTGATGCGGATCATGTGGAAGGTGCAGAAGAAGTAATGGAAGAAATACGCGTAAAAGAAATTCACATCACCCCAAATTCATGGAAAAAAAACGTGATGCAAGATGTAATCCAACTTGTGAATAGTAAGAAAATCCCATTAAGAGAGAAAATGGTTGCAATGAATTGGCGTGAAGGGGATGTATATTTTGATTATCTATCACCAGCTGATACACATTATGAAGGAAATGACGATTCCCTCGTACTATTATTGCGGTATGGGAAGTTTAAAATATTATTTACAGGTGATTTAGAGGCACCAGGTGAATTACGAGCTGGTCAATAAAAAGATCAAATCCATCGAAAACATAACGATATTAAAAGCTGGTCATCACGGAAGTAAAACATCTAGCTCGGAGCCGTTTTTAGTTACAACAAATCCAGTACTAACTGTCTTCTCAACGGGGTTAAATAATCGATATGGGCATCCTAGTAAAGAGGTAGTGGAACGGTATGAACGACTCGGATTGAAGACTTTGAACACAGCTGAAGTCGGAACAATTGAAGTAATGTTATCGACAAATCAGTTGAATATTATGTCAACATCACAATTAATAGAAAGGAAAAAAGCTTTGTCCAAATGACAAAGCTTTTTCGGTGTTGACGCTTATAGGTTTACGTAGTCAATTACAGTTGCAATAATGAACATAAGTGCGAAGAATACGAATGATACGCCAAAACCTACGCCTGAATCAATAGCGTCATTTCTTTTACTTTGTACATCTTGTTCAAATGGATTCATTTATATCCCTCCTGATTCGTATTAATTATACGGTAATGCCTACAAAAAAGCTATATTTGAATGTGGGTTTTGGTTATTCTGCTAGCATTGACACAAATTATCCCGCGTTAACTGGCTTTTGACTCAACTACAAGGCTTTAGAAAATTCAAAGAAGCAGCAGTTGAGATAACTGCCCGTAAACGCCCGATTGGTTGGGGTTGCTGGATGGCTGTCACTCAGGTAGTGGGCACTAGTACGTCCTGTACGTCGGAAAACCTCCACTGATTGAAGTTTCACTTTATCCAAACGATGCAGATTCTAAAAATTGAATGTATACTAGAATAAGTGTTGCAGTATTAGGAGGCTATTATGTTTTCAAAATTATGGAATGATATTCAAAAAGGAAAAATAGCACCAGTTTATTTGTTAGCTGGACTTGAATCCTATTTTATAGATGAAACCATTCGACGTATTAAGATGAAACTTGAGGAAGAAGGAGAAATTGAAACAATCACAGTAGATCTGGACGAACAACCAGTAGATTATGTCATCGATGAATCTGACACAATTCCTTTCTTTTCTAGCAAGAAGTTGATCATTGCTAAAAACGCAAACTTTTTAAAAGCAACAGATAAAGCGAAAGAGAAAATAAATCATGATCTGACAAGATTAGGAAAATGGCTTGAATTTCCATCAGATACATCCATCACGATATTCATAGCTCCTTATGAGAAGTTAGATGAACGTAAAAAAGTGACAAAACAAATGAAACAACATACAGTCTACTTGCTTGCGGAAACCCCGAAAGAACATGATTTAGCTGTTTGGGTGCGAAATGAAGTATCATCAAGAGGGAAAACAATCGACGATGAGGCAATATCAAAACTAATTGAAATGGTTGGGATGGATATGATTCATTTACAATCAGAAATTGAGAAAATTTGTTTATACCTTGGAGATGAAATGAATATCACGATTGATTTGGTTGATAATTTAGTAGCCAAAACTTTAGAACAAGACGCTTTTAAAATGTTAAATGCATATATGCGACATGATATCTCACAATGTTTGTCAATATACCATGATTTAATACGACAAAAACAAGAGCCTATTATGCTCGTTGCTTTATTGGCTTCCCAAATTCGACTCATGTCGAATGTCTATTATTTATTGAAAAAAGGATATCATCCGGGACAAATTTCAAAACAGTTAAAAGTGAATCCTTATCGTGTCAAGAGAATAGTGGAAGATCATATTAATGTATCAGATGAATCATTGTTAAAAGCATTGTATGGATTAAGTGAAGTAGATTTACAATTGAAATCTATGGGTGGGAAAAGGGAACGGTTCTTGGAATTATTTCTGATGAAACCTTTATAAGATGACAATAAAAGCAAAAGAGGATGTCCAAAGAATTACTTTTGGACATCCTCTTTTTTTGAATCCTAAAAAGGATTAAGCTTTTTTCATTAAACTAGCTTTTTGACGAGAAGCTGCGTTTTTGTGGATTAAGCCTTTAGAAGCTGCTTTATCTAATGATTTAACAGCAACATTTAAAAGTTCTTTTGCGTTTTCTTCTTTTGCATCAAGTGCAGCGTTAGCTTTTTTCACAGCAGTACGCATAGCAGATTTTGCTTGTGCGTTTTGAGTGTTAGCAGTTTCAGCAGTTTTTACGCGTTTGATTGCAGATTTAATGTTTGGCATTAACGTTCACCTCCTAAAAAGAATCGAGATGAGTAAATTCTCAACTTTCTGTGTCTATACAACAAGCATCATTATAACAAAGTCCTAATAGAAAAATCAAGAGAGAAATGCAAAGAATATTTACTTGACACAATGTACAAACTAAAAATGAGGTGAGATTTATGGAAAATTTCCAATGGTCAACAACAGACCTAGTAGATGAAACAGCAGCATATATTAATCATAAGACAGAGGAAGAACGCTCAAAGTTAAGAAATTCTAACGGTATTGATATTCAAGAAAATTGGGAGGAAATCGTGAAAGTCACACAAGTAACGGTTTCTAAAAAAGGAGAGGAACATATCGGGAAAAAAGAAGGAATTTATGTAACATTATCAGTACCGTCATTAGAAGCATATGATCAAGAAGGTCTTGAAATATTTGAAGAAAATATTATTAAGGTACTTCAAAAAATTCATTCTAAGGAACAGTTAGAAAAAGTACTTATTATTGGACTTGGCAATCGTACGATTACGCCAGATGCAATTGGACCATTGACGATTGAACATTTGCATAATCAAGATATTATGATTCAAGAAAATTGCATTATTTATGCCCCAGGTGTTACAGCACAAACCGGATATGAGACAAGTGATTTTGTCAAAGCACTTGCAGAAAATATAAAGCCATCTTTAATCGTCATTATCGATGCACTTGCAACAAACTCTAGTGATCGATTGTGTAAAACTGTACAAATTACAAATACCGGCATTCAACCAGGTGCTGGAGTCGGTAATTCAAGAAAAGAAATTTCAAAAGAAACAATGGGATGTCCTGTAACTGCGATTGGATTACCAACTGTTGTTGATGGCCCCGTCTTAATAACAGATGCGGTCGAATCACTATTTAAATATATTTCCGCAAAAATATCAGAAGGAAAGAGACCTTCGTCTGCTTTATCTGTTTCTTCGTACTCGGTAGATGAAAATACACCTATTTTGCAAGAAGCATTACTGCCGATTTTTGGCGAATGGGTGAATTGGGACAAGGATGAAAGATTGCAACTTTTCCAAGAAGTTTTAACAGGACAACAACGACTCTTTGTAACACCAAAAAATATTGATGATTGGGTATCAGCCTATGTTTCCATGCTTGCAAGCGTGTGTACAAGATGGTTGAGCCCTGCATAAGGTTCTAAATAACTTCCCTTCTCCATAAAGTAACAGGAGGAGGGATATAGGATGCAAAGACGCAAACGACGATGGAAATTTAGTGTATTATTCTTAGCAATCTTTTTTTCACTACCTATTATCGCAGCGAAAATCCCGATATGGCAAGAACAGCAGAAAATTGTTGAAACACCAAAGGAAGAAACCAAAATCGCATACGCTGCAAATAAAACACTCGCAACACAAGTCTCGGAAAAGAACCAAACTCATAATTTTAAAACATTGATTTATTTTACCCACTCACATGAAGCTTATTATCCCATACTAAAAAAACGGCAACAAATCATCACAGTCTACAGTGATACGGCGAATGTCCAATCTTTGGGCGACATGTTCAAAAACCACTTCAACCAAAATAATATTGATGCAGATATTTTAAATGTAGACACAATGAAAGTGATGAAACAACAAAATATGGCATTTTACCAAGCATATGATGCAGTCCGTCCCTATGTAAAAGAACAGATTAACCAACATGATTATGACTTAATCATGGATATTCATAGAGATTCTGCTGGAAGAGCCATTACGACTACTACTTACAAAGGTAGCTCGTACGCTAAAATGGCACTAATCATTGGTGGGGAAAACAGTCAATATCAAGCAAACGAAGCGTATGCAGAACGGTTGTCTAAAAAGTTAAACACTTTAGTGCCAGGTATTTCAAGAGGTGTGATGAAAAAATCCGGCGAGGGTGTAAATGGAATTTATAATCAGGACCTGTCTAAAAAAATGATTTTGATTGAACTTGGTGGGGTGTCGAATAGTGAAGAAGAGTTAAATCGTTCGATTGCCATTTTAGCAAGAGCGATTGAAGAAGCATTTGTCGAACCATCATCATAACATTGCAATATAAGGCGAATCACTGCTATAATTCTAGTAGTTTAAATAGGAGTGGAACGCATGAACCGAGAAGAACTGATCAAACGTCAAGAACATATACGCAATTTCTCTATTATCGCTCATATTGACCACGGAAAATCAACATTAGCAGACCGTATATTAGAGAAAACACATGCACTGACTGCACGTGAAATGAAAGAACAACTTCTAGATTCCATGGATTTAGAAAGAGAACGTGGAATTACGATAAAATTAAACGCTGTTCAGTTACATTACACAGCAAAAAATGGCGAAACATATATTTTACATCTAATCGATACTCCAGGACATGTCGATTTCACATATGAAGTTTCCAGAAGCTTAGCTGCATGTGAAGGGGCAATTTTAGTTGTTGATGCTGCACAAGGTATTGAAGCTCAGACTTTAGCAAACGTTTACCTAGCACTAGATAATGACCTTGAAATTTTGCCAGTCATCAACAAAATTGACCTTCCTTCAGCTGATCCAGAGCGTGTTCGTGGTGAAATAGAAGATGTAATTGGTTTAGATGCATCAGAGGCGGTCTTAGCTTCAGCAAAAGCTGGTATAGGAATTGAAGATATTCTAGAACAAGTTGTAGAAAAAGTTCCAGCACCACTTGGAGACCCAGAAGCACCACTACAAGCACTTATTTTTGACTCTGTTTATGATGCATATCGTGGTGTCATTACTTCTATTCGAATTGTAGAAGGTACTGTTAAGCCGGGAGATAAGATTCGTATGATGGCAACAGGTGCTGAATTCGAAGTCATCGAAGTCGGTGTACATACACCAAAAATTACACCTACAAAATTTTTAACAGTTGGAGATGTAGGATATTTAACCGCTTCTATTAAAAATGTTGGTGATACTCGTGTAGGGGATACGATTACATTTGCAAATAATCCAGCGTCTGAGTCATTACCTGGTTATCGTAGATTAAATCCAATGGTATACTGCGGTTTATATCCAATCGATACAGCACGTTATAATGATTTACGTGATGCATTAGAAAAATTAGAGCTAAACGACTCTGCTCTACAATATGAACCAGAGACATCACAAGCTCTTGGATTTGGTTTTCGTTGTGGATTCTTAGGTTTGCTTCATATGGAAATTATCCAAGAACGGATCGAACGAGAGTTTAATATCGATTTAATCACTACTGCACCAAGTGTTATTTATCATGTACACATGACAGATGGTGAAGAAGTAAAAGTGGACAACCCATCGATGATGCCGGAGCCACAAAAAATCGACCGTATCGAAGAACCTTATGTAAAAGCAAATATCATGGTGCCAAATGATTATGTTGGAGCAGTAATGGAAATTTGCCAACGAAAACGTGGTAGTTTCTTGACAATGGATTATATTGATACAACACGTGTGAATATTTTCTATGAAATTCCACTATCAGAAATCGTCTATGATTTCTTTGACCAACTTAAATCTAGCACAAAAGGATATGCATCGTTTGACTATGAATTAATTGGGTATAAACCATCTAATTTAGTGAAGATGGATATTTTACTAAATGCAGAACATGTCGATGCATTAAGCTTTATCGTTCACAAAGACTTTGCATATGCTCGTGGTAAAATAATTGTTGAGAAACTAAAAGAACTAATCCCACGTCAACAATTCGAAGTACCGATACAAGCAGCAATCGGTCAAAAAATTGTCGCACGTTCAACCATCAAAGCAATGCGTAAAAACGTACTGGCAAAATGTTATGGCGGAGATATCTCTCGTAAACGTAAACTTCTTGAAAAACAAAAAGAAGGTAAAAAACGTATGAAACAAGTAGGTTCCGTAGAAGTTCCTCAAGAAGCTTTCATGGCAGTATTGAAAATGGATGACGATCAACCTAAAAAATAAGGTGAATCCATAATGATTAACCAATAAAAATAGTAAGTGCTATCGCAAAGTATTTTATTCTTATGCGATAGCACTTTTTTATTTATAAAAAATCCTGGACTGAAAATCAAATTGTAGGTACAATAGTAATAGATAAATGTACTATTAGTTCGAATGTAATGAAATCTATTGATGAAACCAAAATTTGTATATACGGAAATTGAATTAAAATACGAAAAGGTGTGATTGGATGGTATTTAAAGAAGATATCGAATGTCTTGAACGATTAATGATTGCAATCGAATATAAGCTAAGCTCCTTTGAAAGCCATATCACTCATATGCATACAAAATTAGAAGAACTTAAAACTTCAGAAAAGATCTACCAAGGCCATAAACTTCAATTAAATAGAGTTTTTTAAATGATGGATGAGAAGCGTTTTACAAACGTTTCTTTTTTATTTTGCTAAAATCAAGAAATACATTAAACTATATCTAATGAAATTTATGTGAATTTACTTGAAAGAAGGTTTTAGATTGGCTAGAGGTATTTATATCCACATCCCGTTTTGCCATCAGATTTGCAACTATTGCGACTTCAACAAAGTGTTTTTTAAAAACCAGCCAGTCGACGAATATATTGAATCATTAGGTGAAGAAATTCGCTTATGGAGCCAAGAACATGATTTTTCTAATATTGAAACTATTTTTTTAGGTGGAGGTACACCCACATCATTATCGCATGCTCAATTGAATAGACTATTAGAGTTAATTCGAATGTATATACCGATGACACATGTTACAGAATTTACTTCAGAAGCAAATCCTGATGAATTGACGAAGGAAAAGTTACAGGTGCTTTATCAAGGTGGCGTCAATAGACTTAGCATGGGGGTTCAAGCGTTTCAACAAGAATTATTGACGAATTTAGGTAGAACCCATTCAAAAACCCAAGTTTTTAGTGCAATTGAAGAAGCAAAAAAGATTGGATTCGAAAATATTAGTATTGACTTAATGTACGGATTACCAGGACAAACGATGCAACAATGGAGAGAAACGCTTGAAATCGCTTTTTCACTTCAACTTCCTCATTATTCTGCTTACTCACTAATTGTTGAGCCGAAGACTATTTTCTATAACCTAATGGCAAAAAGAAAACTTCGACTACCAGGTGAAGATACTGAAGCAGAAATGTATGATGTATTGATGAAAGAAATGGAAAAGCATGGATTACATCAATATGAAATAAGCAATTTTAGTAAAGAAGGGTATTCATCCATTCATAATCGAATCTACTGGGATAATGACGAATATGCAGGGTTTGGTGCAGGTGCTCATGGGTATATTAATGGTATACGTTACTCAAACCATGGTCCACTAAAAAAATACATGGCTGCAATCGCTGATGGAATTAAACCAATTCATGAAACACATATTGAAACAAAGCAAGAAAAGATTGAGGAAGAACTCTTTTTGGGGCTGCGCAAAACAGCAGGAGTTAGTAAAAAGCATTTTTACGAAAAGTTTAATTGTACAATCGAAAGTATTTATGAAAAACAATTACATGAGCTCAAGAAAAAGGGCCTGATATTGATAGATGATGATACTATTCAGCTAACTCGAAAAGGGCGTTTTGTTGGAAATGAAGTATTTGAAGAATTTTTACTGTAATCAAATGCATTTTCATTGACATGATTTTGTAGAGGTGATAAATTAATTATTGTATTAGCACTCCCTTATGTTGAGTGCTAACAACGAGAGGTGATAATCATGCTTACAAATCGACAACTTCAAATATTGCAAGTTATTATAGATGACTTCATAGTGACTGCACAACCTGTTGGATCTCGCCAGATTGCGAAGAAGGAAGGCATGACGTTTAGTGCCGCAACTATTCGAAACGAAATGGCTGATTTAGAGGAACTAGGTTACTTAGAAAAAACACATACTTCTTCTGGACGTATTCCGTCTGAAAAAGGTTATAGATTTTATGTCGATCATTTGTTAAAGCCTCAAGTTATTAATACTCAAGATATCAAAACCATCCAATCCGTATTCCAAGATCGGATGATAGAAACGGAACAAGTTATTCGTAAATCAGCTGATATTTTATCTGACTTGACGACTTATACTTCCATTATTTTAGGGCCAGATGTTCAGCTTCATAAAGTAAAACATTTTTCAATTGTGCCATTAACTGCTGATTCTGCAGTGGCGATTATCGTAACGAATAATGGACATGTTGAAAACCGCTTAATCTCTGTTCCGAAAGACTATTCTCCATCGGATATTGAGAAAGTCGTTAACATATTAAATGAGCGACTTGTCGGTGTTCCGCTTGAGCAGTTTCATAATAAGCTTGAGCAAGAGGTAGCTTCAATGATTAAACAGCATCTAGGTACCTATGGTGGCCTACTTTCGTCTATCTTTGATATAAACAATTATCAAAGTGAAGGTAAAATATATTATGGTGGAAAAACGAATATGCTTAACCAACCAGAATTCCATGACTTAAACAAAGTCCGAATGCTAATGGAACTAATGGAGAAAACGAACCAAATACAATCGATTTTCCCATTACATGAAACGGGAATTCATATCCGTATAGGCTCAGAAAATCAGCATTTAGCGATGGAAGATTGTAGTGTTATTACTGCGTCATATTCAGTTGGTGAAGGGCTAACAGGGTCTATTGCTATCATCGGTCCAACACGTATGGATTACAAACGAGTAGTTTCCATACTAGACTTCATGAGTAATGGCTTATCTAGCCAATTTTCAAAAAGAAGCAAGTGACCGACATTAGAGGAGGATGAACAATTGTCTAAAGCAAATGAAGAAAAAGAACAGCTAGTTGAAAACGAAGAAACTACTGAAGAAACAGTAGCAGATGAAAAGACAGCTGAACAACAAGCAACTGTAGAAGAAACAGTTGAAGGCACAGAAGAAGTTGATAAACCAGACGAACTAGCGCTGTTAAATGAAAAGCTAGCAGAACAAGAAGAACGTTATTTACGCTTACGAGCTGATTTCGACAACTTAAAACGTCGCAATCAAATTGATCGTGTAGCACAAGAAAAATATCGCGCACAAAATTTACTTACAGATTTACTTCCTGTTCTAGATAATTTTGAACGTGCTTTACAAGTTGAGGCAACAACGGAAGATGCCAAGTCAATGAAACAAGGAATTGACATGGTGTACCGTTCATTAATAGAAGCAACAAAAAAAGAAGGCTTAGAACCAATTGCAACAATAGACACTACTTTTGATCCAAACATCCATCATGCAGTAATGCAAGAAAAGGATGAAACAAAAGAAGCAGGAGCAATCCTACAAGAATTGCAAAAAGGGTATATGCTAAAAGATCGTGTGCTACGACCAGCAATGGTTAAAGTTAATGAATAAATCACATAATTAAAAGATGAGTGAAATCTAGGAGGAAAATAAAATGAGTAAAATTATTGGTATTGACTTAGGTACTACTAACTCTTGCGTATCTGTATTAGAAGGTGGCGAACCTATAGTTATCGCAAACAAAGAAGGCGCTCGTACAACTCCATCTGTTGTAGCATTTAAAAATGGTGAACGCCAAGTGGGTGAAGTAGCAAAACGTCAATCAATTACAAACCCAAATACAATTATTTCTATTAAACGTCATATGGGTACTGACTACAAAGTAAAAGTTGAAGATAAAGAATATACTCCACAAGAAATTTCAGCTATGATTCTTACTCATTTAAAAGAATATGCTGAAGATTATCTTGGTGAAAAAGTTACAAAAGCAGTAATTACTGTTCCTGCTTACTTTAACGATGCACAACGTCAAGCAACAAAAGACGCTGGTAAAATCGCAGGTCTTGAAGTTGAACGTATTATTAATGAACCAACAGCTGCAGCACTTGCTTATGGCTTAGAAAAAATGGATCAAGATCAAAAAGTATTAGTATTTGACCTTGGTGGTGGTACATTTGACGTATCTATCCTTGAACTTGGCGATGGTGTCTTTGAAGTACTAGCAACTGCAGGGGATAACCGTCTAGGTGGCGATGACTTTGACCAAAAAATTATCGACTACTTAGTAGCAGAATTCAAAAAAGAAAATGGTATTGATTTATCACAAGATAAAATGGCATTACAACGTTTAAAAGACGCTGCTGAAAAAGCGAAAAAAGAATTATCTGGTGTAACAACTACTCAAATCTCATTACCATTCATCACAGCTGGAGAAGCTGGCCCATTACATTTAGAAGTATCACTAACTCGAGCAAAATTTAACGAAATTACTTCTGATTTAGTAGAACGTACAATGGTTCCAACTCGCCAAGCACTAAGTGATGCTGGACTTTCTGCTGCAGATATCGACCAAGTAATCCTTGTTGGTGGTTCTACTCGTATTCCTGCAGTACAAGAAGCAGTTAAAAAAGCAACAGGTAAAGAACCTCATAAAGGTGTAAACCCAGATGAAGTAGTTGCAATGGGTGCAGCAGTACAAGGTGGCGTATTAACTGGTGATGTAAAAGACGTTGTTCTTCTTGACGTAACTCCACTATCACTTGGTATTGAAACAATGGGTGGTGTGTTCACAAAATTAATCGATCGTAACACAACAATCCCAACTTCAAAATCACAAGTATTCTCAACAGCTGCAGATAACCAACCTGCTGTAGACATTCACGTATTACAAGGTGAACGTTCAATGGCTGCTGATAACAAAACATTAGGTCGTTTCCAATTAACTGATATTCCACCAGCTCCACGTGGTATTCCTCAAATCGAAGTAACTTTCGATATTGACAAAAACGGTATCGTTAATGTAAAAGCAAAAGACCTAGGAACTCAAAAAGAACAAAATATTACAATTCAATCTGACTCAGGTTTATCTGAAGAAGAAATCGATCGTATGGTTAAAGAAGCAGAAGCAAATGCAGAAGCTGATAAAAAACGTAAAGAAGAAGTTGATCTTAAAAACGAAGCAGATCAATTAGTCTTCCAAGTGGACAAAACAATCACTGATTTAGGCGATCAAATTACTGAAGACGAAAAGAAATCAGTTATGACGCAAAAGAAGAATTACAAAAAGCTCTTGAAGCAGGCGAAATCGAAGGTATCAAAACTGCATAAAGAAAAATTAGAAGGTATTCTTCAACCATTAATTATGAAAGTATATCAAAAAGCTGCTGAAGCACAACAAGCTCAAGCTGGTGCAGAAGGCCAAGCAACAGATAAAAAAGACGACGGTGTAGTTGACGCAGACTTCACTGAAGTAGACGAAAAAAAATAATGTAAATAGCAAGAAAAAAGCTAAACTTCTATAAAGAAGGTCATATATCTTGCATTATAAAAAAGCCAAAGACCATTTCGGACATTGCCTGTAAGGTGATCAACTTATTTCTAGTATGGTAGCCAAAGACCGTCCTCGGGCTTTGGCTTTTTTAATTAAAAGCAGAGGGCGCTTGCAGTAGCTCCGAAGATAAGATTAAAAGTTTTTAAGACGCTGATATTTAAGGCTTCATCAGGTGTCAACGGCTATCCAACCACATCAAGTGGCTTGTGCTTTTAAATAATGCTTTTGCCAATTGAAAGATACATGGTACAATAATAATTATGTGAAAAGAGCGGAGTGTGAAAGATGGCTAAACGTGATTACTACGAAGTATTAGGCGTTGAAAAATCAGCGTCTCAAGACGAAATTAAAAAAGCATATCGTAAATTATCAAAAAAATACCATCCTGATATTAATAAAGAACCAGGAGCAGAAGACAAGTTTAAAGAAATTGCGGAAGCTTATGAAGTATTAAGCGACCAACAAAAACGTGCTCGCTATGACCAATTTGGACATCAAGATCCAAACCAAGGATTTGGTGGATTTAATGGTGGATTCGGTGGAGCTGAAGGATTTGGCGGATTTGAAGATATCTTCAGCTCATTCTTTGGTGGTGGAAGAACTCGTCGTGATCCGAATGCACCTCGTAAGGGTGATGACCTTCAATATTCGTATGACGATTAGCTTTGAGGAAGCTGTTTTTGGTGAAGAAAAAGAAATCGAAATTCCACGTGAAGAAACATGTGAAACTTGTCATGGCTCTGGCGCAAAACCAGGTACATCAAAAGAAACATGTTCTCACTGTAATGGTTCAGGTCAAATCTCTGAAACTGTTAACACACCATTTGGACAAATGGTTAACCGTCGTACATGTAATTACTGTCAAGGTACTGGACAAATTATTAAAGAAAAATGTACGACTTGTCATGGTGCAGGTACAGTGAAAAAACGTAAAAAAATCAAAGTTAATATTCCAGCAGGTGTGGATGATGGTCAACAATTGCGCTTAAGTGGACAAGGTGAAGCGGGCATAAATGGTGGTCCATCAGGCGACTTATATATCGTATTTAAAGTTCGTGCACATGAAAAATTTGAACGTGATGGCGATGATATCTATTTAGAGTTACCAATCACATTCCCACAAGCTGCTTTAGGTGATGAAATTGAAGTTCCAACAATTCATGGTAACGTTAAAATGAAAATCCCAGCAGGTACTCAATCAGGTGATCGTTTCCGCTTGAAAGGTAAAGGGGTTAAAAATGTTCATGGTTATGGAAATGGTGATCAACACGTTATTGTACAAATTAAAACACCTAAAAAGTTAACAGAAAAACAAAAAGAATTATTACGTGAATTTGCGAATATCTCAGGTGATATTCCGGAGGAGCAAAGTAGTTCATTAATAGATAAATTAAAGAAAAAATTTAAAGGTGAATAATTAGAGGAGTGATTGCAAGTGAAATGGTCGGAGTTATCCATCCATACAACAAACGAAGCTGTAGAACCTATCTCAAATATTTTGCATGAGGCAGGGGCAAGTGGTGTCGTGATTGAAGATTCAGAAGATCTAAGTAAAATCCGTACAAATGAATACGGTGAAATTTATGAATTGGATCCAAATGATTTCCCAGTAGATGGAGTTATCGTAAAAGCATATCTACCTGTCACAAGCTTTTTAGCAGAAACAGTAGAAGAAATTAAACTTGCAATCACTAATCTCATAAATTTTGATATTAATATTGGTGCAAACGAAGTAACGATTAGTGAAGTTAACGAAGAGGAATGGTCAACTGCGTGGAAAAAATACTATCACCCAGTGAAAATTTCTAATCGCTTTACAATCGTTCCAACTTGGGAAATCTATGAACCAGTTGAAAGTGATGAACTAATTATCGAATTAGACCCGGGTATGGCCTTTGGCACAGGAACACATCCTACAACAGTTATGAGTTTACAAGCATTAGAAAAATATATTAAAGAAGACTCAACTGTAATTGACGTAGGTACTGGTTCAGGAGTTTTAGCAATAGGTTCAGCAATGCTTGGAGCCAAACATATTCATGCACTTGATTTGGATGAAGTAGCAGTCCAATCAGCAAAACTAAATGTGAAATTAAACAAAGTTCAAAACCAAATTGATGTTGTTCAAGGTAACCTCTTAGACACAGTGAAAGAACCAGCAGATATTGTTGTGGCGAATATTTTAGCGGAAATTATTATGACTTTTACAATGGATGCCTATACTATTGTAAAACCAGGTGGATACTTTATCACTTCAGGAATTATTGAAACGAAAAAAGACGATGTCAAGAATTCACTTGAAAACGCAGGGTTCCAAATTGAAGAAGTTATGATGATGGAAGACTGGGTAACAATTGTTTCACGAAAAGCCTAAACTTTGGAGTGTACTTTATGCAACGATATTTTATCAATGAATCATTTGACAACGATTTAGCCATCATCAGCGGGGATGATGCTCACCATATTTCAAAAGTCATGCGTATGCATGCCGGCGATGAAGTGATCGTCGTACATAATGGAGAAGCATCCATTTGTGAAATCGTACAACTTACGGATGAAGGCGTACAAGTGCATAAAACACCACGTACAATTCAATCTACAGAACTCCCTATCAACGTAACAATTGCATGCGGATTGCCCAAAGGTGATAAATTGGATTTAATCGTCCAAAAATCAACAGAGTTGGGTATGTATCAACTCATTCCTTTTGAAGCTGAACGCTCTATCGTTAAATGGGATCAAAAAAAAGGAAAAAAGAAACAAGAAAGATGGCAAAAAATTGCCAAAGAAGCAGCAGAACAATCACATCGTACGCATATTCCTACAATTGAAGAACCGATTAGTTTTAAAAAGCTTTTACAAGAAGTGGAAAATTATGATGTTGTCTTCCTTGCAGATGAAGAAGATGCCAAACAAGAGGTACGAACAAGATTTGCCGAACAGTTAAAAAAGGTGTATGATTATAAATCAATGCTTGTCATTTTCGGGCCAGAAGGTGGAATAGACCGCTCAGAAGCACAAGCTTTAAAACAAGTTGGATGTCAGTGTATTTCTCTTGGACCTAGAATATTACGAGCGGAAACGGCACCTTTATATGTGCTCTCTGCTATTTCTTATGAATTTGAATGAAAGAGGTGAGCAGCCTTGTCTTCAGTGGCTTTTCACACACTTGGATGTAAAGTGAATCACTATGAAACAGAAGCTATTTGGCAACTGTTTAAAGATGAAGGTTATGAACGTAAAGAATTTGATCATCAAGCAGATGTATATGTAATTAATACATGTACTGTTACGAATACAGGGGATAAAAAAAGTCGCCAAGTTATTCGCCGCGCGATAAGAAAAAATCCTGATGCAGTTATTTGTGTTACTGGTTGTTATGCACAAACATCACCAGCAGAAATTATGGCTATTCCAGGTGTTGATATTGTCGTAGGTACTCAAGACCGTACTAAAATGCTTGGATACATCGAACAATATAAAAAAGAACGTCAACCCATTAATGCAGTAAAAAATATAATGAAAAACAGAGTATATGAAGAACTGGACGTACCATACTTCACAGACCGTACACGTGCTTCTTTGAAAATTCAAGAAGGATGTAATAACTTCTGTACTTTCTGCATTATTCCATGGGCACGTGGCCTAATGCGTTCACGTGATCCAAAAGAAGTGGTTCGCCAAGCACAACAACTGGTAGATGCAGGTTATTTAGAAATTGTATTAACAGGTATTCATACTGGTGGATATGGACAAGATTTAAAAGACTATAATCTAGCACAACTTTTACGTGATATTGAATCACAATGTAAAAGGTTTAAAACGATTACGTATTAGTTCGATAGAAGCTAGTCAGCTTACAGATGAAGTAATCGAAGTGTTACGTGATTCTAAAATTGTCGTAAATCACTTGCATATTCCAATCCAATCTGGTTCTGATACTGTATTAAAACGTATGCGCCGAAAATATACAATGGAATTTTTCGGGGAACGCTTAGATCGTCTGCGTGAAGTTTTACCTGACTTAGCCGTAACCTCTGATGTTATTGTAGGTTTCCCAGGTGAAACAGAAGAAGAATTTATGGAGACATACAATTTCATAGAAAAACACAAATTTGCTGAACTACATGTATTCCCGTACTCAAAACGAACAGGTACTCCTGCTGCTCGTATGGAAGACCAAGTTGATGAAGAGATTAAGGATGAACGCGTTCATCGCTTATTAACTTTGAATGATCAACTTGCAAAAGAATATGCTTCAAAATTTGAAGATCAAGTTCTCGAAGTAATTCCTGAAGAATTGATAAAAGATGGCGAAGAAGCTGGATTACTTACAGGTTATACTGCAAACTATTTGAAAATCGTCTTCGATGGTACTGAAGATATGATTGGTAAACTAGTCAAAGTGAAAATTGACAAAGCTGGATATCCACATTCACACGCACAATTTGTTCGCGTATTGGATACAGTTGAAGCATAATTTTAGAATATGTCAAAAAGCCTAGCGACCTAAGCTAGGCTTTTTTGTTATAGTTATAGGTAACAATGAATTGAGGCGATGAAGATGAAAAAACTAACACTATCATTAATCATTATGACGCTCGTTGTCTCAGGCGTGATATTGATAGTCAATCATCAAACGAACCAAGGATTATTGAATGCTAGTGATTCGAATCATTTGAAAACGAATAATGCAAATCAGTTAGCTAAACAGCCAAGTAAAGAAGAAACTAAGAAACAAGTACAGAACACAACAAAAAAAGAGATCAAAACGCCTTCTGAAAAACAAAAAATTGCGAAAAAAATAGTGATCACACTAGACCCAGGCCATCAGATGAAGGCAAATATAGGACAAGAACCAGTTGCACCAGATGCGACAGAGACAAAATATAAGGCTACTGTCGGCTCAATGGGAATCGTTACAAGAAGACCGGAATATGTGATTACACTAGAAGCCTCTAAAATGCTTCGAAAGAATTTAGAAAAAAAGGGGTACCAAGTTGAATTAACTCGGAATACAAATAATGTAGACTTATCAAACCTAGAGCGTGCAAAAATAGCAAATAAAAACAAGTCTGCTTTATTTATTCGAGTACATGCGGATGGGGCAGAAAATATGAATGCAAAGGGTTTCTCTATCATTACACCATCTCAAAATAATCCTTATACAAAAGATGTATTTAAAGAAAGTCAAAAAGCTTCCAAAACCATCGTACAGAATGTTGGAAAAGAATTTCTTCTCTATCAAAATGGCATAATCTATCGAAGTGATCTATCCGGCTTTAACTGGTCAAAAGTACCAGTAATATTAATAGAATTAGGATATGTCACAAATCCAGTAGATGATCAAAATCTATCCAATAAAAAATATCTTGAAAAACTTACAACCACCATTGCAAAAGGTGTAGACAAATACTTAAATGAAAGTGAAAAATGAAAAAATCATTTGTGATTATATGATTAAATTTTTGAAACTTTTATATTAATACTGATGCAGTTGAATTGTTTAACGTTTTTGTGGAAAAGATATACTAAACCATGATAGACTTAAGAGGTACGTACATCTCTAAATTTTAAAGGAGTTTTTCCATAATGACTAAAAACTATGCTTCATATATTGACCACACATTATTAAAACCAGAAGCTACGAAAGAACAAATAATAAAACTATGTGCAGAAGCAAAAGAATTTGGATTCGCTTCAGTATGCGTAAATCCTACTTGGGTAAGCTTATGCGCAGCTGAACTGAAAGATGCAACTTCTAAAGTTTGTACAGTAATCGGATTTCCATTAGGAGCATCTACTAGTGCTACAAAAGCGTTTGAAACAAAAGATGCAATTGCAAATGGTGCTGATGAAATTGATATGGTAATCAATATTGGTGCATTAAAAAGCAATCAGTTCGATGTTGTTGAAAATGATATTAAAGCTGTTGTAGAAGCAGCAAACGGTACATTAGTAAAAGTAATTATCGAAACTTGCCTACTTTCAGATGAAGAAAAAGTAAAAGCATGTGAATTATCTGTATCGGCTGGCGCTGACTTCGTAAAAACTTCTACTGGCTTTTCAACTGGTGGTGCAACAGCAGAAGATGTTGCTTTAATGCGTAAAACCGTTGGACCTGAAATTGGTGTAAAAGCATCTGGTGGCGTGAGAAGTTTAGAAGACCTAGAGGCCATGATCAATGCAGGAGCCTCAAGAATTGGTGCTAGCTCTGGTGTTAAAATTATGAATGGCCAAAGTGCTAAATCAGACTATTAATTCGCCCAATAGTATTGACCAAAAGCTAGTAATAAGGTATAATTCTCTAGTACACAATGTTATTCCGTTGAAAAGTAATATTGTGCTTTGATGTGTGTTCGGAGGGAGGGAAAGAGAGATGTCAAAAACTGTCGTTAGAAAAAACGAATCGCTTGAAGATGCTCTTCGCCGCTTCAAACGTACTGTTTCTAAAAGTGGTACAATTCAAGAGGTAAGAAAACGCGAATTTTATGAAAAACCTAGCGTAAAACGCAAAAAGAAATCAGAAGCTGCACGTAAACGTAAGTGGTAATTTAAATTCCTAGACAATCCCTACGTTCTAAACACGCACTATGATGATTTATTAAACTCGCAAATAATATAAGCCGAGAAATCTTAATCGATTTCTCGGCTTATTTACTTTTAAAACTTAATAAAGGGAGCGGAATGTGCGGTCAATTACATATTTTGATGAAATGTCTGAATTTTTAAATGAAAAAACGCTATGTATTTAGGGGAAATATTACATAAATTCGTTCAAAGTAATTCAAATGTTCTGGCAAGTATTGTGTAAAGCTTTATGATTTAATATACATAACGAATATTAAAACTACGAAGGTGAATCCATGAACTATCTTTGGACAACTTTACAACTCATTGGAATAGGAATCCTAATATATTTTGTAAGTGGTCGATTAATTGGTACAAAGCTTAATTTTATCAAAAAAGTTCTTTCTGCTACATTGAGTGTTGTTTTTACAACATTTGTCTATTGGTATTCTTATTTAAGATACACTGAATTTCCAAAAGAAGACATGATTAAAGAAGTAACAAACATCAGTACACTCGTGTGGATTGGTAGTATGTTGCTCATTACAATGCTTTTTTATTTAATTTTAGAGCTTTTTGACCCTATACAACTTGGCGAACGAGGAGAAAGATTAGCGGGTAATCGTAATATTATATACAGAATCAGAAGTGGTTGGAGAAGGCAGAGACGACTAACGCAGGTTTTTAGGATTGCATTTAAACAAGGTGTGGGGCGAACATTAAGTTACAAAAGAACGTATGAAAATGATCGCTATTTAGCGAATACTTTACGCAATACATTAGAAGAGTGCGGTGGTATCTTTATCAAGTTTGGTCAAGTCCTCTCAACCAGAAAAGATATTTTACCACCTGCATTTATAGAAGAATTAGAAAAGCTTCAACAACATGTTAAACCGATGACAATTGATCAACTACATGAACAGTTAGCAAAAGGTTTGCAGAAACCTCTAGGAGAAGTATTCAAGTTTTTTGATGATGATCCATTAGCAGCTGGTTCGATTGGTCAAGTGCATAGGGCGGTCCTTAAAGATAATGGAGATGAAGTGATCGTTAAAATATTAAGACCTGAAGTAACGTCCTTAATCACACAGGATTTGGAGATTCTTTTGAATTTTTCAAAATGGCTTACTGAAGAATCTTCATGGGCTGAGAATATTGGTTTGCATCATCTAGCTACTGGTTTTGCGGATAACCTTCGTGAAGAAATTAATTTTGAAATTGAAGCCAGAAACATGGAGCAGATGACCAATGCATTAACAGCTGATAAGAAATGTTGTGAGATTCCTAAGGTTTATAAGCAATATAGTAATAAAATGATTTTAGTGATTGAATTCATCCATGGTGTGAGTATTCGAGACAGTTCGTTGCTTCTTAAACAACATGGCATTAAAGAAAAAGAAATGTTGCGCTCCATCTACGATACATTTTTACAACAAATGCTTGTCACGGGAATTTTCCATGCAGATCCACATCCAGGAAATATATATGTACTTGAAGAAACAGGTCAACCATGCTTCTTAGACTTCGGTGCGGTTGGAAGATTAGGTCCTATCCATCAACAAGGTCTTAGAACATTATTTATCGGGATTGAAAGAAATGATCCAAAGATTGTCCTTGAAGGTTTAAAAGATGTCATTCAAGATGGAGAAATTCAAGATGAAGAAAGTTTATTACAATCAATAAGTCAGTTACTTGTGCAATTATCTTATTTAAATACAATCTCTGTTGAAGAATTGGTACAATCTCTTTTTAGCATCACACAGAAATTTGAGTTACGGCTTTACCCAATGGTAGGTGTCGCATTGCGAGCGCTGATCACATTAGAAGGAACATTAAATGTGTTAGACACAAAGTTTGATCTATTCATCGAAGCCAAACGTTTTACATCCAAAAACAAAAAAGACTTTCTACCAGTCAAAAGCCTTAAAGATGCAAAAGAGATGTTTGAACAAGAGCTTGTTATGCTAATCCCAACATTGCAGGATTTGCCTAGACGATTAGAAAGTATGGCAGATACGATTGGAAAAGGAAAAGTAACCGTTAAGTTAGATGTCTTTTCAGAAAAAGCAAGTAGTACGTTTGTGAATAAATGGTTATCTAATTTTATGCTACTATTGGTTGGAATTACAATTGGTATTATTTCAGTTTCTCTTTTAGCTATAACGCAATTTATCCATTCTGCCTCAGCAATCTATTTAAATACTGCTTCTTTCTTAGGGCTATTCTTAAGTGCAGTGATTCTTGTTCGTCTTTCAATTTATGCAATTCGTACTTCCAAAAAAGTTTAGACAAAAATGAAACTAAAACCAATATCATTCGTATGCTATAGTGAGTAGAAAATTTGTTAGGAGGTGGAGAGTATAGTCAGATGAAAAAAGCAATATTATTTATAGTTGCCATAATATGTGTATTTTCTACTGCAGACCCTAGTTTTGCAAATGTACTTGCTAATCAAACTGAATATCAGCAAACAGGTGGACTAATTTTTTGGTTAATCCATCCACTGCCAGTCACTATTTTATTGTGTCTTGCTAGTCTAGGTATGGTATTACAATTATTTTCGCCGCATTTTAGTTTCGGTAGCGTCATGAGTATTTTAGCACTATTAATTTTTTATGTGATTCATATGATTGCAGGTTATGCAGGCTGGCAAAGCATTCTTTTGCTAGTGGTAGGTATCATTTTATTGCTATTAGAGTTAATTCTACCTGGTGGAATTGTAGGGATTTTTGGCTTTGCAGCAATAATTATTAGTTTACTTAGCTCAGGGGCAAATACAATGCATATGGCTTATGCAATATTGATAGCTTTAATAGTGGCTGTCGTAGGAATGGTGATTATGATGAAGTTTTTTGGTAAAAAGTTAAATGTATTTAACAAAATGGTTTTAAAAGATTCAACTGATACAGAAAAAGGATATGTATCTAATAAAAATCGTACAGATTTATTAGGTCAAGAAGCAATGACCACAACGCCTCTTCGACCTTCAGGTACTGCCATGATCGGGGATGAACGAATTGATGTAGTGACAGAAGGTGGCTATATCGATGCTCATAAAAAAGTAACAATTATAAAAGTAGAGGGCGTTCGGATCGTGGTGCGAGAGTCTCATATCGATTAGGAGGAATAAAATGGCTTTAACAAGTAGTTTCATATTCACAATTATAGGAATTGTAGTGGTATTTTTAGCACTAGTGATTTTGTTTACATTTGTTCCAGTTGCGCTTTGGATTTCTGCGTTAGCTGCGGGTGTTAAAGTAAGTATCTTTACACTAATTGGAATGCGTTTACGTCGAGTTATACCTTCTCGTATTGTAAATCCCTTAATTAAAGCACATAAAGCTGGTCTCCCTGTAACAATCAATCAATTAGAAAGTCACTATTTAGCAGGTGGTAATGTAGACCGTGTTGTAAATGCGTTAATTGCTGCGCACCGTGCTAATATTTCACTAACATTTGAACGTTGTGCTGCGATCGATTTAGCAGGGCGTGACGTATTAGAAGCAGTTCAAATGTCTGTTAATCCTAAAGTAATTGAAACACCATTTATAGCTGGGGTTGCGATGAATGGTATTGAAGTAAAGGCAAAAGCACGTATAACCGTACGAGCAAATATCGACCGATTAGTCGGTGGTGCCGGTGAAGAAACAATTGTTGCCCGTGTAGGTGAGGGGATTGTTAGTACGATTGGTAGCTCACAAAGTCATTCAGATGTATTAGAAAATCCAGACTCGATTTCACAAACCGTATTATCAAAAGGTTTAGATTCAGGAACGGCATTTGAAATATTATCGATCGACATTGCGGATGTAGATGTGGGCAAAAACATTGGTGCAGAGCTTCAAATTGAGCAAGCTCAAGCAGATAAGAACATAGCACAAGCAAAAGCGGAAGAACGTCGTGCAATGGCGGTTGCATCTGAACAAGAAATGATTGCAAAAGTTCAAGAAATGAAAGCGAAAGTAGTAGAAGCAGAGGCTGAAGTGCCAATGGCAATGGCAGAAGCTTTGCGCTCAGGGAATATTGGAATTATGGACTATGTGAATTACAAGAACATACAAGCGGATACAGGTATGCGTGAATCCATTAGTAAGATGAATCAAAATGGTCATGATACCAATACCAATACTAAAACTAGTGATTAATAAGTTGTTTAATAAGAAAGGAGGTTGTGTTTTTTGGAAGCTATTATTTTCTTAATCATTTCTTCATTGATCGGATATTTCTTAAAAAGTAAAGGTGAAGAAGCTTCAAAAACACCTCCACCAATTAAACGAAGAATGCAAAAAGTGGATTCAAAAAAAATTGACCAAACTTTGCGAAAAGTGGAAGAATACACGAAGACAGTCATACAGGATATTGAGAAAAAAGTTCCTCAATCAGACGAAATAAAAAAAAGAGCGACGCAATTGGCAAAAAACGTAGAGTCGCCAAAAGTTTTTGAACGTACGGAGCGTGATGCCAGTGAACGCTCGATTCTAATGCAAAAAGCAGTGCAAACGAAAGCACCAGAAATTAAAAAAAATACATCTTCTGGACTGAAATTCCCAAGCAATTCGAATGAATTAGCTCAAAGCTTTTTAATGGCAGAAATTTTAGGACCACCCAAATCTAAAAGATGACACATGCACTCCTCTCTTTGAGCATATGCTTAAAAGAGAGGAGGTTTTTTATGTCGAAAAGGCTATTTCAAGTAATGCCTCTGATCGAAATTGAAAACTTCCAAGCAATTAGAATCAGAGGAGATTTAATGCTTGAAACGATTGCTGATCACTACATGATTTTTTTACATGAAGATTATCGAATTAAGATTGAAGCAGACTCTTTTCATGTAAAGCTTCTCCGAGATGAATTGTTGGCACTTGACATGGAAAACTTAAAAAAAATTGAGCTAACCAGAATAGAGGATTAGGAAGTATGAAAAAAAGTCGAGAATACCGCATTGTTCGAATTCGTATCAAACGAACTAAGAGACTCACAGCTTTTTTGAGTGCTCTGACTAAATCCAAAATCGAATTGCGTCATCTTATAACCACTGAAAATGAGGTATCGTTTCAAACAATTCGGAAACACCTTCCGACTATTAGAAAACTAAGATACAAATATGGTATTTCATTTCGGATTGAATCATTAGATGATGATCAAGTATTACGAAAAGAATGGATTGTCTACGCAGGATTAGCGATTCTTTTTGTCATTCCTTTTTTCTTTTCTCAGTGGATATGGCAAGTTTCTGTTGAAAATGCAACACCAGAGCAAACAGAACAATTAACAGAGACGCTAGATGAAATGCATTTACTTGGGCCATTTATGAAAAGAAATAAACCAGATGATACTCAAATTAGGCAATCCATTTTATCAAAACATCGAGATCTTGCTTGGGTTCATATTCATCGAAGAGGGAGTAAACTGATTTTCGAGCCACTTGCAGCACCGATAATTGAAAATGAAACAACTGATCAATCAATAAAGGGCAACTTAATCGCTAATAAAAGTGGCGTAATTACACATTTTAATTTACAAAAGGGTGAAAGAGTAGTTGAAGAAAATGATGCAGTAAAAAATGGAGACTTGTTGGTATCAGGTTTTTTAAAACGCGGTGAAGAAAATATTGTGTACGGTGCTGAAGGTGAGGTTTACGCAGATTACTGGATAGAATCAGATTTTACGATGCCTAGGAATATTACTTATCAAACAATGGGAGAAAAAACGTATCATTTCAGATGGGCAAATGAAAAAACGAATGATAATAAGTGGAAAGTTGTAAAATTGCCTCAGTGGTTTTCATCAATAGGTGAAGTCTACTTACAGCAAGAATTAATCGAAAAAAAGATAACGCTTGATGAAAAAACAGTATCGGATATCGTAATACCACTTTTGCATCAAAAATATGTAAAAGACTTACCACCAAAAACAGTCGTAAAGCGTGAAAAACTTTTGAATGTTACAATTGATAATGATACAGTTAAGGGGAAAGTATTGTTTTTAGTGAATGAAAATATAGCAATTAAACAAGCGATTAACTAAGGAGACTGAGCATGACAGAACAACAACCAATTCAATTACAAATGCAAGATCCTAATGAAGCAGTCATGCTTCTTGGCATATCTGATGCCAATTTAAAATTAATCGAGGAAGCTTTCCAAATTCAAATGATTACCAGAGGAGATTCTATTGTCATTGTTGGCGAAGAAGAAAATAAGAAAGAGGCCAGTCTTTTAGTACAGCAATTATTAATAGTAATTCGTAAAGGAATTAACATCAATCAACGAGATGTTGCATCAGCACTTGAAATGTCTAAAAACGGCACGATTGAATATTTTTCTGAGCTTTATGATGAAGTCATTGCTCGTAATACAAAAGGTAAAATTATTCGAGCAAAAACAATCGGTCAAAGACAATATATTCAAGCGATTCGGCATAAAGATTTAGTTTTTTGTATCGGACCTGCAGGAACAGGGAAAACCTATTTGGCAGTTGTAATGGCTACTCAATCATTAAAAAATGGCCATGTAAAGCGAATTATTTTGACTAGACCAGCAGTTGAAGCTGGTGAAAGTCTAGGTTTCTTACCTGGGGACTTAAAGGAAAAGGTTGATCCTTATTTAAGACCTTTATATGATGCTCTTCATGATGTACTAGGTGCAGAACAAACTGCACGTATGATTGAAAGGGGCTCAATTGAAATTGCACCTCTAGCTTATATGCGTGGACGTACATTAGACGATGCTTTTGTCATATTAGATGAAGCTCAAAACACAACCGAAGCACAGATGAAAATGTTTTTAACCCGCTTAGGATTTGGCTCTAAAATGGTAATCACGGGTGATGAAACACAAATAGACTTACCACATGGAGCAAAATCAGGACTAATAAGTGCTGAAAAAACATTGCGCCATGTAAAAGATATAGAAATAAAATTCCTAGAACAAGCGGACGTAGTAAGACATCCACTCGTTGCAAAAATCATTCAGGCATACGAACAACAAAAATAACGCAAAATCAGAGGTGCATAACTGTACTTCTGATTTTTTATTTTAAAAGCGATAGGATTAAAGTCTATTTCTGGAAAAACAAAATAAAATTACTAATTAATTCAAAATAATTATGGAAATAAATCTGACAATTGGTATGATAAAAGAGATGGGAGGTGGCAAAGTGATTAATATCATAAAAACACTCCACCAATATGTACGATTTCCTTTATTGTTAGCAAGCATATTAGCATTAACAGGCATTATACAATTTTCCCTTATGGTTAGAGACATAGAGGCAGAGCACTATGACATCAAATTATTTCAATTGTCTCCCAAAACAATCCGCTCGGTCAAAACAGTAGAGGATACACAAAAAACAGAAGAAGATAGAGAAAGAGTTGCAAATGAAGTAAGCCCTGTCTATTCATTTTCACCTGATGTTGCAAAAAACCAAGCGGCTATCATTAAATCCACTTTCGACTACATAATAGAAGTAAAGAATACTTCAAAGAATGATAAAAAGAAATCAAATCAAAACAAGTTACTAGAAGAAGAAATTAAAAGCATAGATGAAAAGCTAGATAAGATCGATTCAAATGGACAAACTATAAGATTCACAAATCAAGAACTTTCCACTTTGTTATCTCAAGATGAAGAAGATTTGATTGACACCAGAGATGCATTATCAACCATTGTCGAAAAAAAATTATCAGAGCCAATTCGTCAGGAACAACTAATCGATGCAAAAGCGAGTGTTGAAAAGTCTGTACGTGAAAGTATTTTAATTCCAGACATACTTCGCTCAATTGCCATACCGTTTGCCAGAGCTTCGATAGTAGAAACTGAGAAGATAGACGATGAGCAGACGAAACAAAGAATTGAACAGGCAAAGGCAAGCGTAGATCCTACAAGGATATTGCAAGGGCAAATTATTGTCCAAGAAGGGCAGGTAATTGATCGCGACGTTTATCGCCAACTAGAAATAACCGGTATGATGACAAATAAGCAATCAAATAAACCAATAATAGGATTAGCACTATTTGTACTGTTACAAATGTCATTCTTTTATGCAGCATTCTATAATTGGAAGACAGATACAAAAGTAAAAATACGAAATTTAATCATTACCATGATCATTTATTTATCGGCCATTATTGTAATGGAATTATTAGATTTAGTATCTAGTGAATTCGACATCATTGTTGGATTTTTATTTCCCGCAGCTGTTGTATCAATGCTTATTAGAGTGATTGTTAATGAACGAATCGCTATACTTACAACAATGATGACTGCAGCAATCGGAGGCATCGTATTTCAGAAGGGGTATTCTTCTGTTTTACAAATGGAAGTATCTTTATATATTGTCTTTGGAGGACTTGCGAGTATCTATTTCATGCGTAATGAACAAAAAAGATCCAATCTAATGACAACCAGTCTTTATGTATCAGCTGTCAATATCGCGTTTATCGCGTTTTATTTGCTTCTTTCACAGTCAAATTATGGACCAAAAGAGTTACTCTATTATTTCGTTGCAGCGATTACTTCTGCGATATTATCTGGCGCTTTAACTTTAGGACTACAACCGTTTATTGAATCAGCATTTGGAATGCTCTCAACTTATCGACTTGTGGAACTCTCAAATCCAAATCATCCGTTACTTAAGAAAATTTTAATGGAGACACCAGGAACATATCACCATAGTGTCATGGTAGCGAATTTAGCTGATGCTGCATGTGAAGCAATTGGAGCAAACGGATTACTTGCAAGAGTTGGGTGTTATTATCACGATATTGGTAAAACAAAAAGACCTGGCTTTTTTGTGGAAAATCAAATGTCTGGGATTAATCCGCATGATCAACTGCCTCCAAATACTAGTAAAGATATAATTATTGCACATGCTGAAGATGGTGCTAAAATATTAGAGCAACATAAAATGCCAAAAGAAATTGTCGATATAGCAAGACAACATCATGGTACAAGCTTATTGAAATTCTTTTATTATAAAGAAACAGAAATGAACGCTGAAGTGGATGAATCTGCATATCGTTATGCAGGACCTAAGCCACAAACGAAAGAAATTGCTATAATAAGTATAGCAGACAGTGTAGAAGCAGCTGTGCGTTCGATGAAGAATCCAACTTCAGATGGAATTAAACAGCTAGTGCACAACATTGTACAAGATAAGTTGCAGGATGGACAATTTGATGAATGTGATCTTTCTTTTCGAGAATTAATAACAGTAGAGAATGTTTTTTGTGAAACATTAAATGGAATTTTCCATTCACGTATCGAATATCCTAAGCCAAAATAAGCCTGGGAGGCAAAATACTTTGAGTTTAAATATTGATTTTTTAGATGAAACAGAAAAAGTAAAGGAATCTGATATTGAATTAGTAGAAAGTCTTTTACAACATGCAGCAAAGGTAGAAAATATTGAAGATGGAACAGAAATCTCAATTACTTTCGTCACAAATGAGGCCATTCATGAGATTAATCGTGAATACCGTCATAAAGATGCTCCAACAGATGTGATTTCCTTTGCTCTTGAAGAAATAGGAGAAGGAGAAACACCGATTATTGCTGAAGGGATGCCACGTATTTTGGGTGATGTCATTATCTCGATTGACCGTACAAAAGAACAAGCAGAAGAATATGGCCATTCGTTTGAACGTGAATTAGGATTCCTTGCTGTTCATGGCTTTCTTCATCTCTTAGGATATGACCATATGGTACCAGAAGATGAAAAAGTGATGTTCGGCAAGCAAGATGAGATATTAGAATCTTATGGCTTAACACGTGATTAATATGGACATTCGTGGGTTTTTCCGTTCTTTTAAATATGCCCTTGAGGGGTTAAAACAAGTAATGGAACAACAAAATTTCCGATTTGACCTAATGATGGCCTTTATTGTCATTGTTGCAGGTGTATTTACAGGCATATCTAGAATTGAATGGATGGTCCTTGTCATTGTGATGGGATTAATGTTATCACTAGAAATGATGAATACAGCTATTGAGAAAGTGGTAGACCTCGCATCGCAAGAAATACATCCACTAGCGAAGGCTGCAAAGGACATCGCAGCAGGAGCTGTATTGGTTTTTGCCTGTGTCAGTGTTATAATCGGAATACTTATCTTTTTACCAAAATGGTTTAATTTTTTATAGATATGAGGTGTATTGAATGGAAAAAGACAAGTTAATGGAACTTGCAAAAGAAGGTAGAGAAAAAGCCTATGTTCCATATTCAAAATTTAAAGTTGGTGCAGCATTATTAACTGCTGATGGCAAAGTTTATAAAGGCTGCAATATTGAAAACTCAGGCTATTCTATGACGAACTGTGCAGAACGTACAGCTATGTTCAAGGCAGTATCTGAAGGAGAAAGAGAGTTTGCTGCAATTGCAATCGTTGCTGACACAGATGGTCCTTGTGCTCCATGTGGTGCATGTAGACAAGTAATCTCTGAATTTTGTGCTCCCAATATGCCAGTATACTTAACAAATATGAAAGGCGATGTACAAGAAACAACTGTAGCAGAGTTGCTACCTGGCGCCTTTTCACCGGAGGATTTAATGAATGCAGGAAAATAAAAGCTTTAAATCAGGTTTTGTCACTATTGTTGGACGACCTAATGTTGGAAAATCCACTTTTTTAAATAATGTAATTGGCCAAAAAATTGCCATTATGAGTGACAAACCACAAACGACTCGAAACAAAGTTCAAGGTGTTTATACAACGGATGATGCACAAATGATTTTCATCGATACACCAGGGATTCACAAACCAAAGCATAAGCTTGGCGAGTTCATGTTAAAGGTATCAAAAAATGCTTTACGTGAAGTTGAGGCTATTATGTTTATGGTCAATGCAACTCAAAAATTGGGTCCTGGTGACAAATACGTTATGGAAATGTTGAAAGGCACAAAAACACCTGTCTTTTTAGTTGTCAATAAAATTGATGCCATACATCCTGATGAGTTACTTGAAATTATTGAATCGTATAAATCCGAATTTGAATTTGCTGAAATTATCCCAATCTCGGCACTTCAAGGGAACAATGTACAACAATTACTCGATACATTGAAAAAATATTTACCAGAAGGCCCACAATATTACCCAGCAGATCAAGTAACAGATCACCCAGAACGGTTTATCATTGCAGAACTAATTCGAGAAAAAGTGCTTCATCTAACTCGTGATGAAGTGCCACACTCAATAGCAGTTGAAATCGAAAAAATTGCAAAAGATGAAAGCAAAGACTTAGTTCGTATTAATGCATCTATAATTGTAGAACGTGATTCACAAAAAGGGATTGTCATTGGGAAACGAGGTGCTTTGCTTAAAGAAATCGGTACTCGTGCACGCAAAGATATCGAAACACTTCTTGGTAGTAAAGTCTATTTAGAACTGTGGGTAAAAGTTCAAAAAGATTGGCGTGACCGAGCATCACAACTTCGTGATTACGGGTACCGTGATGATGAATACTAATTAAATTTTAGGAAGTGAAGACAATTGCTGAATAAATGGGAAGGCATTGTCTTAAGAACACGACCATATGGCGAGACAAATAAAGTCGTCACATTAATGACAAGAGAGGTTGGCAAAATTGCAGCTATGGCCAGAGGAGCGAAAAAGCCCTCAAGCCGTCTAGCTGCAATTAGCCAACCCTTTGTTCATGGAATCTTCATGATCCAGCAAGGTCGTGGCATGGGGACATTGCAACAAGGGGAACCACTAGAATCCATGCGACATATCCAAGAAGATATTGTAACAACTGCCTATGCTAGCTATATTATTGAAATTGTAGACCGTTTAGTAGAATCAGATAAACCTGAGCCCTATGCATTTGAAGTGTTGTCACAAAGTTTACATGCAATTGAAGAGGGGTATGATCCAGAAGCGATTGCGATGTTTGTAGAATGGAAAATGCTTCCTTACACAGGTGTTCAACCAGTTTTACATGCATGTGCAAGTTGTGGTGCAGTAGAAGGCGAGTTTGCTTTTTCCTTTACACAAGGGGGGTTCTTATGCCATCGATGCTTTCACCAAGACCCTTATCTGATTCGCTTAACACCTACACACGTCAAACTAATTCGTATGTTTTATAATGTGCCAATTGATCAAATTGGTAAACTAAATATAAAAAAAGAAACAAAATACTTTATCCGCAAAATTGTTACCACCATATACGAAGAGCAAACAGGAATGCGATTCAAAAGCAGATCATTTATCGAACAATTAGAAAGAACGCCTATGTTATTTGATGCGCATTTTGAAAAGAAAAAAGTTGAGCAAGAAGAGAAAAAAACTCAAGATGAAAAAGACAATGAACCTGAATAAAAAAAGCTGTCATATTAGTGGGAAAATTACTAATATGGTAGCTTTTTTTATATAGAAATTTAAATAGTATCAGATTCTTATTTGTTAAATCATCATAACAATACAATTTTTCCATTGTCCTTTTCACTTTAGTATAATAAAAGTAGTTGTGTTTTGGCTTCGTTATGACAAGAACAGGAAGGCGGAAAATTAGGATGAGTGTGATTAAAATTGGTTTGCGAGTTGTAGCTTTGGTCTTAATAGCATTTACATGGGTTTCAAAAAATATGGATTTAATGGTATATGTCTTTGGGTTATTGGCTCTTTTATTTATAATAATGGGATATGAAGAAATCAAAATGAAAAAGAATTTAGGGAATGGTTTAACGCTTTTTAGTGTAGTGGTTATTATGACTCTCTTTTTGATTTTTAGTTATATTTAAAACCTCCTTTTTTATTCTGAATATTTGTGAATATAGCGTTATTATTATTTCTTCACAAAAAATTAGCTAGAAGAGAAGGGGGATTTCCATGAAGAAGACATTTGTTAATTTAGTTATAGTGATATCAGGTATATATTGTATGGGAGATATATTATTTGGATTTCCTAATGATTCCTTTCTGATGCATGATGTTACAAATATACTCTCGACTATTTTTTCTTGTACCCTGTTGTGTTATTTTTTAAAAATTCTTGATAATAATAATAACAGGGAAAATTAGAGGAATATAATTGAAGCAATTTGTGTTTTTCATTTTCTGAGAATTGAACAACTATGAGTAAGACTTTCATAATTGTCCTAGGAAAAATACATACTAAAGTTCCATCCATACCTTTGACATTTTCCATAAACAGTACATATAATATTCATATATGAATAGATAATCATATATTCAATTTAAAAGTCGCTTTTGAAAGGAGTTATCCTAGTGAGTAAAGAAAAAGAATCGTTTGAAACGGAAGATTTAGATGAAGAAATTTTATTTTTAGTTTCGCAGACATTTAAAGCCATCAGCGATCCGACTCGTATTCGCATATTAAATCTCCTAAACAAAGATGAACATTCTGTGAATGAGATCGGTGAAAGATTAAATTTAAAACAGTCAACTGTTTCTCATCAGCTGAGCTTTTTAAAAAATTTAAGGTTAGTAAAATTTCGTCGTGAGGGAACGACTTTATATTATTCGCAAGATGATGAGCATGTCATGGCGATCTTGCAACAAACCATTGATCATGCAAAACACAACTAGGGAGTGAAATATTAGATGGGACATTCTCATGAGGGACATAGCCATAATCATACACATGGAGCGAATAAGAAAACATTGAAAATAGCGTTTTACATTATCGCACTTTATATGATTGTTGAGGTTATTGGAGGTTTTTTAACAAATAGTTTAGCTTTATTATCAGATGCCGGGCATATGCTAAGTGATGCGGTATCACTTGGTGTTGGCGTATTAGCCTTTACATTTAGCGAAAAGGTAGCAAATTATCGAAATACGTACGGGTATAAACGATTTGAAATTTTGGCAGCAGTATTTAATGGTGTGACATTAATTGTAATCGCTGTTTTTATCTTGATTGAAGCCATAAAACGTTTTGCAAATCCACCTGAAATATCTTCAAATGGCATGTTGTTAATTGCGATTATTGGGCTATTAGTCAATATACTTGTAGCATGGATTTTAATGCGTGGTGGAGATACGCACGATAATTTGAATATGCGTGCAGCTTTTTTACATGTAATTAGTGACATGCTGGGTTCTGTGGGGGCAATTGTTGCAGCGCTATTAATCATGTTTTTTGGATGGGAATGGGCAGATCCCCTAGCAAGTATGATCGTTGCCATTCTGGTACTCAATAGCGGATTTCATGTAACAAAGGATTCGGTGCATGTATTGATGGAAGGTACACCATCAAATATAGAAATAGATTCCATTATTCAAACAATTCGTAATACACAGAGTGTAATCGACTTACATGATTTACACATTTGGAGCATCACAAGTGGGCAAAATGCACTTTCTTGTCATGTAGTTGTGGATGATAGCTTAACACTTAAGAATTGCCAAGTAGTTCTTCAAAATCTAGAACATAAATTACTACATCTAGGGATTGGTCATATGACCGTTCAGCTTGAAATGGATTCACATAAACATGAAAATACGATTTTATGTAATATCAATGCATTGCATGAACACCATCATGATCATTAAAACATTAATCTGAATACAATATTCTGTAAATTAAAATATCCTGACTAAGATTATAGCCAGGATGTTTTTTTATGCATTATTAAAACGAATGAAATTCAAAAACTCTTACCACCCAGTCGGTTAGGTTACGTACACTTCCTTCTAAGTCCTTCCTACATAATATAGTATTATCAAATTTGAAAAGAGGGAGCTAAGTGACAAACCGTTATATAGAAATACTTGCGCAATTTGGAATAGGAGGTGCACATCCAGGCGGTTTTGCATTAACGAAGTCCATATTTGAAGAAGTAGCCATTTTACCCACTCATAAGGTACTTGATATAGGATGTGGCACTGGGCAGACAGCAGCATTTTTAGCTGAACAGTTTGGATGCGACGTAACGGCAATTGACAATAACCCCACAATGATTGAAAAAGCAATGAGAAGATTTAAAAATAAGGGACTCAATATAAAAACCATTTTAGGGGATGTAGAAAATATGGACTTTGTAGACCATACTTTTGATTTCATCATCTCAGAGTCTGTTATCTCTTTTACAAATATCGCAAAGACGTTAAAAGAAGTAGCAAGAGTTTTAAAAAAAGACGGAACTTTCATCATGATTGAAATGACTGCAGAACATGCGTTACCTCAGAAGGTAAGGAAAAAGGTTAGCAAACTATATGAAATTCAAGAAATTTTAAATGAAGATGAGTGGATCTCAAAATTACAGCAAGTAGGTTTTAAAAAAATAAATAAAATAAGTAATCCAACTGTCTTCATCCAAAGTGATCTAGATGATATGGATTCAAACGAAACAATTTCAATGGACATCTACAATATGTGGGAAGAGCATAACAAATTTATAGATAAATATGGTAAGCTTATTAAATTTCGTATTTTAAAATGTTTCAAAACCTAATGTCTTATTTTAATGGAAATTTTGAACCCTTGATCAAAGTATCTGCTGACTTACTATACAATTCGTTATTTTTGAAAGGACCATTGTTTTCTTGATAGGTGTTAACAATTTGGTACCCAATATAGTACCCAATCCATTTCGGAAATGGACTCCCTTTTTGACCGTATAAAAAAGGTTGATGATTTTTTAAATCGCGAATATTCAATGAAGGCAAAAAGTATTCTTTCCATAAGTCAATGGCACGGTCCATTGAATATAGATTTGTCCATGGGGCTAACAACTTTTCACCATACAAATCTTTTACTGCATATTCACCAAGTCCTTCAATAATGATTGAGTCCTTTAAAGGTGTTCTTTCAGGAGCAAGATTTAACAAATTGAGACGACAAACATGGTTATATTCATGAGCTAACATTGCTTTTACTTCTGCTTTTCCAATCTCAGGGGACAAAAATAGAAAAATAGCTTCTTTGTAGGCAACACCGTTCTTACGCTCTTTCCTAAATCCAAATACCCCCTTTTTGATTGGAAATATATAGATAGGTACTTTAGGTCCGTTCCATAATTTTTGTAAATATTGAAATTCACTCTCTACTATTTTCCAAATTCTTTGTTTTTCCATTTCTTTTACAATCACGTCTATTTTAAACCACTCATAAGGGTCAAATAATCCATGGGTTAATAGTTCTTGTTGCATTAATTGTGGATGAACCGTTGGAAATGTTTTTTTTAACGGATTGCATAGAATTTCACATTGTATAGAAGTGTAATCCAAAAATGATTTCTCTTTGCATTGTTTAACAAATTCATATAGCCATATTTGGGTTTGGACTACTGACAACTACCTCATCCTTTTTTATCTTTTATTTGTATCATATGTAAAGATGAATGGATTGTTTTTCAAAATATACAAGAATTCCAATGTAAATATATAGCCCTTTGTCCAATCAGCATTATTCCTTATTCCATATAATACAAGGCATACTTGTATGTAAAAAACTAAGGAAGGAGGGAATAAAATGAATCCGTCTGATGTATATAATTTATGTAATCGATATCATGGCAAAATGGTAAGAATTAGATGTAGAGATGGGAATGTTCATGTAGGTGAAATTACAAGAGTAAGTCGTGATATGGTCTGGATTCGCCCTCAAGGGAATATGGGAGGATATGGTTTAGGCTATTCTGGATTTGGAGGATTTGGAGGTTTCGGTCGACCATTCTTTGGATTCCCAAGAGTAAGAAGTTTTGGTATTGGAATTGCATTTGGTACGATTATTGGAATTGGTTTAGCTTCAGCGTTTTTATGGTAAGCAATAAACCGTAAGTGAACAAAATAAGCAGCGTCTCTTTTTTAAACAGGAGGTGTCTTAAAAGTGTGGAAAAACTTTTAAGATGCCTTTTTGTTTTTCATAGATCCAAATTGTTTTACTGCTACAAAAATAAATAGTTTAGTTTTTGTAATTTGTTTATTCAAAATTCAAACGAAAATTTTACAAGTTCATTTTAAAGTGAAAAGAATACATAAAAGTGTACAGTTCAACCATATTCAAAATTCAAACAAAATAAAAAAAGGTGACATACTTCGGAAGTGGAATCAATACAATAATAAAAATTATAAAAAGAAAGGAGAATCATCTAAATGAAGCTCTCAGAGAAAAAGTTGAAGAAAAAGAAAGAAGAAATCATTTTGTCTGCCGTGAAAATTGTGAACGAAAAGGGTTATCAAGGTGCAACAATGGAAGAAATTGCAGCTGAGCTTCTGATGACGAAAGGTTCTCTCTATTATTATTTTAAAAACAAAGAAGATTTAATATTCCAATGCCACGCAATGGTACTAGAACAGGCGACTCTTGAGCTAGAATCTATATTTAATAAAAAAATATCGAATGAGCAAAAGTTAAAGCGTATGATTGCTTCACATATTCAATATGCCATTGAAAAAAAAGAAACATTTAATATGATTTTTAAACCGGAAAAGACATTTCAAATGGAGCAATTAGAACCTATTCTTCAAAAGCGAAATGAATATTCAAATTGGTTTGACCAAGTGATTGAAGAAGGAGTAAAAACAGGGGAATTCAAAATTAAAGAGTTGAAAATGGCTCGTATGATTTTGCTAGGAGCAGTGAATTGGATTCAACAATGGCACAAACCAAATGGTGACAAAACAACTGAAGAGATACAGAGAGATTTACTCGGAATATTTATTGAAAGTAATGACATAAACCAATTGAAAAAAGACAGGTTTCAGCAACTTTACCAAATGAACTAATGAACAGGGGGATTAATCATGTCAGTTGCAGAAAAATTAGCATTCCATGCAAAACAGCAGCCGAACAAATTAATTACACAATTTAATGGAAGAAATACTACTTATGCAGAGTTTTATGAGCAAGCTAAAAGATTGGCTGGTTTTTTTCAGTTAAAAGGTTATCAAAAAGAAGATATTATAGCAGTTTACTTGAATAACTCTGACTATTTTCTTGTCTGTTATTATGCCTGTCAATTAGGTGGTTTCAGTGTAATGCCAGTGAATACAAAGCTTGCAGCTCCTGAAGTGGACTATATTTTTACCCATTCGGAAGCAAAAGTATTGATTTATGATACAAATTTGGAACCCATTCTAAATGATGTACCAGAAGCATACACAAGATTTGGAGATTATTTGCAAGTCGGTGGTATGGATACTTTGGCAGAAGTATTAGCAGATCAATCCATTCCATTTAAAGCGGAAAAGATAAATGAAGATACAACAACGGTTGTTTTCTATACATCTGGAACAACTGGTAAGCCTAAAGGGGTAATGTTGACAGCTGGGAATGTTGAAGCAACTGCTCAAATTTGGGGTGAATCTATGGAATTAAATGCAGACGATCGAATGCAAATTGTCACCCCATTATTCCATTGTGCTGCAAGTCATGTATTTTGTATACCGGTTATTTATGCCGGAGGGACAATGATTATTGAAGAGGGCTTCTCTCCTGAAAAGACAATGGATACGTTGGAACAGGAGAATATCACGATTTTCTTTGGAGTTCCATCCATGTACAGTATTTTATTAAATACGCAGAGAATGAAAGATTTACACCTACCTAATTTACGTCTATTTACTTATGGGGCAGCCCCTATGCCTTTTGAATTGGTGAAAAAGGTAAAAGCTCTATACCCAAATGTGTTTGTTCAAAATTTATATGGACAAACCGAAAATTCACCAGCGGCGACTTCTCTTAAAGACAATCAAGCATTAGAAAAAATTGGTTCAGTGGGTGTGCCACTTCCGAGAACACAAGTACAAGTGGTAGATAGATTTGGTAAATCACTACCAGTTGGAATGGTAGGAGAAATCGTAGTAAAAGGCCCTCAAGTGATGAAGGGGTATTTGAAAAACGAAGAAGCTACAGCTAAAACATTACAAGATGGCTGGTTATATAGTGGAGACTTAGGAAGATTCGATGAAGATGGATTGCTCTATATTGTCGATCGAAAAAAAGACATGATCATTCGTGGTGGAGAAAATGTATATCCAGTAGAAGTCGAAGAAGTGCTATATCAAATCCCAGAATTATTGGAAGGTGCAGTAGTAGGAATCCCACATGAAGTCTACGGTGAAGTCCCAAAAGCATTTGTGGTCTTAAAAGAAGGTCAAAACCTCTCTGAGGA
This sequence comes from uncultured Caryophanaceae bacterium, assembly GCA_963792445.1. Taxonomy (GTDB): domain Bacteria; phylum Bacillota; class Bacilli; order Bacillales_A; family Planococcaceae; genus Rummeliibacillus. The sequence goes on along the minus strand of CAWBWO010000017.1, from coordinate 154,522 downwards.
AGAAATCATCACCTTCTGTTCAAAACAATTAGCAAAATATAAACTTCCGCATGAAGTTGAATTAATTGAAAGCCTGCCTAGAAATGCAAGTGGGAAAGTACTGAAGAATCAATTGCGCAATAAGTGATTATTTAATGGAGTTTTTAAAGGACTGAATTATTTGAATTGTATTTAGAGGATATTCGTATAAAAGCATTAATAAATTAGCTCAATTAATAGGGGGAGTATGAAATGCTAAAAGAATTATCACAAAATGCATTAACTTTAAAAAACAAATTGATTCTATTCATGGATGAATATGTTTATCCAAACGAAAAGGTCTATGAAGAACAATTAAATGAGAGTATAGATCGTTGGCAAATCCCACCAATCATTGAGGAATTAAAAGAAAAAGCAAAAGCACAAAACTTATGGAACTTATTTTTGGATGACAAAGAGTTAGGACAAGGCTTATCAAATTACGAATACGCCCATCTGTGTGAAATTATGGGGCGATCCTTGATTGCACCTGAAATTTTCAATTGTAATGCACCAGACACTGGCAATATGGAAGTGTTTTTAAAATATGCGACAGATGAACAAAAAGAGCAATGGCTAACTCCGTTATTGAGTGGGGAAATCCGGTCTTGCTTTTCCATGACAGAAATTGACGTAGCTTCTTCTGATGCAACGAATATTCAAGCTAGCATAGTCCGTGATGGAGATGAGTATGTCATCAATGCGAAAAAGTGGTTTACTTCCGGAGCGCTTGACCCACGATGCAAAATAGCCATTGTAATGGGAAAGTCGGATCCAAATGCAGAAAAGCATAAGCAACAATCGATGATTCTTGTGCCCCTAGATACACCAGGAGTAGAAATAAAAAGACATTTACCAATATTCGGTTACGACCATGCTCCACATGGACATGCAGAAATTCATTATAACAATGTAAGAGTACCTGTTTCGAATATTCTCTTAGGTGAGGGAAGAGGATTTGAAATTGCTCAAGGTCGTCTTGGCCCAGGCAGAATTCATCATTGTATGCGTGCAATTGGAGCTGCTGAGCGTGCAATCGAGCTACTATGTCAAAGAGCGAATGATCGGGAAGCATTTGGCTCTAAATTAGCAGACAAAGACGTTATTCGTGAAATCATTGCGGAAAGTCGAATTGAAATCGAACAGGCACGATTACTTACATTACATGCTGCTCATAAGATGGATTTTGAAGGGGCAAAAGCTGCAAGAAAAGAAATTGCGATGATTAAAGTGGTAGCTCCAAAAGTATCAATCAATGTCATAGATAGGGCGATTCAAGTATTTGGTGGTGCAGGTGTTACAGAGGATTTCCCACTTGCAGCACACTATGCAAATGCTCGTACATTGCGGATAGTTGATGGTCCTGACCAAGTTCATTTACGTGATATTGGAAAATTAGAATTGCGTGAACAGTTGAAGTAAAGGGTAGGGGGCTTTGTCAATATGAAAGCTTGGAATGTCACAAGAATTGGTGAGCCACAAGAAGTATTAAAGCAAATGAATGTACCAAAGCCAAAACCGAGTACTAATGAGGTACTAATTAAAGTGGAAGCAGCTGCCTTAAATTTTTTTGATATCTTGCAATGTCAAGGAAAATATCAAGAAAGACCTGAATTACCATTTACTCCAGGTGCTGAAATTTCAGGAACTATTGAAGATATAGGAGAAAATGTATTCCTTAAAAAAGGGCAAAGAGTTTTAGCTACTCCATTACTTCCTAATGGAGGGCTTTCTGAGTGGGTTGTTGTAAATGTTGCTGATGTATTTCTTATACCAGCTGAACTTTCATATAGCGAAGCAGCCGCATTATTTATCACTTATCAGACAGCCTATTTTGCGTTGCACCGAACTGCAAGGATCAAACCAGGAGATATATTGCTAGTTCATGCTGGTTCTGGAGGAGTTGGATCAGCTGCTATACAGTTAGGCAGAACAGTAGGTGCTATAGTCATTGCTACAGCTGGTAGTGATGAAAAGACTCGAATTTGCAAGGAATTAGGAGCAGATTATGTTATAAATTATCGGCAACAAGATTTTGTTCAAATTGTCAAAGAGATTACGAGTGGAAAAGGTGCGGATATCATTTTTGATCCGGTTGGGGGAGATACCTTTGATCGTTCAAGAAAATGTATTGCCTTTGAAGGTAGAATACTAGTCATTGGTTTTGCAGGCGGCCGTATAGCAGATGCCCCGACAAATCATGCATTGATTAAAAATTATTCAATTGTCGGTGTTCACTTTGGATTATTTCGTAAATTATTTCCAGAAGAAGTGAAAAAAGCACATCAAGAATTAATGGAATTATACAAAAAGAAGGCCATACATCCATTAATTTTTGAAGAATTTGAATTCTCAGAGGTACCAAATGCATTAAATCTTTTAGCAAAGAGAGCAACTTACGGGAAAATCATTATTAGAACTTAAATTTGGATGGGGGCATAAAATGACAAGCTTAGTAGAGGTAACGATTAAGGATAGCATTGGCCTAATTACAATGAATCGCCCAGAAAAACTAAATGCACTTTCAAAACCGTTAGTTGGTGGAATCAGTTTAGCTTTAGATGAATTATCAAAGAATGAACAGGTTAAAGTAATAATCTTATCTGGCGAGGGTAAATCATTTAGTGCTGGGGGAGATATAGAATCAATAAGTAAAATGGAAAGCCCGTATGATGCAGTTAATTGGATTGACTATGTGTCAGGACTTTCACAAAAAATGATGAATTTGGATAAATATATTATCGCAGCGGTTCATGGATATGCTGCAGGTGCCGGTTTTAGTTTAGCGCTTGCTGCAGATTTTATCATTGCAGATTGTGATGCTAAATTTGCATTAAGTTTTACGAATATTGGACTCATACCTGATTTAGGTTTAATCAAATTATTATCAGAGCGTGTATCACCTCCGATTGCGAAAGAATGGATTTCCTCTGGCAAAGTAATGACAGCAGAAGAAGCACTTGCACATGGAATTATTAACCGGATTGTTACAAATCAATCGGTAGTAGAAGGAGCGATTCAGTTCGCTGAATTTATCGTTAAAGGGCCAGGAGTTAGTAATAAGTATGTAAAATATTTAGTCAATCATGTTAACGAACTTCATAAGGAAACCGCATTTAAACAAGAAAACATAATCCAAGCGATGTTATTGCAAACTGAAGATCACAAAGAAGGCATCGCTTCATTCTTTGAAAAAAGAGAACCAAATTTTAGAGGAAGATAAGAAGGCATGCTGTATAAAAATTTAATTGAAGGAACCGATAAAATGAGGAAAATTCATGTCATTACTCAAAAGGAATCAGTGAATGAAAATCAATTAAATGATTGCATTGCAGTTGTCATTGACGTTTTTCTTGCAACTTCTACAATCGCTTTTTTATTAAATAAAAACTATCATCCGATTTATGCAGTAATGGATCAGGATAGTGCATTAGCTGTTGCAGCCATTCAAAAAGGTCCTTATCTCCTTCTAGGAGAAACAAAGGGTAAATCTATTCAAGGCTTTGAATACCCAGATCCATCACGCATCGTTCCTTGTCAAAATCAACAAGCGGCAATTATTTGTTCAACTAACGGAACAAAAGCGATTCAAAAAGCCAAGAACGCAAAGAGATTATATATATCTTCCCTTGTAAATGGTCATGCGATTGCTGAAAAACTTCATGCTCAAACAGATGATTCGTCGATACTTCTGATTTGCTCAGGAAACGATAATCGATTTTCACTTGAAGACTTCGTAGGCGCAGGGCAGATTATAGACTATTTGATGAGTAAAGGAGACTATGTACTTTCTGATTCTTCAAAACTGGCAAGAGAAACGTATCAACGGTCAAAAGCTGAAAACTTCAAAAAATTATATGACTGTGAAACTGCATTTCTACTTCGTTCATTAAGTTTTGAGGAATCTTTAACGTATGTATTAAATCACTTTGAAAGTATCAATGTAGTACCAGTTTACGATGGCGAAAAAATCATACAAGAAACGAATACTTAATCAGAAACTTAGCCAGTATCAAATTTGTAGAAAGGAGAATCGAATATGAGTTTCACAAATCGAAAAATGAATCCATTACAGGATGCAATTGATTGGGAAACACTAGAGCAATATCTGAGAAATACTGTAACTGGGCTTCCAGAAGGAAAATTGGAGATTCAAAAGTTTTCTGAAGGCTATTCTAATTTAACCTACTTACTTCGAATTAATGAGTGGGAAGGTGTCCTACGACGTCCACCTTATGGTAGTGTTCCTCCAAAAGCGCATGATATGGCAAGAGAATATAGATTATTGGAAAAAATTAATCCTGTATTTCCTCTTGCTCCAAAACCATATATTTTTTGTGAAGATCCAACAATTATGGATAAGCATTTCTATGTTATGGAGAAAAAGCAAGGAATCGTGATTGATGGTCAACTACCAAAGCAATATGAAAATTCACAATTAACAGGGCCACTTATTTCTCAAAGTGTGATAGAAACACTGGTGCAGCTTCAATCTATTGATTATAAAGAAGCAAAATTAGAAAATATGGGTAAACCAGCTGGATATTTAGACAGACAGGTTCATAGTTGGATTAAGCGATATCAGTTATCAAAGACAGATGACGTCCCATATTTAGAGGAGCTTCAAAAATGGTTGACTGCTGATATACCAAATAATCCGGAGACAACAATTGTTCATAATGACTTTAAATTAAATAATATGGTATTTGATACTAGAGATTCATCCAAAATTGTTGGTGTGCTAGATTGGGAACTTTCTACAATCGGAGATCCATTAAGCGATTTAGGATCTACTCTTGTTTACTGGGGACAGAAGGATGACCCGGATTTGGGTATTAATATGATTACGGATCAGGATGGATTTTACAGTCGACGTGAATTTATAGAAGAGTATGCTAACCTAAGCCATCGAGATGTTTCAGACATCAATTATTATTTCACTTTTGGACTGTTTAAATTAGCAGTTATTTTACAACAAATTCATTATCGCTGGAAAATTGGTGCTGTAAAAGATGAACGATTTGGTACCTTAAATAAGGCTGTAACAAATTTAATAGAAATGGCTAATCGAGCTCGAGCGAATCAGCTTTTATAATAATCTAAATAATATGGGGTGTTATGAAGATGAAAATTGGTGTGTTAGGATCAGGAACGATGGGAAATGGAATCGCACAAGTTATGGCAACTGCTGGATACGAAGTTGTTTTATGTGATAAAAATCTAGATGCTTTAGAGAAAGCAAAGATAACAATTGATACCAATCTATTAAGAGTGTTTAAAAAGCAAGGGCGAGATGTCAATGAAATAAATGAGGTAATTGAGAAAATCACGTTTACTACTGAAATTACTGAGATGCGAGGACAAGATTTAGTGATTGAAGCGGTTCCTGAAAATATTGAAATAAAAAAGAGAGTATTTGCAGAGTTAGACGAAATCTGTGATGAAAATACAATCATTGCTTCTAATACTTCTGGATTAAGTATTACTGAATTAGGAGCAGCTACAAAAAGAGCAGACAAAGTAATAGGAATGCATTTCTTCAATCCGGTACCTGTGATGGAATTGGTAGAAGTCATTCGAGGATCTGATACTGCAGAAACCACCTATGAATTTGCAATTGGATTAGTAGAATCTATTGGTAAACAAAGCATTTCTATTTTGGATACGCCATTATTTGTAGTAAACCGAATACTTGTACCAATGATTAATGAAGCGATATTTTTACTTAGTGAAGGCGTAGTTTCAGCAGAAGATATAGACAAAGGAATGAAGCTTGGTGCAAGTCATATAATCGGACCTCTTGCACTGGCGGATATGATTGGCCTAGATACGTTATTATTTGTTGCAGAAACATTATATGAGGAAACGGAAGATTCCAAATATCGAGTTCCTCCATTACTCCGCAAACATGTACGTGCAGGCCATTTAGGAAGAAAAAGTGGTAAAGGATTTTATGAGTATGCCTAAATGAATAAGGATTATAGTAGAATCAAAGTTTGCTTTTGTAGATTTTACTAAGTACCACACATTATTTTGTCTAAATATAAAAATCCCCCTCTCATTGGAATATGAAAGGAGGATTTAATATAATCGAATGTTTAATAACAATTTACTTATGAATGTAACTTCAAATTTTGTTTCGCTTTTGGAGGGATACTTGTCAGATCACAGCTACATGCACAATTACTTTTCAATTCACAAGAACCACATTTACCCTCTTTACTTTTTTGTACATGACGGAAAATGGTCCATCCAGCATAACCAAATATCACGATGCCAATTAAAATACTTGCTAACATTAGAACATCTTCCTTTCATTAAAATCCTAATAATTTTCCACCTTGATAAATAATCAATGTAATTATATACGCTAAAACCAACGCATAAACGACGGAGAAATAAGTCCATTTAGTTGAACCTGTTTCTTTTTTGATCGTACCTACCAGTAGCCAAGCAGGGAATATACAACAGGATAAATACAATAAAAGCAAATGCAGATAGTGGTGTATAAGCTGTTATTAATAATCCTTGTAGACTATCCATATTCGGTGCATGGTAAATAATATTCATACTAGAAACAACAACTTCTTTTGCCAAAAATCCAGTTAATAATGCTGCACCAGCTTGCCAAGTTCCAAAACCAAGTGGCGCAAGGATGGGAGCAAATATTCCGCCAATCATAGCAAGAAAACTATCATCCATCTTCACATTGATTCCACCAGGACCAGCATAGGAAAGTAACCAGATGACAACGGAACCTCCAAAAATAAAAGTACCAGCTTTACGAACGAATCCTTTTCCTTTATCCCAAGTGCTTCGTAGTAATGTTTTTGACTTGTGGAATACGATATGGAGGTAGTTCCACTACAAAAATAGAAGTTTCATTTTTTAATAGAATTTTTGAAAATATTTTAGCCATTAGAAGTGCTAGAGCAATCCCAAATACATATAAGAAAAAGACGATTAACGTTTGATATCTTGCAAAAAATGCACCAACAAATAATGCGTAAACGGGTAATCTAGCTGAACAGGACATTAATGGTGTTAAAAGAATGGTTAATAAACGTTCTTTTGGTTGTTCAATGGTTCTCGCTGCCATAACACCAGGTACGTTACAACCAAAACCGATAATCATCGGAATAAACGCTTTACCATTTAATCCAACAGTCTCCATAAGCTTATCCATAACAAAAGCTGCTCGTGACATATAACCAGAATCTTCAAGAAAAGATATAAAGAAAAATAATATAAAGATTTGCGGTACAAATACAAGGACCCCGCCGACACCAGCGACAATACCGTCCAATATTAATGATTGGATGAAATTAGAAGTGCCTAAACTTTTAAGTATTGCGGCAAGCCAATCAGTTAATGTACCGGAAATAAATGAATCCAGTAAATCTGAAAGTGGCGTCCCTAACCAATCAAATGTCAGCTTAAACATGAACAACATACATAAAAGGAAAATAGGAACTCCTAAATATTTATTTGTCACAATGGCATCAATGCGATTTGTTAATGGGATTTTATCCGAATTTTCTTTTTCTACTGATTGAGCCAAAATAGAAGAGATATAATCTTTTCTCACATTATAAATCCATTGCGATAGGCTTCGTACTTTTGAAGAAATCTTTAATTTACTTTCTACTTCGTCAAATAGCTTATCTAATTCTTCGTTTTCAACTAAAGTATTTAAATAATTTCGAACCGTTTTATTTCCTTCAAAAAATTGCAAAGCAAGAAATCTTTGTGGTATCTGTAAATCATCATGCTTAGCTAAAAGTGTTAATAATTTGTCAATGCCACTCTCCACAATTTCCCCATAATTCAGTTGAAGAGGGGGATGATTTTTCTTTTCAATAGTAGAAAGTTGATCCATTAGCAAATTACATCCCTTGCCAGATCGTGCAACGATTGAAACAACAGGTGTATTCAGTGCAATGGATAGTTTTTCTTCATCTAAAGAAATACCTCTTAGCTTAGCAACATCAGACATATTCAAACCGATGATAATCGGTTTTCCATACTCTAAAAGCTGAATTGTCAGGATTAAGTTTCTTTCTAATTGAGATGCATCGACAATATTTACAATGCCATTAAAAGATTCTGAGATGAAATAATTTGAAACAACACTCTCATCTTTTGATAATGGACTTAATGTATAAATACCAGGGAGATCAATGAGATGACCTGTTTTGTTTTTGAGTGTGCCAACTTTTTTTTCAACCGTAACCCCACTCCAGTTACCAACAAATTCATAAGAACCAGTTAGATAATTAAATAATGAGGTTTTTCCTGTATTTGGATTTCCGACTAAGGCAATATCGTTCATGATAATTCAATCTCAATTAATGCTGCTTCTTTAGAACGGATTCCTAATAGTTGTCCGTTATGCTCAAGTATATAAGGACCATGAAAGGGCATACGATTTTTTAGCATTACTTCTTCACCTTCTAAAATTCCTAAATCCAATAATCTTCTTTTTATATAATTATTTAAATTAGATAAATTACTAATGATTGCTTTATCGCCAATTTGTAATTCATTAAGAGACATATTAATTCCTCCAACAGGCATGGATATAACTTTTTGATACATATGATAATATTTCTCAATAAATATGATAACATTTCTCAATTAGATAGTCGATATAAAAAGGGAAATTTGAATTGTGAAAAATTTTAATTAAAAAAGAGGTGTGACGTTGAAGTCACACCTCTTTTAATTTGTTGGTTTTAAAATGTCTAGAAAAAAGTGGGGAATTATAGATCCGATTCAGCCCTTACAGTTTAGAATGCAAGATATTTTTCAATATAGGCTTTTACTTCAGAAATCGGCATGCGTTCTTGGTCCATAGAATCGCGATGACGTACTGTTACTTGACCATCTTCTACTGAATCAAAGTCGTATGTGATACAGAATGGTGTACCGATTTCGTCTTGGCGGCGATAGCGTTTACCGATTGATTGTGATTCATCATAATCTACTGGGAATGATTTACGTAACTCAGCCCAAACTTCAGATGCTTTATCGCCTAATTTTTTTGAAAGTGGAAGTACTGCTGCTTTAAATGGTGCAAGAGCAGGGTGTAAGTGAAGTACTGTACGAGTATCTCCACCTTCTAATTCTTCTTCATCATATGCATCACATAAGAATGCAAGTGTAACGCGGTCTGCACCTAGTGATGGTTCGATGCAGATAAGGTACGTATCGTTCGTCGGTTGCTGGGTCAATATAAGTGAAATCTTCACCTGAGTGTTCCACATGTCGTTTTAAGTCGAAATCTGTACGTGACGCAACACCCCATAATTCTCCCCAACCAAATGGGAATTTGAATTCGATATCCGTTGTAGCATTTGAATAGTGAGAAAGTTCTTCATCTTCATGATCGCGAAGACGCATAGTATCTTCATTCATATTCAAGTTTAATAACCAGTTTTTACAGAATTCTTTCCAGTATCCATGCCATTCAAGTTCTGCACCTGGTTTACAGAAGAATTCTAGTTCCATTTGTTCAAATTCACGTGTACGGAAAGTAAAATTACCTGGTGTAATTTCGTTACGGAATGATTTCCCAATTTGTGCAATACCAAATGGTGTTCGTTTACGCATAGAACGTTGAACATTTTTGAAGTTTACGAAAATACCTTGCGCTGTTTCAGGGCGTAAGAAAATTTCGTTTGTTGAATCTTCAGTAACACCTTGGAATGTTTTGAACATAAGATTAAACTGACGAATTTCAGTGAAATCTTGTTCACCACAATTTGGACAGTGAACATCATATTGTTTTAAAACTTCTGCCATTTTATCAAAAGGCATACCGTCTACAATAATTTCTTCACCTTTTGCAAGTGCAGCATCTTCGATTAATTTGTCTGCGCGATGGCGAGCCTTACATTTCTTACAGTCAATCATAGGGTCATTGAAATTACCTACATGGCCAGATGCAACCCAAGTTTTTGGATTCATTAAAATAGCAGCGTCAAGACCCACATTGTATTGTGATTCTTGAACGAATTTTTGCCACCATGCTTTTTTTACGTTGTTTTTTAGTTCAACTCCAAGTGGACCATAATCCCATGTGTTTGCTAAACCTCCATAAATTTCAGAACCTGGGAAGACAAAGCCACGGTGTTTGGCTAAGCTTACAATACTCTCCATTGTTTTTGCCATAAAGAATCCCTCCATAAAATGATAAAGCACCCGTCTCCGGGCACAAATTTTGTACCCGGGGACGAGTGCTAATGACCCGCGGTTCCACCCCGATTGATTACCAAAGTAATCCTCTTTTAAAAAAATTAGCTCCCGGCTGCCTTTTTCTGATTTCGTGTAGACTTTCACTATCTCTACTCGCTATTAATAGATGAAATCATACTTATTAATCCGTTCATCGCTTTTTCATATTGGAATCAATTGTAACATGCAATACTTTTCTTCGCAATAAATTCAAAAATAGTATATAATAATTAGGAATTGAGTATAACACTTTTGAGGCGGTGAGTCCAATAGAACTCAACAAACGTCAGGAAGAGATCTTAGAAATTGTGAAGGGGAATGGCCCTATAACTGGGGAACAAATTGCTGAGCGTCTTTCACTGACTAGAGCGACACTTAGACCAGATTTAGCCATTTTAACAATGGCGGGTTTTTTGGATGCTAGACCGCGGGTTGGTTATTTTTACTCTGGTAAAAAGACAAACCAAGCTGTTATCGATAGCATGACGAATATGAAAGTGAAAGATTTTCAATCCATTCCTGTTGTCGTTTCTGAGAATGTTTCTGTATATGATGCGATTTGTCAAATGTTTTTAGAAGATGTGGGAACATTATTTGTTGTAGACCACAATTCTTATTTGACAGGTGTACTTTCTAGAAAAGATTTACTTCGTACAAGTATAGGTAGTCAGGATTTAAATCATATTCCCGTACATATTATAATGACGAGGATGCCAAATATTGCATTTTGTTTAAAATCAGATAGTTTAATTCAAGCAGCACATAAACTGATTGAAAGACAAATAGATGCATTACCTGTTGTAATTGAACATCCAGATGGCTTTGAGGTCATTGGTCGTTTGACAAAAACAAATATTACACGAGCGTTTCTTTCGCTTGCTGAAAATCATGATTTGTGAGGTGATGCTTTCATGAATAATTTATCCGTATTTATCATTTCAGATTCTGTGGGCGAAACAGGTGATTTAGTAACAAAAGCAGCAATCAGTCAATTTAGACCTGGTATGCAGGACACAAAGTTGCAACGATTTCCACATGTTGAAAGTGTTGAACAATTAACTGAAATCGTTCATCTTGCAAAAGAGCAAAATGCAATTATTGTATTCACATTGGTAAAAGAAATTATGCGTGATTTTTTACATGATATATGCCAAGAAAATGGAAATTCCAGCTGTAGATTTAATGGGGCCAATAATGGAAATGCTTGGAGAAACTCTACAAGTTGAACCTTTGGAAGAGCCTGGATTAGTTCGCAAACTAGATGATGATTATTTCAAAAAAATAGAAGCAATTGAGTTTGCGGTAAAATACGATGACGGAAGAGACCCTAGAGGTTTACTCAAAGCAGATATCGTACTAATTGGTGTATCTCGTACCTCTAAAACCCCACTTTCTCAATTTTTGGCACATAAACGATATAAAGTGGCGAATGTACCGCTAGTTCCCGAAGTAGAGCCACCAGAAGAATTATTCTTAGTGGATCCGAAAAAATGCATAGGTCTAGTTATATCTCCTGAAAAGCTTAATAGTATCCGTAAAGAACGATTACTTGCATTAGGACTTGATGATAGTGCTAGTTATGCAAAACTTGAGCGTATAGATGAAGAAATCACTCATTTCAAAAATGTAGTTAATCGAATTGGGTGTCAAGTTATTGACGTAACAAACAAAGCTGTTGAAGAAACAGCAAATGATATAATCCATCGCATTCATTCATCAAATTAATAACTTAAGCATGTTCTCCTCCTGTTTTGAGGAGGTTTTTTTGCGTTTTTTCAGAAAATAATCGAAAAAATGATAGAATTTTCAAATGAAATGTTTTATAATAAAAAATTGTGGTAAAAATAATTACAAGGATTTTAGCCATACTAACTTAAATAAAATTTTTTTGTCGAAAAATGAAGGACTTTTAAGTAATTATCTCGAACTTTAGTTACGAGCAAAAAAAGATGGTGATGGAATGGCGCAAAAAATACCTGAAGAGATCATTGAACAAATACGTTCAAAGACGGATATTGTTGACGTAGTTGGCGACTATGTACAGTTAACAAAGCGCGGAAGAAACTATTTTGGACTTTGTCCGTTTCACGGGGAACAAACGCCTTCATTTTCTGTATCAACAGATAAACAAATTTTCCATTGCTTTGGCTGTGGTGCCGGAGGAAGTGCTATAACGTTCTTAATGGATATTGAGAATATTTCTTTCCAAGAGGCTACAGCTAAACTTGGTGACCGTGTCGGCATACATGTCGAAGTTTCATCAACACCTGAGCATCATACGCATCCAATTTCCGAAGAGGAAAGTCGTATGAAGGATGCCCATGCTTTTGCCGCTGAGTATTATCAACACTTACTTCTAAATACTGAAGAAGGCGAGCAAGGGCTAAATTATTTGCAACAAAGAGGGTTTACACGTGAGGAAATTGAATCAAATGGTATAGGTTTTTCCTTGCCCCATTGGGATTCGTTAACTCAACTTTTAACACGTAAAGGCTTTAGCTTAGAAGAAATGGAACAGTGCGGATTAATTATTAAACGTGAGGACGGTTCAGGCTACTTCGACCGTTTCAGAGGCCGTGTTATGTTTCCAATTCGTGATGAGCAAGGCAAAATAATTGCGTTCTCAGGTCGTATTTTGGATAGTGGCGGGGAAGATGCCAAATACTTAAATAGTCCGGAATCACCGATATTCCATAAAGGACAAGTGTTATATAATTTAGACCAAGCTAGACCTATTATACGAAAAGAACGCAATGTTGTGTTATTTGAAGGTTTTATGGATGTATTATCTGCCAAAAGAGCAGGTGTTTTTAACGGTGTCGCATCAATGGGTACTGCTTTGACGGTACAACATATGACAAAGTTAAAACGTCTAACTGATCATATAATTGTTTGCTATGACGGTGATAAAGCTGGATGGGAAGCTGCAAGAAAAGCTGCAGAAATGCTACATGCAGAAAGATTAAAAATTGAAGTTGCAGTTCTTCCAACAGGTTTAGATCCTGATGAATATATACAGCAATTTGGTCCAGAAGCTTTTAAAGAAAAAGTAATAAGTGAACCACAGAGCTATGTCGCGTTTATGTTGATGTATGCAAGAAGAAGCAAAAATTTCCAATACCAAAATGACATATTGCAATATGTTGATGAAGCATTGAATTACTTGATTGAAGGAATTTCTCCCATTGAAAAAGAATTATATCTCAAACAAATAGCGATGGAAACAAGTATTTCTGAAGAAACTTTACAAATGCAATTACGTCAAAAGGAAGCGCAGATAGCAAAAAGTTTTAATCAAAAAGAACATCAAGCAAAGGCGCTCCCAATACCAGCACAGCTAACTCTTCAAAAGAAACCACTCTCAGGGACTGATCGTGCGGAAAGACTACTCTTAGCACATATGTTACACAACATTGACGTAGTAGATAGAATTCGTCAAGAAGAGAATGGAAATCCCTTTATACGGGATGATTATATGGCTATCTTTATTCACCTCATCGGTTTTTATGAAGAACATCAAAAAGCTGATTATCAACGCTTTGCTGAAGTCATTGGTGATAGAGAGCTACGCAAAATTATTATGGAAGCTGCTCTTGTAGAGCGTGATCCGAATCATGCTGAGGAGGAAATTTCCGATTGCTTGAAAGAAATGAAAAAATTTATGATCAAGCAACAAATACAAGATAAAACACATGCTATAAAAGAAGCAGAGAAAATGCATGACCAAAAAAGTGCATTGCAGCTTTCACAAGAAGTTATTGATTTAAGGAGATCACTATCAAAAGTGTAACTGTATAGTGGGATAGTGATTGTTAGAAGGAGGAAACACCTGTGGCGGACAAGTCAAAACGTTCAAACGATGTACAAAAAGTAAAAGTAGTTGAACATGAACATACATTAGAAGAAACAAAAAAATTCTTACTAGAAACAGGTAAGAAGAATGGTGAATTAACTTATGCGGAAATTGCTGATAAATTACAAACCTATGAAATGGAAGCTGACCAAGTCGAAGAATTCATCGAAAAACTTGAATCAAATGGCATTGAATTAGGTGGTAAAGATGGCGATGAAGAAAATTTAGATCGTCTTCTTAAAGGCAATGAACATGAAGAAACGTTTGACTTGAATGATTTAAGTGTTCCACCAGGCGTCAAAATTAACGACCCCGTTCGAATGTATCTAAAGGAAATTGGTCGAGTTGACTTATTAAGCGCAGAAGAAGAAATTGCACTTGCTGAACGTATTGAGCAAGGTGACGATGAAGCACGCAAACGTCTAGCAGAAGCGAATCTACGTCTTGTAGTTAGTATTGCAAAACGTTATGTAGGACGTGGCATGTTATTCCTTGATTTAATACAAGAAGGAAACATGGGCCTAATCAAAGCTGTTGAAAAATTCGACTACCGCAAAGGTTTCAAGTTCTCAACTTATGCAACTTGGTGGATTCGCCAAGCAATTACTCGTGCAATTGCTGACCAAGCACGTACAATCCGTATTCCTGTGCATATGGTCGAAACAATTAATAAATTAATTCGTGTTCAACGTCAATTACTTCAAGATTTAGGTCGCGAACCAACTCCTGAAGAAATTGGGGAAGAAATGGATTTAGCTCCAGAAAAAGTTCGTGAAATCCTTAAAATCGCACAAGAACCTGTCTCATTAGAAACACCAATAGGTGAAGAAGATGATTCACATTTAGGAGATTTTATTGAAGACTCTGAAGCGCAATCTCCTTCAGATCATGCTGCTTACGAACTTTTGAAAGAACAATTAGAAGATGTTTTAGATACACTTACAGATCGTGAAGAAAATGTTCTACGCTTACGTTTTGGTTTAGATGATGGACGTACTCGTACACTTGAAGAAGTAGGGAAAGTATTTGGTGTTACAAGAGAGCGTATTCGTCAAATCGAAGCGAAGGCACTACGAAAATTACGTCATCCTTCACGTAGTAAACGATTAAAAGACTTTTTAGAATAGGCTTTTTTCAAAAATAATAAAAAATTTAAGGTATCCTAACATGTTGGGATACCTTTTTTAATGGTAAAATGAGGGGGAAAGTTGTTACTAAAGCTGGAGGATCTGGATGTGAACAGTCAAAAGAAAGAAGTAATCCTTAACGAAATTATATTTTGGAAGAATAATAAATTACTGCCCGAACATTACTGCGATTTTTTAATAACGCTATATTCTGAAGGGTTAAATGATCATTCAAAAGTAGAGGTAAGTGCAACAAATTCAATCTTACATACAAGCAAGAAAGAAAATCATTGGAAAGTGTTTTTCATATTCTTTGCTGCCATTGTACTATTCATCACGTTATTTGTTCTGAAAGCGCCATTTGTGATAATTCCGTTAATACTTAGCGTTTGTACTATAATCTGTCTATTATTTTTAGCTTTTAAATATGCATCAACTAAAACAATTATGACAACCTTTACATATGCAACAATCGCCTTATTGATTTTAGGCGTATCTATAAAATTAGTGAATATTTTTTTAGATGGTAGTTTAAATCTTCTTTATGGGGTCCTAATTTTTAATTGCCTATTATGGGTAATCTCTGGAAAGTTATTGAACTTAATTTATTTTAAAATTTCTGGAATTATTGGTTTCATCATCATCATTTTCTATATGATCTTTTATTGAGTCATTTTCATTTTGATAGCTTCTTTTTTCGACTTTTTAACAATATTATTCTGTATAACGGTTTGTTTGTAACTTCAATTAGGGAGTGATTTTGTTGAATTTCGAATTGAACGATGAGCAAAGAATGTTACAGAAAATGATTAAGGAATTTGCTGATGAAGTTGTTGCACCGGGAGCAGTTGAAAGGGATCGCACAAAACAGTTTCCAAGAGAAATTTTTAAACAATTAGGCGAAATGGGAATAATGGGATTACCTTTTGAAGAAACTTATGGTGGAGCAGGTGCAGATACAATTAGTTTTGCAATCGTAACTGAGGAATTGAGTAGAGCTTGTGCATCTACAGGAATTACGTACTCTGCTCATATTTCTTTAGGAGGTGCACCACTCCATTTATTTGGAACAAAGGAACAAAAGGAAAAATTTTTAACGCCAATTTGTACAGGTGAATCATTAGGGGCATTTGGTTTAACAGAGCCAAATGCGGGTTCAGATGCTGGAGGGACGGAGACAACAGCCAAACTTGAAAACAATTTATATACAATTAATGGTAGTAAAGTATATATTACAAATGCTAGCTATGCAAAACATCTGGCGCTTACTGCACTTACAGAAAGTAAAAATGGTAAAAAGCAAATTAGTGCAATCATTGTGCCAACTGACCGTCCAGGATTTACAATTCGTGAACCATATGACAAAATGGGGTTAAATTCGTCAAATACAACAGAACTTATTTTACAGGATGTTCAAGTTCCAAAAGATAATTTATTGGGTGCGGAAGGTCAAGGCTTTAAACAATTTCTCGCTACATTAGATGGTGGAAGAATTGGTATTGCTGCAATGGCAGTTGGAATTGCACAAGCTGCATTTTCAAGAGCTCTCAATTATGCAAAGGAAAGAAAACAGTTCGGACAAGCGATTATTTCATTTCAAGTAACACAATTTAAATTAGCTGATATGGCTTTGAAAATCGAATTAGCGAGAAATATGCTATACAAAGCAGCATGGCTAAAAGACCAGCAAAAACCATTTACCAAAGAGGCATCCATGGCAAAGTTATATGCAACGGAAATAGCTATGGAGATTGCACGAGAGGCTATACAAATCCATGGTGGATACGGCTACATGAAAGAATTTGAAGTAGAACGTTATTTAAGAGATGCCAAATTGTTAGAAATTGGCGAAGGTACCTCTGAAGTACAAAGAATGGTAATAGCAAGACAAATTGGGTGTTAAAGAGTGGAATTTGTCAAATTTGTCACAAACAAGCGAAAATTTACACCGAAAGACTTTTCGTTTTGGGAAGTTTGAAGTACAATATTAAGTGTTGACTGATTCTATTTATAAAAATAGATTGAACTTATAAGGGAGGTAAAATCATGAAAAAAAATCCAATTATTCCGTATATCTTAATTATGGCATTCGGTATAGGTGTTATCTTCTTCTTGTCTATTGGAGGAGCAGATAAAAAAGCCGAAATCGCTAAAAGCGGAAATGAAGCTACAACTGAACAAAAAGCTGAACAAAAAGGCGAAGCAGCAGCAGGTGGCGATGTAGATCCTAAAGCAATCGCACAACAAAAATGTATCGCTTGTCATGGTGGAGATCTTAAAGGCCAAGTAGGTCCAAACTTACATGGTACTGGATTATCTGAAGCAGACGTAAAAGGCATTCTTACAAACGGTAGAGGCGGAATGCCAGCTGGTTTAGTTTCAGGTGCTGAACTTGACGCTATGGCTAAATATATCTCTGAATTAAAATAATTAATTCTTATATATGTTTTCCAAAGGGACTGTCTTAAAAGTGGTGAAACACTTTTAAGGCGGTCCTTCATTTGTAAACGGATTCTTTTTACCGAGTTGCTAAAAAGTCATAAAAGCAACACCTTAAATGCAAAAAATACTGGGATTGGATACAATACTTTATAGAAGGAGTGTTCGTTATATGAATGCACAAAAATTATCTAAACGACTTGAACAAGTTGCATCATTTGTACCTCAAAATGCGAAAGTTGCAGATATAGGTAGTGATCATGCTTACTTACCATGTTATTTAGTATTAAAAAGACAAGTGATTGGTGCAATTGCCGGTGAAGTAGTAAAAGGGCCTTATGAATCAGCATGTCGCGAAGTACAACAAGAGGGATTGCAAAATGATATCTCAGTACGACTAGCTGATGGCCTACAAGCAATCGAACAAGATGACCATGTGACAGCCGTTACTATTGCAGGGATGGGTGGTCCACTAATTGCCTCTATCTTAGAAAAAGATGGCGCTCGATTATTTGGAGTTGAACGCTTAATTTTGCAACCCAATATACACGCTATAGCAATCCGCGAATGGTCCAAAAACAATAATTGGAAAATAGTAGATGAAGCAATCTTAAAAGAAGATGACAAAATCTATGAAGTATTAGTGTTAGAACCAGGTTCAGAAAACCTATCTGACGAAGAACTATTACTCGGTCCAATACTTATGAGACAACAAAATGAAGTCTTCAAAGAAAAATGGGAACGAGAAATCGCACAATGGCAAAATGTATTACAAGCACTTGAAAAAGCAGATCAATCAGCTGAAATTATAGAGAAAACAAAAGAATTGCAGCAGCGTATTGAATTGGTAAAGGGGGTTCTTAAATAATGAAACAAACAAATGGGCAAGAACTTATTCAGCTCTTTGAATCTTGGTCTCCAAAGAAAATTGCAGCAATGGATGGTGACCCAATTGGATTAGCCATTGGTACATTAAATAAGCCCGTATCAAAAGTTCTAGTCACACTTGATGTGAACGAACGAGTTGTTGATGAAGCAATTGAAAGATCTTGTGAATTAATCATTGCGCATCATCCACCCATTTTTAGAAAACTTCCAAATCTACGTACAGATACACCACAAGGCAAATTGTTAGAAAAATGCATCAAGCATGATATTGCCGTTTACGCTGCACATACCAATCTAGATGTAGCAGATGGGGGAGTAAATGACCTTCTTGCGGAAGCATTACAATTAAAAAATTGTGAAGTACTTGTACCAACGTTTACAGAAAAAATGTTGAAGCTAGCTGTCTTTGTTCCAGAAGACCATGCAGAAGCGTTACGCCAAGCATTAGCAGGTGCTGGTGCTGGCAAAATTGGTGATTATGACTCATGTAGTTACACAATCTCTGGACAAGGGAGATTTAGAGCATTAGATGGTGCTCAGCCGTTTACTGGAGAGATTGGAAAATTACACGTTGAGAATGAAGTGAAAATAGAGGTTGTCCTAGGAGAAAACAATAAAAATAAAGTATTAAGAGCTATGTTAAATCATCATCCGTATGAGGAACCTGCATATGATCTATTTACTCTGGAAACACCTGCAAAAGAGATGGGTTTAGGAAGAATTGGTACAGTAGATACCATGACGTTAAAGGAATTTGCAGAACATGTTAAGAAAACATTACATGTACCTAAAGTTAGAGTTGTAGGGGATTTAAACTCAAAGGTCTCAAAAATTGCTGTTCTTGGTGGTGATGGGAACAAATACATTTATGCAGCAAAACGATCAGGTGCTGATGTATTTGTAACTGGCGATATGTATTTCCATGTAGCACAAGATGCAGAAAGTATAGGATTACATATTGTCGATCCAGGTCATCATGTAGAAAGTATTATGAAGGTTGGAGTGGCAGAAAAAATGACTTCACTTTGTAAAGACCGCAAAATTGATTGCACATTTATCCCTTCTAATTTATCAACTGAACCTTTCCAATTTATATAGAAAATATAAAAAGAGCAACTAGTGGTTTTGAAATAAAACCATGTAGTTGCTCTTTTTATTATTTAAATAAGCTCAAAATAAACATCCTCTTTTTGTTAAAGAAGATGTATGGTGAATTATTATTTTTCTGCTAAATTATAAGGCAAGATTTTCTTAACTGGAGTTGGTTGTTTAATCTTAGGTAAAATTTTATCTAAAGTTACAGAACGGTCTAAACGATGTGTTGTAGAATCATTTGGATCGTATTGTTCTAAAAATTTGATAACCTCTTTAACAATTGGTGTTGGTGTTGAAGCGCCAGCCGTTACACCGACTGTATTAACACCTTCAAGCCACTCTAATTTAAGCTCTGATAAATCAGCAATACGATAAGATTTCGTATGTGCAATTTCTTCAGATACTTGCGTTAAACGATTCGAGTTATTACTTTTAGGATCTCCAACTACAATTAGTAAGTCCGCAGCATCAGCTTGTTTTGCTACAGCCTCTTGGCGAACTTGGGTTGCTAAGCAAATTTCCTTATGAACTTCAATATTTGGATATTTTTCTTGTAAATGATCCATTAAATGAGAGACGTCCCATTGACTCATCGTTGTTTGGTTCGTTACAAGAATTTTATCTCTTGTTAACTGAAGTTGATCAATATCTTCAATATTTTGTACCAGATGTACATGGCCAGGAGCAACCCCTATAGCGCCTTCTGGTTCTGGATGCCCTTTTTTACCGATATAAATAATGTCGTAGCCTTCTTTTGACTTTTCATCTATTAAACTATGAGTAACTGTTACATCAGGGCATGTTGCATCAATTGAAATTAGCCCTTTTCTTCTAGCTAACTCACGAACTTCAGGAGAGACTCCGTGAGCTGTGAAGATAACAGTCCCCTTATCTACTTTTTCTAATATTTCTAAGCGGTTTTTACCGTCTAATGTGATGATGCCATCTTGTTCGAATGCATCAGTTACGTGTTTATTATGGACGATCATTCCAAGAATATATATTGGTCTAGGCAATGATTTGTCTAAGGCTGCATTTCGTGCGATAACCATAGCATCTACAACGCCATAGCAATAGCCTCGTGGTGTGATTTTAATGACTTGCATGATTCGAACTCCTTTCATTGCTCGCTATGTTTTATTATAACGGACTCCGGAAACTAATACAAAATAATCGTTTATTTCGTTATAATGGCGGTTGGAAAATTCTGGGCATAGAAGGGCGAGATTCAAGTGTATAGGAAGGTGTTTTGGTTTGTTCTTGTTCTTGCTGAGTAGGTTGCGATCTATTTCCGCCAAATTTAAATTTCATTGGCCCTTTTGTTGACTTTGTGTTTTCTTGTTTTTGAGCTCCTTGATCGTTATTGCTAGGTATTGATTGGAACCCTTTATAAAGTTTATAAAGTGCAGGAAGATTTTGGAACATTGGCGAAAATTGTTTGACCATTGGTGTAAATTTCTGAGCTGTGGAAAATAATTGATCAGCAGTTTTTAAGTATTGGTCAAACTTTGAAAAGCCACCAAACATATTTGCTACTCCCCCTGCTGCATTACCCGCAGCATCAGCCACTCCGGCAGCTTTAGCAGCCCCTGCTATATTACTAGCTGCATTTGCTGCTCTCCCGGCCCCTGCAACATTACTAGCTGCATTTGCAGCCCTCGCAGCTCCTGCAAAATTACTTGCAGCTCGTGGAAATCCTTGTGTCATTCCAGCAAAATTACTTGCAGTTCTAGCGAAAGATTGAGGTCCCCCTGCAAAATTACTCATATTATTCATTGCTCTAGGGAAAGCTTGAGGAAAACCACCAAAATTGCCCATTGCTCTAGGAGGAATAGGCATTGGGCGCATCATTTGTTGCATCGCATATGGATTAAAGTTCCTAGGAATTTGATTCCCATAAGGGTAAAAAGATGGGTAAACCATAAGATTCTCCTTTCGTATTGTCAAATTGAACACTAAAAACATGTTGGAAAAATCGCCATGAGGAATTGACGAATGTTCTATTAATAGTTATGATATGCAAATGGTCAACTTAATGTACGAATCGTGTTACAATGAGTGAAGGAAGTAAGGAGGGACAATTTATGTCCAAATATACAGATTACAATTTTCAGCCCTTTTTAAGAAAGGCAATTCAAAACTTAGGTTTTACAGAACCAACACCAATTCAAAAAGAAATGATTCCACTTATTCTAAAAGGAAAAAGTGCAATTGGACAGGCACATACAGGAACAGGGAAAACACATAGTTTCTTAATCCCGATTGTTGAACGTATTCGCCAAGACAAACAAGAAGTACAAGCTGTAATTGCTGCGCCAACTCGTGAGTTAGCTACACAAATTAATATCGAACTACACAAATTAATCGAAGAAACTGATATTCATGCAAAATTGTATATCGGTGGTACTGACAAACAACGCTCAATCGACAAACTAAAAACACAGCCTCAAATTGTCGTTGGTACACCAGGACGAATTCGTGATTTAGTGAACGAAAAAGCGTTACTTGTGCATACTGCAAACATTTTAGTCATTGACGAAGCAGACCTAGCTTTTGATATGGGCTTTATCGAGGATATCGATCAATTTGCATCCCTAATGCCAGAGTCTCTTGAAATGTATGTCTTTTCAGCAACTATTCCTGAAAGCTTACAACCATTCTTAAAAAAATACATGGCTTCACCAGTCCATATTCATATGGACGATAAGAAACCAGTAGCAGAAAACTTAGACTTTTACTTAATTCCAACACGTAGTAAATCCAAAAACAGTAAGTTGTTAGAAGTAATGAATGCCATTAATCCATACTTGGCGATTATTTTTACCAACACACGTAAACAAACGGAGTATGTTGCAGATTTTCTTTCTAATAACGGACATCGTGTAGGACGTATTCACGGTGATTTAACACCACGTGATCGTAAGAAAATGATGAAACAAATCCGTGATCTTGAATTTCAGTATATCGTAGCAACAGATTTAGCAGCTCGTGGGATCGATATTCCTGGAGTCAGTCATGTTATCAACTATGAATTACCTCAAGATCTTGAATTCTTTATCCACCGTGTAGGAAGAACTGCTCGTGCAGGCAATAAAGGGCTTGCCATTACAATTTTCGATCCTAGTGAAGAAGATGCTATTGCTCGCGTTGAGAAAATGGGTATTCCATTTGTTCAAAAGGATATCAAAAACGGCGAAATTATTGATATGAAAGAACGCCATGCACGTCAAAACCGCGAGAAAAAAGCCGATGAAATTGACCAAATCGCAAAAGCACGTGTTCGAAAACCTAAAAAAGTTAAACCAGGTTATAAACGTAATATGCGATGGGAAATGGATAAAATTAAGAAAGCAGAAAGACGTAAACGTAATCGTCAACGCTAGGAGGAATACTGATGGACATGTTAATTGGTTCTCATGTATCAATGAGTGGGAAAAAGATGCTTCTTGCTTCTAGTGAAGAAGCTGCCTCATATGGCGCATCAACTTTTATGATTTATACAGGTGCACCTCAAAATACGCGTAGAAAACCAATTGAAGACTTGAATATCGAAGCAGGTCTTCAACATATGAACGAACATGGTTTATCCAATATCGTTGTACATGCGCCTTATATTATCAATATTGCAAATACCATGAAGCCAGAAGTTTTTGCACTTGGCGTAGATTTTCTCCAAAAAGAAATCGAAAGAACAGCTGCTTTAGGTGCAACTCAAATAGTATTACATCCAGGTGCTCATGTAGGAGCCGGCGCAGATGTAGGGATTGCGAAAATAATTGAAGGATTAAATGAAGTTTTGTCTCAAGATTTCCCTGTACAAATCGCTTTAGAAACAATGGCTGGTAAAGGATCTGAATGTGGCCGTACATTTGAAGAACTAGCAAAAATAATTGATGGTGTTACAAATAATGAACGGCTATCTGTATGCTATGACACATGCCACACACATGATGCAGGATATGATGTTATTAATGATTTTGATGGTGTATTAGAACATTTTGATAAAGTAATTGGTCTTGATCGTATTAAAGTGCTTCACATAAATGATAGTAAAAACGAAAAAGGTGCAGCAAAAGACCGACATGAAAATATTGGCTTCGGTCATATTGGCTTTGACGCTTTAAATCGAATCGTACATCATGAAGCATTTACAGAAATCCCCAAAATACTCGAAACGCCATGGGTAGGAACAGATTCTAAAAATAAAAAGGCTCCATATGCATATGAAATTGAAATGTTCCGCACAAATAAGTTTATGCCAGAGAAAATTGACGCATTACGCGGATAAAAAATAATCTTTTAAACATAGTGTCTTCGGAAGAGGATTCGACAATAAGAGATTCAAATAGTAAAATATTTTGATTCCAAACAAGAATAGTAACTTATAATTAGATAATTAAAGGCAGCTTTTATCGCGAATTGTGGTATAGCTGTCTTTTTGTTCTTTATTAAACCCTTAATAGTGGAGCAGTTTATGTATGCAAGTATTATAGATTCTTGTGTTTTGTTGTCGGTAGTTCTTCTTCAAACAAAGTCCTAGTGCATAATCATCCAAACATACTCTTGAAGATTTATAAGCGAAATTGCATAATTAATAGTAAGAATAATCACTTTGTTCAATCAATTTAGGGTGGGATAATTGGTTTAATCTAAAATAGGGGGCAATTAGATGAAACAACTTTGGCATGGCGGTACCATTTATACAATGGAACGAGAAAACGAAACTGTAGAAGCAGTACTAGTTGAAGATGATAAAATTATTGCAGTGGGTCCAAAAGACGAATTAAAAGGACAAGCAGATAAGGAAATGGATTTACAAGGTGCTACGATGTATCCAGGTTTTGTGGATAGCCATCTACATATGATTTTCACAGGTCAAAAACTAATTCGTCTAGATTTGTCTAATGCAAAATCAACTGAGGAAATGTTAGAAATGATAAGTGTTGCAGCAAAGAATACGCCAGATGATCAATGGTTGTTTGGCGAGTCATGGAATGAAAATAACTTTGCCGACAAACGAATTCCGACAAAAGATGAATTGGATGCAATTCGCAAAGGGCCAATTATATTAAATAGAGTTTGCCATCATGTTGTACTTTGTAATAGCGCAGTGCTTGAAGCTTCAGGGATATCAGAGCAAAGTGAATCACCAGCTGGCGGTGAAATTGGAAGAACAAAAGAAGGTAAGTTAAATGGTCTGTTATATGATCGAGCTGCAGACTTCGCAAATAACGTCGTCCCAAGAGAAGGGGAAGCCTATATCGATTCTTTAACAAAAGAATTGAATCTAACTGTTGATACGATGTTGTCTTATGGTGTAACAGGTGGCCATACAGAGGAAATGCACTATTTCGGTAATTTTATGAATCCTTTAACTGCATATCGACGTGTCATTGGTGAAAAACATCATTTCAGAGTAAATTTACTTCGTCACAACGCAGTATTTAAACAAATGATGGAAGCAAATCTAGAATTTGACGAACCATTTATTGAACCTGGTGCGATGAAGATCTTTGCTGACGGGGCACTAGGTGGTTCAACTGCAGCACTTTCAAAACCGTATGCAGATAATCCTGAAAATAGTGGATTACTCATACAAACAGATGAAGAACTAGAAAACCTTGTAAAGCTTGCACGTGAATATGATGAGGTCATTGCGGTGCATATGATTGGTGATGCTTCAGCAGAACAGATTTTGAATGTCATCGAAAAATACCCAGCCCCAAAAGGAAAAAGAGATCGCTTAATTCATGGGAGTGTATTACGTAAAGATTTAATTGATAGAATGGCAAAACTACCAGTTGTTATTGACGCGCAACCTGCCTTCGTATCATCTGATTTTCCATGGATTATTGATCGTCTAGGAGAAGAACGATTAGAATATGTATATCCATGGAAGTCCCTTTTAGATAATGGAGTTATGTGTGCTGCAGGAACTGATTCACCAGTTGAAGACGTTAATCCATTAGTATCGATTTATGCAGCAGTAGAACGTAAAAAGCCATATGCGGAAGGCAATGGGTATATCCCAGAGCAAAAAATAACACGCTATGAAGCTATTCGTATGTACACAGTTGGTAGTGCGCAAGTAATTAGCAAAGAAAACGAACGTGGATTGATTAAACCAGGATATGTAGCTGACTTCTCAATTTTTGACAAAGACCTTTTCGAAGGCTCAACAGAAGATATGCTCGAAGCAAAAGCAGTAAAAACAGTAGTTGCTGGTCGAGTTGTGTTTGATCGAGCTAACCAGAAATAATCAAATATTATAGGAGCTTAGCAAACTGAGGTTTGCTAGGCTTTTTTTAGGAAAGTATAGTTTATAAGAATAATTAAAATTCAGTTTTAGGAGATGCAAATGAAAAAACTAGGATGCTTACACGCACATTATTCAAATATTAACTACATTGAAGAAGCTCTTTCACAATATCCAATAGCTCTACAGCATTTTGTTGATCCTGGATTAATGATGAGGATTACAAATGATCCTAGCTTTACAACTATAGAAGCGAAAAATAAAGTAAAAGAACAAATTAATTGGATTATCTCCACTGGAGTAGATGCCATACTCATTACCTGTACAAATTATATTGCCCTTTTAGATGATACAAGTAAATGGGAGCTTCCTATTATCAAAATTGATGAACCATTTTTTAAGGAATTTTCAAAATTACCGACTCCACGATATTTGATTTTTACAAACCCAAAGACGGTAGAAGGTACTACAAATCGGCTTAATCAATACCTTCAACAAATAAATGTCTCAAAAGATTATACTGTTGAGATTATACCTGAAGCATTCGAATATTTAATGAATGGGAAAATCAAAGAACATAATGAAATTGTTGTGAAAAATTTAGCGAATCTTATTAGCCAAAAAAACGGTTCTTTTGCAATTGGTCAACTTTCGATGGTCGAAGCGGGGAAAAATATCGAAGCTACATTATTAAATCTATTAGATCCATTAATTGAAGAAATACTAATAGAATTGCATATGGAGAAAAAATCGGAAGAAGATTAAATTGAAATAGATTACTCATAATTGAAGTTAATTTTCTGAGGCAACTTCTTGGTTGTAATTTAAAAGTAAAATAAGCGCGTCAATAAGTAGGTAAGTCAGATAGTGAGGGGATATTCTGATACCTATTGATAGACGCGCTAAACAAATCTCTATCGATTATCTTTGTTATATATATTTACTGTATTTACCGAGTAATTCTTTTGTTTTTTTCTTACCAAGAATTTTTTCGATTTCTTTCATCACATGGTCTGGAATGCCAGTTAGGACCCATTGGAACGAAAACGATGAAAGAAGTGGGCGGAGTTTTTGTATTTCTTTTTTCGAAAGTGGAATCTGATAAGTTTGGGCATATTCTGCAAGCTCCTTATCCGATTTGCGATTAATTTCACTAATTAATGCAAGATAATCCATTTTCTCATCCTCTCAGGAGATTGTTCTTTACAAAGCGCCTTTAATCTATTATACTAACTTTCTGTAAATCGTAATGATTATGAATTAGAAAGAAGAGAAGTATATGGCGCAACAGCCGTTAATTGAATTACAAGATGTTTCATTTCAATATGAATATACGCAAGTGTTATCCAATATTTCTTTAACTGTTAGAGAAGGCGATTTTTTAGCGTTACTTGGCCCAAATGGTTCTGGAAAATCGACATTATTGAAAATTATATTAAACTTATTAAAACCTACTAAGGGCTCTGTAAAGTTGTTTGGAGAACCAAGTGCAGCATTTAAACATAGAGAGTGGATTGGGTATGTTTCTCAAAAATCCAACTCATTTAATTCTGGATTTCCTGCAACAGTAAAGGAAGTTGTAGCGAGTGGGCTTACTAAAAAAATCGGCCTATTTAAAAGAAATTTACCAAAACAGCAAAAGAGTATAATGGAAGCTCTACAGGCTGTTGGCATGGAACAGTTTTCTAATCGTAATATCGGTGAACTTTCTGGTGGTCAGCAACAACGTGTCTTCATTGCAAGAGCTCTTGTTGCTAGACCAAAATTGCTTATATTAGATGAACCAACCGTCGGAATTGACCACGAAAATGTGCAGTCATTCTATGATATGCTGACTGATTTAAATGAGCAACTTCATATGACAATGATATTAGTAACACATGATGTTGATACAGTATCAAACACGATTAGTCATGTTGCTTGTTTAAATCAAACAATCCATTTTCATGGGTATAAAGACGATTATGAATCCTTATCCGATGATCAGTTAAATGCGTGGTATGGCCATACTGTGCGCAAAATTCATCATGACAATAAGGAGAAACAAAAATGATTGCATCTATTTTACATTATGACTTTTTGCAGAATGCCTTTTTATCAGGAATTATCATCGGTGTTATAGCACCATTATTAGGGGTTTTTATAGTTGTACGTCGTCTTTCCCTTATTGCAGATGCATTAAGCCATGTCACATTAGCTGGGATTGCTGGCAGCCTATACTTAAGCCAAAATGTTCTATCTCTCGCTACTTTAAATCCTATTTACCTTGGAATTGTTTCTGCAGTAGGGGGTTCTGTATTAATCGAAAGACTCCGCAGATTATATAAACATTTTGAAGAACTGGCGATTCCCATAATCATGTCTGCAGGACTTGGGCTGAGTGCCATCTTTATCTCTCTTGCTCAAGGCTTTAGTACAGATTTATTTAGCTACTTATTTGGATCCGTTTCTGCTGTCAGTAGACAAGATTTGGGGATTGTACTAGGAATTGCAGTATTAGTTATTGTATTTATCTATATTTTTTATAAAGAATTGTTTGTTTTATCTTTTGATGAAGAATATGCCAAAGCAAGTGGAATACCTGCGAAAACTGTTCATTTATTATTTATGATTGTGACAGCTTTAGTTATTGCTGCGAGTATGCGAATTGTTGGGATTTTACTAGTATCATCATTGGTCACATTACCGGTTGCTGCAAGTATTCGCATCGCAAAAAGTTTCAAACAAACGATTTTCTTTGCTATTTTCTTTGGCGAGTTAGCAGTAGTGATCGGTTTATTTACAGCCTTTTATTTAAATTTGGCACCAGGTGGAACAATTGTTGTAACATCTATTTTACTCTTACTGTTTGTTATAATTGGAAAGAAAATGGTTTTGGCTTTACTTGCAAAGGATTGAAGGGAGTAGTAGGGTCATGAATTTGACAAAAGCTTGGGAAATTTTAAAGGAAAGTGGCTTTAAAAAAACAGATAAACGTGAACAAATATTAGAAATGTTCGAGGAGACAGAAAAATATCTAACAGCCCGTGATTTGCTTAGTGTCATGAAAAAAGATTACCCAGGTATGAGTTACGATACAATTTATCGTAATCTAGCGACTTTTGTGGAACTAGGTATTTTAGAGGAAACTGAACTTTCTGGTGAACGACATTTTCGTATGCAATGTGAAACCGAGCATCACCATCATCATTTTATTTGTATGGAATGTGGCAAGATTAAAGAAATTCACCTCTGTCCAATGGATATGCTCCACGAACAACTACCAGAATATGAAATTGAAAGTCATAAATTTGAGATTTATGGAAAATGCCCAGAGTGTATAGCAAAAAGCCTGTCATAGCAAGGTTTGACAGACTTTTTGTTTTGAAAAATAATCAAATTTAATATCTTATGTATGCTAGAGAATTATTATTAAAGGAGGCCACTTTTTCTAAAAAAGTGGCCTCCAAAAATTTAGTCGTCTTCTGCTTCTATGCGAATAGCGTCAATTTTATTGCAATCTACGATAAGAGTTGATCCAGGTTCTGTAGTTGGATCATTAAAGAAAGCGCAGCAATTGTTGCGGTTGAATCTTATAAACTCAACATCTTCTAAAATTTTTCCACCTGATAAGAAAACATCCACTTCAGTACCTCTTGGTAATCGTCTTAATTGATCACAAATGCAACTATTACAGCGATTTCTGTTTCGATTATCGCGTCTGTCACATTCATCACAATCATTTTCACGATCATTGTCCCAGTCGTCTCTATTTCTACTCATACTCTAATTAGTCCCTCCTTTATTTGTCTATTTTTTGTTACATTATTATCTTATGTAATTTATATAAATGTGAATTGTGCATTTGGACTAATAATGATACTTTTCCATCATATTAATCTAAATGCGCGGAATTTATTTATTTATAAATAATCTGAAAATAGTATTAGCGAGTGTAAAAGATGCTATATATATGGAAATGACTCGAATTATGAAATAAAATAAAACAAGAACTGCTAATTTAAATAGCAGTTCTTGTTATTTTAATTTGGATTTAATTCATTTGATATATATAACTTAATCTTCAAAAGGAAATTCAATTATATAACCTAGACGTATATCACATTCTTCAAGTATCGGTATTGACAAAGCTACCATGAATGATATTACTAGGCAATTGATTAACATTTTAAATAAAAGGTGATTTTTCGATAATTTAAAAGTGCTGACAATGTATTGAATAAGGAAGAGGAAAATAAAACAATTTGCAAAGACATTCAAAATGTAATGCCAGTTCATTATTTCTCACCGTCTCCTTTTAGTATGAAAATACCTTATTTCTTAAATTATTATACTAAATATTTTCTTATTATTGTAGATGTACATCTTGGAAATTATCATTTCATGGTATATATACTTCAATTTAATAATGTAATCGATATGACAAATAGGTTTGCCAATCTTGTTACAACTTCTTGATTGTTACAGGCAATATACTTCAAGAATTGTATAATGTTATATGAGGATTTTATTTGGAGAAGTAGAGTAAAGGAGTGTTTCGCTATGAGATTTGTTAAATCGTTATTAATAGTAGCATTAATCGTTGGATTAGTTGGGTGCGGACAGCAGAATTCAAAAGTAAATACGAGAGAAATTATTATTCCTAAAACTGAATTCTATCAATATTTATATATTCAAGGAGTAAATGACAAAGGTGTTTCAACAAAGGATACAGGAAAAACAATCGCTAATCCTGCAACTGTTCAAGATTTTATACGAATCGTGAATCGTTCCGTTGTGATGGTTCCTAAATCTGAGAAGCAAGCAGAGGTAGTGAAGCAATTAGATCAACAAGGAAGTTATATTATAGCACTTAGTGATACAAAAGAGATGAACAAACTAACGTATAAAATCTATATGCTAAAAGATGGTACGATTTTCTTCCAAGATACGATGAAGAAAGAAATGACTTATATGACAGTCAAAAAAGAACCAGCAAAATTAGAAAAGGCAAAAAAACTATTAGATATAAACTTTTAGAAATCAAAAAAAGCGAGAGACCACAATATGTGTGATTTCTCGCTTTTAATAGTTTTATCCCGCATTAACTGGCTTTTGCCCCTCACTTTAAATGCCAAATTCTTTTTTGACCCAATGTTCAGCATCTAACCAGTTATCTACGCGAATAACGCCATTTGGAATTGCTTCACGATTATATGGAGCATCAAAAAGTAACACAGGTATATCTAATTCTTCATGAAGTCGAACGGCATTATCATGTTTGTCTTCCATAAACAATTGTACACCGTGTCTGCGTCCAGCTATTACTTTATCAGTTGGTCCAACAATATCAATTGTATCATAGGGTAATAGATTCGATTTAAACCAACTATCAGTAACTTCACGAGAGTTTTCTTCTCGCGCTGTAATATAGTTTAACGTAACATTTGGATACCAACTAGATAAAATACGCTGTGCTTCTTGTTGAATAGGAGGATTTTTGTAAATATTTAGTTCTTCTTTTTTAAACCATTCAAAGAATTCTTTAGGTTCAACTGCAAGAACTTTCGTTAGATCATATTTAATAATATCATCTAATAATAAATTCGTTTTAAATGCATTGTTGATATGAGGTAAAAGGAACTCTGGCGTCGTTACGGTCCCATCAATATCAATGCCAAAACTATATTTCTTTGTCATTACATAATCCCCCTAAATGCTATCCTTTTGTGTTAGCTGCTTTTTCAGCTTCTTGTTTCTTATAATATTCTTCTGCTAAAATATCAATTTCTTTTTTCAATTCTTCAACCATTGTTTCTTCGGGTACTTTTCGAACGGTTTTACCATGACGGAATAATAAACCTTCACCGCGTGCACCAGCAATACCGATGTCCGCTTCACGTGCTTCACCAGGTCCGTTTACAGCACAACCAAGTACAGAAACTTTGATTGGAGCTTTTACTGTTTGTAAGTATTCTTCTACTTCGTTTGCGATAGAGATTAAATCGATTTCGATACGTCCACAAGTTGGGCATGAAATAAGTGTAGGCATGTTAGAAGCGAGGCCAAATGTTTTTAATAATTCTTTTGCAACTTTAACTTCTTCAACTGGATCTGCACTTAATGAAACGCGTAGTGTGTTCCCAATACCTTTACTTAAAATAGAGCCAAGGCCAGCTGCTGATTTAATAGTTCCAGAGAATAATGTACCTGATTCAGTAATACCAAGGTGTAGTGGGTAGTCGAAGGTACGAGCTGCTTTTTCATAAGCTTCAATTGCCAAATTAACATCAGAAGCTTTCATAGAAACGATAATATCGTGGAAATCAAGATCTTCTAAAATTTTAATATGGTGTAATGCACTTTCAACCATACCATCAGCTGTTGGATAGCCGTATTTCTCAAGGATTTTACGTTCAAGTGAACCAGCGTTAACGCCGATACGGATTGGAATACCCTTCGCTTTAGCTGCGTTAACGACAGCTTCAACTTTTTCTTTGCGGCCGATATTACCTGGGTTAATGCGGATTTTATCCACTCCAGCATCTATTGCTTTTAAAGCTAGTTTATAGTCAAAGTGAATATCCGCTACAAGTGGGATATGAATACGTTTTTTAATGTCTGCTATAGCATTAGCTGCTCGTTCATCTGGGCAAGCGACACGAACGATTTGGCAGCCAGCTTCTTCTAAACGATGGATTTCCGCAACAGTTGCTTCAACGTCATGTGTTTTAGTTGTTGTCATACTTTGGATGATAACTTCATTACTTCCACCGATTGTTAAATCACCAACACGAACTTTACGTGTTTTCGTACGGTGTGTGATTTCATTCATGAAAACTCTCTCCTTCGTTGGCTTTTAATTAGCCATCACTCTAAACTATTCTATCAGTGTTTTAAAGAAATTGACAAGAATTAAACACAAACTGTTTATTTTGTACATGAATTAGCATTTTTTATACGGAAAGGTAATACCACTTGTTCATTCGGTTTAAAGCTCTGTTTTAGAAGATGTGGATTTAATTTATATACAAGTTCAAGTCTGTCCGCAAATGTTATATTTTCAGCGGGATATAACGCAAATAATGATTCCCATGTGTCACCTGCAGCAGTTGTAACTGTAACTGTTTGAATTTCATCTGTATGTTTTTCACATTGTTTTGGAGCTGTATAAAAATCTGCTTTTGAAATCGTTCCTTCAATTAAATCTACTTTTATAAAATAAGCACATATTAAAATGATCAGTGCGGAAACTAGTACTCTCAAAAAAAATCCCTCCCTTTTCCACTAATATATGAAAAAGAAAGAGATTCAGACCTTATTTTTTTGGTTGATTTGGATATTTTGTACATGCAAGTACTAAGTAAATCGCCGTAATAGCAATCCCAAGGCTAGAAATGAAACGAGCATTAACTGGGAGAAAAACTGACAGTGTCGTGATAATGGTTGACAAAGTCACAGAAAGTGCGGTTGTACGCCAAATATGTCTATATTCTCCACGCTTTTTCATGTATTTGAGAATACCTAATCCGACAATTGCATAAATACTGATTTGAACAAATAAAGAAAACGAATTAATAATAAATAATAATAGCAAGCCAAAAGGGTAAATTAACCATTTGATTTCATTTACAAATTCCTTTAAACCTTCTATTCTACTAGATTCTAATCCAAAACCAGTCAAGAATTGTATAAAAGAAACAATGGTCACAAAGAGTACAAGTAGTAAAACGTATTGAATTACTTTTCCAATAGGTAATAGTCTATATGCAGCAAGTTTTTTAGGATTTGTAATGCTGTCTTTGAATAATTGCCAATGGTTAATTTTCATTTCAATAACCTCCATTTAGTATAGTAACATGGAAATTATGGTGATATGAATAACTACTTTGGCATTACTAAATTAAGTTTAATTAATCATTCAAACATCTGTCTTGCTTTTAGGATACTGAAAAGTTTGATCAAAATACTTCATAAGATTGGCGTTTTTTTTGTTTTGATGGGAATATAAATGGTAGTAATAAATTGTAATGGTTAAGTCTTATAAATTCTTGAGTAAGGGGGCTAGTTGTGGAATACATCTCATGGACACTTATTATAATTAGTTTTGTTATTGCATTTATTGGACTCATTTATCCTGTGATTCCTTCTGTTTTATTTATCTTTTTAGGATTCATCATCCATGCACTTTTCCATGGATTTGGAGAGTTTCATTGGTGGTTTTGGGTTGCTGAAAGCTTATTTACAATTTTATTATTTGGAGCAGACATGTTATCCAATGCCTTTGGCGTAAAAAGATTTGGTGGAAGCGATGCGGGATTATGGGGGAGTACGATTGGATTAATAGTAGGTCCTTTTATTATACCGATTGTTGGTATTTTAGTAGGTCCGTTCATTGGCGCAGTAATCGCTGAATTAATATTTTCAAAGAGTTCCTTTAAGGGAGCTTTAAAATCTGGCGTTGGATCTCTTGTTGGATTTTTGACGTCAATTGTGACAAAGGGAATTGTACAAATCGTGATGATTATAATATTTATTTTAGCCATTTAATATGAGTGAAAGCTCAGTCAAAAGGCTGAATTTCAAAAAAATAATTAATAATATTTGAACGATTATCTAAAATTTGCTAATCTAAGTGATGTAGTTAAATATTACTTAATTTCGAGGAGGAAATTTTATTATGGCATTTGAATTACCAAACTTACCTTACGCATTTGATGCATTAGAACCACATATCGACGCAAAAACTATGGAAATCCATCATGATAAACACCATAACACATATGTTACTGGTTTAAATGATGCTTTAGCTGGTAAATCAGAATTCGAAGGTAAATCAGTTGAAGAAGTAATTGCAAACTTAGATGCAGTTCCAGAAGAAGTTCGTACAGCTGTACGTAACAATGGTGGCGGTCACGCTAACCACTCATTATTCTGGGAATCATTAGCACCTAATGCTGGCGGTCAACCAACTGGCGAACTTGCTGAAGCAATCGATGCTAAATTTGGTTCATTCGATGCTTTCAAAGATCAATTCTCTGCAGCTGCTAAATCTCGCTTCGGTTCAGGCTGGGCTTGGTTATCATTAGCAAACGGCGAATTAGAAATTTCTTCTACTCCAAACCAAGACTCTCCAATCATGGAAGGCAAAACACCTTTACTAGGCCTTGATGTTTGGGAACATGCATACTACTTGAAATATCAAAATGTTCGTGTTGACTACATTTCAGCATTCTGGAATGTTGTAAACTGGGACAAAGTTGCAGAACGTTTCGCTGCTGCAAAATAATCCAACCAAACTGGAACAAAGCACGTATCTTACACGTCAGTAAGATGCGTGCTTTTTTTATATTAAAAGCTGAAGCGGCTCGATCAGATCTTTTTTCGATTTTCGAGAATCATCAATTTTAATCCAATCGATTATTTTTTTTGTGTTGGAAAAATGATATACTACTAATTGTGTATTTAAGCGGAAAGGGGGCTAAAAAACATTGCGACAAAAAAATAAAAATTCAAAGAAACGAGCATCGAATGTAAAAGCAAAACAGCGCGCAAATCTTTCTTTTCGTATGAATGTACTATTCTTCTCGATTTTCATGTTGTTTTCAATCCTGATTTTACGATTAGGGTATATGCAAATTGTAAAAGGGGATGACTATGTAAGAGCATTAGAGCAAACAGAAGAAGTAACTGTTAATACAAGCGTTCCACGCGGGCGGATTTTTGACCGACAAGGACGAGTATTGGTAGATAATAAGCCCAAAAATGCGATTACGTATACAAAGCTTCAAACAACAACGAATGAAGAAATGTTGAATACAGCTAAAAAATTGTCAGATCTAATTAAAATGGATACAAGTAAATTAGCTTTACGAGATAAACAAGATTATTGGATTACGCTACATAAAGATGCGGCGTATGCGAAAGTTTCAAAAAAAGAGCAAAATGCCATTAACAAAAATGAAAAATTAACAGCTTCAGACAAACAAAAAAAATTAGATGATTTAGTTCGAGCACGAATTACAAATGAAGAATTGAATAGTTTTACAAAAAAAGACATACAAGTTCTAGCAATCTATAGCAAAATGCTAGCAGGTTACAATTTATCTCCTCAAATTATTAAAAGCGATAATGTAAGTGATAAGGAATTTGCTGTTGTTTCCGAGCATTTAAACGAGTTACCGAATGTCAATACAACAACAGACTGGGCACGGGTTAAAAATTCAGATTTAAGTATTTTAGGAAGTACAACTACTCCATCTGAAGGGATTCCGAAAGATAAATTAGACTACTATTTAGCACGTGGCTATTCCCGTAATGACCGTGTAGGGAAAAGTTATATTGAATCCCAATATGAAGAATTATTACAAGGTCAAAAGGCCGTCGTAAAAAATGCAACCAATGGTAAAGGCCAAGTTGTTGAAACGAAAACTACTTTTAGTGGTGAACCTGGTAACGATCTTATATTGACAATAGACAGTCAACTTCAATCAAAATTAGAAAAAATTGTGACAGATCAGTTATTACAAGCTAAATCTTCTGGTGCTTCAAGTTTGTTAGATCGAGCTTTTCTCGTTATGATGGACCCAAATACAGGTGAAATATTATCAATGGTCGGTAAAAAATTAGATACGGATCCAAGTGGCCGAACGGTTGTGAACGACTATTCAATTGGTAATTTTACTTCTGCATATGAAGTAGGGTCAGTTGTTAAGCCAGCTACATTATTAACAGGGTATTCCTTACATGCAATAACACCTGGACAAGTATTACTTGATGAACCAATTAAGATTGCTGGTACAGCAACGAAATCATCTATTTTCAACCGCTCAGGCGCTATTTATTTAGATGATTTAACAGCCTTGGAACGTTCATCAAACGTATATATGTTTAAAACAGCCATGAAAATAGCTGGTGTTAATTACGTTCCAAATGCCGGTTTAAGAGTAAAAGCAAATGATTTTACAAAAATCCGCAACTCTTATGCACAATTTGGTTTAGGTGTCGATACAGGTATTGACTTACCAGGAGAATTTACAGGTTTCAAAGGGGAAGAAACCATCTCAGGTAAACTGCTTGACTTAGTTATAGGCCAATACGATACGTTTACACCGCTTCAACTTGCACAATATGTTTCAACAATCGCAAATGGAGGAAAGCGAATTCAACCCCATCTAGCAAAAGAAATTCGTGAACCTTCAGTTGATGGAAAAAAACTAGGACCAATTGTAGAAGAACTAGGACCAAAAGTTTTAAATACAATCAATAACTCTCCATATGAAATAGATCACGTAAAACAAGGGATGCACCGAGTGTACTTTGGTAATCAAGGTTCTGCAGCTTCTTATTTCCGTGACGCTAAATTTGATGCTGCTGGTAAAACAGGAACAGCCGAAGTAGTATACTATGGACCAAAAAAATCTGCATATGGTACTCAAACATTGAATATTACCCATATCGGATTTGCACCTTTTAAAAATCCAGAAATCGCCTATGCCGTAGTTGTTCCATGGGTTACAACAAGCCAAATGTACACATCTATTAATAATATTATTGCTCGTCAAGCTGTTGATACGTATTTCTCTTTACAAAAGAAATATATTAAAGACAATAAAGAAACAGTAGGGGAAGCCATTACAAAACCAACAAAAAATGCTAAGAACAATAACGGACAATAATGTTGGTGAAAAAAATAATGAGTTTCTTCTATATTATACAAAGCACCGTGATTAGCCATCGCGGTGCTTTTTTACTTCTTAAAGAATTATTAAGAAATAAATGAACATAATAAATCATAGAAATAACTTGATAAAGCTCCATTTAATTTCCATACTATCTCCCGAAATTTACAAAACATTTACAAAAACATAATAATCAATAACATTGCGTTTATATAGCCTCAACATTTCGGCTTTATAGTATGTAGTGTAATTAACAAAACAATTCAAATCATTTTGGCGAAGGCACACAAAGCATGAAGTTATAGACATGTATGCCAGCCTATTGAATAAGATAGAATTTATTGTTCTTGCAGTTTCAAGAGCAATCTGTGAAAAAAATTATTTGTTTCACTTGCTGTTGAATCTACGGCGAAATTAGATTGAAATTTCACAGACTCCATTCAAATTTAGGTTGAAAAAGTGCTCGGGTTTTAATGGTGAAGCAGGATAAGATATATATTTACACTCTTCACCCTTACTCTAATCATGAATCTTCTAGCATACTTCATTTCTTAATACTATAGGGAGGAATATTGATGCAATAATCCTCAAATTAGCTACATCGTATTCACACTTGGAATTTTAAAATCGCGTATTTTCTTAAGGTAGGAAATACACATTTCCTGGGAAACATTTTGGTGATAAAAGGTTGTACTAGTAGTACTTATATTAGGAGATGTGACTGTATGGTTCTCGAAGATATACATCAATGAATAAAATCTCTGTTTAAAAAGAGTATCTAAAAACGAAGCGGGAGATCCTTCTTATAAAGTATAATCTTAAAAATTCCAAACACGTTATTAATAGTAGGGGGATAAAAAATGTTAAAAGTTCAAGTTAGAGAATCAGAAGAAAAAACATCGGAGGATTTAAAAGTGCTTCAAACAGAAAAGAAACAGGCTGTATACAAAACTCAAAACTTAAACTTATGGTATGGTGAGTCACAAGCACTAAAAGACATTAATCTTGATATTCTAGAAAATGATGTAACAGCGATTATCGGACCATCTGGTTGCGGTAAATCAACATATATCAAAACTTTAAATCGTATGGTTGAACTTGTACCAACAGTTCACACTACAGGCGAAATTATATATCGTGACAATAATATTCTTGACAAAAACTACAGAGTTGAGGAATTACGCACAAGAGTTGGTATGGTTTTCCAAAAACCGAATCCATTTCCAAAATCAATCTATGACAATATAGCTTATGGACCAAGAATTCACGGTATTCGAAATAAAAAAGCATTAGATGAAATCGTTGAAAAAAGTTTACGCGGTGCAGCAATTTGGGATGATGTAAAAGATCGCTTAAACCAAAATGCTTATGGTTTATCTGGTGGGCAACAACAACGTATTTGTATCGCTCGTTGTTTAGCAATTGAACCAGACGTAATTCTGATGGATGAACCAACATCTGCTCTTGACCCAATTTCTACATTAAAAGTAGAAGAACTTGTTCAAGAATTAAAACAAAATTATTCCATTATTATAGTAACTCACAATATGCAACAAGCAGCACGTATTTCTGATAAAACTGCTTTCTTCTTGAATGGGGAAGTAATTGAATTTGACAAGACTAACAAGTTATTCTCAACACCAGCGGATCGCAGAACTGAAGATTATATTTCTGGAAGATTTGGATAAGGAGGAATTAGAATGACACCTCGCGAAACTTTTGACAAAGATTTAAATCGCGTCCAAAACTTATTAGTAGAACTTTGCGAACGCTCAATTAATGCATTTGAAAAGTCACTTGAAGTATTTTTTAATAAAGATGTGGACGGAGCAATTATTATTATTGAACAAGATCGTTTCATTAATCGTTTGGAAGAACATTTACATGATGAAATTATTTTGGTCATAACAAAACAACAACCAGTAGCAACAGATTTACGGAGATTAGTCGCATTAATACGAGCTGCTCAAGATATGGAACGTATTGGTGATTATGCGGTAAGTATTGGAAAAGAAACAATTCGTATTGGCAATAATCCACAACCGTATCCTGAAAATCAATTCCGCGAAATGGGGCAACTAACTGTTTTGATGTTGAAAGAAATGCTTAGTGCTTTTGTTAATGAGGATGTTGTGAAAGCAAAAGAAATAGCTCTTCGTGATGATCAAATTGACAAGTACTATGGTGAAACAATGGCGGCACTTGAGAAAATGGCCTCAAGTGAAAATTCAAGTGGTAAGGCAATTCAATTGGCGTTAATTTGCAAACATATTGAACGAGCTGCAGATCACGCTACAAATTTAGCAGAAGCATTATTCTTTATAGTACAAGGTAAACGGTTTACGTTAAATTCATAAAAGTGAGTTTCCAAAATTTCTTTTGGAAACTCTTTTTATAATAGAATACTGTTTAATTAAAAAAGATGTTTCATTAGTGATACCACTTTTGAAACATCTTTTTTTTATTTAGGTTTTGTAATGACTTTTAGAATTTCTTTATTTGTCATTTCTGAAGTAAGTTTGTAATCGCCAATTTGAATATATTTTGCTTGATCATGATTAATAATATATCGTTCGAATTCCGCATCATCTTTTATAATGCCACCGTTTTTCAAAGCTTTACTAACTTCTGATGTTCCCATTCCTCTTTTAATGACCAGCGTATAGGATTGGATATTATCTTTTTTAGTTGTTTGATCCGCCTTAAGATTATTGTAATCTGTTTGAATTTTCGCAAGCTGTTCTTTTGCATCAGTTGCTTCTTCCTTTAATGCATTCAGTTCCGTTTTCTTTATAACAACTGTATCTTTCGA
Source organism: uncultured Caryophanaceae bacterium (assembly GCA_963792445.1). Classification (GTDB taxonomy): domain Bacteria; phylum Bacillota; class Bacilli; order Bacillales_A; family Planococcaceae; genus Rummeliibacillus. The sequence goes on along the minus strand of CAWBWO010000017.1, from coordinate 114,138 downwards.
GCTCCCATTCGAAGTTTTAGATGGAACGTTTGAATCATCTAAATTCAATTGAGTTGTAATGGCCATAATACTCCCTGCTAAGAAAACACCAATTCCAAATGAACGTAATGTTGATTTTATCATTTGATGTTGCCTCCAGAAGAGATGATGGCTTGTATTTGTTCAGGTGTTAGAGAAGAACGTTTACTAATCTCATCGATGTTATAGCCTTGTTTATGTAAAGTCATCACTTGGCTAATTAGAATTTGATGAATGCCATGAATAGTAACTTTAGCATTTTCCTTAAGGTTAACATTCTTTTTTTGTTTTCCAAAGGTCATTTGTGGTTCAATTAATAACTCTTCTTCTACTGCTTTTAAACGACGTTTTAATTGATGCGTTTCTTGATAAAAGTTAAGAGATAATTCTTCGACATCTTTTTCTAATTGTTTCGATTGATTACCTACAAAAAAGGATGCAATAAAAATGATTATCCCCACTATGATCAAAATGAGCGATAAGTCCATTGTGATTCACCTCAAGATGGATATATAGTTGTGAATTCATTGTAACATACGGAATTCTATTAAGAAATCACTGTAGATTTTTTTGCAATATATGATATAATAATTTAGTCGTATAAATCATGCTCACTAAGACATTTTATTCTTTATAGAGTGGGAGGGATAACAATGCGCGTTAATATTACATTAGCTTGCACTGAATGTGGTGAACGTAACTACATTTCAAAGAAAAACAAACGTAACAATCCAGAACGTCTTGAATTGAAAAAATATTGTTCTCGTGATCACAAAATGACAGTTCACCGTGAAACGAAGTAATGCTCATTGCCAAAACCCCTAGTGGTTTTGGCTTTTCCATTTTATAAAGAATAGAGGTATGAGTGCTATGCATAAAAAAGAACTTCGTAAAATAATAATGAATGAATTGAAAATGCTTTCACAAGATACTTATAAAGAAAAATCTGAACTTATACATAAACAACTTCTAAATGACCCGGACGTGAATAATTCAAAAACGATCGGTATTACGCTCTCCTCATTTCCAGAAGTTGAGACATGGAGTTTGATCAAAACATTATGGAACGAAGGAAAGAAGATTGTCGTACCTAAATGTGAATCGAAAACAAGATTGATGACATTTTATGAAATTACATCTTTTGATCAACTTGAAATTGTCTATATGCATCTCTCTGAACCCATTCCACAACAAACAATTAAAGTGGAGAAGAATCAAATTGATTGTTTAATTGTTCCTGGACTAGCTTACGATAGACAAGGTTTCAGACTTGGCTTTGGTGGGGGCTATTATGATCGCTTTTTGGTGGATTATAAAAAACCGACAATTTCATTAGCATTTAGTAAACAGTTAGTTGAAAAAATACCGAGAGATGATTATGATATATCTATTGAAAAAATTATTACTGAACACGAAATAATACAATGTAAAGAAGAATGAAAGGGGTAATTTTCCCTTGGAAACAGTTTATGATGTTATGCAGCTTTTAAAACGCTTCGGTACTTTTGTCTACACGAAGAATCGTATTGGGGATTTGCAATTGATGGAAATGGATTTAGTTGAGCTGTATAAAGCAGGTTTAATCGAAACGAGAGAATTTCAATCAGCTCGCCATATTTTAAAAACGGAAGTTGTTAAATTAGAAAAAGAGAAAAATCTAGATTTGAAATAAGGAAATTAAATTTGAAGAGTAGTGAAACCTTTAATGAAAGAATACGTTTATATTTGAGTGCATATTAATGATTACATTTAAGAAAATGTAATAAAATTGTTGCGTTATTGTAAAAAAAGGATTAATATAAAATTTGTTTCTTTCAATGATGGAATTAAAATTGTTACGAAAGAAAGTAGGAGGATGTTAGGAATGAAACTTGATAAGCTACCTAAACATTCAATATTGGTGATCGCAATTGTCACCACTTGGATTAAGACATACATCACTTATCTTACAAGTTTTGATATGAAAATTGAAAATGTCATGCAACAAATAATATTATTTATCAATCCGCTTGCGTTCTTATTGTTTATTTATGGGATTTCATTATTCTTTAAATCTTCAAAAGTACGCAATCGTTACTTGATTACAGTGAGTGTGATACTATCTATTGTTGTTTATGCTAATGTAGCATTTTATAGATTCTTTAATGATTTTATAACACTACCTGTATTGTTCCAAACTAATAACTTTGGTGATTTAGGGAATTCTGCTAAATCTTCTATTAACTTCGCAGATGTTTTCTATTTTACAGACGTAGTATTATTAATTTTGGCAGTTAAGTTTTTACCGATTGCAAAAAAAGCTATTGTTGTAAAACCAAATATGAGACGCACATACTTTGTACTTTCATTTGCAATGCTTTTCTTAAACTTAGGCCTTGCAGAAACTGAAAGACCACAGTTATTGACTCGTAGCTTTGACCGTGAACTATTAGTTAAAAACATTGGTACGTATAACTATCATTTATATGATATATTTGTACAATCTAAATCTCATGCTCAACGTGCACTGGCTGATGGCAGTGAGTTAACAGAAGTCACAAACTATGTAAAATCAAATCAAAGTAATGACAAACCAAAAACTTTTGGAGTAGCTAAAAAACGTAATGTCATCATTATTTCATTAGAATCTACTCAAAACTTCGTGATTAATCATAAAATGAATGGTCAAGAAATTACGCCATTCCTAAACAAACTATCAAAAGATAAAGACACATTCTATTTTGATAACTTTTATCATCAAACTGGTTTAGGAAAAACATCAGATGCAGAGTTTATTATTGAAAACTCATTATATGGTACTGGTGGTGGTGCAGTATTCTTCACAAACAGTGGAAATACATTTAACTCAATGGCAGATAGCTTAAATCATAATGGCTATTATACTTCCGTACTTCACGCCAATAATAAGAGCTTCTGGAATCGTGATATGATGTATCAAGCATTAAATATTAAGCATTTCTACGATGTAGATTCTTATAAAGTAACTGATGATAACTCAGCAAACTGGGGATTAAAAGATATTCCGTTTATGGATCAATCTGTTCAAATTATGAAGACAATGCCTCAACCTTTCTATACTCGTATGATAACATTGTCTAACCATTTTCCATTTACATCTGATCCAGAAGACCAATTTATTAAACCATACACATCTAGTGACAATACTGTAAATCGCTATTTCCAAACTGTACGATATACAGATGAAGCGATTAAAGAGTTATTTAAAGATCTAAAAGCATCTGGATTATACGATAATTCTATAATTGTTATGTATGGTGACCACTATGGTATTTCTGAAAACCATAATAAAGCAATGGCTCAATATTTAGGAAAAGATTCAATCACACCATTTGACTCTGCACAACTTCAACGAGTACCATTCTTTATCCATATACCACATTCAGGTATTGGTAAACAAATGCATGAAGTTGCTGGTCAAATGGACGTACGACCAACTGTCTTACATTTACTAGGTGTAGATACATCAAAAGATCTACAAATGGGAACAGACTTATTCTCAAAAAATCATAAAGACTTTATAGCGTTCCGTGATGGACGATTCGTAACAGATAAATTTGTATATGCAGGGGAAGTATGTTACGACAAGAAAACTGAAGTTCAAACTGATTCTAAAAACTGTGCTCCATATATTGATCAAGCAAATAAAAAGCTATACTACTCTGATAAAATTATCAATGGTGATTTGCTTCGTTTCTACGACAAGGAATCAGGAAAATCCGAAGATAATAGTAAGAAGTAGCCTTATATGAAAATTGATAGCCACATAGCACTTAAATAGCTATGTGGCTTTTCTTATATTAAATATCAGATTATGATTGGACGAATAACTTATGAACAAAACAAAAAAGATATCCTATTATAGGATATCTTTTTTGTACCAATATAAATATTAGTGATGAAGACTTGGTGGAAAACCTTGGTGTAGGACAGTCATCACTACGAACCATCCGAACACTGCGAAAGCTGCGAAGTGAAAAATAATTCCAAGAATAGCTTTTTCTTTAAGACTTTGCACAGTGCCAACAAGACCTAGAATTGCAACTAGGCCAAAAATAACCATTAATAAGTTCAATATAGACACTCCTTTCGACATCAGAAAATGAATGTCGCAAAAAATATTCCTTCTCTATTGTAAAGCTATTTACGGCTTTTGTCGAGAACTAAAAGTGACGGATATTTGAACTTAGCGATAAATTGGAAATTTTAGAATCATTTATTAATAATTTTTGTAATAGAAGCTACTCGGTTAGTAGCTAACTATTGATTAAACTGTATAATGTAGAAGAGGTGATGAAAATGTTGAATGTTCGTACATATCCACTAGGACCCGTTCAAGCCAATTGTTATTTAATTAGTAATTCAGAAAATGAATGTTTGGTAATTGATCCTGGTGGTGAAGGAGAAAAACTTGTAAAACAATTAAGAGCGCTTAATCTTAAGCCCCTTGCCATTCTTTTAACGCATGCTCATTTTGACCATATTGGTGGAGTTGATGCTGTAAGAGAAGCATTCAAAATACCAGTTTACTTGCATAAAAAGGAATCTAGTTGGTTGCAAGATCCTAAGAAGAATGGCTCAACCAAGTATGCAGAAATACCTGATATAATTGTTGCACCTGCTGATCAATTAATCAGCGAAGAGAAAATAGTAGAGATTGGCAATTTTACATTTAAAATGTTGCACACTCCTGGTCATTCGCCTGGTAGCATTACATTCTTATTTAATGATGATGGTTTTGCTATTGTAGGGGACACATTATTTGAAGGTAGTATTGGCAGAACTGATTTAGAAGGTGGAGATAGTAAGCAACTCTTATCTTCCATTCATGAAAAGTTATTAACACTTGATGAAGAGATAATCATTTATCCTGGTCATGGAAATCCTACTAGGGTTGATATTGAAATGGAGCAAAACCCGTTTTTAAATGGATTTTAGATAAAAAAGAGTCTAATCAATAGTAGTTGATTTACCGTTATAACCAATAATGAAAACTAAAGTAGAAAACAAAAAGACAGTCAAATGACTGTCTTTTTGAACTATTAATGTTCTAAACCAGGTACGTGAATGAATGTAGCATAATACGTGAATCCAGCAAAGAATACTGTTAAGTAAGCACCGAAAATGTACATATACATACGTTCTGTAAGGTTTAAAAAGCCTAATAGAAGGAAAAATCCTGTGTTAGCTACGAATAATAGCGAAACCTCTTTCATACCACCTAAATAAAACATAACTGCGAAAATACCTGTCCAGAAGCCAAGCACTTTATACATATTATCCATGTACGATTCCCTCCTTTTCGACGACACAATAATCTCATAATTATTATAAATGATTTTCATGATACATGTAAACTGCAAGTTGAAAGACTTTGTGATAATTAATGCAAAGACTAACTAAATCTTAAGTATAGTTTATTATATATTCACATGATAAGTACAGTAATCGCAACTCTGTGTCATACTTTCAATTTGAGCAAAATCTTTTACTTCAAAAAGATAGTCAAACTGTCCTGATAGGTACGATTCATGTAAATCACAAATAAGTTGTGAATGTTTTTCTACTTCATTTAGAAATGGACAGTTATAAACCGCAAAGGATATCGTTTTTCCATCTGGTGTATCTTTTATTAGTGGAACATAGCCAATTAATGAAGCTGCTTCCGTAATATACTCAACTTTTTCGTCTAAAGTTAATAAGTTTTTATCTTTGCCATGACTTGAGATAAGTTTTTCCATATCACCAATACCTTTTTTATGGCAAATTTTCTTACCGATGCGAGTAGCTTCATCGCCAAATTCTGAGAGAATCTCAAGTGTCCAATCTAACAAATCATCATAATTTCGTTTTGGAAAAGACAAAGTTATGCCTACTTGCTCCGCTTTATACTTTCTTCCTGGTCGGCCACCTTTACCGGTTTTTTCATATTCTGAACTAATTACTTCAATTTCAGTTAGTTTCGTCAAATGGAGTCTCGCTACATTAGGGTGAATTTGGAAGCGTTCTGCAATATCTTGAACAGAAAAGGACTTCTTTTCTTGGAGCATATATTGATAAATAGAAAATCTCGTCTCATCTGATAGTGTGCTGGTTACTTTAAGTTGATTAATCATATAATCATTTCACCTCCAGTGTGATCATTATTATTATAATTCAATAATATAATAATTCAATTTTATCAGTAAAATAGCTACTATTATTCAGTAAATGTGATTTTTTTGTGATATTTCAGGAATATATCTCTAGGAAATAATCGAAATATCAGTTATTTTAGTGTTATAGCACTAAAATTGTTGAGGATATATGGGGATATTCTTATTATTTTGTAGAAATTAATTCTTCCATTTCCAATATAAACCATGTATAATGTTGTTAACAAGTAACGAGCGGTCATTACTTGTAAGGTTGAAGGAGGTAAAATGTCTTTTACTGAAACAATTATTGAACAAAAAGTAATGCATCTACTCCAAAAAGCGATAAAATTCGGTGCATCAGATTTGCACTTAATGCCTACAGAAAATCTATATGAAATTCACTTTCGAAAATATGGTCAGCTAAAAGCGGCTGGAAAACTTCCCCAAGATATAGGAGATCGAATGATTTCTTATTTAAAATTTTTATCCTCATTAGATATTAGTGAAAAAAGAAAACCCCAAAGTGGCTCATTCGAGCAAAAATTCAACGATCAACAAATTTCTTTTCGTGTATCAACACTACCGTCAGTATTTTTAAAAGAAAGTCTTGTGATACGCATTATGCTTCAAAATCGAACTTTACCTATTTCAGCTTTAAGTTTATTTGCGGACTCAGCAAAACAATTAATTCAACTTGCTGAACAGCCTCAAGGTATTTTATTTGTAACTGGTCCAACTGGAAGTGGAAAATCAACAACCTTATATTCTTTAATCCACCATCTCGCGACGAATCATCAAAAACATATTATTTCACTGGAAGATCCTGTAGAAAATAATCAATCAAATTTGTTACAAATTCAAGTGAATGAAAGAGCAGGAGTCACCTATGCGGTGGGATTAAAAGCTATATTAAGACATTCGCCAGACGTGATAATGATCGGTGAAATACGAGATCGTGAAACTGCAGAAATCGCTATCGAAGCTGTGTTAACTGGTCATTTTGTTGTTACGACTATTCATAGCAAAGATACGATTGGTTGCATTTATCGATTATTAGATTTAGGGATTTCACTTGAAGAACTGAAACAAACAGTTTTAGGTGTGGTTGCACAACGTCTTGTTTATTCCAATTTGTTGCAGCAAACAACGGCTATTTATGAAATACTAGCAAATCATTTTTTAGTAGATGCATTTAGAGCAATTGAATATGGTCGCTCCTATCAACTACCGGATGAATTTACATTAAAAGGTCAAATGGAAAAGGGGGTAAGATCAGGTGTCATTACCCTTAGACCTAAGGAAAAAACGAGTGGATAATCATTTTATTAAAAGAAAGTTTCCACTAAGAGAACCTGCACAATTATTAAAAAAAATGAGTGTTCTGCTAAATGAAGGATATACATTCTCGGATTCCTTATTTATGTTAATGCCTCATCATTTAAATAATAAGTCTGACTTAGAAAATCAACTTTTAGAGCAATTACGTAACGGTTCGTCCATGTCAGATGTACTGAAAGTGTTAGGAATTCCAAATATTTATCTGATGACCATATTAGTTGCGGAACAACATGGCAAAACAGTTCAAGCGTTGAACACTGTTGCAAATCAATTAGAAAAGAAAGAGCGTAACAGACAGCGTTTACTAAAATTACTGACATACCCAATCATGCTATTTATATTTTTAATTTTGTTATTTTGGGCTTTTAGAACGTACTTTTTACCGAATATGTCGTTTATGATGAATAATCGAGCTTCAGAAGGTAATGTTCAATTGACTTTATCTGCATTCTTTTTACACTTACCAGATTTATTTATAGTATTAGCCATTGTGTTTGTTTTACTATTCATTTTCTTTTGGCGTTGGTTAAAGAAAAAGACTATTAAAGAACGGTTGGACTTTTTGTTGAAAATTCCAATTGTGAATCGCAATTTTAAATTACAATTGACTCGACAAATTGCTTACGAATTAGGTGGCTTAATTGAAAGTGGAATTTCGATGCAGGAAGCTCTCGACATTCTACAGAAACAGACATTGCAACCTTATTTAGCAGAAATTGCAGAAATCATTCAAAAGAGAATAATCTTTGGAGAGGCCTTATCAACTGCGATAGAGAGAGAAAATTGTTTTTATAAAGGGTTTTATGCGCATGTCCTACATGGTGAACAGGGAGGAAATTTAGGACGAGAATTACAAATTTATAGTGAATTTCTTGTTGAACGAACAGAAAATAATGTTCAAAGGATACTCGCTTTTGTACAACCATTACTTTTTCTTGTCATTGCACTTTGTATTTTAGGTGCTTATTTAGCTATTTTACTGCCAATGTATGAAATGATGGATCTTATTTAAAGGGAGGATCATGATTTATGAAAAGAATGAATCAAAAAGGTTTTACTTTAATCGAGATGTTAATCGTACTTTTTATCATTGCTATATTAGTCCTGATTGCCATTCCGAATGTTACCAAACATTTTGCAACTGTCGATAAAAAAGGGTGTGACGCCTATGTCAAAATGGTCCAAGGACAAGTAGAAGCATACAGAATAGATTTGGGAGAATATCCTACATCAACTACAGAATTAGCGGACGAGGAATACTTAAAGTCAAGTGATTCAAATACTTGTAAAGGGCAAACGATTACGATTACAGATGGTAAAGTTGAAGTTTCTGAATAAAGTTTTCTACAATAATCAAAAAGGTTTTACATTTATTGAGATGTTATTGGTGCTATCAATTACGATGATTATTTGTATGATTGGCATTAATGTCTTTAAGGACCAGCTTGATCGTCAATTAGAGGATCGCTTTATCCAACAATTAAAAACAGATATAGAATTGACTCAAACTTTATCCTATCAATATAAAAGCTCTACAAATTTATATGTGCCAAAAGAGTTAAGTGAGGTTCGTATCTATGTATCGAAAATTAATAAAGAAAAGCCGATACTCGTTAGGAAATATCCTAAAAATATCCTATTCCATCATACAAGCAATATGAACACTGTTCAATTTACCGAAAAGCATACAGTTGCTAAGGGAGGAACAATGGTTTTTAGTATAAACGGAAGGCTTACGAAACTAATTGTGTATCTAGGTGAAGGAAGGGTAAAAATTGTTCAATGAAAAGGGACATTCCTTGCCAGAATCATTATTATCATTTGCCATCGTTATTCTTATTTTTGGAACATTATTGCCATTCTTTTATCATCTTGAGACATCCCTTCACAGCAAAAAATTAAGTCTACACGCTGCAGAAGCAGCATTGTTCGCAGCTGGTAATATTAAAAAGTTTCAAAAATATCAAGGAGAAATTGAAATAGATGATGTGATCTATTATTGGGAAGGAGACGAGAGTCAAATTTGTATACAATATATAAATTTAAAAACCGAAAGGCTATGTGTAAATGCGAATCCTTAGATTAAAGGGGGATGGGGGTTTTACATTATTAGATTCATTGCTCCAACTAATGATTTTGGTTATGTTTGCCCATTTCTTTTTGCTATTTTGTACTTGGTATAGTCAAAAAGATAAGGGAATTCTTAATAGGAATGAATTGCAATGGGAGTTATTCGCATTTCAATTACAACATGAATTAACCGAAGCAGAAGAAATTTATTTTGAAAAGAAGCGTATTCATTATTTCACCGCAAATAGAGGGGATGTAGGAGTACATGCAATTGGATATGGTGAATTAAGAAGAGAGGAAGGGTATCAGCCCTTATTATTTGGAATCAGAGATGCTAATTTTGACTATCGTAATTATATGGTGAATATGACAGTCTACTTTGCAAATGGGGATGAAAGGAGTAGGGCGTATATTGTACCAAATGTTCAGAAATGAGAAGGGCTTTTTACTATTATCTGCCATGATTTTTTTGTTTTTCGTCACAAATCTATTGTTATCGGCTAGTGAAGCGTATGAATCACATTATCGAGCATATAACGCTATGAAAATTGCTGCGATTGATCAAACCAAAAGCGTATTAAATTCTATTCAGTTAGAAAATAAAAATTCCGATAACGAAACAATCAGTAGTCCAAATTAATTTAAATATTTGACATAAACTACTAAATTTCTTATATTTTTTCTCAACCTTGAATGATTTATTGGAATCGACAAGTGTTCATGCTACTATAAGTAAAAGTGATATAAAGTTGTAAGGCAGTCGCGAGTCTAAGAAGGTGAGAAAAATGAGAAAAGTTTATTTAGTTGGCTTTATGGGCAGTGGGAAAAGCGCAATTGGCAGAAGACTCAGTTATTTTCTAAGAATGCCATATTACGACATGGATAAAGAAATCGTGAGACGAGAAAAAATGACTATTCCAGAAATTTTCGAGCAAAAAGGGGAAGACTATTTCCGTAAAATAGAGACGGAATTTTTGAGGGATTTCCGGGACGAATTTTGCATTATTTCAACTGGTGGAGGAGTTGCGATGAATGCAGTAAATCGAAGAATAATGCGACAAACTGGATTAGTACTATTTTTAGACGCATCTTTTCCTGATATTTGGAAGAGAATCCACAAAGACAAAAATCGTCCGATTGTTCAGCGTTCAACCAAACAAGAACTAGAAGATTTGTTTTATCAGCGTAGAAGATATTATAAAAGTTCAACACATATTTCGATTCGAACTGAAGGGCGATCAATAAGACAAATTGTTGAATATGCAGCTTTCCAAATTATGAGGTTAAAAGGCGAATGATTCTGCAGTTTACATATTAATCATTCGTTTTTTAAACAATTTCTATAAAGTTATTGCAGTTTTTATAATTCAATGTTAGGATATAGTCAAGCATTCCTGTTATAGAACATTGAAATGAAAATAGACCAAGATATTATTCTTGGGCGGATGATGGTACGGGGAGAGAACGTGATAGTCGCGTCGCCGAAGGAGCAAGTAGCAAAGTGCTATGAATCTCTCAGGCAAAAAGACTCGTACGGGACGCAACTCTGGAGAGAGCTACTTCAAGTAGCCACCAAAGAGGCCAGCCGTAATGGTTAAACTTTCAGGTGCATGGGACAGAGAAATCCAAAAAATTTGGATATCTCTGTCTTTTTTTATATTAAAAGCGGAACGCGCCCGGACAAAGGAAGATAGCCTAAGAACGTCGCATCGTGCGACAACGGCTATCTGACCACACATCCTGTGTGAACCCTCGAGGGCCTGGCGCGTGGAGCTGGATAAGATTTAAGAGCGATTAGGGGGCAACTAAATGGAAACAGAATTAAAACGTACACCATTATTTGATTCATACGCAAAGTATGGTGGCAAAACTATTGACTTTGGTGGATGGGATTTACCTGTACAATTTTCTTCTATTAAAGCTGAGCATGAAGCAGTTCGCAAAAATGCAGGCTTATTTGATGTTTCACATATGGGAGAAATATTTGTTGAAGGTTCAGATAGTTTACCTTATTTGCAAAATTTGGTGACAAATGATGTTTCAAAAGTAGCAATCAATCAAACGCAATATACAACAATGTGTTATGAAGATGGTGGAGTTGTAGATGATTTACTGATCTACAAACTAGAAGAAACTAAGTATTTATTAGTTGTAAATGCAGCAAATATTGAAAAAGATTTTGATTGGATGAAAAAACAGGTTTTTGGTGATGTGACGATTACGAATCAATCTGATGAATTCGGTCAATTAGCACTTCAAGGACCTATTGCTTGTGAAGTGTTACAACAATTAACCGACACAAATCTTCAAGAAATCAAACCGTTCCGTTTACAACAACATGTGAACATAAAAGGCTTCGATACATTAGTATCTCGTACTGGATATACTGGCGAAGATGGTTTTGAAATATATGCTTCTAATGAAGCAACAATTGCACTATGGGATTTGATCTTACAAACTGGAGAATCCAAGGGAGTTGTTCCATGTGGATTAGGTGCACGTGACACACTTCGTTTCGAATCATGTCTACCATTATATGGACAAGAATTATCAAGTACCATTTCTCCACTTGAAGCAGGTATCAACTTTGTCGTGAAGCTAAATAAAGAAGATTTCATCGGTAAGGATGCATTACTTGCACAAAAGGAAAATGGTGTACCAAGAAAAAGTATTGGGATTGAAATGATTGACAAAGGGATTCCTCGCCATGGCTATAAAGTGTTTAAAGGCGAAGAAGAAATTGGTGAAGTGACAACAGGTACACAATCACCACTTACTAAACGTAATATCGGTTTAGCACTTGTGAAAAGTGAATATGCAGTTGTAGGTCAGGAATTAGAAATTGAAATTCGAAATCGCAGACTCAAGGTAAAAACGGTAGAAACACCTTTTTATAAACGCCAAAAATAAAGTGAAGAGAGGTTTTATTGCATGAAACATCGATATTTACCAATGACTGAACAAGATCAGCAAGAAATGTTAAAGGTTATTGGCGTATCATCAGTTGATGAATTATTCGCAGACATCCCAGAAAAGGTTCGATTTAAAGGTGAATACAATATCAAACCTGCAAAATCTGAAACAGCATTATTAAAAGAATTAGCTCAACTTGCAAAACAAAATGCAAATAGTGATGAATATGTCTCATTCTTAGGAGCAGGCGTATATGATCACTATAAACCAGTTATTGTTGACCATGTTATTTCTCGTTCTGAATTTTATACTGCTTATACACCATATCAACCTGAAATTTCTCAAGGCGAATTACAAGCAATCTTTGAATTCCAAACAATGATTGCTGAACTAACAGGTATGGATCTTGCAAACTCTTCTATGTATGATGGTGGAACTGCACTGGCAGAAGCAGGTATGTTAGCTGCAGGTCAAACACGTCGAAAAAAACTATTAGTATCAGAAGCGGTACATCCAATTGCTCAAGATGTTGTAAAAACATACGCATATGGTCAATCTATTGAAGTGATTACTGTCCCTTTAAAAGATGGGAAAACAGACTTAGAAGTACTTGAAAGTTTAATCGATGAAGATACTGCAGGTGTCATGGTACAATATCCAAACTTCTACGGACAAATCGAAAATGTTCAGGCAATTTCTGATGCAATTCATGCAGTGAAAGGTCTTTCAATTATTTCAAGCAATCCATTATCATTGGGAATTCTAACACCTCCTGGCAAAATGGGAGCGGATATTACAGTTGGAGATGCTCAACCATTTGGTATTCCTGAAGCGTTTGGTGGTCCACATTGTGGTTACTTCGCTACAACTACTAAATTAATGCGTAAAGTTCCTGGTCGTTTAATTGGAGAAACAGTTGATGAAGAAGGTCGTCGTGGCTATGTACTAACTCTACAAGCACGTGAACAACATATTCGTCGTGAAAAAGCTACTTCTAATATTTGTTCGAACCAAGCATTAAATGCATTAGCTGCATCTGTAGCAATGACAGCACTTGGTAAAAAAGGTGTTCAAGAAATGGCAAAACAAAATATTCTAAAAACGCATTATGCGAAAGAAGCTTTTGTAAGCGCAGGATTTGAAGTACCTTTCAACGGAGCACATTTCAATGAAATCGTTGTAAAAGTAAATGGCTCAGTAGAGGAATTGAATGAAGCTTTATTGGCTAAAGGTATAATCGGTGGCTTTGATTTAGGTAAAGTGAAACCTGAATTAGAAAACCATGTTTTAATTGCTGTTACTGAACAACGTACAAAAGAAGAAATCGACTGCACTTGTTCAAGAAATGGGGGCTCTTCAACATGCATAAGGAAAATCAACCGCTCGTATTTGAATTATCTAAAGAGGGTCGTATCGGTTATAGTTTACCTGAATTAGATGTTCCTGAATTAGAGTTATCTAATATTTTACCAACAGAATTTATCCGTGTGGAAGAAGCTGAATTACCAGAGCTATCTGAATTAGATATTATGCGTCACTATACAGCGTTATCTCGCCGTAACCATGGTGTGGATTCAGGATTCTACCCACTTGGTTCATGTACGATGAAATACAATCCAAAGATTAATGAAAATGTTGCACGATTCTCTGGATTTGCTAATATTCATCCATTACAAGATGAAAAATCAGTGCAAGGTGCACTTGAATTAATGTATGATTTACAACAACATTTAATCGAAATTACTGGTATGGATGAAGTGACTCTTCAACCAGCTGCTGGTGCCCATGGTGAATGGACTTCACTTATGATGATCCGTGCATTCCACGAATCTAATGGAGACTTTGGACGTACAAAAGTAATTGTACCTGACTCAGCTCACGGTACAAACCCAGCATCTGCTTCTGTAGCAGGATTTAATACTGTCACTGTAAAATCTGATGAAAATGGTCTTGTAGACCTTGAAGACTTACGCAAAGTTGTAGGACAAGATACTGCTGCATTAATGCTAACAAATCCAAATACTCTAGGGTTATTCGAAGAAAATATTCTAGAAATAGCAGATATCATTCACGGTGTAGGCGGTAAAGTTTACTATGATGGTGCGAACCTAAATGCGGTTATGTCAAAAGCGCGACCTGGAGATATGGGATTTGACTGTGTGCATTTAAACTTACACAAAACATTTACTGGTCCTCATGGCGGTGGTGGTCCTGGTTCTGGCCCTGTTGGTGTTAAAGAAGATTTGATTCCATTTTTACCAAAACCAGTACTAGTCAAAACAGAACAAGGTTATCATTTTGATTATAATCGTCCACAATCTATTGGACGTGTAAAACCTTACTACGGCAACTTTGGTATTAATGTTCGTGCATATACTTATATTCGTTCATTGGGTCCAGATGGCTTAAAAGCTGTTACAGAAAATGCAGTTATTAACGCAAACTACATGATGCGCCGTCTAGAGCCATATTACGAATTACCATATAATCGTCATTGTAAACATGAATTTGTATTAAGTGGTAGCCGTCAGAAAAAACTGGGCGTTCGTACGCTTGACATTGCAAAAAGACTGCTTGACTTTGGCTATCATCCACCAACAACTTACTTCCCATTAAATGTGGAAGAAGGATTAATGATCGAGCCAACTGAAACAGAATCTAAAGAAACTTTAGATGCTTTCTGTGATGCGATGATTCAAATTGCTAAAGAAGCGGAAGAATCACCAGAGATTGTCCAAGAAGCGCCACACACAACTGTTATCAATCGATTAGATGAAACACGTGCTGCACGTCAACCAATTTTAAAATACGTGAAACCTGCAGATCTTGTTGAAGCTTAATTCAATTGATTATTACTAGTGCGATTCATCTCCTTTTCAAATAGAAAAGGAGATGAATCGCTTTTTGTTTATTATAGTTTAAAGTTCCTGCAAATTTTGAATATATTGTAAAATTTAAATTAAAAATATGTAAAAAATTCTGTGAGATTTTGAGTTTCTTCCTATTTTATATGTTTAGGAAATGATGTGGGAAATAAATAAATTCAAAAAAGAAGCCATTTCTTTTTCGAAATGGCTTTCTTTTTTAAAAGAAAAAATTATTTTACTTTAATTTTGCCGTGCCAATTTTTGTAGCCGCCTTCTAGTTGATAAATTTCACTGTATCCTTTTTTCTTTAGGAACAAGGCAGCACGTGCACTACGAGCCGCATTTTGGCAGTAAAGATACACTGGTTTATCGGGACGAAGCTCATGAAATCTATTACGTAATTGCGTAGTAGGTATGTTACGAGCACCTAAAATATGGCCACTCTCAAATTCTTTTAATTCACGAACATCGATTAATTGTGCTTTACGATATCCTTGTTTAAATTCTTCTTCGTTTAGTGTAGTAACTGCTTTTTTTAAGCGAAATACGTTAATTAATGCGTAAATAATAATTACGCCAAGGACGATTAATATTGAATATAACAAGCTCAAAATGACTTACCCCTTTCTATCTCTAAATATTATTATAAAAGAAGAACTAGCGATAGTCCAATGACTTTGATAAAATAGAAAAGTTGATATAAAAGGGAGACGATAAAATGAAAACAAAATGGTATTTTATTAATTCTGGACCTTGTAGCCCATCTTACAATATGGCTTTAGATCAAGCGTTACTACATTGGCATAGTAAAGGCTTAATTCCTCCGGTTATTCGTTTTTATGAATGGAATCCTGCAACACTATCAATCGGTTATTTCCAACGTGCACAAAAAGATATCGATTTTGAACAATTACATAAATTAAATTTAGGTTTTGTTCGACGCCCAACAGGTGGCCGAGCAGTTCTGCATGAGCATGAACTTACCTATAGTGTCATTGTTTCTGAAGACTATCCAGATATGCCTAAAACGGTTACAGAAGCATATAGAGTGATTAGTGAAGGTTTATTATTAGGTTTCCGCAACTTAGGCTTAGATGCTTATTTTTCTATACCTGATTCCGATGAAAAGAGAGAAATACTGAAAAAACCAAAGAGTGCAGTTTGTTTTGATGCGCCAAGTTGGTATGAACTTGTCGTTGAAGGGAAAAAAGTGGCGGGTAGTGCTCAAACTAGACAAGAAGGCGTTATTTTACAACACGGCTCCATTTTAATAGATTTAGATGATGAAAAATTGATATCTCTTTTCAAATTTCCATCAGAAGCTTCGAAAGAACGTATGCGCAAACATTTACCACAAAAAGCGATTGCAATTAATCAATTATCAAGTCGTAAAGTAGATGTTGAAACATGCGCAACAGCCTTCCACAAAGGATTTGAGGATGCATTAGATATTGAATTAGTGCCATATGAATTGACACCAGAACAACAAGATTATGTTGAAAATCTTGCAAAAACACGTTATGAAAATGACGAATGGAATTTTAGAAAATAATAGGTTTTTAGTCTTATTTTTCAAGAAATAAAAATAAAAATGTCGAGAAAAGCAGATATGATAAGGATTCTCGCAAAAACTCTCTATTTGCATTTACTATCAATATATAGTATTGTTATTAAATGAATTAGCACTATATATTGTGTTTTTATTAAATAGGGAGGCGATGATATGGTACTTGCATCACAGCATGATCATCAGACAATCGACATTGAACAATTAAATAAAGATATACAACAATTCCCCCAAGTTCATCCTATAACAGAAGAAATGCATTTAACGCATAAAGGTGTTTCTAGATTAGTGATGATTGACCGTTATTCTTTCAAAGATACTGAAAAGAAAACATTAAAGGCGGGGGATTTTGTTGTTTTAACAGTTAAAGCAGATCCTAAATTTCCTGCTCGCGGTCTTGGTTATATCGTTTCAATCGATGGAGCGAATAAGAAAGCGAAAGTGTTAATCGATGAGGAATATCGAAGTGCAATCGACGATCCAGAAGAGCAAGTTGCAGGAATTGTAATTCGTTCATTAGATGTCATTGAAAAGCCTCTAGAAGTGTTTTACGAACAAATAGCAAAGCGTAATGCAACTGGCTTAGCATCTGTAGAAAAAACAGAAGAAAAACGAAAAGAATGGTATGAAAAGTTTTATCAACAACTTGTAAGTCTTAACTTTATCCCAGCTGGACGAGTTCTTTACGGAGCAGGTTCCGGCACTGAAGTAACATATTTTAACTGCTATGTAATGCCGTTTGTACCTGATTCACGTGAAGGAATTAGTGATCACCGAAAACAAGTAATGGAAATTATGAGTCGTGGTGGTGGTGTTGGTACAAATGGTTCAACATTACGTCCACGCAATACGTTAGCACGCGGCGTAAATGGCAAATCATCAGGTTCTGTTTCTTGGTTAGATGATATCGCCAAACTAACACATCTTGTCGAACAAGGTGGATCTCGTCGTGGCGCACAAATGATTATGCTAAGTTGTAATCACCCTGATATTTTTGAATTTATTATTTCTAAAATGCAAAATCCACGTATTTTACGATTCTTAATCGAAAATACAAAAGATGATGAAATCAAACGTTTAGCAAAAGAAAAACTAAAATTTAAACCTTTAACAGAGCAAGAAAAAGCAATGTATCAAGGTATACTAAACTATAAATCTATTCCTGGTTTTGGTGGCTTCAATGAATTGATTTTCAAAGACGCTGAAACAAAACTACGTGATGGTGGTACTTACAGCGTAAACAATCCAGAATTCTTAACTGGTGCTAATATTTCTGTTACTTTGACAAATGATTTTATGGAAGCAGTAGAGAATGATGGAGTTTATAATTTACGATTCCCATTTGTTGAATCCTACGATGAAAAAGAAATGGAATCTTATAACACAGAATGGCATAAATGTGGGGATGTCCGTGAATGGGAAGCGATGGGTCATGCTGTTCGCACATATCGTACTATTAAAGCACGGGAATTGTGGAATTTAATTAATATCTGTGCAACTTATTCAGCTGAACCAGGTATTTTCTTCATTGACAATGCCAATGAGATGACAAATGCTAAGAGTTATGGACAAAAGGTTGTAGCGACAAATCCATGTGGGGAACAGCCTTTAGCTCCTTATTCTGTATGTAATTTAGCAGCAGTAAACCTTGCTCAATTTGCAGATAAAGATACAAAAACTGTTAATTTTGAGGCATTAAAAGAAACTGTACGTGTAGGCGTTCGAATGCAAGATAATGTAATTGATGCAACTCCTTACTTCTTAGAAGAAAACCGTGTACAGGCATTAGGTGAACGTCGTGTTGGTCTTGGTGTTATGGGATTAGCTGATCTATTGATTTACTGTGAAAAAGAGTATGGTTCAGAAGAAGGTAATATTTTAGTAGATGAAATCTTCAAAACCATCGCAGTGACAGCTTATGAAACATCAACAGAGCTTGCAAAAGAACGTGGAAGTTTCCCATTCTTGAATGGTAAAACTGATGAGGAAACTGCTGAACTTCGCAAACGTTATACTGAAACAGGATACATGAAGAAAATGCCAGAAGAAATCCGCCAAGCAGTATTAGAAGGTGGTATTCGCAATTCTCATTTATTAACAGTGGCTCCTACAGGTTCTACAGGTACTATGGTTGGCGTTTCAACTGGATTAGAACCATACTTCTCATTTACTTACTATCGTAGTGGTCGTCTTGGTAAATTTATCGAAGTGAAAGCGGATATCGTACAAGAATACTTGGAAGCACATCCAGATGCTGATGAAAACAACTTACCTGAATGGTTTGTAACGGCAATGGAATTAGCTCCAGAAGCACATGCGGATGTACAATGTATCATTCAACGTTGGATTGATAGCTCTATTTCGAAAACAGTTAACGCACCTCGTGGCTATACTGTTGAACAAGTACAAAAAGTATATGAACGTTTATACAAAGGTGGAGCAAAAGGCGGCACTGTATATGTTGATGGTAGCCGTGATTCACAAGTACTAACACTAAAAGCAGAAGAAAATGTTATGGATGATCTCTTAACAGAAGAAAAAGTAGTAGAAAAACGTCCAGTAGTTTTAATTGACACAATTCAAGATTTACGTTCAACAAATGTGACAATTGGTTCTGAAGTAGGAAACACTTGCCCTGTATGTCGTCAAGGTACAGTCGAAGAATTAGGCGGCTGCAACACATGCACAAACTGTGGTGCCCAATTAAAATGCGGACTTTAATTCAAGGAATTTAAATATATTTGAAAAATCCAAGTATGTATCAGCTCATACTTGGATTTTCTTACATAGGAGAATTAATTTTATTATTCTATGGTTTGAAAAAGCGAACGATAAAATTAGTATTAAAATAGTTTTTCGGTAACTTAAAACGAGACAGGTGAAAACCTATAGCGGTATCTTAAGTAGGTAGAATATAGGAAGTATATTCCAAATTAATGGATTGTAAATTCAGAAAAAATTTGTGTTCAACTAGATAAGAATTTATGAAATTTACTCAGGAGTGAAACAAATTGAATATATTATGGGATTTTGATGGTACTATTTGTAATACATATCCAGCGTATGCGAAACTATTTTATCAAACCATTCAAGCGAGAGAAAGCTATGAAACGGTTATGAAACATTTAAAAGTTTCCTTCGGTCATGCATTTGACTATTTTCAATTAACAGATCAAGAAATATCTCAATTCACTCAAAATAATCTTGCTCTTCAAATGGAACAAATGCCACCATTTCCGAATATTGAGTTTGTATTAAGCGGAGCAAATTGTAATGTAATCATGACACATAAAGAACGACATATTGTTGAAAAAGTTTTGGAACACTATCATTTAGACCATTATTTTACAGAAATCGTAACTACAGAAAATGGGTTCAAAAGAAAGCCAAATCCAGCATCCTATCAATATCTACATGATAAATATAATTTAACATTAGCAATTGGTGATCGCGAATTAGATTTGATACCAGCCAAAAAAGTGGGATTTTCTACTTGTATGTTTCAAGGAAATTGCCCATCTGCAGATTTTACAATAAATGATTATTCAGAGTTCTTCGATGCATGGGAACAGTTCAAGAATCAAGTTGAATCTTAGATATTATTCCTTCACGCATTCCTTTTCATGATAAAATAAAAGGAACTGCAAGGAGGAGTTTCATGTATAGTAAAATTGCTGGTATCGTCTTCCCAGCTTTCACCATGCTTACGCTAACTGTATTAGCCATGTTTGGAGCTTTTGGAGAAGGAGATGTCAATAAATCTTTCTTTTTATTAGGCTTAACGATTATATTCCCTTTGGCATTTTTAGTACAAGGTATTTCATGTGCTATAAATAGTATTAATCCACTTATAGCTTTAGGTGTATCAATGGCTGCATATGCATTAGTCCTTTTCACATTGTTAGATCAATCCTATTGGAACTTTGCTATCTATTATTTAATTTTTTGGCTTGTTCCGTATTTCGTAACTAAAATGATAAAAAAGCGGAAAATAAATAAAAAATAAAAAATGCAAGGCATCAAACAATAGATGCCTTGCATTTTTTTATACAACTTGATCTGGAATTTGAGAAGGATCTTTTTCGATTTCTAGTAACTTATTAAATGAAGCAATTGCGACTTCTACTTGGTCGTCATTTGGTTCTTTTGTTGTTAAAAGTTGTAGCCATAGTCCTGGGTAACCCAAAAATCGTAAAACCGGGATATTGCGACAAGCATTTGTAGCTTGTAACACTTCAAATGCTACACCAAGAACGACTGGGATGAGCAAAATTCGATCAACTATTCGTAACCAAAATGGATCAGCTGGTACGAAGAAATAAAGAAACATACTTACAATTACTGTAAATAAGATAAAACTACTACCACAACGATAGTGTAAACGCGTTTGAGCTTGTACATTTTTAACCGTTAATGGTAGACCATTTTCAAAGCAATTGATTACTTTATGTTCAGACCCATGATATTGAAATACGCGTTTGATTAATGGTGTTAAGGATACAATGTATATGTAACTCAATAATAAAATTAACTTAAAGCCACTCTCTAAAAGAATTTGCTCCGTTTTGTGAGGTAACCATGCATGAAATAGCTGTGCTAAAAACACAGGAATTAATGTAAAGATGAACTTTCCAAAGAGAAAGGATATTACGCCGACCGCCGCAACACCAAGCCACATCTCTAGCTTTGAGCGTTCTTTTTTTTCTGAAGTATTCGTATTTTCTTCTCCGGGATTTACATTATATCGCTCACTTGCAAATTGCAAATGTTGCGTACCATTTGCCGCAGATTCAATTAAAGCTATAATCCCACGAACAAAAGGAATCTTTTTGAACTTTTGAAGCTTCGGATTTTTTTTCCTAGCTACATAAAAATATTCAATTGAGTTGTCATTACGGCGAATAGCTGAAACAGTATGTTCTTTACTTCCCATCATGACCCCTTCAACCAATGCTTGTCCTCCATAAATAGGAAGGTTCGGTTGATTTTTCACTGCTGACACCGCTCTCTTTAAATGAATTAAAACTGAATATGATCCCGTTATTGAATAGGGACTTAACCTGAGTTCTTTCTTTCGGTGAAGTTTCACTTTATTTTTTACTAAAAAATTGAACAAAGCTCTAGAGAAAGCATATTATTATTGGAATTTGTCTATCCTTTTGGCTAAGGAGGGGTTCTTAAGTTGAGATTACAAACATTTTTCTGGACTATTTTTTGTAGTTCTATTACGTTTTTACTTTCGTTGAAAATATTGGAAGTTTTTAAATTTATGAAGTTTTCACCGGTAGGTTGGGAAAAAAAATGGCACGTATTTAGTGGTTCACATACAGTAGTAAAATGGTTCATTCTTTGGTTTGTAATATTGGTTATTGCGGCTATTTTATTTGGTATGGCTGAGTTATTAAAAAAGGTTCGAATGGATTTCTTATCATTAGTATTCGCGATTGTGATTGTTTGGATCATTGAATGGAATGTACAAAAAACATTCTTTATTCACAAATTTTCAATACCTTTAGCAACCATCATTGCGATCCATCTTTTATGGATATTTCAAACAGCAGCATATCATGCGAAGGTCAGAAGTTTAGATTCTCAAAATACATTGCCCGATTCTAGTAATGTGCTAAAATAAGGATATTATAGTTAGGGGAGGAAATTGGATGAAGTTTTTATGCTTAAATGGTCCAAACTTGAATCGTCTAGGTAAACGAGAACCTACGATTTATGGCTCTGAAACATTACAGGATATTGAATCGAAGCTTAAAAGTTTAGCAGCTTAAGTTCGATGCTGAGATTGAAGTTAAGCAATCCAATTATGAAGGTCAACTAATTGATTGGATATATGAAGCGGAGGATACAGGGGTTAATGGAATCATTTTTAATCCTGGTGCATTTACCCATACAAGTGTGGCACTAAGAGATGCTATTGCTGGTGTAGAAGTACCAGTAATTGAGATTCATATATCCAATGTACATAAGCGCGAGGAATTCAGACATCATTCCTACCTTGCTCCCGTTTGCGTAGGACAAATAACAGGACTAGGTACTTTTGGTTATCTAGCTGCATTACGCATGTTTTTAGAAGCTTAAAAAGAGGGGATTACTACTATGGAAAAACTAGAAAAGTTACGTAAAGTACTGCAAACACAAAATTTAGATGCCCTATTAATCACAAATGATTTTAATCGTCGTTATATGACAGGCTTTACAGGTACAACAGGTGTTGCGATTGTGTCTTTAAATGATGCGGTGTTTATTACTGATTTCCGATATACAGAACAAGCAGGCAAACAAGTAAAAGATTACCGCATTGTGGAAAACAAAGGAACCATTATGGAGGAAATAGCGAATCAAGTGAAATTGATGGGTATAAAAACACTTGGTTTTGAAAAAGATACAGTAAGCTATGGAATGTATGAAGTTTATTCTAAACTAATCAAAGCTGATTTAGTTGGTGTATCTGAACTAGTTGAAAATATCCGCTTGATTAAGACACCTGAAGAGATTAAAATTATTAAGGTCGCATGTGAAATTGTAGATGCTACTTTCGAACATATTATTCAGTTTATTCAACCAGGTAAAACAGAACTAGAAGTTTCCAATGAAATGGAGTTCTATATGCGAAAACTTGGTGCAACATCCTCATCATTTGACACGATTGTTGCTTCAGGTTTACGTTCAGCATTGCCACATGGGGTTGCAACTGATAAAATTATCGAAAAAGGTGATTTAGTCACTTTAGACTATGGTGCTTTATACAATGGTTATATCTCTGATACAACTCGTACAGTTGCTGTTGGGGAACCAGCTGATCAGCTTAAAGAAATATACAAAATCGTATTAGATGCCCAATTACTTGGTCTTGAAAAACTTAAACCAGGTATGACGGGTAAAGAAGCAGATGCAGTTGCACGCAATTATATTAAAGAACATGGCTATGGTGATGCTTTTGGGCATTCTACTGGTCATGGGATTGGTTTAGAAGTACATGAAGGTCCTGCATTATCCCATCGCTCAAGTGTAGTCTTAGAACCTGGAATGGTCGTAACATGTGAGCCAGGTATCTATCTACCAGGTATTGGTGGCGTACGTATTGAAGATGATACGCTTATTACAGCGACTGGCAATGAAAAATTAACTCATGCCCCAAAAGAATTAATCATCTTATAATTTAATATTGGAGGATATTTAGAAATGATTTCAGTAAACGATTTTAAAACAGGTTTAACAATCTTAGTTGATGGTAACCTATTCCGAGTAATCGAGTTCCAACACGTAAAACCAGGTAAAGGTGCTGCTTTTGTGCGTTCAAAATTACGTAACCTACGTAATGGTAACGTTACAGAAAAAACTTTCCGTGCTGGTGAAAAAGTTGAGAAAGCACAAATCGATACTCGCAAAATGCAATATCTATATGCATCAGGTGATGCTTATGCATTTATGGATATGGAATCTTACGAACAAATCGAACTTACAAAAGAACAATTAGAATATGAATTACAATACTTACTTGAAAACATGGAAGTATACATTATGATGTTTGAAGGCGAAATCCTTGGTATCGATTTACCAAATACAGTTGTTCTAGAAGTTGCCGAAACTGAACCAGGTATCAAAGGTGATACAGCTACAGGTGGTTCTAAACCAGCAACTATGGAAACTGGTTTAGTAGTAAACGTACCATTCTTCGTAAACCAAGGAGATAAATTAATCATTAATACTTCTGATGGTTCTTATGTTTCTCGCGCATAAATTTAATGATAATTTTAAAAAACAGTGCTTCGCATACTTTGCGAAGCACTGTTTTTTTGCATATTTTATTTGCCCATACATAAATATGAAGAGAGAGGAGGGGCGATTTCGGAACTTCAAGATTTACTTCGTATTGCTGGTATAGGACTTGTATTAGGGCTATTGCACATTTTCTTTGAACAAACAGGAAAAAAGGAATTTTCCTTTTTTCTAAACTTTATAGCATATCTCTATATAACGATAGAGCTGCTTCGATTCTTACGTCTCTTCTTTGATGAGATTATTACATTTTTCCAATGGCTGATGACGTCATAGATGATGTTCCTATTCTATATATTGATATCACTTTTGCTTCTGGTGGGAATTCAAATGGCGTCTCCTCAGTTACATCAGTTATTAACACTCGTGTTTTTTTTCATATTATGTAGTTATTTAATGATGCAATTTATACTGCCTTTTTGGCAAAGATTACGCTCTTTTTACTTATTTGATTTACCATACTTACCATTAATATTAGGCAGTTCTTTTCTTTATCTTTGTTCGATCATTGTTACTCATCTTCTAGAAGAAAATGACTATGGGAGTATTGCTTTTATCAGTCATCTAGCGATTAAAATTTGGATTGTCACACTATGGTTGGACGAGTTAAGTACGCTATTAAAACAGTGGGATAAGCTATTAGTGCCATAGGAGGTTGCAACAATCGAACAAATAACTACTCTCTTATTAGAGCCATTTAAAGAACAACTATTTGCGTTACGCTCTTTTTTTCTATATGGATTTCTATTTCTTTGCATCAATTGGCTAATTCCTAAGATGAAAGAATGGACAAGGTTCTTCTTTTTGCTTGTTGTCATCATGGTAACAATTAAACCTGTGTTTACTGCATTTGAGCAAATGCAAGAAATAACAGATCAGCTAATGAATATTTATGTTGTACTATCACCGCTATTATCATCATCATTATTACTTGGTTCGGGACTATTTTCATTATTAGCGATTAGTCCCGTTTTTTTAATGTTTTTGCAAACGATTTTGGTACTTGTATCGAAATTTTTAATACCTGCTTTAATCTCCACATTTGTTTTCGATTTTATCACAAGAATGCTACCGGAATTGTCCTTTGCCAAAATGGCTGATTTTTTGCGGATGTCCGTTTTAAGTATTGTTTCGGTTTCTGTTGTTATTTACGCAATGCTACTAGCCGCAAATGGAGTCATTATCGGCACTTTTTCAGGGGATATTTCGGAACCTGTTAAACGGTTAATCTCTCAAAATATCCCGATCATCGGATCCCTTGTTACAGAATCTCTTAATACCTTTAAAAAATATTCTTCGGCAGCATTAGTAACAACAAGTACAGGGTTATTAGTTAGCGTTTGGAGTGTAACCATATTACCTACTTTAAATATATTGATATTGGGCTTTAGCTATCGATTTCTAGCTGCAGTTTTAGAGCCTTTCACTGATAGTAAAGTGAATGGATTAATAGAAGATATTAGTAGAACACTCTTTGTTCTTTGTGCTGTTTCATTTTTAATTGCTTTCGCCTATTTTTTCACCATTATGATGGTAGTACTTATGATTCAAATGCAATTAAGTAAGGGAGGAGCGTAGTGGCCAAATTTTTAATGGGGTTGTTGGTATACGCCATTATCGGAAAAATATTGCTCTTAATATTACCAAGAAATCACGAAGAAGAAGCTACGCTACTCCTTAAAATGGTCGTCGCACTTTATTGCATAAACTATTTCTTTTTATAGCTTGTTTTGCATATTGAACTTACTCCCTTCATAGGATGTACTAGTTGTTAATGTTTTGAAGGAGGAGATGTCCTTGGAAAAGCGCTACAGTTTAAAAAAACGCAATATCTCATCGCAGGAATAATCGTTGTACTGGTATTAGTTAGTGGTATTTGGAGCCTTTCAAACCGAACGGATGATGTAGCTAATTCTTCCAAAGACGATACCGGCCAATATCAAGAGTTAACATCTATTCTTAGTTCAATTGAAGGCGTAGGGAAAGTGATGGTTTATTTCTATTATGATCAGCCTGATTCTGTTGCACAAAAGAATGAATCATCGCTAAGCCAATATTTTAGTTGGCAACCAAATTCAAAAAGTAATGAACAAAAAGTGACGGGCGTTTTGGTCGTGGCAGAAGGAGCTGATTCAGTAACAGTAAAAAATGATCTCGTTACAGTTTTATCAAGTGTGCTAGAAATACCAACTCATCGAATTGTCGTTCGACCAATGGAGAAAAAGGAGGATTCAAATTGAGAGTAAAAAAGAAAGCAGTATGGTTTTTAACATTACTAAGTTTAGCTGCGGTTATTTCGGTATATTATTTATCAAACCCTGTGACACCATTTAATGGACTAGCAATTTTCAGTGACAATGCATTAAAAGATACAAAAATTAGTGATATTTCAAATAAAACAACTACAGTAAATACAGAAAGTCATCTTTTTGAAGAAATGCGTATGGAATTACAAAACGAAAGAAGTCAATTAAAAGATACGTTAACTCAAAAAATTGCTTCTTCTCAATATACAGCGGAAGAAAAAAATAATGCGTTTGACCAAATTGATTCGATTACTAAAAACGAATCCAACGAAGCAATGCTAGAAATGTTAATCAAAACTTTAGGCTATCCTGATGCATTTGTAAAAGCTGAAGACGATCGAATTCGTGTTACAGTACAGGCAAACGAATTATCAAAAGAAAAGGCAAATGAGATCATTTATATGGTCAAAAAAGAGCTAAATGATTCTGGCCAAATTGTAGTTGATTTTCAATCTGAAACAATTAACTAATAATTGAGCGAATTTTCTTGAATAATGCTTATTTCTAAATATATGTTTAAAAATTATATCAAACGAGATAGAATAGAGGATGTATTATACTACACACAAGATAGGGGAGTAATGCATGTTGAAAATTCAAGAAATTCGCGAAATTATCAAATTAATAGATAGTTCTTCAATTGATGAATTCGTTTATGAAGTTGATGACACAAAAGTGAAACTTAAAAAGAATGGTGCGACTACTGTTGTAACTGATGCACCAGCGCAAGTTGTTAAAGCGGTTACAACACCAGCACCACAAGTACAAGTCTCAGAAGCACCTAAAGCTGAAGCTGCACCTGTTGCTGAAAGTCAAGCACCTGCACCAAAAGCTGAAGTTGTAGACGATGCATCTTTACAAAAAATCGTTTCACCAATGGTAGGTACTTTCTATCAAGCTCCAAATCCTGAATCGGAAGCATTCGTTAAAGTAGGAGATAAAGTAGGGGAAGAATCAATCGTTTGTATCGTAGAAGCAATGAAACTATTTAATGAAATTGAAGCAGAAGTTAAAGGTGAAATTGTCGAAGTACTTGTAAAAGACGGCGAATTAGTGGAATATGGTCAACCTTTATTCCTAGTGAAAGAAATCTAAGGGAGGCCATACTAGTATGAAAAAAGTATTGATTGCAAATCGTGGCGAAATCGCAGTACGTATTATTCGTGCATGTAAAGAATTAGATATTCAATCTGTAGCAGTATATTCAGAAGCAGATCGTGAAGCACTTCATGTACAACTTGCAGATGAAGCATATTGTATCGGTTCAAAATTCTCAAGCGATAGTTATTTGAAAATCGACCGAATTCTTACAGTTGCTGAAAAAACAGGTTGTGATGGAATTCACCCTGGGTACGGTTTCTTAGCTGAAAACGCTAGCTTCGCTGAGGCTTGTGAAGATGCAGGCATTACTTTTATCGGTCCAACTTCTGAAGCGATTAAAATCATGGGTATCAAAGATATTGCAAAAGACACAATGATTGCAGCTGGCGTTCCAACTGTTCCAGGTTCTAAAGGCCTTGTAGCAGATGAACATGAAGCAGTTGAAGTGGCAAAAGAAATCGGTTACCCAGTAATTATAAAAGCTACTGCCGGTGGTGGTGGTAAAGGGATTCGTGTTGCACGCACTGAAGAAGAATTAATTAAAGGTATTCAAATTACTCAAAAAGAAGCAGCTGCAGCTTTTGGTAATCCTGGCGTATACTTAGAAAAATTCATCGAAGACTTCCGCCATTGCGAAATTCAAGTATTAGCTGATAGCTTTGGACATACGATCCATTTAGGTGAACGTGACTGTACTGTTCAACGTCGAATGCAAAAACTAGTTGAAGAAGCTCCATCACCAGCACTTATCTGATGAAAGACGTGCAGAAATGGGTGAAGCAGCAGTTAAAGCAGCTAAAGCTTGTGGCTATCGTGGTGCAGGTACTGTTGAATTTATCTATGATTATAAAGAAGATAAATTCTACTTCATGGAGATGAATACTCGTATCCAAGTAGAACACCCTGTTACTGAAGCTGATTACAGGTATTGACCTAGTTCGCGAACAGTTGAAAATTGCATCTGGTGAGAAATTGGTGTATAACCAAGAAGATGTGAAAGTGAATGGTTGGGCAATTGAATGCCGTATCAATGCAGAAAATCCATCTAAAAACTTTATGCCATCACCTGGTAAAGTTGAAAACTACTTAGCACCTGGTGGCATTGGCGTACGTATCGATTCAGCTATGTATCCTGGTTATTCAATTCCACCATACTATGATTCAATGGTAGCTAAACTAATCGTACATGCTGATACTCGTGAAGAAGCAATTGCAAAAATGAAACGTGCTCTTTCTGAATTTATTGTTGAAGGCCCTGGCATTCAAACAACAATTCCTTTCCATGAAAAACTAATGGATCATGAAGTATTTAAATCAGGAAAATTCAACACAAAATTCCTAGAAGAAAATGACGTTATGAATTCATAATACGAGAAAGGGTCGAACTATATGGCTGATAAAGTCGTACAATCTTTACCTCAAAACACGCCAACAGGAAAGGCCGAATTAGGTAAGATTGAGGTTGCACCTGAAGTAATTGAAGTGATTGCAGGAATTGCTACAACTGAAGTGGAAGGAATCGCAAAAACGAGAGGAAATTTTGCAACAGGTGTAGTAGAGAAATTTGGTAAAAAGGTTCATGGTAAAGGGATTAAAACAGAATGGACCGAAGAAGGCTTAATCGTAGATGTATATTGCTTTGTACAATATGGAGTATCTGTCGCAAAAGTCGCTAAACAAGTTCAATCTCAAATCCGAGAAGCAATTGCTAATATGACATCTCACTTAACAAAAGAAGTGAATGTGCATATTACTGGAATCCTATTTGACCAAGTAAACAGCGCAAAAACTGAATAATGTCTCTTATGGATGGAATAGTATGCAAATTTAGCAACTTTTTATTGTGACATACATATTCTATAACGACCATTATTAAAAGAGTGTCTTAAAAGTGACCCAAATCACTATTAAGGCACTCTTTTTCTTTATTGAATTGTATGGTATTTTAGAAAGTGCATTTGAAACTATGGAGGTGCATCGACAGAATTCGATTAGATATTGCTGATATTGACATAAAACCATGCGGTGAATTGTTTTTTGTGATAAAATAGAGCTAATTGTAAACAATTGAAACACTTCACATACTGGGTCTCTTATGTCGGATTTAGCTATTTTACAACATGTAGCAGTCATGCAATGTCCCAATGTAGTAGTATAAAGGAGCACAAATAAATATGAAGCGACGAGAAGCGCGCGAAAAAGCGTTACAAACACTTTTTCAACTAGAAAATACAGAATTAACAATACAAGAAGCAATGGAACATGTGATGGAAGAACAAACGAACGATTTCTATGAAAAATTAGTATCAGGAACGGTTCAACATCAACAAGAAATCGATGCTGCATTGACAGTTAAATTGGAAAACTGGTCATTTGAACGTTTAGCTAAAATTGAACGTACTATTTTACGCTTAGCGGCTTATGAATTGATGTATACACCTGAAACACCTAAAAGTGTTGTTATAAATGAAGCGATTGAGCTAAGTAAAACATTTGGCGATGAAAAATCAAGTAAATTTGTTAATGGTGTATTATCTAAATTCGCATAATTAAATAACAAAAGCTGAAATTGGGAGTGTTAACAACATGTCAGGCAAACTAATTAACGGTAAAGAAATTGGCAATACAATTCGACAATCCATTCAACAAGAAGTGAATGCTTTAAAAGAAAAAGGTATTACTCCAGGTCTAACAGTTATTTTAGTAGGTGACGACCCAGCATCACAAACTTATGTAAGAAATAAACAAAAGTCATGTGAACAAATGGGAATCTACTCAGAACTAATTAAGTTACCAGCAGAAGTCACAGAAGAAGCTTTGTTACAACAAATTGAACAGTTAAATTCAAATCCAACAATCGATGGTATTTTAGTTCAATTACCTCTTCCAAAACACATCGATGAACAAAAAGTAATTGCTACGATCTCTCCGGAAAAAGATGTCGATGGATTCCATCCAATTAGTGTTGGTAAAATGTTATTAGGTCAGGAAACATTCTTACCTTGCACACCATTTGGCGTCATGAAATTATTGGAACACGCGAATGTTGAAGTTGCAGGTAAACATGCAGTTGTAATTGGCCGCAGTCATATCGTGGGTGTACCGATGGGACAACTACTCCTACAAAGCGACGCAACAGTTACATATTGTCATTCAAAAACACCTGATTTAAAAGCAATTACAAAACAAGCAGATATTTTAGTAGTTGCAACAGGTCGTGCAAAAATGATTGGTGCTGAGCATGTTAAAGAAGGAGCTGTAGTCATAGACGTCGGCATGGACCGTGATGAAAACGGCAAACTTTGTGGAGACGTAGATTTCGATGCAGTGATCGATAAAGTTTCAGCAATCACACCAGTACCTGGTGGCGTTGGTCCTATGACAATTACAATGCTATTATTCAATACATTGCAATCAGCTAAAAAAAAGCTTTCATAAGACAAATGAACACAAAACAGGTAAAATAGTAACGTCATGGGCTGTTTTTCTAGCGAAAGACAGCCCTATTTAAATGGAGTACAGGTTAATATCCAAATTAGCACTCTTATAGATAAGGAGTTTGAAGATCGTTGACAAGCACACCTTATTTAACAGTCCAAGCCTTAACCAAATATATTAAAAAAAAATTTGATGCAGACCCTCACCTTAGAAACGTATATGTTAAGGGTGAGCTATCAAATGTTAAACATCATATAAGTTCAGGTCATATTTATTTCACCTTGAAAGACGAAAAAACGCAAATTAAAGCAGTGATGTTCGCCTCTAGCGCAAAAAACTTAAAATTCAAACCTGAAAGCGGTATGAAAGTGCTCATAAAAGGTGATGTCAATGTTTATGAAGGCGGAGGTCAATATCAACTTTATGCGCAATCGATGGAACCGGATGGACTAGGAAGTTTATATTTAGCCTTTGAACAATTGAAAGAGAAACTCCAAAAAGAAGGCCTTTTTGCAGATCAATATAAAAAGCCTATTCCGACTTTTCCAAAGAGAGTGGCTGTTGTAACCGCAACTACAGGTGCAGCAATCCGAGATATTTGCACAACTATTAAACAACATTATAAATTGTGTGATATCGTGATTTTTCCAGCACTTGTTCAAGGAGAATATGCTGCGAAAAGTATCGTTAAAGCAATTAATCAGGCGAATAATACGCCAGGTATTGATACTCTAATCGTTGCGCGAGGCGGAGGTTCAATTGAAGATTTATGGGCTTTCAATGAAGAAATCGTAGCTAGAGCAATTTTTGAAAGTACCTTACCTGTAATTAGTGGTGTTGGCCATGAAACCGATACAACAATAGCTGACTTAGTAGCAGATGTACGTGCTGCAACGCCTACTGCTGCTGCAAAAAGAGCAGTACCAAGTAGCGAAGACTTAGTAAAATATTTACTGACACGAAAATCTCAACTGTTCCAGTTAACACAAGGTCGAATACAGCATGAGAGAGCAAAGTTAGAGCGCTTACAAAAATCATATCCATTAGCTTATCCTGAAAGACTTTTTAGACCTTTTATCGAGCATGTAACGAGAATTGACCAGCAATTACATCAAAGTATTGCGAATTACTTAAATGTCAAATTACAACAAGTAAATAGAATTGATCATAGATTGCAGCTACGTTCACCAATCATGCAAATTCGTATCGAAAAGACACGCGTTGACAATATAGAAAATTTACTTAAAAAAGCAGTTTTTCAATTGGTTAACCAAAAGAAAAAAGAATTTGATTCAGTTATAAGAACTTTAGAAGTGTTAAACCCATTATCGATCATGACGCGCGGATATAGTCTTACTTATCATGATGGGAAAGTAATTAAATCGATTAAAGATATAAAAGAACAAGATGAAGTCGAGTTTCGTCTACAGGATGGCAAAGCTACCGCTACCATTACTTCGATAACTATGGAAGATAAAGGAGTATAATAGATGACAAGTCAAAAACAAACTTTTGCTACATCAATCAATGAACTTGAAGAAATTGTTCAACAATTAGAGCAAGGCGAAGTTCCATTAGAAGATGCAATTGAATTGTATAAAAAAGGCATGAAACTATCCAAGTATTGCCATGAACAACTGACAAAAGCAGAAGATCAGCTTGTCTCAGTTATGGATGAAAACGGGAATGAACAACCGTTTGGACAGGATGGAGAAGAGGGACCAACTAAATGATGCAACAATTGAAAGGATTTATGAATGACAACATTCCTGTTGTTGAAAAACGATTGAATGATCTTGTAAATGAAATTACAGCACCCGATATATTAAAAGAAGCAATGCTTTATTCACTCAATGCAGGTGGAAAAAGAGTTCGTCCGCTATTTGTATTAGCTGTTATGGATCATTTCAATGTAAAAAATGATGCAGCTTACACTGTAGGTGCTGTCATTGAAATGATTCATACCTACTCATTGATTCACGATGATCTACCAAGTATGGATAATGATGATTATCGTAGAGGAAAATTGACGAACCATAAAGTATTTGGCGACGCATTTGCCACATTAGCAGGTGATGCACTGAATACATTAGCTTTTGGTATACTAGCTCGTATGCAACAAGTTGACGTAGAAAAACGTTTAGAACTTATCGATAAATTAAGTGTAGCAGCTGGAGCTGAAGGTATGGTAGGTGGTCAAATCCTAGATATCGAGGGTGAAACAAAACAATTGACACTTGCTGAACTTGAAAACGTTCATATCAATAAAACTGGAGCAATCCTTCGATTCAGTGTTGAAGCAGGAGCAATTTTAGCAGGTGCTTCTTCAGAAGAAAAGGAAATCTTAGTTGAATATGGACACCATATCGGTCTATGTTTCCAAATAAAAGACGACATTCTTGATATTGAAGGAACAAGTGAAGAACTTGGTAAAACCGCAGGAAAAGATATTGCTAGTGATAAGAGCACATATCCTGCATTATTGACATTAGATGGTGCAAAAGAAAAACTACATGCACACTACAACAAAGCCATTGAAGCATTAGAAAAGTTGCCATCTGAAAGTAAATTATTAAAAGAGTTTGCTGAATATATTGTTCATCGTAACAAATAACAGCACATTAAATTTTGTGCAATTGTTTAACACTGTTATAATAGTAAAAAACATTGTGCGATGAATCTATAATGAAAAGGTGTGTGATGGCGATGGATTTAAACAACATATCTAGTCCATCCTTTTTGAAAGAACTTAATACAAAACAACTTTATGATCTGAGCTACGATATAAGAAGATTTTTAATCGAAAAATGCTCAAAAACAGGTGGCCATATCGGACCTAACTTAGGAGTTGTTGAACTGACAATCGCATTGCATCGTGCATTTAAAAGCCCTGAAGATAAATTATTATTTGATGTAGGACATCAAGCATATGTCCATAAAATTTTAACAGGACGTGCAAAGGATTTTGATACACTTCGACAATATAAAGGACTTTGTGGTTTCCCTAAAAGAATAGAAAGTGAACACGATGTTTGGGAAACAGGTCATAGTTCCACATCACTATCAGCTGCGATGGGTATGGCAACTGCACGAGATGTAAAAGGTGAACATCATTATGTTGTTCCAATCATCGGCGATGGTGCTTTAACTGGTGGTATGGCACTTGAAGCGCTAAATCATATTGGTCATGAAAAAACGAATATGATCGTGATATTAAATGATAATGAAATGTCAATCGCACCGAATGTTGGTGCTTTGCATAATATATTAGGTCGCCTTCGCACAGCAAGCCAATATAACAAGGCAAAAGACGATTTAGAAATGCTTTTAAAGAAAATCCCAGCAGTAGGAGGAAAATTAGCTTCCACAGCTGAACGAGTAAAAGACAGTCTAAAATACTTACTTGTTTCAGGAGTATTCTTTGAAGAACTAGGTTTCACATATCTTGGACCAATTGATGGTCATAATTTTGAAACGCTAGAAGCAACATTACAAAATGCAAAAAAAATGCAAGGACCAGTAATTATTCATGTCATTACGAAAAAAGGTAAAGGGTATTTACCAGCTGAAAATGATACGATCGGTACTTGGCATGGCACAGGCCCTTATAAAATTGAGACAGGTGATTTTGTAAAATCAAATACAAATGCACCGGGATGGTCAAAACTAATTGCAGATACGGTTACACGTATTGCAAGAGAGGATGACCGAGTTGTCACGATTACACCAGCAATGCCAGTAGGATCAAAATTAGAAGGCTTTGCAAAAGAATTTCCAAATCGCTTCTTTGATGTAGGGATTGCTGAACAACATGCCACAACAATGGCAGCGGGTCTTGCTGCAGCAGGTACAAAACCGTTTTTAGCGATTTACTCAACGTTTTTACAGCGCGCATACGATCAAATGTTGCATGATATTTGTCGCCAAAATTTAAATGTCTTTATTGGCATTGACCGTGCAGGTCTTGTTGGTGCAGATGGAGAGACGCACCAAGGCGTATTTGATATTGCATTCTTACGTCATATGCCGAATATCGTCATCATGATGCCAAAGGACGAAAACGAAGGTCAACATCTGGTAAAAACAGCATTAGATTATGAAGATGGCCCAATTGCACTTCGATATCCTCGTGGTAATGGTTTAGGTGTACCAATGGATAAGGAATTACATGCAATTCCAATTGGTTCATGGGAAGTACTGCGTGAAGGAAAAGATGCAGCAATTCTTACATTTGGTACAACGATTCCTTTGGCTGAAGCAGCAGCTGAAATTCTTTCAGTTAAAGGTATTCAAGTAGAAATCATCAACGCACGTTTCATCAAACCAATGGATGAGAATATGCTAATTCGATTAATGCAAAGCGGTAAACCAATTTTAACGATTGAAGAAGCGATGCTTGAAGGTGGTTTTGGTAGTGCAGTTTTAGAATTTGCAAATGACCATCACTATTCAACTGATTTAATCGAACGAATGGGAATTCCGGATGAATTTGTAGAACATGGAAGTGTTGATTTATTGCTTCGTGATTTAAAAATTACAGATGAGGAAGCAGTTAAACGCATTGAGAAATTAGTAGCCGAAAATTCCAAAAAGCAAGCAGGTTTAAAAGCATAATGACAACGAAAATTCCGAAAGAACGCGTTGATATCTTATTGGTTCAGCGTGGTTTATGTGAAACGAGAGAAAAAGCAAAACGCACGATTATGGCGGGGCTTGTATTCTCAAAAGAAGTTCGAATCGATAAGGCGGGGGAAAAAATCCCCGTCGATAGCGAACTGACAATCAAAGGACATCAACTTCCTTACGTAAGTCGTGGTGGTTTAAAACTAGAAAAAGCATTAAAACTTTTTGATGTAGATGTAAAAGGTAAATTAATGTTAGATATCGGTTCATCAACAGGTGGTTTTACTGATTGTGCATTGCAAAATGGAGCCATGCACTGTTACGCATTAGATGTGGGTTCAAACCAATTGGCCTGGAAAATTCGTTCTGATGAGCGTGTAACGGTTATGGAGAAAACCAATTTCCGTTATGTTACAGCACCTGATTTGGTTGAAGGGTTACCGAATTTTGCAACAATTGATGTATCATTTATCTCATTAGAACTCATTTTGCCTGTATTGAAAACACTTTTGATACCTGGCGGAGATGTGGTGGCGCTTGTAAAACCACAATTCGAAGCGGGTAAAGAGAAAGTTGGGAAAAAAGGGGTCGTTCGTGATCCTAAAACCCATTTAGAAGTACTTGAGAAAATTGCAACATTTGCAAAGTCAGTTGGATTTGTCATAAAAGATGCTTCCTACTCACCAATAACAGGTGGAGAA
The DNA here is from genome assembly GCA_963792445.1 of uncultured Caryophanaceae bacterium. GTDB lineage: Bacteria > Bacillota > Bacilli > Bacillales_A > Planococcaceae > Rummeliibacillus. Next base: position 77,250 of record CAWBWO010000017.1, on the reverse strand, counting down.
GGGAATATTGAATTTTTGTTCCATCTTCATAATCCAAAAGCTGGTGAAGAAACGCAATCGTATACTGATTTTGCCTCACTTGTAAAAGAAGCACACCAACAATTAAAATAGCGCGGTCCAAGTTTTGTCGGACCGTGTTTTTTCTTGTTAAAATAAAGAAAAAATGTTACGTTATTAGTGAATAAGCATAATTATGCATAGAGGTGAAAACGCTTGAATAAGAGCCAAAGACATATTCGAATTCGAGATTTGATCGCGAATAATGAAATCGAAACACAAGATGATCTTGTCGATATGTTAAAAGAGGCAGGATATCATGTAACCCAAGCTACTATTTCACGTGATATTAAAGAACTGCATCTGATAAAAGTTCCACTACAAGATGGACGATATAAATATAGTTTACCAGCAGACCAACGATTTAACCCAATACAAAAGCTACATCGAGCATTAGCTGATGCATTTGTATCGATCGATGGTACAAGCCATATGTTAGTCATGAAAACATTACCTGGTAATGCGCATGCAATTGGTTCCTTACTGGATCATTTGGATTGGGAGGAAATCTTAGGTACGATTTGTGGTGATGACACGATTCTCATTATTTGCAGACTGGAATCAGAGCGAGATGAGATCAAAAATCGCCTAATTGAAATGCTATAGAACTCTCGAGGTGAAAAGTCTTGTTAAAAGAGCTATCAATTAAAAATTTCGCAATTATTGAAGATCTGACTGTGGCTTTCCAAGAAGGATTAACAATATTAACAGGTGAAACTGGGGCAGGTAAATCGATCATAATTGATGCCGTTCAATTACTAGCTGGTGGACGTGGATCACAAGAGTTTATTCGACATGGTGCGAAAAAAGCGGAGTTAGAAGGCCTTTTTACATTAAATTCAGCTAATCATTCTGCTTATGGAAAATGTGCAGAAGCTGGAATAGAGATTGAAGAGGGTATGGTTATATTACGCCGTGATTTAAATGACAGTGGTAAAAGTGTATGCCGCGTTAATGGTAAACTAGTTCCATTATCATTACTTCGTGAAATAGGTGCGACATTAATCGATATTCATGGTCAACATGAAAGCCAAGAATTAATGGATGATAAACACCATATCTCATTGTTAGACCAATTTGCAGGCGATGAGATTGTACCTGTTAAAGAACGATATATGAAACAATACGAAGACTATAAATTATTAAAAAAAGAACTCGCGGCTATTTCTGTCAACGAACAACAAGTTGCTCAGAAAATCGACCTTTATCAATTTCAGATTAAGGAAATTGACGCTTGTAAATTCCAACCAAATGAAGAAGAAGATTTGTCGGAAGAACGTCGTCGATTGATGAACTTCAATAAAATCTATGAAGGCTCAAGTTCTGCTCATGAAGCAATTCTAGGCGAGTCTAAAGGGCTTGATTGGATTGGTCAGGCAATGACGGAATTAGAAGACGTAACAACAGTAGATGAAGGTTTTAAAGAGTATTCAGATGCCGTATCAAATGCCTTTTATAATCTTCAAGAAGCAGCTTTTGGTATTAAGAATATTTTAGACGATTTAGAATTTGATCCAGAACGATTAAATGAAGTAGAGCATCGTTTAGCACTCATTCAATCCATGAAACGAAAATACGGTCATTCGCTACAAGAAATATTAGAATATCGTGAAAAAATTGGTGAAGAATTGGAATCCTTATTAAATAGAGATGAAAATATTCAAAAAAATGAACAACAACTAGTTGAATTTAAGAAAAACCTTCAAAAAACAGCAACTGAATTAACAGCTATTCGAAAAAATGTTGGTAATAGACTTTCTAAAGCTATTATGCAACAATTGCGCGAATTATATATGGAAAAAGCTGAATTTAGTGTTCATTTTGAAACACTTCCATTAGATCAATTTGATACGAATGGATCGGATCGTGTTGTATTCTATATTTCAACGAATGTTGGTGAACCGCCAAAGCCACTTACGAAAATTGCATCAGGTGGAGAATTATCACGAGTTATGCTTGGTTTAAAAACGATTTTCTCTACAACAAATGGCATTACATCGATTATCTTTGATGAAGTGGATACTGGTGTAAGTGGCCGTGTTGCACAAGCAATTGCGGATAAAATTGCAAATATATCCATTCATTCACAAGTATTATGTATTTCACATTTACCACAAGTGGCAGCAATGGCAGATCATCATTATCATATTCAAAAACAAGAAGAAACTAATCGAACATATACATCCCTCACTGAAATTTTTGGTGATGACCGTATCGATGAAATTAGTCGTATCATGTCCGGAGCGGAAGTAACGGCCGTTACATTGCAACATGCAAAAGAATTAATAGAAATTGCAGATGAACGGAAAAAAATAATGCAATAATATAGTTGTTTTTAGCATCTTACAATATTTTGTAAGATGTTTTTTTATACATTAAAAGTTTAGACAAATATTTACCTTTCATAACAATTTAAATTGTAGCCATCATAAAGAAAAGGAGGTGACATATGAAAAAAGCGAAGCGCTTTCTCTTGAGCTTATTTATGTTATTTATTGTTTTTGGATCCTGGACAACAATTGCAAGTGCTGCAAAAAAGGTTATTCCAATGGGTGACTCAATCGGTGTCGAATTGCAATTAGCGGATATTACAGTTTCTAATGATGTGTTATTACAAAATGGGAGTTGGCTAAAAAGAGGAGATTTAGTTGAAGCTGTGAATGACAGTCCTGTAAAAAGACTAGAAAACATTCATGAAATCATTAAAACTTCATCCAAGGACTCCATAACCTTAACTGTAAATCGGGATAATAGTGATAAAAAAGTAAGTGTAAAAAAAGAAGAACTGACATCCGTTATGAATTTTCTTCGCGATGAAACTGATGGTATTGGTACACTAACATTTTTAGATCCGGACACGTTGCAATATGGTGCTCTGGGCCATCAAATCATCGATCAGATTTTACAGAAACCACCACAATTCAATGATGGGGCAATTTTTTATGCTAAAATTGAGCATATTAAGAAAAGCGTCCCAGGTGAACCAGGATATAAAATATCTGCGGTTGAAAGTGGTCAAGGTCAAATCGGAAGTATCGTAACAAATAGCGTTTATGGGATTTTTGGAAAGTGGCAAAAACCTATACAGAAAGCTTTGCCAGGAGCAATTGATGTTATGCAACCTTCTGAGATAAAAAAAGGACCTGCAAAATTATTAACGACCATCTCAGGGAAAAAAGTGGAATCATTTGATGTAAACATTACAAAAGTGAATGATAAAAGCTTCCAAATTGAAATTACCGATCCAGTACTAAAAGAAAAAACAGGCGGCATTTTACAAGGAATGAGTGGAAGTCCTATTATTCAAAACGGGCACTTCGCAGGGGCAGTAACCCATATGTTTATCGAAAGTCCAGAAAAAGGAGCCGCATTACCTATTACAGAAATGCTCAAAAATCAACCTGCTTAAGAAAAATCCACCCATTTCGGGTGGATTTTTCATTTTTACAAAGAGAAACATGAAAAACATATTTTTTCGATGATTTTTTTGATACAATAAGGATGAAAAAAAATACGCCATCTATGAGCCATCATGATCTTTACATAAAATTTGTCGAAAACAAGAAAAAATCTATCTCTACATACTCATTTTTCTAAAAAATGAAGGGGCAAACTTCAAAGTTGTCGAATAAATCATTTTATATCAAAATGTTCAATTTAGTGTAAATGAAAGAATTTGATATTTTTAGGGAGCACACAAAGGAGGAAATTTGATGGAGAAAGTAAAAGTTGCAATCGTGGATGATAATAATGAATTAGTGAAAATGATGGAGGAATACCTTGCAGGTCATTCTGAAATTGAAGTAATTTGCACTGCAACAAATGGTAAACAATGTTTAAAAATGCTAGAAGAACAAATTCCAGATGTTCTTTTGTTGGATATTATCATGCCACATCTTGATGGACTTGCTGTTCTTGAAACATTGCATGAAAACTCACAATACGATCAAATTCAAGTTATTATGTTAACCGCATTTGGACAAGAAGATGTGATGAAACAAGCTGTTGAATTAGGTGCTTCATACTTTATGTTAAAACCATTTGAATTCGATCGTTTAGCTTCGAAAATTCTACAATGTGCAGGTAAAAAAGTGGCAAAACCTAAACGTGTAAGTATTCTACAAGGTTCTAAACCACAAAAATTGGATCAACGCCAATTAGATGCAACCATTACAGGTATTATTAAAGAAATTGGTGTACCAGCCCACATTAAAGGATACGCATATCTTCGTGAAGCGATCCAAATGGTTTATCTTGACGTAGAACTACTTGGTTCGATTACAAAGGTGTTATACCCAGACATTGCGAAAAAGTTCGATACAACGCCTTCACGTGTTGAACGTGCTATTCGTCATGCCATCGAAGTTGCATGGAATCGTGGAAACTATGAATCTATTTCCAAAATGTTTGGCTACACAGTGCACCATTTAAAATCAAAACCAACGAATTCAGAATTCATCGCTATGATTGCGGATAAGATTCGTATTGAAATGGTAGCGGTTTAAATAGTAGCAGAAATAGGTTTAAGGGTTTGGAGTAGTTTGGAATCATATATATAATAATTAAGTAATAAACTACTATTTGAGACCTATAAATAAAATAAGTGTGTTATACCAGCACATTTCCATTTATTGAGTTTTCGTAAAACTCAATAAGTGGAGGTGTGCTTTTTTTGCTTCTATTGAAAATAAAATTACAGAAATTGAGTTACAACTTGATTCGTTCATGCTTTATTGTGATTCAAAACAATTATCACCAAAAACTTTAAAAAGTTATCAGAAGACATTGACGCTATTTATCAATTATTTAAAACAAGAGTTGAAAATTGATGATGCATCAAAGGTGAAGTCATCTCATATTCGACATTACATCAAATATTTACGTGAGAGAGGAAAATACACAGTTACTGCAACAGATAAATCAAATGCAACAGTTAAATCATTAAATATTAACTACCCTGATCGAAGAAACGGAGATCCAAAGTCACTTGAAACGATCACTAAGCATTTTCTTGAAGTACATAATACAACAATAGATAGGTATTTATAACGACTATTCAAATTCGAGTAGTCGTTTTTTTGTGGTTGTAGATGCGATTTGGATAAATAAAGATTTTAAGTATTAAAATGACATATCCATTAATTAATAGCTAAAGTATTCGTAGAATCGCTTTTATCAGATAGAGCAAAAAACCTACATAATCTTTTTCAATACGGAAATTTAACATTATATCTTTGTAATAGGGGGATATATTTCCATTATATTCGATATTGGTGTTATAGGTTGGAATGGTACCTGGTACACTCACATGGACTAATTGTTTTCGTAAGGGAGGAGAGGGGAAGAACATTAGAAATAGAAGATTTCACAAAAGAACTAAACGGTTCTATAGTATCAGGAATTATCAACAATTGATGATGAATTTCCAATGATGTGCAGTCTTGATTGAGGATGATGAATTTATTATAAAAACAATCTAAGACCAATTTTGTAATATTTACTTTTTCTAAGGTGCAGTTTAGTTTAAAAAGAGTTCCATTTAAAAAGGAACCGCGAATGGCGATTCCTAAGATTATTATTTATTTGCTGCGTTTATGGCACTAAGTGAATTGTTAAGTGCTGTTTTACACTTGCTTATATCAGGTTTTGAAGAACGAACAGCTGCTAGCACAGAGTCAATTGTTCCATCAATTTTTGTCCATGTAGTGCTATCAATTGTTCGGAGCTTAGGTTCTTGTGTATCCCACTGATGTTCCAAATTATCAGCGCCTTTTTTTGCTGATACAAAGTCGTTTTTATTTACAGCGTTTAGCATATCATTTTCAAATTTAACAAAATCGTTTAATTGACCTACTAATGTAGTTTGTTCTGTAGCACCTTGTGATGCAATATAATTGCTACGCCAGTTATAACCACCTATACCAACAACTAAGAAAATTACGAGTACAGCAATCGTTTGTGTTAGCACATGTTTCTTATTTGCATTACTTTGGTTTGTTTCCGCTATATCACTTTTAGCATTAGTATCAATTTTTGAAACGGCAAGGAAAATAATGATTGCTAAAATTGCGATAAGAAAAATCACACTCGTCATGGTTGTCCCGAGTCCTAATCCACCATTTACTTTTGGTTGAGAAAGATAATCTCCAAGTGACGCTCCAAGCGGACGAGTTAAAATATACGCAATCCAGAACGCTAATACTCCGTCAAGTTTCAAAAATTTATAAGCTAAGAACACAAGAACAATAATAATAACTACGCCTATTCCTGTGTTAAGATAACCAAAACCAAGTTGTTCGGAATATAGATCGCCGACCGCTGTTCCAAGCGCAAAGGTGAAAAGGATTGTAAACCAGTAGAAAACTTCTCTTTTTCTAGTAAAAATCGAATGGATTGATAATGTTTTTTCACTAAGAAACCAAAATAGGAAAGTTAGTCCTAGAAGTACCGAGAAAATAGCAGTACTAACCTCAAGTGGTACGCCCATATTATCTGTCAAATTATCCGTTACCAGTGTACCAAATACGCTTATAAGAACAACTGTTACCCAGTAAATGGCTGGAACATATTTGTTTGATTTAAATTGAAAAAACAATGCAATAAAAAATGCAATTCCCATAATAATGGTAGTAAAAGTTAAACCAAGTCCAATATTGAAATTGATGAAATCCGCAAATGTTTCACCAACAGTTGTACATAAAACTTTGATGATCCAAAAGAAAATTGTTACTTGTGGTACTTTATTAAGTAAAATTTTCATTTTACTTTGTTTTTCTTGCATATATAATTTCCTTTCTTTAATGTGGTTTCCCACAACTTAATTTATTTCCCACTCTAAATATCTCCCCAAAAGTGGTTGCTTAATCTTGAAAATAACAAAAAGTATGATGAATTAGGAATCTTTTGCCTCTCATTTTCGAACTTAAAGTTGGACATTTCAGTTTGTTCAAAAAATGCTAAGGTCTGTTTAAAGAAAATCATCTCCTTTTTGGAAGTAGTCGTTGTTATAAATTAATTTTTATCTCTTATTTTCATTAGAGATGATGTTCGTCTTTTTTTATTATATTAGAAATTGGAAGGCTATTTACTTAAAAACCGATTAAATTTAACTTAAGTGTCTATTAAATAAAGTATTGTGGAATTTATACCGTATGCAAAAGGCGCAAGAATTCTTTGATCGCCATGGAGGAAAACAATTATCTTTGCGCGTTTTATGCCTTTTATTCGGACGTTTATTCCATCCATTCATTGCAGGGGCAAGTAAAATGCGTTACACACATTTTATTACTTATACTATTATTGGCGGTTTATTGTGGGTATTAGTTGGTGTCTTTTGTGGATTCTTCTTCGGTAATATTCCATTTATAAGAGATCACTTCTCAACAGTAATCTTAGCCATTGTTGTTGTATCACTAATACCAGCTGTTATAGGGTTAGTAAAGTCTAGAGCGAAAAAAGCTTGAGATTGCTAAACACCTCAAGAACGAATCAGACCAAAATACATATGATAATATTATAATTAATTTACGAAAAAAACGAACCCAATTAAGACCATTGAAGCTTTTTGTAAATATAAATTAGAAAATGGTGAAATACATGGCGAGACCTTTAGTTTTTGCGCATCGAGGTGCTTCGGCAAATGCAATTGAAAATACGTTAGAAGCATTTGAATTATCGATTGACATGCAAGCAGATGGAATAGAGCTTGATTTACAATTAACGAAGGACAATGTACCTGTAGTGGTTCATGATCTGAATCTTCATCGTTTAACAGGAAAAAGGGTATATGTTTCAAATTTAACGGTCGATGAAGTGAAACGATTGAGAGTTGGAAAAGTATTCTTCCGGAGATTTAAGGGTGCTAGAATAGTAACATTTGATGAATTTCTAGAGTGGCATACCCTTCATCCTGTGCATTTAAATGTCGAACTAAAAGAATCCTTTGTCGATCAAGACGAAGCTTTAAAATATGTAGCAAAAAAATGTATGTACATTGATAATCTACATATTTCATCATTTCATGTGGACTTACTTAAGCAAGTAAAATACGTTGCCCCGACAATTGAAACGGCACTGATTGCAACGAAATTTCTAAATTGGGAGCAATTAGACCAATTACCGTATATCGATACGATTCATGCCAATAAATCTCGCTATTATAAGGAAAAATATTTAGAAGCATGCTGGAACCAAGGAAGAAATTGTCGTTTTTATAATGTTACGGGTAATGAAAAATATATTGAATCGCCCCATAAAGCAGTAATTGGTTGGATTACAGACTATCCACAAACTGTTCGAAATGCTCAAGAAAGCACATCTTTAATAACAAATAGAAAAAAACGCTAGGGATTATAGACTTTATATCCCTTGCGTTTTTTGTTATTTTCTCTTTGTGTATTTTGGTGCAACTCGTCCATTTTTGCGGTCGCGATTCAGTAAATAACCAGCAAAGAAAAAGAAGCCGCATAGAAATAAAACAATTCCTATCACGAATTGTAGCCATAAATAGGGTATCGGTTCAAATAATTTTGCGAAAAATGTATCACGCATTAATTTAATTCCAACTGCAGCCATTATTGCAGGAATTGCCAAAATAACAAAAGCTATAAAACGCCCCATTCACCGTTCAACTCCTCTAATCTACTTTATTCTCACTTGTATTCCTAGGATTGTCAAGCGTTGGAACATGGTTTACGATAATATCAAATCATTTGAAAATAACTGCACTTTTCTAAGATTGGGAGTGAAAAAATTTGCATAGTATTATGATTATTGGCGCCGGGAATGGTGGTACTGCTTTATTACAATTACTAGGCTATTCTCCGAAATGGCAAATCGTTGCTGTAATCGATATTAATGAAGACGCACCAGGCATAATCGAGGCTAAAAAAGCAGGTATTGTAACTGGTCGAAATTGGCGTGACTTTTTGCAAGATTCATTAGATATGGTGATTGATGTAACTGGAAATAAGGAAGTATTTGATGAACTATTTGTTACATTGCCAAAAGAAACAATCCTCATTCCTGGGGGTTTTGCTGAAGTGATCGTTCAACTTTTGCAAGAAAAAGATTACTATATTCAAAAGCTACAAACATTCTCAAGGAGCCAGCAAATTATTTTCAACTCAATTGAAGAAGGAATGATTAGCGTTAATTCTGACGGAATCATTACTTTTTTTAATCAAAGCGCACAAAGAATGACAGAAGTTTCTGTTGATCAGGCGATTGGAGAACATATTACCAATATTTTGCGGAATAGTAGCTTAGAAAGAGTCATCAAAACAGGTATTGCAGAAACCAATCAAGAACTAGTCCTAGATTCTGGAAAGAAAATTGTTACTTCAGAAATCCCTATGTTTGATGAAAACAATCAGCAAATTGGGGCACTGGCAATCTTTAAAGATATTTCTGAAGTTGTAGCATTGGCTGAAGAAATAACCGATTTAAAAGAGATTAAAACGATGCTTGAGGCTATTATTCAATCAAGTGATGATGCGATTTCTGTTGTAGATGAACAAGGTAGGGGAATCGTTGTAAACCGTGCGTACACGAGAATAACAGGACTAAAGCCAGAAGAAATAATTGGTCAGCCCGCAACAATTGATATCCCTGAAGGAGAGAGTATGCATTTAAAAGTGCTCGATACAAAACAACCGATTCGAGGCGTTAATATGCGAATCGGACCTCATAAAAGAGAGGTGATTGTCAATGTTGCGCCAATTATTGTCGAAGATGAACTACGGGGCAGTATCGGTGTCATACATGATGTGACAGAAATTCGATCATTAGCACATGAATTAAACCAGGCCAAAACCATTATTCGCACATTGGAATCGAAATACGTATTTGATGATATTATCGGAGATTCAGATGAAATGACTTTAGCTATAGAACAAGCAAAATTAGCTGCTAATACCCCCGTAACTGTATTTCTTAGAGGTGAGTCAGGTACAGGGAAGGAACTCTTCGCACATGCTATTCATAGTGAAAGCAATAGACATTATGAAAAATTTATCCGAGTGAATTGTGCAGCGATTGCTGAAAACTTGCTTGAAAGTGAATTATTTGGCTATGAAGAAGGTGCATTTACAGGTGCAAAAAAAGGTGGAAAACGTGGGTTATTTGAAGAATCGAATGGTGGAAGTATTTTTTTAGATGAGATTGGTGAATTGTCACTTAGTACGCAAGCAAAACTGCTTAGAGTACTCCAAGAACATGAAATCGTCCGTGTAGGAGGAACAAAGCCGATTCCTATTGATGTGCGCATCATTGCAGCTACAAATGTCAATATGGAAAAAGCTTTGCATGATCATACATTCCGAGAAGATTTATATTATCGGCTAAATCGGATGCCGATTTATATTCCGCCATTAAGAAATCGTAAAGAGGATATCCCACAACTTGTAGATCGGTTGCTTTCAAAATTGAATCGTGAATATGGGAGAAATATAACATCCATCACACCTACAGTTATACAAAGATTACAGTCATATGATTGGCCGGGAAATGTAAGAGAATTGGAAAATGTCATTGGACGTGCAATGATTTTCATGCCAATAAATGAAACAGAACTGCATGAAAAATATTTGCATATATCTTCAATACCTCATGATTCTTCCAAAAAAGAGGGAAGTGAAAGAAGGATAGAAGGAACATTAGAAGAACAACTTCAACATTTTGAGAAAACAATTATCGAACAAGCATTAAAAGAGTGCCAAAATAATAAAACAATGACAGCAAAATTACTTAATATCTCAATTAGAAATCTTTATTATAAATTAGAAAAATATAATCTTGCATAAAATGACGTGCAATTTCTTGCGCGAGTGTGCATAAAATTGCATACTTTAAAAAGCTTATCATGAATGAAAATCATTTTTGATAAGCTTTTTACATTTGGCACGCTTTTTGCATTTAATAGAGTGAGAGGGTTTAAGGGCAACTAGAAAAGTGAATTCAATTCACTACTACAAAGGGGGATTCATCAATGGAAATCTTCAAATATATGGAGAAATACGATTATGAACAACTAGTCATTTGCCAAGATCAAGCATCAGGATTAAAAGCAATCATTGCCATTCATGATACAACACTAGGGCCTGCATTAGGTGGCACTCGTATGTGGTCATATGCATCTGAAGAAGAGGCGATTGAAGATGCACTACGTTTGGCAAGAGGTATGACTTACAAAAATGCAGCAGCAGGATTAAATCTTGGTGGCGGAAAAACAGTAATTATGGGAGATCCATTTAAAGATAAAAGCGAAGAAATGTTCAGAGCGTTAGGCAGGTTTATACAAGGGTTAAATGGTCGGTATATTACGGCAGAAGATGTTGGTACAACAGTTGCTGATATGGATTTAATACATGAAGAAACAAATTATGTAACAGGTATTTCTCCTGCTTTTGGTTCATCAGGTAATCCTTCACCCGTTACAGCATATGGCGTATATGTTGGGATGAAGGCGGCTGCAAACGAAGCTTTTGGTAGTGACAATTTAAATGGAAAAAGAGTAGCTGTTCAAGGTCTTGGAAACGTAGCGTATACATTGTGCAAATATTTATATGAAGAAGGAGCAAATTTAATCGTAACAGATATCAATGAAAACGCTGTCAAAAGAGTGGTAGATGAGTTCGGTGCAACTGCTGTAAAACCGAATGAAATTTATCACCAAGAGGTAGATATTTTCTCACCATGTGCGCTAGGTGCGATCATCAATGACCAAACCATTCCAGTTTTAAAAGCAAAAGTCATAGCAGGTTCTGCGAATAACCAGCTTCAAGATTCCGAACATGGTCAAATTTTATTTGAAAAAGGCATTGTTTATGCACCTGATTACGTCATTAATGCTGGTGGCGTGATTAATGTAGCAGATGAACTATACGGCTACAATCGTGAACGTGCGATGAAAAGAGTGGAGGGAATCTATGATAGCATTAAAAAAGTCATAGAGATATCAAAACGAGATGGAATCCCCACCTATTTAGCTGCAGATCGATTGGCTGAGGAGCGAATTAATCGAATATCAAAATCAAGAAGTACATTTTTGCAAAATGGAAAGCATATTTTAACGAATAGATAAAGCTGTCTTCTAGAGAACATCATCTTAATTTTATTTAAGTTATGAAATAAGTGACTACTGCCCAATAATGGAGGGTAGGAATAAATTAGATGACTTTCATTTAAAACGTGATATAATTTAGTACCAGGTGATAAAAAACGTAGCTGTCAAATTTATTCAGTATACATAGAATAAATATGACAGCTATCACGTTTAATATATATTTATTCATGATAATATAGTATAGGAATATAAAACGGGAGTGAATTCTTATGGCTAAGAATTATGACCTTGTCATAATAGGTGGCGGCCCAGGTGGGTATGTAGCTGCAATAAAAGCTTCACAGTTAGGACTTTCAACGGCAATCGTCGAACAAAGTAAACTAGGTGGTACATGTTTACATAAAGGGTGTATACCGAGCAAAGCGTTGCTTAGAAGTGCTGAAGTATACCGTACAACAAAAGAGCAAGCACATGAATTTGGCATAGATATTCAAACAATCACATTAAACTTTGTTCAAGCACAAAATCGAAAAAATGGAATTGTTGAGCAGTTGCATAAAGGAATTAAAGGGTTAATGAAAAAGGGAAAGATTGATGTTTATGAAGGGTACGGAAGAATTTTAGGTCCATCTATCTTTTCGCCAATTCCTGGTACGATTTCAGTTGAGTTTCCAGATGAGCGAGAAAATGAGATGCTTATTCCACAAAATGTTATTATTGCAACTGGATCTAGACCTAGGACGCTAGAAGGTTTGACATCAGATGGAAAGAAAATTTTAACTTCTGATGATTTAATGACGCTTGAACAATTACCAAAATCAATCGTTATTGTAGGTGGTGGTGTCATTGGGATTGAATGGGCATCAATGCTTCATGATTTTGGAGTAGACGTCACAGTTGTTGAATATTCTAATTCAATATTGCCAACTGAAGATGAAGAAATTCAAAAAGCAATGACGAAATCCTTTACAAAACGTGGAATTAAGATTGTAACCAATGCCAATTTAATTTCTTCTTCAGTTGAAGTTACTGAAGATCAAGTTAAAATGACTGCCGACGTTAATGGAGAATTACAAAGCTTTTCTGCAGAAAAACTTTTACTTTCTGTAGGAAGACACGCAAATACAGAAAATATCGGTTTAGACAATACAGATATTCGATTAAATCATGGTTTTATCGAAGTAAATGAGCATTATCAAACAAAAGAATCTCATATCTACGCAATTGGTGATGTGATTGGTGGCTTACAACTAGCACATGTCGCTTCGCATGAAGGAATTCATGCGGTAGAGCATATTGCTGGACAAAAAACAGAGTCCATCAAACTTCAAAATATCGCGCGTTGTATTTATGGTAGACCTGAAGTAGCAAGTATTGGTTTAACTGAAAAACAAGCAAAAGAACAAGGTTTAGATGTAGCAGTAGGGAAGTTTCCTTTTGCAGCGCTTGGTAAAGCACTTGTCTTTGGTGAAACTGAAGGATTTATCAAAATGATAAAAGATCAAAAGACAGATGATTTAGTTGGCGTTCATATAATTGGTGCTCATGCAACTGAGTTGATTTCAGAAGCAAGTCTTGCTATGTTGGTTGACGCAACGCCTTGGGAAATTTCTTCTCATATTCACCCACACCCATCATTATCAGAAGCAATGGGTGAAGCTGCTCTGGCAGTAGAGGGTAAGGCTATTCATCAGTAAAGGAGAATGAGAAAAATGACTGAAAATAGACACGCTCCATTAGGTTTATCAGATGAAGTAGTGCTTGAAATGTATAGAACGATGCTTTTAGCACGTCGATTAGATGAAAGAATGTGGCTTTTAAATCGTGCAGGTAAAATTGCTTTTGTTATTTCTTGCCAAGGTCAAGAAGCTGCACAAGTAGGAGCAGCATTTGCTCTAAATCGCGACAAGGATTATATAGCACCTTATTATCGAGATATGGGTATAGTGCTACACTTTAGAATGACAACAAAAGAATTAATGCTATCTGCTTTTGCTAAAGCAGAAGATCCAAACTCTGGCGGTCGACAAATGCCTGGACATTTTGGACAAAAGAAAAATCGAATCTTAACAGGATCATCACCAGTTACGACACAAGTTCCACATGCAGTCGGAGTGGCACTTGCTGGTAAAATGCAAAAGAAAGACTTTGTCACATTTGTTACACTAGGTGAAGGTTCTTCCAATCAGGGTGATTTCCATGAAGGAGCCAATTTTGCCGGTGTTCATAAACTACCAGTTATTATCATGGTAGAAAATAACAAATATGCAATTTCCGTTCCTTTAAAGAAACAAATCGCATGTGAAAATATTTCCGATCGTGCAATTGGCTATGGAATGCCAGGTGTAACTGTCGATGGAAATGATCCACTCGAAGTATACAAAGCGGTAAAAGAAGCAGCAGACCGTGCAAGAGCAGGGGAAGGTCCTAGCTTAATCGAATCTGTTTGCTATCGATTAACAGCCCATTCTTCTGATGATGACCAACGTCAATATCGTACTGAGGAGGATTTAGCTGAAGGTAGAGCAAATGATCCGTTAATTAGATTTACAAATTATTTAAAAGAGCTCAATATTTTAACAGATGAAATACAAGAGAAATTCCAAGAAGAAATCATGGCAGAAATTGATGAAGCAACAGAATATGCAGAGCAAGCTCCATATGCTGCACCTGAGCATGCACTAAAATATGTCTATGCGGAACAAGGGGAGGTGCAATAAATGGCTATTTTATCATATATTGATGCGATTACATTAGCGATGAAAGAGGAAATGGAAAGAGATGAAAGTGTCTTCATCCTTGGAGAAGATGTTGGTCTTAAAGGTGGCGTATTTAAAGCTACACAAGGTTTATACGAGCAATTTGGAGAAGAAAGAGTAATTGATACACCACTTGCTGAATCTGCAATCGCAGGTGTAGGAATTGGGGCAGCTATGTATGGTTTAAGACCAATTGCTGAAATACAATTTGCAGATTTTATCTTGCCAGCTGTCAACCAAATCATTTCTGAAGCTTCGAGAATCCGTTATCGTTCAAACAACGATTGGAATTGTCCGATGGTAATTCGTGCTCCATTTGGTGGTGGAGTTCATGGGGCTCTTTATCATTCACAATCCGTAGAATCGATTTTTGCCAATCAACCTGGATTAAAAATTGTTATTCCTTCCACTCCATATGATGCAAAGGGATTGTTAAAAGCAGCAATTCGCGATGATGACCCTGTATTATTCTTTGAACATAAAAGAGCTTACCGTTTAATCAAAGGTGAAGTACCTGAAGATGACTATACAATTGAAATAGGGAAAGCAGATGTAAAAAGAGAAGGCGAAGATATTACGGTAATTACGTATGGATTGGCCGTTCATTTTGCTTTACAAGCTGCAGAACGCCTTGAAAAAGATGGCATTTCAGCCCATATTTTAGATTTACGAACAATTTATCCACTTGATAAAGAAGCGATTATTGCAGCTGCTAAAAAAACAGGTAAAGTGTTACTCGTAACAGAAGACAACAAAGAAGGTAGTATCATAAGTGAAGTAGCTGCCATTATTGCAGAGCACGCACTGTTTGACCTAGACGCACCAATTAAACGTCTAGCAGGACCTGATATACCAGCAATGCCATACGCACCAACAATGGAAAAATTCTTCATGATCAATCCTGAAAAAGTAGAAGAAGCAATGCGTGAACTTAGCGGAATTTTAATTTTAGTGCTGAAGCGGCTCGTTTAGAGGAAGATAGCCTTAGCCGCGTCCTGCAGCAACGGCTATCTGACCCACATCCTGTAGCGCGCTCCGAAGATCACAAAAGCTTTCGAATTGATATTTTTTAGAATTGAACATACATGCTTAAAGCCAGGATACTGAAAAAATATTGCATTTATAATAAAAATATTATATTTATATAATGTAAAAACGAGATATAAATGTATTAAAATATTTTTTTCAGTACCCTTTATTCAAGTAAAGGAGGCTAATTAGATGGCGATTCAAAACATCACAATGCCACAACTAGGAGAAAGTGTTACAGAAGGTACAATCGAAAACTGGTTGATTAAGCCTGGGGATCAGGTGAAAAAATATGACGCTTTAGCTGAAGTACAAACAGATAAAGTGACAGCAGAACTTCCTTCATCCTTTGCAGGTACGATAAAAGAATTGATTGCAAATGTTGGGGATACACTTGCGGTTGGCGAAGTTGTTTGTACGATTGAAGTAGAAGAGACAACAACGAATGAAACAGAAACTAAAAAAGTTTCCCAAGAAATAAAAGTCTCAGAAGCGGCAGAATCAACAGATCAATCGATGAAAACAAGATACTCACCTGCAGTTGTTCGTTTAGCGCAAGAAAATAAAATTGATTTAATACAAGTTAAAGGTAGTGGAGCATCAGGAAGAATCACAAGAAAAGATATTCAAAAAATAATTGATTCTGGAAACATTCCACAACCTATTACCAAATCAGAAGAAAAAGCAAAAATTTCACAACCACAAGTAGTACCTGTATCTACTTTAAGTACACCAAAAGCTTCAACTACCCTTGCTTCTGGTGATATAGAAATTCCTGTTTCTGGTGTACGTAAAGCAATCGCTAAAAACATGATGACAAGTGTACAAGAAATACCACATGCTTGGTTGATGATGGAAGTAGATGTGACAGATTTAGTTAGCTATCGTGATTCCATTAAAGACGAATTTAAAAAGAAAGAGGGATATAGTCTTACATACTTTGCTTTCTTTGTTAAAGCTGTATCTCAAGCGTTGAAGGAATTCCCGATGATGAATTCACAATGGCAAAATGATAAAATCATTCAGAAAAAGGATATCAATTTATCCATTGCTGTTGCTACAGAAGATGCATTATATGTTCCAGTCATTCACAATGCAGATGATAAATCGATTAAAGGTATTGCGAAAGAAATCAATGAACTAGCGATAAAAGTGAGAAGTGGCAAGTTAAAATCTGAAGATATGCAAGGTGGAACATTTACTGTGAATAATACGGGTTCATTTGGTTCTGTTCAATCAATGGGCATTATCAACTATCCTCAGGCAGCAATTTTACAAATTGAATCCATCGTAAAACGTCCAGTCATTATGAACGGTGGAATGTTTGCTGCACGAGATATGGTGAATATTTGTTTATCCATTGATCATAGAATTTTAGATGGATTTGTTAGTGGTAAATTTCTCGCTCGAGTTAAAGAAATTCTCGAAAATATCTCAAAAGACAATACAAGCATTTATTAATAGAAGTCTGAAGGCCGTAATCTTGCGGTTTTCAGACTTTTTTTCCTTTTATGTAGTAACATTGTTGTGTAAAATAGTGTGTAGAATCACTAGTTGGTAAAATAGTGTGTAGAATCACTAAAGGGGGAAAGCGTCAACGCGTCCATATGACAAACATGAAAGAAGTAGAATTCACAAAGGCTACTTATGATGATTGGAAAGAAGCTTCGATTAAGGCATTGAAAGGGAAACCATTTGAATCATTATTCACAAAAACGATTGAAGGGGTTACTCTTGAACCACTGTATACATCAGAAAGCTTACTCTCAAAAGTTGACGGCAAATTAGAAGAACAAGTTTCAACGATTCGAGCATTGCGAGATGAAGGAGTATTTGGCATAGCACAACAAGCATTTGGAGATTCGATTGAAGAGTTCATTGAACAGGCAGAAGATTCAATGAAACGTGGAAATCAGTATCTTATGGTGGGGAAAGTTAATTTTAAATGGGATCTTCCTGCATTAGAAAAATTAGCTGCATTACTTGATCAATATCCATTCGTACTTTCAATCGAAAATCAAGATCTTATCAATGTCTTCTTTTATATGAAAAATAAAGAAGCAAAAGGTTTTGTTTTAAATGATATAAATATTAGTTTGAATTTTCCGAATGTTCGTATGTTAAACGCTTACATTCAAGATGTGCATTATAAAGGGGCAAATGCTGTTCAAGAATTGGCGATTGCACTGGCAAAAGCAAGTGATTTAGCAGATGAAATGGACTTTGAAGAATTTGAAAACAAGTTCTTTGTCTCATTTGCAGTAGACACAAAATTCTTTATGGAAATTGCAAAACTTCGTGCATTTAGAGTATTATGGAAAGCATTTGCGAAAGGCTATGGGGTAGAAAAACCAAAACCTGTTAAAATCCTTGCAGAAACGTCTTTACGTAGCTTTTCAAAATTAGATGTATATGTAAATTTATTACGTGCTGGTAACGAAGCATTCTCAAGCGTAATTGGTGGCGCGGACGTGGTGACGGTTCACCCACATGATATCTTAACAAAACCAACGAACCAATCTATTCGTATCGCGCGAAATGTTTCATTAGTGATTAATGAAGAATCACATGTAACAAAAGTGTTAGATCCGTCTGGTGGTTCCTATTATATTGAATCATTAACGAACGAACTTGTTAAAAAAGCTTGGGCGAAATTTATCGAAATTGATGGTTCAGGTGGCTATGAAGCTTATGTTGAATCTGGCAAACTTCAAAAAGAGCTTGATGAAGTGATTCATGAACGAATTCAAGATGTAGAACGTCGTAAAACAGTATTAGTTGGTACGAATGATTTTGCAAACGCCAAAGAAGAAGTACCAACAGAATCCTTCTTAGAAGTAAATCGAATCGCAAAACCATTTGAAGATCTTAGACAAGAATTCAAAAAGTCACCAATCAATGTGGCCATTTTAACTTTTGGTCTATTCAAAAAAATTAAACCACGTACAGACTTTGTAAAAGGAATCCTTTCAACTGCAGGGATCACACCTGAAGTAACAGAACCATTTACAGATATTGAGGAAGACTAAAGAATGGTTAGCAGGTACTACTGCTGATTATGTTGTATTTAGCGCAATCGATGAAGATACAAAAGAAGTCATTCCTGCAATCCTTGCTGCCAAACCTGAAAGAGTAATCCTTGATGTAGCGGGTAAATTTGATGAAGATTGGCAAAGCCTTGGATTAAACGGTTTTGTCTATGCAGGTCAAAATATTATCGAGAAATTACAAGGCATCCAAGATACCTTGAAGGAGGTTCAACGATGAGCAAGCCAAATTTTGCAGAAGTTTCGATTGAAGATGTTTTACAAAAAGAACAAGTTTCCGTTTCAGATCAAACATTCCTTACAAATGAAAATATTGAAGTAAAAAATATTTATACAAAAAAAGACAATGAAGGCTTGAAACATCTAAATGACGTTGCTGGTATTGCGCCAAATACGCGTGGACCTTATCCAACAATGTATGTAGGTCGTCCTTGGACAATTCGTCAATATGCAGGTTTCTCTACTGCAGAAGAATCCAATGCATTCTATCGTCGAAACCTTGCAATGGGACAAAAAGGTTTATCTGTTGCATTTGACCTTGCAACACACCGCGGTTATGACTCTGACCATCCTCGTGTAACTGGGGACGTTGGTAAAGCTGGTGTAGCTATCGACTCAGTAGAAGATACGAAAATTCTATTTGACGGTATTCCACTTGACCAAATGTCTGTATCGATGACGATGAATGGTGCGGTTCTTCCAATTCTTGCGTTCTATATTGTAACAGCAGAAGAACAAGGGGTTACTCCAGATAAACTATCAGGTACAATCCAAAATGATATCTTAAAAGAGTATATGGTACGTAACACATATATTT
The DNA here is from genome assembly GCA_963792445.1 of uncultured Caryophanaceae bacterium. Lineage (GTDB taxonomy): Bacteria > Bacillota > Bacilli > Bacillales_A > Planococcaceae > Rummeliibacillus. Next base: position 57,477 of record CAWBWO010000017.1, on the reverse strand, counting down.
ATCCACCAGAAATGTCGATGAAAATTATCGCTGATATTTTTGAATATACTTCAAAATTCATGCCTAAATTTAACTCGATTTCAATCTCTGGTTACCATATTCAAGAAGCAGGAGCAACAAATGACATTGAACTTGCCTATACTTTAGCAGATGGTCTTGAATATGTTCGTACAGGATTAAAAGCTGGAATTGATATTGATAAATTTGCACCACGTCTATCATTCTTCTGGGCAATCGGTATGAATTACTATATGGAAGTTGCAAAAATGCGTGCAGCTCGTCGTATTTGGGCACAAATGATGTCAACATTTAATCCAAAAAATCCTAAAACTTTAGCATTACGTACACACTCACAAACTTCTGGATGGTCTTTAACAGAGCAAGATCCATTTAATAACGTGACACGTACATTGATTGAAGCAAACGCTGCTACAATGGGACATACGCAATCACTTCATACCAATGCATTAGATGAAGCCATTGCACTTCCAACAGATTTCTCTGCTCGTATTGCACGTAATACACAATTATTCTTGCAAAACGAAACGGGCATGACGAAAACAATTGATCCATGGGGTGGTTCATATTATGTTGAAAAACTTACAGATGAACTAACTGAATCTGCTTGGAAATTAATCGAAGAAATCGAAGAACTAGGCGGTATGGCAAAAGCAATCGAAACAGGTCTTCCAAAAATGAAAGTCGAAGAAGCAGCAGCAAAACGCCAAGCTAAAATCGACTCAAAAGCAGAAACGATTATTGGCGTGAACAAATATCGTCTTGCAGAAGAAGAACCAATCGAAATCCTAAATATTGATAATACAATCGTAAGTCAATCTCAAATTGACCGTATCAATAAAATGAAAGAAGAGCGTGACGAAGCTGAAGTGAAACGCCACTTAGCACGTCTAACAAAAGCAGCAAAAACAGGTGAAGAAAACTTACTTGCAGTTGCTGTAGATGCTGCTCGTGCTCGTGCAACACTTGGTGAAATTTCAGATGCAATCGAAGAAGTGTCTGGACGCCACAAAGCAGTTATTCGCTCTATTAGTGGGGTGTACGCTACGAACTATTCAGATGAAGATGAGATCAAAGAAATTAAACAAATGACAGATGAATTCTTAGAAAATGAAGGTCGTCGCCCACGTATTTTAGTAGCTAAAATGGGTCAAGATGGACATGACCGTGGGGCAAAAGTCGTTGCAACTGCTTATGCTGACTTTGGCTTTGACGTAGATATCTCACCACTATTTATGACACCTGAAGAAACTGCACAAATGGCTGTAGAAAATGATGTCCATGTTGTAGGTGTATCTTCACTTGCAGCAGGTCACAAAACATTAGTTCCAGAACTTGTCGCAGAATTGAAAAAATTAGGTCGTGAAGATATCATCGTAATCGTTGGTGGGGTTATTCCAGCACAAGATTATGATTTCTTATATGAAAATGGTGCAGCCGCAATATTTGGACCTGGTACAGTATTGCCAATCGCATCTCAAAAAATGATTGAAATCATTTATGAACGTCTAGGTTACGAGGAAGCTTAATGACAGAGAAAGAATCTGCGCTTTTTGTACAACCAGGTGTTAAAGCGATTCACGATGGTATGGAACCTACAAAGCGAAAAAAGTTTGTCAAGAAAAAGAAACAAAATCTTGACTTAGATGCATTAGCAAATGATGTAAGAACTGGCTCTCGCCTACATTTAGCAAAAGCCATTACATTACTGGAAAGCGCAAATGTAGAAGATAAACTAGTGGGGCAGGAGCTTTTGAAAAAGCTCCTCCCTTATACAGGAAATTCGATCCGCATTGGGATTACAGGTGTACCTGGAGCAGGGAAAAGTACATTTATCGAAACATTTGGGAAAATGCTATGTAATCTTGGCCATAAGGTAGCGGTATTAGCAATCGACCCAAGTTCAACAGTTACTGGTGGCAGTATTTTAGGGGATAAAACTAGAATGGAAGAACTATCCCGGGAAAAAAATGCTTTTATCCGTCCATCTCCTTCTGCCGGGACTCTTGGTGGCGTGCATAAAAAAACCCGCGAAACGATGCTTTTATGTGAGGCAGCTGGCTACGATATCATTTTGATTGAAACGGTCGGAGTTGGCCAAAGCGAAACAATTGTACGCGGTATGGTTGATTTCTTCTTGTTACTTGTCTTGACCGGAGCAGGCGACGAGCTACAAGGTATGAAAAAAGGCATTATGGAATTAGCTGATACCATTGTCGTCCATAAAGCAGATGGCGATAATGTTCGCAATGCCAAAAAAACAGCTGCAGAATATAAACAAATGTTGCATCTCCTACAACCTGCAACACCAGGATGGACAACAAGGTCAATGACTGCTTCATCCTATGAAAATAAAGGGCTAGATCAAATACTTGAAACGATTTTGGAATTCCAGACTCAAGCGATAGAAAATGGGGTATGGGACAATCGCCGAAGTAAACAAACAACCGACTGGTTCCAATCGATGATTCACGATCACCTAATCGATTCCTTCTACGGCAATCCAGAAAGAAAAAATCAGGTGCAAACGCTAGAACAACAAATACTACAAGGACAAATAACTGTCGCACAAGGTGTAGAGCAGCTATTTCCGAAAGAGACTGAGTGATTTTTGCTCAGTCTTTTTGCTTTGTAAAGGCAGAAGTTTATCCACGCGAGGGCGGTCGAAATCCACGTCTATGCCTTCTATAAAATAGTTATTTTGATATAACAGAGAGTACTTTGGCCTCATAGGAACAGATAGAGTGAGATAGTATAATTTAAAGAATTGTAATTGTTATGTAAGAGGTGCTAAGTTTGTGAGTTTATTCAAAAGGAAAATATTGATAGGTAATTCAAAGAATTTACGGTCGTAGCGATTATTGAACATTTAGAAAAAAGTAACGTTCCGTTTGAAATAGGCATTAAAGATATTGTTAAAGCAATCATCTGAAAGATTTCGCATCGAAAGAAAACAACGAAGTATACGAACTTTTTTATACAGTCGAAGTTCGGAAAAAATATGCAGAACAAGTAGAAGCGATTATTAGTCAGTATTTGTCTAAGCAAGATGTTAAACAAAGCTATAAATTGGCGAAAAAGAAAAGTAGAAAATTAGATAGGAAAGAAAATGCTCTTAATTTCCTTGGAGGTCTTATTTATATTTATAGCATTAGAAGCTATCGAAATTGGCAAAAGTGAAGGAGCAGACATCGTTTCTTATATCGCATGTATGGTGCTATTCACTGTATGGCATATTTATGGCGAAAAAATATTACATAGAGTTACGAAAGGAAAAAGAATCACGCGTTTTGAAAAATGCTTTCTATGACTATTAATGTTTATCGCTTTCTTTATAATTGTTTATGGAATCGTTTCATTATTAGCTATTTTATGATAAAGAGTTTTAGTAAGAATTTCAGATATTTCAGCTCTGTTTTATTTTTTTACATATATAAATAGTGATTAAGTCTTGTTTAGAATAATAGGTATTAGCAAAAAGTATATAAAATAGGATTTAATATCTATTTAAATAAATTAATAGTAATGGGAAAATGATAAAAGTTGTAAAATTATAATTTATCTGCTATCTACTTCGAAACTAAATCATGATAATGTGTTGTGTCGGATACGCTTATCTCTTATAAGTAAATAGTAATGTGTATCACTATTTTGAATGAAGAAAAGAGGATTTTTTTAGTAGTATAATTTATTTTACATATTTAGATTTTATTTCAAAAAAGGAGATGGTTTAGTGAAACTTAGGTTTAAGGTAATAGTTTTATTTGCACTGTTATTGAGTTTTATATCTATTTCAATGATTCATGCATCTGCAGAAACACTACAAGAAGGTGATTTCAAATATACTGTTTTAGATGGAAAAGTTGAAATTGTAGATTACGTTGGTAATACTAAAAATGTGGAAATCCCAAGTAAACTGAATGGTATGCCTGTGTCTAGTATTGGGGAAAATGCATTTTATAATAATCCGTTAACAAGTGTAATAATTCCAAATGGTGTAACTAAGATAGGGACTAATGCATTTCGTTTTAATAAATTAACAAGTGTAATAATTCCAAATACTGTGACTAGTATAGGTGGAGGTGCATTTAGTGAAAATCAATTAAAAAATGTAACCATCCCGAAAAGTGTGATTAGCATTGGAGGAGGTGCTTTTGTTAATAATCAATTAACAAATGTAACGATCCCGGAAGGTGTGACTAGTATAGGTGGAGAATGCATTTGGAAATAATCAATTAACAAGTGTAATAATCCCAAATAGTGTGATTAGCATAGGTAGTGAGGCATTTAGCGAAAACCGATTAAAAAGCGTAACGATTATGGACAGTGTGAAAAATATTGGAGATCGTGCTTTTAGTAAAAATCAATTAACAAGTATAACCATCCCAGATAGTGTGATTAAGATAGGGGATTATGCATTTAGTCAAAATACGTTGACAAGAGTAACAATCCCGAACAGTGTAACGAGTATAGGGGGATATGCGTTTGCTTGGAACCAACTAACAAATGTAACCATACCCAAAGGTGTAACGAGCATCGGGAATCGTACATTTCTTAGAAATCAATTAACAAAAGTAACTATTCCGACTAGCGTAACTAGTATAGGGGATTATGCCTTTAGTAGTAATCAATTAACAAGCATAACCATTCCAGACAGCGTGACTAGTATCGGAAAATGTGCCTTTAATAATAATCAGTTAACAAGCATAACCATTCCAGACAGTGTGACAAGTATAGGTGGAGGAGCATTTCAATCAAATAAATTAACAAGAGTAACCATCCCAGAAAGCGTGACTAAGTTAGGGAGTAGTGCATTTAGCTCTAATGATTTAACAAGTATTGAAATCCCTAAAAGCTTGACTAGTATTGAGAGTAATGCATTTAATGGAAATGAATTAACAAGAGTAACCATTCCAGAGACAGTGACACAATATAGGAAATTATGCATTTAGTTATAATCAATTAACAAGTATAACCATCCCGGATAGCGTGACTAGTATAGGATATAATGCATTTCAAACGCAATCAATTAACGAGTGTAACGATTCCGAAAAGTGTGACTAGAATAGAGGATGGAGTATTTAGTAATAATCGATTGACCAATATAATAATTCCGAAGAACGTGACCAGTATAGAGTATGATGCATTTATTAATAATCAGTTAAAAAGTGTAATCATTCCGGACAGTGTAACTAGTATAGAACATTCTGCATTTAGTAATAATCAACTAACAAGAGTAACCATCCCAGATAGTGTAACTACGATAGGGGGCGGTGCATTTAGTAATAATCAGTTAACAAGTATAACCATTCCAAAAAATGTAACTAGTATTGAATCTTATACGTTTGAGAATAATCACTTATCCAATGTAATCATCCCTGAAAACGTGACTAGAATAGGATATTATGCATTTAATAATAATCAATTAACAAATATTACGATTCCGAAAAATGTAATTAGTATAGAAGGTTATGCATTTAGGAATAATCAAATAAAAAATGTCATTATTCCAGAAGGTGTGACAAAGATTGAGGATGCTGCATTTCAAAATAATCAATTAAAAAAAGTAACCATCCCAAAAAGCGTAACGAGTATTGGAAAAGCCGCTTTTGGAAGTAGTACAATGACTGGGACAAATCATTTAATAGGGTGGTATCTAGATGAAAATCACACAACAGCTTGGGATGAATCTACAACAGGTATAACAATAAATGCTAAATGGTTGTATTCGCCTGTTTTAGATGGAGTCAACGATGTGACAATAAAACAAGGAGAGCGCTTTGATGTTACAAAAGGCGTAACTGCAACAGACACAGAAGATGGAGAATTAACACCTAGTATAAAAGTTGATGGAAGTGTTGACTCAACGAAGGTAGGAAGTTACATCTTAACGTACAAGGTAACGGATAAAGTGGGTACACTAACAGAGGTAAAAAGAAATGTAACGGTAAGAAGTAACAATAAGCCTATAATCAACAGGAACTAAAGATGTGACTATCAACGTAGGAAATCGCTTTGATATTAAAAATGGTGTAACTGCAACAGATACAGAAGATGGAGAACTAACGTCAAGTTTAATAGTTGCAGGAAGTGTGGACTTAACTAAAGTGGGGAAATTACACTTTAACATATAAGGTGATGGAAGTGATGGAAACACTGGAAAAATGGCAAGAAAAGTAACGGTAAACCCTGCTCAAGTAAAAAGTTTAAAAGTATCTAGTAGAAAGACAAATTCTTTAAAACTAATATGGACAAAACAAAGTGGAATCACAGGCTATAAAATCTATCAATATAATCGTTATGGCAAACTAATAAAGACAGTTACTGGAAACACGAATAGTTATACATTAGTGATTAAGTGCCGCAGCAACGTATCAATTTAAAGTCCATTCATATAAAGCCTTAGGAAAAACGAATTATTATGGATTATATAGCAGTGTTCTCACTACTATCTCAAGTCCTTCTCCAGCAGCGTTATCTTACATTAAAAAGAGTAGCTCAACAAGTATGAAAGTCAACTGGAAGAAGATGAGTAGTTCAACAGGATACCAAATTCAATATTCTACTAGTAGTAAGTTTGCTAGCAGTAAAACAAAGAATGTGACAATCACAAACAAAAATACTATAACTAAAACAATTAAAACTTTGAAAAAGGGAACAAAATATTACGTTCGAATAAGAGCGTACAAAACATTGGCAGGAACAAAATATTATCGATCTTGGAGTTCTGTAAAAAGTATAACAATCAATTAAAAAATGGATAATAAAAAATAGGTGAGCATTTTTCTAACACTGCTCACCTATTTTTATATATTACGAGAAATTGGATATACCTAATTAAATGCGAAAAAACCTATCCAAATAAATTTGAACGATTAATCAGTGAACGAAGATATAAATTAGTTAAAACGCGGAAATAATTCAAAATACCGCGGATATCGGACTGAATTTTGCGGAAATATAACTAAATTAAGTATGTAGCAACATGGTAAATCGCTGAAACTATTGATATCCCTTAAAAGTGCTATAATAAAGGTAATTGAATAAAGAAGGAATGAGTAATATGTTAAAAACAGTTGTTTTTGAGCAACTAAAAAAAGCAATGAAAGAAAAAGATACACTAACAAAAGGTGTTCTTACGATTGTGAAATCAAACCTTGATATAGCAGAAAAAGAAAAAGGTTCTGAGTTATCGCATGAGGAAGAAATGGCAATTATTAATCGTGAAATTAAACAAACGAAACAAGCTTTAGAAGGTGCTGAAAAAGCAAATCGTTCAGACTTGGTTGAACAAGAACAAGCAAAAATAGTTCTATTAAAATCATTTTTACCTGAACAATTATCCGAAGAAAAAGTTGTTGAACTACTAAAAGAAGCAGGTATAACTTCTGGTATGAATATGGGAGATGCAATGAAAATTGCAAAACCATTACTTACCGGTAAAGCAGATGGAGCATTAATTGCAAAAACTGTTAAAAGTTTAATCTAATTTTTATTATGATACGCCCGAATTGTTTGTACTAATTCGGGCGTTTTTGTTATGTTAAAGGGAAGATAATGGATTCTATATAAAATCTTAGAAAGATTTTTAACTTTACGTTTGAAACAAAAATAAGGGAGATGAAAGGGATGTTTGAAGAATATATCGAAGCAATAGATGAAAAATGGAAAGATGGATTTATTCGACTCATGGAAGTGATAGATGCCAATATACCAGAAGGCTTTGAGAAAAATATGCAATACGGAATGATTAGTTATGTTGTACCTTTTTCTATTTATCCAGACGGTTACCATGTAACGCCTGAAACACCGTTACCCTTCATTAGTTTAGCTGCACAAAAACGACATATTGCGCTATACCATATGGGCATCTATGGAGATCCAAAACTACTAAATTGGTTCCAAGATGAATATAGTAAAGTAGTACCAACGAAATTAAACATGGGCAAAAGTTGTATCCGTTTTACAAACACAAAAAATATTCCATATGAATTAATAGGTGAATTAGCATCGAAAATATCTGTGGAAAAGTGGATTGAATGTTATGAAACAAACCGAAAATAATGATCATTCGATGTAATGTTCGATTGAGAAAAGGATAGAATAATACAGAATATATGATTTTCTAATAAAGAACTACTTCATAAAAGGAGGTACTAATGCTAAAACAGTTTGGTATATTTCTGATTACATGTATGATGACTTTTGGGTTGATAGGTGTTCATACGACTGTAGAAGCAAGTAACTCACCTATTCAAAAACTGGATCATTCCGTGAAAAAAATTGTGAAAGCTAAGCTGCCAAATGCGAAAGTAAGTATCGCTGTTCGAAATCAAGATGGGGATATGATCTATGATTTCAATGCAGATAGGAAGCAGAAACCTGCATCCAATATGAAATTGTTAACAAGTGCAGCAGCTTTAGCAGAGTTAGGGGAAAACTATCGCTTTCAAACCAATTTCTATATGACGGGGAAAGTAAAAAAGGGAGTTTTACATGGTGATCTGTACGTTCAAGGTACAGGTGATCCAACATTAACTGTTGAAGACTTTGATCAACTAGCTTCTTTTTTTGCCGAACAAGGCTTAAAAAAAATTGATGGTCGAATTGTTGGAGATGATTATTGGTTTGATCAAGATTTATTAACTCCAGATATTCAAAAAGATGATGAATCCTATTATTATGCAGCTCCTGTGACGGCACTAACCTTATCACCAGATCAAGATTATGATAGTGGGACTGTTTTAATAGAAGCAAAAGGTGAAAAAGTAGGCAAAAAACCAAGTATTACAGTTACACCTGAACTAGGCGAACTAGTCATAGAAAACAATGCAAAAACAGTAGGGAAAAATCAGTATAGTTCAATCAAAATAGAGCGTGAATATCGAAAAAATAAAGTGGTCATAAGTGGCAATATACCTCTTAAACAATCGTTGCAAGAATGGATTACCGTTCCAAATCCAACGAAGCACACTTTAACTTTATTTACCCATTCTCTTGAAAAACATCATATTCAATACTCTAAAGAAAAAATATACCGTGAAAAAACACCTAAAAATGCAAGACTTATTATACAAAAACAATCCATCCCACTTTCAGAATTAATGGTCCCTTTTATGAAATTAAGTAATAACGGTATTGCGGATATTCTAGTGAAAACGATGGGGAAGGTAAGGATGGGGCAAGGAAGCACAAAAGCCGGACTAAGTGTGTTAAAGCAATTCGCCTACTCAAGACATTTAGAAATTGAAGAATGGGCATTTGAAGATGGCTCTGGCATGTCCCATAATAACCGCGTTTCAAGTAAAGATCTAACAGAACTACTCTTTATCGTAAGGGGCGAGACACCTTGGTATGGGACATTTTTTAATAGCTTACCAATGTCAGCAAATAGCGATCGCATGATTGGCGGTTCCCTACGAAATCGACTAAAAAGTCCAATCACAAAAGGGAAAGTATATGCAAAAACCGGCGCAATAGATGGCGTTAATACACTAAGTGGCTATTTAACAGCTAAAAGTGGAAAACCATATATTTTCAGCATCCTAGTACAAAATCAAAAAGGAACCATTCCGGCAATCGACGAAATTGTAGAAGTAATGGCGGAGGAATTGTGAAAAAACAACGTTTCATGAATGTTAAATTAGTATCTATATTAGTTTATTAGTTCGCAAAAGAAAGTTATTTTTACGGAATATGTTTAATGTATTAATTAAAAAGCAAATCATGTAACATTCCGATTATTTGGATATGTTTTAAAACAACTATTTTGAAAACCAACTCAACTCCTGTTATAGTAGTAGTGGAAGAAAAAAGGAGCGATGAACATGAATATGGATTATGATTTATTTATGCAAGATATGTTACGCCAAGCACGCGGTGAAATGACTGCAAACGGCTATGAAGAATTGAAAACACCTGAAGAAGTAGAAGATGCATTTAACCGTAAAGGTACTACTTTTGTGATGGTTAACTCTGTATGTGGTTGTGCAGGTGGTATCGCACGTCCAGCAGCTGTTAATGCGATCAATTACGACAAACGCCCAGACCACTTAGTAACAGTATTTGCAGGTCAAGACAAAGATGCAACTGCTCAAGCACGTATGCGCTTTGGTGAAGACCATATTCCATCATCACCATCATTTGTACTATTAAAAGATGGTAAACCAGTTGCTGAAATTGGACGTCATGAAATTGAAGGACATGACCCTATGTCAGTAATTACAAACATTCAAGGTTACTTCGAAGAATTTTGTGAAGAAGTTTAATATTGTAAATCGAAGAGCGCTATATTCATATAGTGCTCTTTTTTTTAGGGGTGATTGTCTTTGAAAAAGTTTCACATAGGTTATCGAATTTTAAAAACGGCCTTGGGAGTTGCCATTTCCATAGGAATTGCACAATATTTTCACATACAGTTCTTCACATCAGCTGGAATCTTAACCATACTATGTATCCAGCCAACTAAAAGAAAATCAGTGCATGCAGTCTATACAAGGGTCATGGCATCATTAATTGGGATTGTCATGTCTGTCGCCTTTTTTGAATTATTGGGATACCATCCGTGGATATTAGGCCTCATGATATTACTTTTCTTACCAATACTTGTTATGATCAAAGTAGCACCAGGATTCGTATCATCAAGTGTCATTATTTTACATATATTTTCAACAGCAAATTTTACATGGAATCTTTTGATTAATGAATTACTATTAATGTTAATCGGCTTCGGTACCGCATTAGCAGTGAATATGTATATGCCAGATATTCAGCAAAAACTAGAAGAATATCGATTGAAAATTGAAGAATTGTATACGTCTATATTCAAAGAAATTACGAAATATTTGAGAAATGGCGATACAAGTTGGGATGGGAAAGAACTTGTTGAAGCAAGTGTCGTGATCAATAAAGCAAAAGCATTGGCATACCAAGACGTAGAAAATCATTTGACACGACACGAAAATCTTTACTACCAATATTTTGATATCAGAGAACAACAACTAGAGATTATTGAAAGGGTACTACCGAAAGTAACAAGTCTTCCGGTTATTGTTCAACAAGCAAAGTTAGTAGCGGATTTTATGGAAGAACTATCTCAAAATGTCCATTCAGGTAATACAGCAAAAAAATACCGCAGTAAACTTGAAGATGTAAAAGTGAATTTTGCTAAATTACCATTGCCTACTTCGCATGAGAAATTTTTGGCTATGTCATCACTTTATATTTTTATCGAAGAAATGGACCGATATCTTGCGATTAAGCAAGAGTTTAAAGGAATTAACCCATCACGTAGGCGTTTAGCGAAAAATAGAAAGCGGAAAGAAAATTAACTGTGTAAGTTTAAAACACCTCTTTTCCATTGTTTTAGGAAAGAGGTGTTTTTTCTTAAGAAGTTTTTTCTTTTAAAGTTTTTGTTCTCTTTCTTGTAGTAGTTTTCTTTTTGGTCTTATTCAGTGATGCTTGTAATGCACTCATTAAATCAGTCACGTTATTTGGAAGTTCTTTTTCAACAGCATTGGCGGTAACGGTATTTCCATTTTTCTTTTCTTCGATTAATTCCATGAGAGCTGTGCGATAGTCGTCCGTATATTTAGTAGGATCGAAAGCAGTTGTTAGTTGGTCCACTAACATTAATGCCGTTTCGAGTTCTTTTTGGACTACAATTTGTTCGCTAGGGATGTTTGGAACATCACTAATACTTCGTACCTCATCCGGATAATGGATGGTTTCCATTACTAATGTATCTTGGTAGACACGCACAATGGCTAATTGTTCTTTTGAGCGAATCATAATTTTGGCAATGCCAATTTTCCCAGAATCCTCTAACGTTTTTCTCAACAAAGTATAGGCTTTAGTTCCAGTAGTATCGGGCGACATAAAATAACTTCTTTCGAAATAGATAGGATCAATTTCCTCTAGCTTCACAAAATCGATTATTTCTACTGCTTTATCTTCGTTTTCTTTTTTTAAATTTTCAAGGTCTTCAGCATCCAAAACGACAAATTTATTTTTCGTATATTCGTATGCTTTGACAATATCCTCTTCAGTCACTTCTTTGTTGCAATTTTCACAAACCTTTTTATAACTAATAGGAGTATTACACTCTTTATGAAGTTGTCTTAACTTAACATCTTTATCTTCAGTGGCAGCATGTAATTTGATTGGAATATTGACTAAGCCGAAACTAATACTTCCTTTCCAAACTGTATGCATATTTCACTCACCTTCTTTTTGTTCTTATTATTCAAGATATTGAAGGTTTTTATGTATCAGAAATTTGAAATCATCAAAAGCTAATGAAAAAGTGTGAAGGTTGGATGATTGTTGAAACCAATGTTATTGACACAAACAGATGAAATACCAATTGGTGAAGATTGGACATACGAAACGAAATATGATGGGTTTCGTTGTATTTTAAATTGGGAGAAAGAACCGGTATTAATCAGTAGAAATGGTAAAGTGCTGAATCCTCAGTTTCCTGAAATTATTAACTTTTTACAGGAGATGAAGGATCAAATGATTCCCTTTTTACCAATACAACTAGATGGTGAATTGGTCTTTTTAACAAATAATTTCCAGAGTGATTTTTCGACTGTTCAACTTCGCGGAAGAATGCGTAGTCAAAATTCAATTGAAAAACATGCGAGAGAATTTCCATGCCATTTAATTGTATTTGATCTACTACAATTGAACGGGGAGGACCTAACCAATCAAACATTAATAGCACGAAAAGCTAAGTTACAACAGTTTTGCAAAAAAGTAAACCTTCCAACTTCTGTTCAATATGACGATTTCCATCGAATCCAGATAATCGATGCATTCAATCGGCACACAGAACTATGGAAAAATATACAAATCAATAACGGGGAAGGGCTTATCGCAAAAAAGGTAAATAGCAACTGGATCAGTGATAAAAGAACGACCAATTGGCTAAAAATAAAAAATTGGCGATATATAACTGTTATTTTAACCAAATTTGATAAAAATAATGGGTTCTTTAACGGAGCAGTATATAAAGGCAATGAACTTATAGAGGTGGTTTCTTTTAAACATGGACTAAAACAAGAAGAGTTTAGTACTTTGACAGCTTTTTTTGAAGAAAATGGTACAAAGGGAAAAGGTGAGGTTTTTGAAATACAACCTTCTGTTTGTGTTGAAATTGCCTGTATAGATTTTCTTGGAGGAATGCTTCGAGAACCAAGATTTCATGCATTTAAGCTAAATCTCAATCCACAAGAATGCAATTGGCGACAAATGATCCGTCAACTTCATCCAATTCCTGAATCTGTAGAAATCACACATCCAGATAAGCCTGTTTTCCCTTCCATAGAAATAGTAAAAGATGATTATTTATACTATTTACAAAACATAGCCCCATTAATTTTACCTTTTCTTCGTAATCGACCATTAACGCTTATTCGATATCCACATGGCGTGCCAGGAGAAAGTTTCTATCAAAAAAGCAGTCCAGACAAAGTACCAGAGTTTGTAACAACGGTGAATAATGAAGACTCTAGTTCGATTGTTTGTAACAATATTGAAACGCTGCTATGGCTGGGAAATCAATTAGCGATTGAATTTCATATCCCATTCCAACCTCTTCAAACAGATCAACCAACAGAAATTGTCTTCGATTTAGACCCACCATCAGTAGAGGAATTCTCTTTAGCGGTGGAAGCTGCCGTTCAAATGAAAGCAATCTTTGACCAATTTGAGCTAAAATCATTTATCAAAACTTCCGGAGGAAAAGGAATGCAAATCTACATACCATTACCGACGGATGCATTTTCATATGATGAAACAGGCTTGTTTACGAAATTTGTGTGCGACTTTCTAATCGAACAAAATCCACAATGGTTCACGATTGAACGTTTAAAAAAGAACCGTCACAACAAATTATATTTGGATTATGTGCAACATCGAGAAGGGAAAACCATCATTGCCCCTTATTCACCAAGAGGAAATGAAAAAGGCTTAGTCGCAACGCCTCTAAACTGGAATGAAGTAAACACCTCATTAAAACCAGACCAATTTTCAATTCAAACTGTTTGCGAACGAATTAAAAAACAAGGCAATCCATTTCTTCAATTTTCAGAGGTCAAAACAATAAATAAACAATCCTTCACAAAAATACTCCAACAACTAAAATAACTTCAAATTAACTGATGATCCTTATAAATATAAAACAAAATAGCACTTCATAATAGAAGCAAAACGCCATAAATATGCCAAAAGTGGAGCAGTATAAAGTGAAAATAGAAAAGGTAAACTAATACCGTAATAAAATAAATGAATATGGAGGGAACAAAGTGACAAATAGAGGAATTCCAAAATCTCACGGTATGTTTGGCAGAGAAGAAATGGGAGAGGATTTTTCTGCAGAGACTATAATGAAAAAGGTGAAAACTAAAAAGAGTGGTTTTGGTTCACTATTCAAAGAAAGAAAAAGAAAAGCAAACGAAACAGCACGACAAAACTTAGAATAGATAAAAATTTGGCGGTAATACAAAGCATGAATTCATACTTTGTATTACCGCCTTTCCTTTGCCACTTCAAAATATGAGTATTTAATAAATTGATTCACTTAAGAGAATAATTTGTCTATCAAATCAATAATATAGTAATAGAAGAAACAAATATAAATCGTGGGGTGAGTGAGAAAATGATCCAATTAAGAGAACAAAAAACAGATGTAGTATCGTCATTAATTGATGACATTGAATCGAAAATTCAAAAAATGACAGAAGAATCCTTTCAATCTATTGAAAGACAAAAGGAATTAGCGCAAAGAAGACAAATATTAGCTCATGCCTATAGGAAAGTTAGTAGTGGAATGACGCAACTAATCATGAGTGATATGGTAACAGAAATCGAAAAAGAGCTTGCAAACCTTGAAGAAACTGTTCGCTACTGTGATTATCATAAGGAATATTACACAGAGATTTTACTGGTCGTAAAAGAAACAGTGAAAGAATTAGAAAATGAAAATAATTAGAAATAAAGCATCTCTAAAAATGGACTACCCCATAAATGTTAGACACCATTCTAACATTTATGGGGATTTTTATTTTTAACCAAAAAGATTTGAAATCGTATGAAATAAGTACATAGAAATTAAGGATTTGGTAATACTAGGAATAATGATAAATGGAAATTGTGGAATGATAAGTAAATGTGAGGAGTGAGAATGAAAGTGGGGTTTGCAGAATTTTTAACAATTATCTTCATGGCGCTTAAACTTTTAGGATTCGTTTCTTGGTCCTGGTGGCTTGTCTTAATGCCAGGCATTTTAGCAATGTGTGCATATATCATTGTTTGGATCGTATGGTTATTTCATTCTTTCAAACTTAATAAACAGGAAAGAAAACTATAAAAAAATATAACACAAAATAAAACAACAGACTTATTCGGTACGATTAATAAGTCTGTTGTTTTATTTAATTTATCATGGCAAGTCCAAATGTTAACATCGACAAGACCATAATAATGGCCATTAATGTTACAATAATTTTCTGTACTTTCTTATTACTCATTCTCGTTCTCTCCTTTTTTTCCTTTAAATTATTTTAACAAATATTAATTATTAAACAAGTACTAGAGTTTTCTGAAAAATTTCGGTAGAATTGTGTTATACAACAATGAAGGAGTGGGGGATCCATGGAGAATGTTGATCATATTGGTATAGCTGTTAAGGATTTAGATGAACGTATTACATACTATACAAATGTGCTAGGCATGAAACTTATCAATGTTGAAGAAGTTGAGTCAGAACAAGTACGTGTGGCATTTATCGATGCGGGAAATACGCATATTGAGCTTTTAGAACCACTGACAAAAGAAAGCGCTATCTATAAATTTTTGGAAAAGCGTGGTGAGGGCATTCACCATGTGGCTTTAGCTGTAACGAATATAGAACAAGAAATTGATAAAATGCGCGCAGAAGGGGCACGTCTTTTATCTGAACAACCAAAAATTGGTGCAGGTGGTGCAAAAGTTATTTTCATTCACCCGAAATCATCTTACGGTGTGCTTTACGAATTAGTAGACAGAAGTCAAACAAAGGGGTAATTGACATATGGATATGTACGATAAAATTGATGAATTATATGATCGAAAACGCGAAATCGAACTTGGGGGTGGCGAAGCTCGAATCGACAAGCAACATGAAAAAGGTAAGTTAACAGCTCGCGAACGTATCGATTTATTACTAGACGAAGGAACATTTGTAGAAATTAATCCTTTCGTTAAACACCGTACAGTAGATTTTGATATGGCGAAAAAAGAAGGTCCTGGAGACGGTGTAGTAACAGGTTACGGCAAAGTAAATGGCCGTCCAGTCTATCTATTCTCACAAGATTTCACCGTTTTCGGTGGTGCGCTTGGAGAAATGCATGCGATGAAAATTGCGAATGTTATGGATTTAGCTGCAAAAAACGGTGCACCATTCATCGGCATTAACGATTCAGGCGGTGCTCGTATTCAAGAAGGTGTATTATCACTTGATGGATATGGTCATATTTTCTACCGTAACTCAATCTATTCTGGTGTAATTCCACAAATCTCAGTCATCATGGGACCATGTGCAGGTGGTGCTGTATATTCTCCAGCTATTACAGACTTTATCTTAATGGTTGATCAAACATCACAAATGTTCATCACTGGACCAAAAGTTATTGAAACAGTAACTGGTGAGAAGATTTCTTCTGAAGGCCTTGGTGGTGCTAAAGTTCATAACTCTGTAAGTGGTAATGCACACTTCCGTGCTGAAAACGAAGAAGCTGCAATTGAACAAATCAAACAATTACTCAGCTACTTACCACAAAATAATACAGAAAAAGCACCAACAGTTGAAGTTGAAAAAGATCCAGATGACAACTATCGTTCAGAACTACTTGATCTAGTACCAGTCGACCAAACAAAAGCTTATGATGTACGCAAAGTAATTGAACAAGTTGTAGATGCAGGAACATTTATGGAAGTTCAAAAAGACTTTGCAAAAAACATCGTAGTTGGTTTTGCCCGAATCGATGGAGAATCAGTAGGTCTTGTATGTAACCAACCAAAAGTACTTGCAGGTGGACTAGATATCAATTCATCTGATAAACTAGCACGCTTTGTCCGTACTTGCGATTCATTCAATGTACCAATCATTACATTTGAAGACGTTTCTGGATTCTTCCCTGGCGTTAAACAAGAACATGGTGGAATCATCCGTCACGGTGCGAAAATCCTATTCGCTTATTCAGAAGCAACTGTACCAAAAATTACAGTGATTCTTCGTAAAGCATACGGTGGTGCATATGTTGCACTTAACTCAAAAGCAATCGGTGCAGATATGGTCTATGCTTGGCCAAATGCTGAAATCGCCGTTATGGGTGCAGCAGGTGCTGCGAATATTATCCACGCAGGTGAAATTGCAAAATCTGAAGATCCAGAAACAACACGTGCTCAAAAAATTGAAGAATACAAAGAAAAATTCGCCAATCCATATGTTGCAGCATCTCATGGATTAGTAGACGATGTCATCGATCCACGTGAAACACGTATTAAACTAATGCAATCACTTGAAATGCTTCGTACGAAGAAAGAATCTAGACCATTTAAAAAACATGGGAATATTCCATTGTAATTGTACAAAATGATAAAAGGCTATCTCTACCGATAAGCGGTTTTGAGATTGCCTTTTTTTGTATTATAAAAGAAATTATAATATATTGGATTACGAGGCTTTTGCCTTTAATTTTAGATCTGTTTTTGAATATATTACTATAGCTACAACCCTAATAAAATCACTATTATTTCAAAAAATACGAAGTAATAGGTAGTAAAATTTCTTAATTCTATGGAGGTAAGAATTTAATATAAACTATCTATTAATACAAAATCGTATTTAAATAGGATTGGCAGCTACTTGGGGGTGAAAATTCCTGCAAACAATAATAAAAAGAATCATCAAAATAAGAGTCAAAAAGGTTAGTGTTGTAACGATGAATAACCCGATATATAGAATGAATAATTTATAATAAAGTAAAGGGTAGAGAATAAGCTATATTCTCGCCAACTTGATAAACCTGAGCAACTTAACTGATTCAAAATAAAAATAATTGATAAAAGAGGCACGTTTATAACTTCATTATTGAGGTTATTTCAGCCTCTTTTTTGCATGGACATTAAAAGGAAAATGGAGTTATTTTCAATAAAATTCAGTTTGTTCAACAAGCTTGCGCTGATTCAAAAAGTAAAAATTTCTAAATGAAATTAACTCGAACCAAAATAAGTCATTTCCAAGATTTTGTGTTAAAATTGTCTAGGAATAAGGTAGAATTGCTACCATATATTAAAGGAGTCATGTATGATGCCAAGTCGTATCGTTGAAGAATTTTTAGAATTAGTACAAATTGATTCAGAAACATATCATGAAGAAAACATTTCACCTGTATTAAAAAGTAAATTAGAAGCACTAGGTTTCGATGTTTATGAAGATGATGCTGCAAGTCGAAATGGTCATGCTTCTGGTAATTTAATCGCAACTTTAAAAGGAACATTAAATGATGTACAACCAATCTACTTTACATCACATATGGATACAGTAGTTCCTGGAGTTGGGGTTAAGCCAACAATCAAAGAAGATGGCTATATTTACTCAGATGGTACAACAATCCTTGGTTCAGATGACAAAGCAGGACTTGCTGGATTATTAGAATTAGCAAAAAGATTAAAAGAAGAAAAAATTGAACATGGTGATATCCAATATATCATTACTGCTGGTGAAGAATCTGGACTTGAAGGTGCGAAAGAATTAGACCGCGAAAAAGTCTATGCAAAATATGGATTTGCAGTTGATTCTGATGGTTTAGTTGGAGGAATCGTTACAGCTGCTCCATTCCAAACAAAAATTTTCGCCACATTAAAAGGGAAAACTGCACATGCTGGTGTTGAACCTGAAAAAGGAATCTCAGCCATCACAATTGCTGCAAAAGCAGTAGCTAAAATGAATTTAGGTCGTATTGATTCAGAAACAACTGCCAATATTGGTCGTTTCGAAGGTGGAAAAGCCACAAATATTGTTTGTGATGAAGCAACTGTATTAGCTGAATGCCGTTCATTAAATGAAGCAAAACTTGTTGCGCAAGAAAATCATATGAAAGAAGCTTTTGAAACAGCTGCTAAAGAAATGGGTGGGGCTGCAGTTGTAGAAGTTCAACGTATGTACCCAGGATTCCACTTCAGTCCAGAAGATTTAGTTGTAAAAGTAGCTGTAGAAGCAGCAAAAAATATCAACCGCGAACCAAAACTTATGCAATCAGGTGGCGGAAGTGATGCGAATGTTATTGCAGGATACGGAATCCCAACAGTTAATTTATCTGTAGGTTACGAAAACATTCATACAACAGAAGAACGAATTCCAGTTGAAGAATTGGAAAAACTAGCTGATCTTTTAGTGGAAATCGTTAAATGCTCAGCAAAAGTAAAATAACCGATTTTACTTAGGAGCGTGAATATATGCCGAATATAAAAGTAGTAGTCTTTCGCTGTGGACAAGAAGAATATGCGATTCCAGTCGAAAAAGTAATATCTATTGAAAAACAAGATTTCGTCAATCGAATTCCTCATTTACCAGACTATGTATTAGGGTTAACAAAGGTACGAAATGAACTGCTTCCCATTTTAGATTTTGAACAAATCTTATACCATAAACCAATTCATTCATCTGATGCCAAAATGATTGTTGTGACGGCAGATGACTTTATCTTTGGTTTACTTGTTTTGGAAGCAAAAGAAATTTTGGATATTGAAGAAGAACAATTAAAACAAGTAGGACTTCTCAGCTATTCAAAAACTCAATACTTTACAGCTGTAGCAAATCTTGATCAACGGATGATCACCCTCGTATCACCAGAAATATTAGTCAATTCTTTAGAGGGCATTAAAGAGATTAAAGCATATTTGAAATCTCTTACAGAAGAAGAATTGCAGGAAATTAATTAACTAATTAAAAGAGCCAGAAGCAGATCAATTGCTTCTGGTTTTCTTATTGCATTAAGAATATGTCTCTTTAACAATGGGAAATCTGTTTTCTTTTTAAAATTTGAACCGAAAATTTTTATCAATTGGATACTACATTTTTTGAATTAGATGTTTTCGGATATATTTTTCCTTTTTTCCTGCATTTTTTGCCATTCATCCGCAAGCACACTATAAACAGCATGGTCCACGAAATGATCATATAGCCATTCATTACTTCGTAAAAAGCCTTCTTGAATAAACCCGAGTCGTTCTGGAATACTTCTACTTTTTATATTGCCAACAGCTGCACGAATTTCTACTTTGTTCAAATGTAATTCTTTAAAAGCAAAGTCCGTTAATGCCTTAACTGATTGTGTCATGATACCATGACCTTGAAATGTATTGCCTAACCAATACCCGACTTTGCCAATGCGATTTGTATGGTCAATAGTGTTGAAACCAGTAACTCCTACTACATCCCCTTTCCAAACAATTGCTAAGTTTAGCAATGTCCCATCTTTTTCACCTTTTTGACTAAGGGCAATATAGTTTTTCGTATCCTTTAAACTTTTTGTCCCATCAACCCAAGGAAGCCATTCTCTTAAATACTTTCGGTCGAAATCTGTTAAAGAAAAAAGTGCAACAGCATCTTGTGCATCGACCGGTCTTAATAACAGCTCATCTGAAACGTGAATCATATGTATTACTCCCTTCTTTTGATATAGGATTGGTTTATTCTATGATAAAAAATTTTTAATGATTCTTTCTATTATTTATCCCGCATTAACGGGCAGTAAAACTCAACTGCAAGGATTTAAAAAATTCGAAGAAGTGTAGGTGAGAGATAACTGCCCGTAAAAGCCCGATTGGTTCAACTAACAATCAGTAGGGGATGGAAGAAAACCCCCACTGATTGAAGTTTCACTTTATCGGAAAATTCAAATTGTCCAAGAAAATTTGAAAATTTTCTTTTTACTAGAATGCGAATTACGCAATCAAAAAGTATAAATTAAATTGAAAATCAATTCCTCATTGTAATTTCCGTACATTCTTTGCACATCTTGATATAATAATATAGTATAAAATTTTTAGGAGGTATAAAAATGGTGCATACTGGAAAAATAATCTTTCATATTGATATGAACTGTTTTTATGCTTCTGTCGAACAAGCTTATAATCCAGAATTGAAGGGGAAGGCACTTGCTATTGCGGGAAATCCAAAGGAACGTAGAGGCATTCTTGTTACGTGTTCATATGAAGCAAGAGCAAAAGGTATTTATACAACGATGGCGGTATGGGAAGCGAAACGTAAATGTCCTGAACTAATACTGATGGCTCCTAATTTTGAGAGATACCGTAAAGCATCTCAAGCTATGTTTGCTATTCTTAGATCTTATACAGATCTAGTAGAACCTGTTTCGATTGATGAAGGTTATATAGATGTTACAAATCTTGTCCATGGTATAGATGCTGTAGAACTTGCTGAATCGATACAATTGCGTATTGTAAACGAATTAGATTTACCATGTTCGATTGGGATTGCTCCCAATAAATTTCTAGCAAAAACCGCCTCAGATATGAAAAAACCGATGGGTATTACGATATTAAGAAAAAGGGATGTTCCAAAAATGTTGTGGCATCTGCCTGTCATTGATATGCATGGAGTAGGGAAGAGCACTGCAAAAAAACTTGAAAGCATTGGCATTCATACAATAGGAGATTTAGCTACTATCGAGCCCCATGTGATCAAAGGGAGTCTTGGAAAAAATGGAGTTCGATTAAAAGACCGTGCGAATGGTGTAGATCAAAGGGAAGTTGACCCAAACTCTATATATGATACAAAATCGATTGGAAATTCGATGACATTTCCTGTAGATCTAATCGAATTTTCGGAGTTGAAGAAGAATATAGAAACTCTTTGTGAAAAAGTAGCGAAACGTTTGGATGCAAAAAATCTTGCTGGGCATACTGTATCCATTATGATTCGTGATGCAGATTGGCATAATAGTAGCAGAAGTAAAACAATTACGAATTCGATTTATAAAAAAGAAGATATACAAGAAATTGCGCTAGAACTTGCTAAAAAACATTGGGATGGCTCGCCTGTTCGATTACTTGGTGTAACGGTAAGCAATGTAGTAGATAAAAAAGATTCAGTTGAGCAATTATCCATCTTTACCTATCAAAAATATGCAAAAGAAGAGCCTGTTTTGAAAGTTGTTGAAGAATTAAAGAATAAATTTGGTCAAGATATCATTTCAAAAGGGTTTAAAGATGTAAAGAAAACAACATATGAATCCCAAACAAGTTTTAGTAAAGACTTTTTAGATGATCATAAAAAATAGGAGGAACAAGAGGTTTGCAAATTCAATTTTTAGGCACTGGTGCAGGCATGCCTTCGAAAACGCGTAATACAAGCTCGTTAGTATTAAAATTATTAGAAGAAAGAGGTACGATTTGGCTATTTGATTGTGGAGAAGCAACGCAGCATCAAATTTTACATACGCCAATCAAGCCAAGAAAATTAGAGAAAATTTTTATCACACATTTACATGGCGATCATATCTATGGTTTACCTGGACTACTAGGCTCACGTTCTTTTTTAGGTGGAGAAAAGCCCCTAACAATATACGGGCCAAAAGGGTTAAAAGAGTGGATCGAGCTGACATTAATAACATCTCAAACCCATTTAAATTATTCCATTGAGTATGTAGAAGTTGAAGAAGGGGTAATTTTTGAAGACGAAGATTTTATTGTGAACGCAATGCCACTACAGCATGTCGTTCCTTGCTTCGGCTATCGAATCGAACAAAAACCTTTACCTGGAGCATTACAATTTGAAAAGGCTATTAACTTAGGAGTGCCAAAAGGTCCTCTTTTGGGCCAGTTGAAGAATGGCCTGGATGTGACATTAGAAGATGGAACAATTATTCGAAGCGAGGACGTAACGGAGCCACCGAAAAAAGGATTTACTGTTGCCGTATTAGGCGATACAAGATATTGCGAAAACGCCATTACTTTAAGTAATAATGCAGATATCGTAATCCATGAAGCAACATTCGATCACTCAACAGAAGAATTAGCTGCAAATTATGGTCATTCGACTAATTTAGATGCAGCAAAAGTGGCAAATCTTGCAGGTGCAAAAAATCTATTATTAAATCATTTAAGCGCCCGATTCTTCCCACGAGATATCGAAGAAATGCTACAACAAGTAAAAGAAATCATGCCAAATTCATATATTGTCAATGATTTCGATGAATTCAATTGGCAACAAGGGGAAATGATCTCAAGATAATAAGAAAATGCTACTTGAATAGAGAAGTAAGAGTGAGTGGAGCGAATTAGAGTCCGAGTACTTCTAATGGAGAACCGAGTGATGCTAATAAGGTCCTGAGTCATTCTAATGTACTCTTAACTAATTCCAACAAACGCTAAACAGAGACAAATCGAAGAGCGAGTGATACCAATCAAACTTTACAAAACAAAAAAATCGTCAAAGGATTGCTAGCCCTTTGACGATTTTTTACGCTTACCGGCACAAGAGGTAATGCCTTTCTACATAAGTATTCAGACTGATAGAAAACGCATTCGATAGGGTGAAAGTAGGAAAGAAAAACGTATCATCAGTCTGAATTGAAGGAGGATTCAACCTCAAGCCATAACTTGAGTTTAACTGCACCACTAGTTAAATCAATTATAGCTTGGATTGTATCATATGCGAACCTTGACATATCCATATGTGCGAATGCCAAGGAACGGGATAAATTTTTTTGGAAAAATAAAATATGATAACTTCGACCTAATGAATAAGACACATATCCGTTCAAAAATCCTTCTATTTGGAAGATTAATCCAACCCTTCTTTAAAAAATTCAGCAATCAATTTAGTCGTCTTTCGAGTGTCCTCTTCAAAAAATTCCATTTTACTAAAATAGCTATGAATGAGCCCAGGAAGAATA
This sequence comes from uncultured Caryophanaceae bacterium, assembly GCA_963792445.1. Lineage (GTDB taxonomy): Bacteria > Bacillota > Bacilli > Bacillales_A > Planococcaceae > Rummeliibacillus. The sequence goes on along the minus strand of CAWBWO010000017.1, from coordinate 33,490 downwards.
ATATGTTTTGCTTCAACCTCTGCTTCATGTAATCGAGTTACATAAGCAATCCCTTCGTCTAATAAAACATCATTTTCTGCAGAGATTACTATTGTTCGTGGTAGGTCATGCAATGTTCTTGCTAATAATGGAGAAACAGAAGGATTTAGACGATCCTTTGAATTCGTAAGATATTGTTCTGTGAACCAAATCATGCCATCTCGGTCTAAACCATACCCTTCTCCAAATTGTTCGTAAGAGGAAGTATTAAAATTGGAATTGGTAACAGGATAAATAAGTGCTTGCGCTAAAACATTTGGGCCACCTTTTTCAACTGTCCATTGTGAAACAACTGCAGCGATATTTCCTCCCGCACTATCTCCTGCAACAAATAATTTTGAAGCATCTCCATTGATTTCTGATGCATGATCATAAACCCATTGTAGTGCATCATAACTATCTTGTACTGGAATAGGGAAGGGAAACTCAGGTGCAAGGCGATAATCAACGGATACAACAATTGATTTATTTGAAGCAGTTAAATAACGGCATCCTCCATCAACGTAATCAGGGTTTCCAAAAACCCAACCTCCACCATGATAGTAAAGGATAATAGGAAATGGTCCACTTCCTTCTGGTGTATAAATTCTTACGTTAATTTGTTGTCCATCAGAGACGGTTATTAGTTGGTCTTCAATTTTGGCTACACCTTCAACAGTAACTTGATGAATAGGTTGCAAGGCCCTTTCTGCTCTTGCTTCTTCTGGAGTTTGTTCGTAATATTGTATTCCTTTATGTGCTTCTATATAATCTATTGAGCCTTTCGTTAATGTCATAAAATCATCCTTCCGTCAATGAATATTACAGTTAGTATACCATAAAATTTATTAATCCTATAGAAAAACTTGGTTTAAAATAAAAAAACGCAGAATAAAATTATTTCTGCGTTGATTCATTCTATTTTAAATATGAAATTATTCAATCACTTCAAACCAAAGAGGATTTTTGTTATCAGGATCCCCATGATAATTAATAGTTAATTCTTCTCCTTCTTTAATATCATGTAAAGCATAAAAATCAATGGATAAATTTTCTTCGTTATTTTTAAAAGTTAAATTAGGAGTATATGAATGATTAAAGAGAGAACCAAGGCCTAATGCGATAGCTGTATCGTCATCTCCCCAGTAAAAGCAATAATAAAAGAGAACTGTCTTTTTCAAATCTTTCCATTCATCATGAGGTGATACAATAACGGGTGAAACTTCAATTAACTCATCTTTCTTAATATCACGTGTTGCATAAATACCTCTTCCATACTTACCAGTATCCTTCACAACTATTGGTCCCATGATAGGACTCCTTTCTTTAAAGTATACAATTTTATACCAGAATTCTTAATTGATTTTTTAAAAAATCATTACGCTTGCGAATGAATTGGAAAATGACATCTGGTTCATTATCGAAAATATCGATTTTCTTTTTCTTATAAGGATCAAGAATCAAATGAGGGCGAATGGATTGATGTAAGGAAATTACTTTGTCTTCCATATAATCAACAGTAAACTTTGTCTCGAGAATTTCTTCTAATTTTTCTCTGTACAGTTTTCTTAATTCCGGTGATTCTAACAGTAAAAAACAGAGTTTGTTACCAGGTTTACCTCCGATTGGCACGTAAGTATGCTCCATTAAGCCACCGCTTACTTTTCTACCCCAAGTGGCATCATAATCCCAAGGGAGTATTTCAAATAAACCAGTTTCACTATTACGATATAGGGCGTAGTTGTGCGTAAACCCGTCATTATTCATCGTACAAACTGCCCCAGCTTGCCAACTGAAGAATCGATCAAGATGAAGATATTGCGTAATCATATCAGGAAATTCAGATGTAGGGGTCGTATTAATGGTTGTGATAAATTCACGTAGAAAATTATTATCTAACTTTGAACCACATGCTTGATAATAGCCTGATAATCTAGATTTTTTTGGTTTATCATCCCTAGTCAATGAAAAATTGGCATCATTATTTTCTGCGTAATAGATAGGTCCAGATGGAAGCCCTCTCTTTTTTAAAAACATTTCATCAACTGATTCTAATTGAAGATATACACCCTTTAATATGTCATTTCGGTATAGATTGATATGCTGTGAGTTTGGTGATAATACGCCTAGATCTTGAAAGAAATCAAGGGATAGTTTATTGCGTATAAGGGAAGGATCTCTATATTCTGCATTTAGATGAATTTTATTTGCACCATCAAAGCTTCCTTCATCGAAAACAATCGTATAGGATCTTTTTCGAAACTTACGAGTATAAGAACCACGATAACCAATTTCAATTGGATAGGAAGTATTATCAACCTTTAATGTGGCGGATACCGTATAGTCATTGAATAAATTTTTTCTTAATGTATTTAATTCCTCGTCTTCAATCTTTAAGAAATAAGATGGAATTATTTTAGACATTTATTCACCTTCTTGTTTTTATTCTCTAGATTGATAGATTTGAAAATTTATGATATAGCCGACAACAAATATGGCCATCCTTTAAGTAATGTGAAAAGCAATATTTGTTGTCGGCTAAATTTGGATAAAAACTTTGTAAATGTTGAAAAATAAATCTTAAGGGTAAAAGCCTCCCTTAATCGATATTTGATTAAGGAAAGCTTTTAGCAAATCGATTACAAATATAAGTACCTGTAGTTAACGTATATTTACCAAGGATTGGTTTCTGAAGATGAACTACAAGTAGATCTACGAGTTGTTGTATTTTGAACAGTTGAAGTATCTGTAGTTTCGTTGCTAGTACAACAACATTTATTTGATTTGCTACTAGATGATGAGCTACTTGAAGATGAACTGGATAATAGAACTGGATGAGCTACCCTTTTTACCGGAAGAAGAACTGCTGGAAGAAGAGCTACCAGTAGAAGATGACCTGTCCAGAAGACTTGCTAGATTTGCTACTTGAAGATGAACTAGAGCTAGAAGAGCTACCCTTTTTACCAGAAGAAGAACTGCTGGAAGAAGAGTGACCTGTGCTAGAAGATTTGCTAGATTTGCTACTTGAAGATGAACTAGAACTAGATGAACTACCCTTTTTACCAGAAGAACTGCTGGAAGAAGAGCTACCAGTAGAAGAATGTCCAGAAGAATTGCTAACTTGCTAGAAGATGAACTAGAACTAGATGAACTACCCTTTTTACCAGAAGAACTGCTGGAAGAAGAGCTACCAGTACCAGTAGAAGAATGTCTAGAAGAAGAACTTCTAGAGGACGAACTAGAACTAGATGAACTACCCTTTTTACCAGAAGAACTGCTGGAAGAAGAGCTACCAGTACCAGTAGAAGAATGTCCAGAAGAAGAACTTCTAGAGGACGAACTAGAACTAGATGAACTACCCTTTTTACCAGAAGAACTGCTGGAAGAAGAGCTACCAGTACTAGAAGAAATGTCTAGAAGAAGAACTTCTAGAGGATGAACTAGAACTAGATGAACTACCCTTTTTACCAGAAGAACTGCTGGAAGAAGAGCTACCAGTACCAGTAGAAGAATGTCCAGAAGAAGAACTTCTAGAGGATGAACTAGAACTAGATGAACTACCCTTTTTACCAGAAGAACTGCTGGAAGAAGAGCTACCAGTACTAGAAGAATGTCCAGAAGAAGAACTTCTGAGGATGAACTAGAACTAGATGAACTACCCTTTTTACCAGAAGAACTGCTGGAAGAAGAGCTACCAGTACTAGAAGAATGAATGCTAGAATAAGAACTTCTAGAGGACGAACTAGAACTAGATGAACTACCCTTTTTACCAGAAGAACTGCTGGAAGAAGAGCTACCAGTACTAGAAGATGAATGTCCAGAAGAAGAACTTCTAGAGGATGAACTAGAACTGGATGAACTACCCTTTTTACCAGAAGAGCTGCTGGAAGAAGAGCTACCAGTACTAGAAGATGAATGTCCAGAAGAAGAACTTCTAGAGGATGAACTAGAACTGGATGAACTACCCTTCTTACCAGAAGAAGAACTGCTGGAAGAAGAGCTACCAGAAGATGTATGATTTGTAGACGAACTTTCAGTTGATGACGAAGAAGAACTAGAATTCATTCCTCCGTCAACGTTTGCTTCATTCATTAAATGCACCTCCTAAATCAGATTTAATCTATAATACGCAAGCAAAAATCTTTGTGTTAGTCTAAAACCTATGGAAGAAAGAAGTTTCTTTGAAAGTCCGCAATCATTTTCAAAATAAGTACAAATGAGTTCTTTTTTATGTAAAATTTGAACATGTGTTTCCTTTTTAAGACTGTAAAATTTTAATTACAAATAAGTAAACATATAAATAAGATTTTTGGACAACTTAAGTCTAAGAAAAATTATAGAGGTGATAATCATGATTATTGAAAGATCGCCTGAATGGGAAGAAGGATTAATTGAAAGACTAGAAAATAATGAGTGGGATAGTTGGAAGCTTTATAATATGAGTTACGATGTAGTTAAAAACAATCTCATCAGGGAATTCACTGGTCTCAAAGCGCCTAAATATTTACCCCATCTAACTCCTCTTGCCCACCAATTAGAAGTCGCAGAAAAAGTAATTGAGAGGATGAACGGAAAGGCAATTCTTGCAGATGAAGTAGGGCTTGGTAAAACCATTGAAGCTGGATTGATTTTGAAAGAGTACTTAATCAGGGGACTTGTCAAAAAAGCATTAATATTGGCGCCAGCTTCTTTGATCAATCAATGGATTGAAGAATTAAATAATAAATTTTATATCCCTGCAATTCCTTATAAAAAGAAATCTTCATTAGAACATATTGATATTGCAGTTATGAGTATGGATACCGCGAAAAAAAGCCCACACAGAGAACTCATCTATGAACAGGACTACGACATAATCATAATTGATGAGGCCCACAAATTAAAAAACCATAAAACCAAAATCTATGAGTTTGTCCAAAGTTTGAAGAAAAAGTTTTGCTTGTTACTCACTGCCACGCCGATTCAAAACGATGTTTTTGAATTATTTTATCTCATTTCATTATTAAAACCTGGACACTTAGGCAATTTTGATGTGTTTCAATCCGCTTTTTCAGCGAGTAAACATAATTTGGAAAATGATGAATTTTTGAAGGAATTAGTGAATCAGGTGATGGTACGAAATAGAAGACAAGATACAGGAATTGAATGGACAAATCGCAAAGTGCAAAACATTCCAATTCAATTTACCAAAGAGGAAAAAGAAGCATATGAAATGATTGTACAGCTGAAAGAGGAGTCTTCTATATTCACGGGTTCGTTCTCTATGATTACGTTGAAAAAAGAAATGTGCAGTAGTAAGGAAGCAGTTTGTTTAACATTAGAAAATATGATTCAAAATCATGGGGAGTCAAAAGAAGTTGACTACGTCAAAGAAATTATACAAAAATTAATGACGCTTGAGGTCAATTCGAAGGCTGAAAAAACGTTTGAAATTATTTCACAAGCAAATGATAAAGTAATTATATTTACAGAGTACCGTGCAAGTCAAATTTATTTACAATGGTATTTACACACAAAGGGAATTTCAAGTGTCCTCTTTAATGGAAAGTTTAATAAAAGCAAAAGAGATTATATGAAAAGGCTATTCCAGGAACAAGCGCAAGTGTTAATCGCTACAGAAGCAGGCGGCGAGGGGATTAACCTTCAATTTTGCCATCATGTAATTAATTATGACTTACCATGGAACCCGATGAAATTAGAGCAAAGAATTGGTCGTGTTCACAGGTTAGGACAGGATCACGATGTGCAAATTTATAATTTAGCCATTGCAGATACGATTGAAGAAGATATTTTAAACTTGCTTCAAACGAAAATTGATGTTTTTGAAAAAGTAGTGGGTGAGTTAGATGAAATTTTAGATTTCAGAAAAACGATGTAAGTAAACAAACAGCTTTGGAAAGGAGGATTTTATGCTTCCACAACAAGTACACAGTTATTTACACAATTTTTTCCAAGAGAACAATTGCCCAATTATTTCAACTGATGAGCATTTTATCACGATACAATTAACAGCTGATATGGATAAGAGAATTATGAATCGTCCATATTATTGGAAATATATCGAATCAACAGATACAGAACCGAGTCCAGCTCAATTAACCTTGATTACCAATCATAACGAAGTGAATGTTGATATAAAAGGTGAAATCGTCCATTTTGGTTCTTACCGTCTCAATCAACTATTTCGGGTGACAAGAGAACTTGGTACCTATGTTCAAATGTTTGAAAATGTTAATCCTGCTGAAAATCAAACCATTTTAACCCCATTTTTAGGCATCAATTATAAAGTATCTTACTACTGTGACCGCACCAAAGAAATGCTTTATTCACTTGGCATCAATATGATGACTGGCCAAATCATTGACGATTTTCATGACATGTTAACAGAGCTTGAATTAGTTACAGACCTTCCCGCTAATAGCTTCCCATTACAGTATATTATTAAACCAGTTCGAGCGCTAAAACGATTAGATGATGTAGTCGAAAATATGATTAATCAAGATGACCACACATGGGCAGATGATGCCAAAAAACGCTGGCAACGAGATCAAAGAGTCTTGGAATACTTCTATGAGGAAGTAGAAGAAAAACCTGAATGCTACGAAATCGAAAAAAAAGCATTGGAAGAAAGGTATGAAGCACGAATTAACATTGAAATAATAAATGGTGGATTATTTTATATTAGATAATAAATTTCCCAAAATGAATTAGCAACACCAATTTTAGCTTATGCAGGCTTATCATTTGGGAAAGACTTAAACGAGTTTAAAAAACTTGGTTGGAGAATTATAGTAGTTTCACTCGTTGTTTATACAGGAACATTCCTTTTTGCAACTCTCATTGCAGAAATCGGCTTTAGAATTACAGGTAAATTTCATTAAACATTAAATATGAAAGCACCGATCGAATATCGATTGGTGCTCTTTTTCATGGATTTAATTTAGAATAACCAAGTTACCCAGTAATATAAGATCACTAAGGTAAATAAAGTTGCTGGAGGAATAACGACAAGTGTTATTTTAATATATTCCCACCATGTAATCATTACTTTTCCTTTTCGTACGATATGCATCCACATGAGTGTTGCAAGCGTTCCCATTGGGAGTAACAATGAACCCATATCACTACCGATTACATTGGCTAAATAAGCAACTTTTAATGAGAGTAAATCTAAATTCATATTCATTAAAGTTAATGTTCCCACCATTAAAGCGGGGTGGTTATTGAAGATATTCGAGAGAACAGATAGGAGTATTCCCATCAAAACGCTTGTATGAAGTAGGCTTCCATTTACCATAGGTTTCATGAAATGAATTAGCCAATCAGTTAGACCGATGTTGTTGAGACCGTATATAATAACATACATACTAAATGCAAAGACGATAATATACCATGGCGTCTTCTTTAACATATCACCTGGTGGTATTTTTAAATAAACCCATCTCCAACATAGCAAAATAAGTGAGCCTATCACAGCCATTAGTGAGACTGGTATAGAGAAGAATGAAGCGATAAAAAGACTAGCGCGAACAGCGAATACGAAAAGTAGAATGTTTCTCATGAATTTTGATCGTTGCTTTTCAGAGGCTAACATCGAATTATTTTTTAATGGGTGATAGGATGGAAGTGTGAGTCCTTCTACATTCGTTGGGACAGTTTTTGGTAATTCTTTTTTGAATCGCAAGAACAGTAGTCCAACTAAAAGTAGTAAACCAAGTGTTGCTGGAACAAACATCATAGCGGCATGAGCGTAAAGACTCATGTGAACGATTTTCAGAGCAATGAGATTTACGATATTACTTACACCAATTGGAGCGCTGGATGCAGTTGCGATTAATGCACCTGATAGTAAATAGGGAATTTTTTGGTGGTTTTTTAGGCCCATATTGTTTAACAACATGACTAAGATAGGGGTAGTGATTAATATACTCCCATCATTATTGAAAAAAAGTGTCATGAGAAAGCATAAGAGATTGACGTACCAAAATAATCGAATTCCTGACCCTTTGGCTTTTTCCGCAAGTTTTTCTGCTACCCAATTAAAGAAACCAAAGCTCTCTAAAACGATTGCCATAACGATTGTTGCCATAATAGTAATGGCTGCTCCGCTGATCGTTTCGGCAATTATGCCGAGTTCAGGCAATGAGACACTCCCACAAAGGATAACGATAAAAGCACCGATTGTAGCTGGAATAGCTTCATTAATACCTTTTGGCCTCCACAAAATAAATATTAATGTCACTAAGAAAGTTAATATTGTGATCAAAACCATTGGTTGCATATAATTCGACCTTTCTTTCGTGCATATTTTTATAGTAAATAATTGAATTGTTAGGACAGTATTCTGTGGATTTTAGCAATTTTTTCCTCCCTCCGTTGTTGGATTTTGTCTTACTGTAGCTATTTATATGTAATGCGAACAAGTTGAGTTGGTAGTATACCTACATTGAGGAAATTTTCCTGGAAAAATAAAAAAGGACCATCGAAAAATAGTGTTTTTTTCGATGGACTTATTATTAATATTATAATCGCGAATCGGCTTTTGTGGAGTAGTGGAATGCGCCACAATCATTCAAATCCTTCAATTCTAATAACCTCAAATATACATATCAAACTTTACATCTAAAAGGTTATTAAAATTTTTTAATATTAAAATTATCTCCTAGAAGTGCCCAGTTTTGTGGATAAGGGAAACCTAATGCCCAATAACTAATCCCACGAAGTTTGTATCTCTTAGTTAAATCGAATTTCGCTTGGGCGCTTCTTGCGTCTTCAAACCATACTTCGTGCTGTTGCCCGGTTTCGTCTACATAGCGGTAGTGTGGAGATTGTGTTAATTGATCATATTGAATAGTTGCACCATATTTTGCAGCACGGTTTATGGCTTCTTGTGGGCTGAAGGTTTCAGCTTCTTGGCCTTTAACGTGTGGAATTTTCCAATCTCTTGCGTAAATTTGGAAGCCCAAATATATTTTGTTTGCTGGCATGACAGATAAGGCGTATTCTACAACTCTTTGCATTTGGTTGATTGGTGAAATGGATTGTGGTGGTCCTAAACGGTATCCCCATTCATACGTCATTAAAATAACAAAGTCAGCTATTCTCCCATGTGCAGGATAATCATGCGCTTCATATAAAAGCCCACCTTGCGTTGCACTTGTTTTTGGTGCAAGTGCTGTAGAGACGAAATAGCCTTTTGGATGAAGTTTGTCAACTGCGAGCTGAAGGAATGTATTATAGTTTTCTCGGTCAGCTGCAAGTACACCTTCAAAGTCGATATTTAACCCCTTATAGCCTTTCGCATCCATTACTTTTAAAACATTGTTGAGAACTTTTTCACGCATTACTTGATCTGATAGGATTTTATGTGCCAGATTTGACCCTTGTTCTGTTGCAGTAAAGTTCGTAATTGACATCATTGGAACAACCCCGTGGGATTTAGCGGCTTCTATCATTAAATCATCTTGAAAAGGTTCCAATGTGGCATCCTCTTTTACTTTGTAAGCAAAAGGACTCATGTACGTGAGCAGATTTCCAACCTCATTAATGGAAGCAGCACCCTCTTGTGGCGGTTGGTACGTATACGCATTCACTTCAAGTGGCATCTTTGGTTTTGGAATAACTAAATGCATTCCTGCAAAGATGATCTGTTGATTCTGTAACTGATTTTCACTTACAATAGCTTGCACTGTTGTACCATAATGATTGGCGATTTGCCATAAAGTTTCTCCATATTGTACTATATGAACCTGATTTTGTGTTGGAATGACCAAAGATTGGCCTACAACAAGTTGATTAGGATTTGGTAGTTGATTTATTTCAATAATCGAATTGATATCCACGTGATATTGGTTAGCAATTTGCCAGAGTGTCTCTCCGCTTTTAACGATATGTATCTCCAAGACATTCTCCTTCCAAAATATTTTTCATTCTGAATGTATATGTAAAAAAATAAAAAGAAATGCATAGAAATCAATTTTTTTCATTCCAAAATACAAATTTAATAATATTTAAATTTAATAAAGTGCAAGATACAGTAAATGTAAATGGAATGTAAACTTTACGAATATTCAAAATTGACTATTTGATTTTTAAATTCAGAAAATATTATTTAGTTCACTAGATATAATAGCCTTTTTCTGAAATTTTTTATTGGAAAATAAAACTTTCGAATTATACGAAGTAGTAATAATTGTTCATAATCATTTTCAAATAGTACATAATATTCTAACAAATCTAGTAAATAAGGTTAACAAATGGGCTTTATACTATCGTTGTGGATAAGCAATTATGCACATTTGGAAGGAGGCAATTTGTAGTAGGTCTTTAAATCGAGCGATTTTAAATGGAGGATTTGGAATGAAAAAAGGATTTTCAAGTTTGTTAATTGCATCGACAGTTTTAGCTTCATCTGCAATTACACCGATTGCATTAAATGATGTACATGCAAAAACTGTTCAGCAGCAAAAGGTAGAAAAGGGATCCGTTTTAGTTGATGGAAAATCAAAAGCAATTTCAATTACTAGACAGAAAAAGGTCAAACTATATTCTGTAGAACAATTATCTAAATTATTGTCAGCTAGTTATAAGTATAATAGCAAGACAAAGTCATATGAACTTTCAAAAAAAGTAAATAAAAAACAAGTTAAAGTGACGATTAAAGCGAATGTTGCATCGGTTGTAATCAATGGTAAAAAAACTAAAATCAATGTTGCACCAAAATTAGTTAGCAAAAAATTGTTTGCTGAACCAACAACAATCATTAAAGCATTAGGTGGAGATTTTGACGGTAAATTTTTAGCCCCTAATGGTTTAGTAAGTGGAGATACATTTGATCCACAATGGGTAAATGGTTCGACCATTTTAGTTTCAAACGAAGATGCTGAAAATAGCAAAAGCCTTTTACTTAATACAACGACTAAAAAAGTAACATATACAGTTAATGCTTCAGGTTTAGTTGTATCACCAAATGGTAAACAAGCTATTTATTCCGATGAAGATGGGTTTGCCTATCTAGTTGATTTAGTTTCTAAAAAAACAAAGAAACTAAATGGAGAAGATGATTCGGTTAAATCTGAGTTTGTTTGGTCTCATAATGGGAAAACAGTTTATTTCCTTCAAGGTGATAAGAGCGAGAAAGTCGGTTCAATCAATGTTGCAGATGGAACTGTTAAAACAATTTTCTCTGATAGTTTAAATTACAAAGCAGATTTGCATCTATCTGTAGATGGCAAAAAGCTTTTATATACTGTAGGTAAAGAGGGTAGTACTACTTTTACTGATGGTGAAAATCCTGAAGTTGATAACATTGATACAACAGGAACTGAACCTCAAATCTATAGCTTAAACCTAACAGAAGCAACTCCAACTGCAGGTGCTCTTACAAATACAACTGACAATAAAGTTTTCCCTACATTTACTTCGAATGGAAATATCGTATTTTTAAGTGCGGAAGACGATGATGAAAGTTTCCCAGAGCTTAAAATGATTGACCAAAATCAAAACATTACATCGCTTATTTCTAGTAAGGAAATCGTTTATGCAGATGTAACACCAAAAGGAGAAGTTTTAATTTTAGTAGCAGAAAGTAATGGCACATCTGTCATTTATAAAGTAAATACATCTACGAAAAAGTTAACAAAAGTAGCTTCTTCAAAATTAAAACTTACATCTTTTTCAGCTTTAAATGATAAATCAATTATTGCTACTACACCAGGAGTAAATGGTGATAAAGTATTGGTCTTAAAAAATGGTTCATTTGAATTATTAACTAAATAATAAAGGGGTAAATAAAAATGAAAATGTTCAAAAAACTTACACTTACAGCTTTATCTACAGTAGCAGCACTAAGTTTGACTGTTGGTGGTGTGGCTTCTTCAAATGCAAATGCAGCTTCATCAAATAAAATTGTTGTAGCAGGATCAACAGCATTACTACCAGTAACACAACAAGCAGCAAAAGAATTCAAAAGATCAAATCCAAAAGTGAAAATCTCTGTTTCAGGTTCTTCATCAGTTGCAGGTCCACAATCAGTATTAAAAGGCTCTGCTACTATTGGAGCAGTTGACTGGGATGCTACAAAAAACGTACCAGGATTTAAAGCATTCAAAGGTTTAAAAGCTCATAAAATCGCTGTTATTCCTTTTGCAACAATCGTTAACAAATCAAACCCTGTTAAAAACTTAACATCTTCTCAACTACAAGGTATTTTCTCTGGTAAAATCACAAACTGGAAACAAGTTGGCGGGAAAAATGCAGCAATCGTAGTAGTAAACCGTAAATTCGGTTCTGGTACACGCGTTAACTATCAAATGAAAGCTTTAAGCGGTAAAAGCTTCATGACAAAAGGTAACTATAAAGAAGTTGGTAAGAGTGGCGAAATGGTTACAAACGTACAATCTAATCCAAATGCAATTGGTTATGTCGATTTAGCATATGTAAAAGGCAATATTAAAGCTGTTAATTTCAATGGCGTAGCTGCAACTACAACTAATGTAATCAACGGTAAATACAAAGTTTGGAGTTATGGTTACTTAGTAACAAAAGGCAACCCATCTGGATCTAACGCAAAATATATTAAATATATCCAAAGCAGCAAATTCCAAAATGGTTCTTTAAAGAAATTAAAATTCATCCCAATCAACAAAATGAAATAATTTAGTACTTTCAAAAATGGTACATGATGTCAGTCTTATAGGCTGGCATCATATTAATATATGGAGGATCTTATGGAGAAAATAGAATATGATTTGCAGGAACCTCAACAGCAAGAACACGGTCTGTTCATCAATAGAGACAAGGTAGTGCAAACAAAAGTCTATGTACATAATCGATTGTTTAAACTATTTTGTCTACTTAGTGTTTTATTTATGGGGCTTGTCCTTCTTTCAATCATTGTATTCATTGGACGTACGGGATTATTAGTTTTTCACGATGTCTCTTTTAAAGAATTCTTTTTCTCAAAAACGTGGGAACCATTTGAAGAAAAATATGGAGCAGCCACATTTATCATTGGAACATTAGAATTAACGGGTATTACGCTTTTGCTTGCTGCACCCATTTCGATTGCAGTAGCAATCTTCACTGCTGAAATTGCACCTGAATTTCTGAAAAGAATACTTCGTCCTATATTAGACTTATTAGTCGGAATTCCTTCTATTGTATATGGTTATCTAGGCTTGACTTTATTGATCCCTTTTATCCGAAAAATAACAGGGACAGAGATGGGTGACGGGTTATTAGCAGCTGCGCTTGTATTAGTAATTATGGTGTTACCGACGATTTCAAGAATTAGTGATGATGCCATCAGTGCAGTATCACCTGAATTAAGAGAAGCAAGTTACGCATTAGGTGCCACTCGTATGCAAACTATTTTTGGAGTCGTGATTCCCCATGCACGTTCAGGTATTTTAACGGCAATTATTCTAGGTATGGCTAGAGCAATAGGAGAAACAATGGCAGTTGTTATGGTCATTGGAAATACGCCACAACTTGCTACCGATTTATTAACTCCAACAGCAGTATTAACAAGTAATATAGTGAATCAAATCATAGACGTCGAATTCGATTCTACATGGAATTATGCTCTATATATGATGGCATTTTTACTATTGATCATTTCAAATGTTCTAATAATTATTATAAGAAAGCTACGTGCCAAAGGAGTATAAGAGATGAATAGAATTTTACCAACGAAATTATATAAGAGTATAAATGGTGTGAAAGATAAACTATTTACCATTCTCTTATGGACAGTGACTTTTCTCATCTTTATCGTAATTATAAGTTTATTAGCGTATATCTTAACTAAAGGATTACCTAAGATTACCCCCTCTTTTTTAATCGATCTTCCAGATGAGATTGAAAAGGGCGGTGGGGTTGGACCATTTCTATTTAATTCATTCTATGTCCTATTGATCTCACTAATCATTTCAATTCCTATTGGTGTAGGGTCTGGCATTTATTTGGCTGAGTATGCACCGGTCAATAAATTTACGGAATTTATCAGAACATGTGTGGAAAGTTTAGCATCCGTTCCTTCTATTGTATTCGGTTTATTTGGTTATGTATTGTTCGTCGATATATTTGATATCGGTTTAACCATATTAGGCGCTGGAATTACACTTTCTCTATTAAATTTACCTGTCATTACTTCCGTAACAGAAGAAGCAATTAATGGGGTAGATCAAGAGTTAAGAGAGGCTTCACTTGCAATGGGTGCAACCAAATCACAAACCATTTTGAAAGTTGTAATTCCTTCAGCAATGACCGGAATTATTAGCGGCATAAGTCTTGCAACTTGCCGTGCATTTGGTGAATCAGCATTAATATTATTGGTAGGTGGTACCGGAACCTCTGGAGATATGTGGGATTGGAATCCACTTTCTCAAGGTGGAACGTTGCCTGTTCAGTTATGGTATGTTCAATCGGAAGCCCTTGTAGAGGATGCGCCTGAAATCGCTCAAAAAGCATCTGCTTTATTAGTGCTCATTACATTACTTTTAAGTCTTGTTCTTAGACTTCCAATATGGATTCGAAATGCTCGATTTAAAACTCGTTCACATCATTCAAAATAAGACTTTTTAAGGGCGGAAAAGTATATACTTTTCGGCCTTTTATTTTGTAGATTTTTTGTGGAATAAATCACAATTGTAGACATATATACTTATAGACTCACCTGAATTAGAAAGAAAATACTGTGTAAACAAAAAGGGAGGTATGTTCATGGGTTTACGCTTTTTGAAAATTGCTGTTGTGTATTTTTTGATTGCGGTTTGTTTAGGTCTTGTAATGGGAATTATTCATAATTTTGCTTTTGCGTCAGTACATGCACATTTAAATCTGCTCGGTTGGGTTTCTATGGCAATTTTCGGTATAATTTATTCGATATTTCCAAGTGCAGGAGAAACAGGTTTGGCGAAAACGCATTTTTGGCTCCATAATATTGGATTGCCAATTATGCAAATTTCATTATTTATCATGATTCTTACAGAAAATGCAGCATTTACGGTTGGGACGATTATCGGGTCAATATTAGTCGTTGTAGGTGTTATAATGTTTGTGATCAATATTCTAAATGTAAAAGAAAGTCAATCACAGTTTTCTAAATAAAAAATTTAGGTTAAAAAAGTTCCCATAAAGGGAACTTTTTCAATTTTAATTAATTTTTTTAGTAGTTTTGAATAGAGATAATTTTAGGTTTAAGGATTCAATTTATGTAAATCCTCAAAGCGACGAGTTGTAATTGAATTCCTTTTTACTTCTTAAAATTGATGAAGAGAGCTCGCAAATAATTTTAGTTACTGCATTCTAAATTGGGATTGGAATAATAGTACAAGGAAGATTCACTATGTTGGACGAATGTGGAAAGAAAGCATAGAATTCATTTAGAACTTAGCGGGAGAAACATTTTATTAAACTGAACGTCTTTAACCATTAATGGGCAAAGAAGTAAGGATGATTCTAAATGAAAAAATTCATTAAAATTTTGATGGCATTTGGAGCATTTGTAGGCTTTCTTATAATAAATCAACAATGGCTACAGTTAACAAAATATTCAATTGTCGAAAAAAAGCTTCCCAAGAAAATGGATGGTCTACGAATTGTCCAAATTTCGGATTTACACCATGCACGATTCGGTGACAAGCAAAGATATCTTATTAGGAAGGTAAAAGAGCAGAAGCCAGATATCATTTTGATAACCGGTGATTTGGTTGATCGCTATAATTATGACTTAGAAAGAAGTCTAGAGGCAGTAAGGGGCTTCGTGAAAATTGCGCCGGTATATTTTATCATTGGCAATCATGAGGTAGCGATTAATGATGTCGATCATATTAAGACAAGTTTAACCGAACTGGGTGTTCACGTTTTATCGAACAGCGCTGAAAGATTCATGAAGAATGGAGCTGCAATTCAAATAGTTGGTATTGACGATCCACTGAGTGGCAAATCAACAAAAGAGATGCTAAATCATGCGTTGAAACAAGCTGATCCATCGAAATTCCAAATTTTACTTGCACATCGACCAGAATTTTATAAAGAATATGAACAATCTGGTGTTGACTTAACATTCAATGGTCATGCACATGGTGGGCAAATCCGAATCCCTGGTCTTGGTGGACTAATCGATCATCAATTCAACCTATTCCCTGCACATATTGATGGGGTGGAACAAATAGGGGATATGACACAAATTATTAGCAGAGGACTTGGAAATAGCGGGGCAACATTTCGTATAAATAATAGGCCTGAAATTGTTGTAGCTGAATTGCATGTTAAATAGAAATTCGGGATTTCTAAATTTTGAATGAAGTTTGCTTATTAGGTATGAATAATAGGCAAACCTCTTTTTTATATTTGGATTGGAATTTGAATAGGATTACTAGTGAGTGATAAGGAGCTCCCGGTTCTTGATTAGCATCACTCGTGCATGATTAGAAGCACCCGACCTCACTCTTTTAGTTATCCTAGGTTGGCTAACATTATGGATTGCCATCATGTCTGATATGGGTGCGACATTAATTGTGGCATTGAATGGATTACGAATGATGATAGTGAATGAGTAGTTTCCATTATTGTAAGCACATTAAACGAAAAATCCCTGATCAATGAATACTTATTGATCAGGGATTTTTTAATTCTGAATAAAAAGGGGTTAATTGGTTAACGTGTTAAATTTATAATCCGGATTGTACTCACTGGTATTTTTCGTTTCAATCAATGAGGTAAAGGGTGATTTGGGTATATACGCAAAGCCATCCATGATACGCCTTGCAGTTCTACCAATTGCTGCTCTGGATACATCCCAATTGTCATGTATATGCTTGACAGTTGCTTCCGCATAGATAATTCCGGATGGATGGCCAATTCTTAATTCTTTGCTAGAAGAACTTGCGATTTTATTCGGAATCGTACCAGGAATTTTTGCTGCCGTTGCTAATGCAAGGGCTCCACTTACAGCATAGGCTCTGTGCAATTTTCCCATTGAAAGATACCGAGATATGATATCAATGTTTTCTTTTTGGATAAGTACATTATTTGTATTTTGATAGGCTTGTGGAGATGTAACCATGGCAATTTTAGGGAGTGCATGGCTAGATGAGGTTATGTTTTGTCTTTCTTTGATAATTCCAGATAAAACGCCAGCTTCTACTCTAATCTGTTCCAATATATTTAAAAGTTTGTGATTGTTATTGATTTCATCTGGTAGTTCTAAACCAGTTGCACCAACCTCTTCTGCCTTAATAAAGACAACGGGATTCACAGAATCTATGATTGAAATCGTAAATTTTTGTCCGTCAGGCAAAAAGATTGTATCAATTGGATTGTAAGTAGGTAATGTTTTTCCTGTAAAAGGGCCACCTGAATTAAGAAAATTTAGCATGATTTTCGGCGAAGTACCAGGAACACCGTCTATTTTAAATTCTCCATCATATTGAATTTCATTATTTTCCACAGGAATTTCTACTATGACGATTCTTGAGGTATTTGTATTAAATAATCGTACTTTAGTAGTTGGTTCTGTCAAATTTACGAAGCCTTCTTCTGCTGCATATAGTCCTACTGCCGTTGTCATATTGCCACATGTTGCTTGATAATCAATCACCTTTTGATCTAGACTTACTTGACCAAATGTATAACTAATATCAGCGTCTGAATGTGCTGAAGAATGTATTAATATGAGTTTACTTGTCAGAGAAGTTCCTCCGCCTAGCCCATCAATCTGACTAGCATCCGGGCTACCAAAAATCCGTAAAATAATTTGATCTCTCAATTCTGGATCTTCTGGTAAATCTGCAGAACGTAAAATAAGCCCTTTACTCGTCCCACCACGCATAATTACTGTAGGGATTCTATAATAATTATTCATAAAGGATCACCTCTTTCTCAAATTGTGATTCCATTGTAATAATATTACTTTAGTAAAAAAAATACATAAATTTTATTTGGCATGATAAATTTTTTTTATCGATTGAGTGCGAGAATATTTCAGTCCAATAGAAATTTTTTATCGATAAAGATAAAAAAATGAAACTTCTAATATTTTCGGAAAATTTGTATAATTAACATTATCAAGTTCCGCACAGTGAAAACTATTGAAATGTTAGTAAGCGTTTTCATATAGGGACCTGCCACAAAGGAGGAATAGTGATGGGGAAAAAGATTTCATTTTTAAGTATTACTGCAACTACTGCACTTGCACTTTCACTTACGCTAGCAGGATGTTCAAGCAAGAAGGAAGTAGCAGCAAGCACTGCATCAAATGGTTATCAAAAAACAGAAATCAAATTATCGCATGTTGCATCTGAAAATACTCCTAAAGGTCAATCTGCACTTAAATTTAAAGAAATTGTTGAATCAAAAAGTAACGGTGAAGTGAAAGTCGATATTTATCCGAATGGTCAATTATATGGAGATAATGATGAAATTGAAGCATTGCAAGCAAATAACGTTCAAATGATCGCACCATCTGCAGCAAAGCTAAGTGGCTTTGAGGAATCCTATGAGATTTTCGATCTTCCATTTATGTTTAAAGACTCAAATGCTCTTTATAAGTTTGAAGATGGTGAGGGTGGTAAGAAACTATTAAGTAAATTAGATAATGCAGGCATGGTAGGTTTGGATTTCTGGCCAAACGGATTCAAACATGTGACAAACAACAAAAAAGAAGTCACAAAACCAACAGACTTAAAAGGATTGAAAATTAGAACACATGGCGGAACGATTATCAATGAAGTATATAATCAGCTAGGAGCAGGTTCATCTAAAATAGCATTCAACGAAACTTATCAAGCACTTCAATTGGGTACAGTTGATGGACAAGAAAATAGTTTAATCAACTTCGAATCACAAAAGTATTTTGAAGTTCAAAAGTACCTGACTTTATCGGGACATGCACGTTCAGAATATATCCTTTTAGCAAATAAAAATTGGTGGAGTTCTTTAAATGATAAAACAAAAGGATTAATAGAAGAGGCAGTTGGAGAATCAACAAAATTAGGTAGAGAATTAGAAGCAAAGTATGAAACGGAAGCAATGGATAAAATCAAACAAAGTGGAAGAGTCAAAATTCATGAGTTAACAGATGATGAACGTCAAGCTTTTGTGAACTCACTTTCGACTGTGAATAATAAATGGGGAAATAAAATGGATTCAGAAATTCTACAAAAAGCAAAAGAGGCGAATCAATAGTTAGTATGGAGGTGATTTAATGAGGAAATTTGTAAAAGTATACGCATTATTTGAAGATATCCTTTCAGGTATTTTCTTAATTTCTGGTCTTGCTTTAATCTTTTACGAAGTAATTATGCGTTATGTGTTTAACTCACCCACAACATGGATTGCAGAAATTTCTTCTGTTATGGTTACTTGGGGTATTTTGTTTGGTTTAACTGTAGCACTACGAGACAAACATCATATTTGTGTTGATTTATTGTATACTCTATTCCCTAAAGCTTTTCAAAGACTAATCGATTATTTTGCAAATGCGGTTGGAATCGTATTTTGTACGATCATTACATGGGGCGGGATAACACTTGTACAAAATACAATCGCAACAGGACAAAAATCAATGGATACAGGAATAGCTCTTTGGGTATACTATTTAGCTATCCCTATTTCTGGAATTTTACTAGTTGTGCGATTCATCGAAAATGTAATTGTAGTTTGGAAAAGTAGTAAATCATCCATAATTGTAGAAAAAATTCATGTAGATGAGGAGGAGTCCAATGAATATAGCAACGCTTTTTAGTTCTTTTTCCGCACTCGTTCTTTTACGAGTTCCCATTGCCATTTCATTAGTTCTTGCATCAGTTTTGCTATTTTGGATGACGGGTACATTTTCTCTTTGGACAATTCCACATAAAATGTTTACTGCTCTTAACTCTACTACATTAATTGCCATACCTGGTTTCGTACTTGCAGGTGCTATTATGGCAAAAGGCGGAATTTCAAAATATTTAATTGATGCCTTAAAAGCATGGGTTGGTCATTTATCAGGTGGTTTATCCGTTGTTACAATTCTAGCTTGTACTTTTTTTGCAGCGATTAGTGGTTCAAGTCCAGCTACTGCTGCTGCTGTTGGATCAATCATGATTCCTGCTATGGTAAATGCAGGTTATGATAAACGTTATGCGATGGGGCTAGTAGCAGCGTCTGGTACTCTAGGAATACTTATTCCACCAAGTATACCGTTAATTGTATACGGTGTTGTAACTGAACGATCGATTGGTAAATTATTTATTGCAGGGGTAGTTCCAGGTATTTTCTTAACACTAATGTTAATTGTTTATGCAATTATTTATGCAAAAAGAAAAGGCTATGGACGTCTTGAAAAAGAAAGTTGGAAAACAAGATGGTCGTCATTAGCTAAAGCTTCTTGGGGAGCTTTCTTACCAATATTAATTCTTGGTTGTATTTATAGTGGTGCTACAACTCCTTCAGAAGCAGCAATTATTGCATGTGCGTATTCACTTCTTGTTTCATTATTCGTGTATAGAGAAACCAATCTAAAAGGTTGGCATTCTATATTAAAAGATACTATTGGTGTAAGTGCAATGATTATGCTTATTATTGCAGCAGCATCAGTATTCTCGTTATATATGACCCAAGAGCAAATTCCTCAAATTCTTGCTGACGCATTGTTATCAAATGAATTATTAGGAAAAGCTACATTTTTCATCGCAACAGCTATATTATTCTTAATTCTTGGTATGTTTTTAGAATCTTCTTCTATCATGTTAATTACACTACCATTATTATTACCAATCATGCTTTCTGTTGGTATTGACCCATTCCATTTTGCAATCGCTATGATTATTAATATGGAAATTGCACAAATTACACCGCCGGTTGGATTAAACTTGTTTGTCATAAGCGGTATAGCGAAGGAAAGTCTCTCTGAGGTATTTAAAGGAAGTGCTTCATTTATATTATTAATGGTAGTAGCTTTAATTATCATTATACTGTTTCCGAGTATTTCCTTGTGGCTGCCGAGCAAGATGTCGTTTTAGAATGGAATTGAACAAATCAAGTGTGATCTGTTACTACTTAACAGAGACACTTGATTTTTTTATCGTTTTCATATATTCAACAAATGCGTTAACAATTGATAATTCTAAGGCGCTTTCTCTGAAAATTAACCAGGTTTGACGTGAATATTTTTCTTGATTTTCAGGGGAAGAGATTTCAACTTTAAATAATTCGCCAGTTTCTTTAATACATATATCGGGTAAAATCGCGTATCCAAGTCCGTTCTTCACCATTTCTCTACATGTGTCGATACGGTCTACTTCCATTGTATAATTTGGGGGTATATCGTACGTTTCCTGCCACCAGTTATCAATGATTGTTTTGAGTGTATGATCTGTTTCATAGTTGATTCGGGGTAGTGATGGTAATTCTTTTAAATCGATTTCATGGCTTGAGACAACATAAATTTTCTCGGTATTGAGCAATATCTTCATTCCTGGCCAGTTGTAGTTACCACGTACGATTCCTGCGTGTGCTTCCTCTTTTTGCATCATATGAATAATATCGTAGCTCCATCCTGTTTTAAGGGATACTTCGATATCTGGATATAATTTCAAAAAGCGTCTTAATATAATGGGTAATTCATATCTCGCAAAAATACTAGAAATCCCTAATCGTAACGTTCCTTTTAATTGATCATCAATATTTTGGAGATGCTCTTTTACTTTTCTTAAATCAGATATCATCTGATTCGCATATTGAACAAGATACTCACCTTCAGAAGTAAATTCAACACCTTTTTTGCCTCTGATTAGAATATTAATATTAAAATCATCTTCTAATTGTTTAATACGATAAGTTAATGCAGGCTGTGATATGTATAATTTTTCTGATGCTTTCGTAATATTGCGTTCTTTGTAAATGGTATCTAATATTATCCAGTCTTTTTCATCCATTACAATACACCTCTTTTAAAATATTCAAACTCTTCAATCTATTTAATTATATAACAGGAGAATGAATAAGTTATCGATAAATTTTTTTTATGTACAATTATAGAATTTCAATATTTTATTTATAGATAGATTCACATTACAATTGGGTCAAGGAAATAATTATTGAATAAATGAGGAGGAATTTAAATGGGAAACATAGTTGTAAATTACGATGTTGTAGTTGTTGGCGCGGGGAATGCTGCGATTTGTGCAGCAATTTCTGCGAAAGAAAATGGAGCAAACGTATTAATTTTAGAAAAAGCCCCTAAGAAAAAAAGAGGCGGAAATTCCTTTTTCACAGATGGTGCCATTCGATTTTCCTTTGACGGTTTAGAAGCAATCCGCAAAATTATTCCAAGTATTTCGGATGAAGAAGCTAAAAAACTAAATATTCCTGCTTATAAAGAAAATAATTTCTATGAAGATCTAATGAGAGTCACTGAAGGTAAAAGTGATCCAACACTTGCAAAGCAATTAGTATCAAAATCGTATGAAACCATCACATGGTTACATAGCCAAGGGATTGAGTTCGAGTTAAATGAAAATCAATCATTCGAAAAAAATGGAATCCTCAATTTCTGGGGAGGATTACCGATTAAAACACGTGATAAGGGAGTTGGACTTATCAAGTTATTAAATCAACGAGCAGAAGAATTGGCAATCGATATTTGGTATGAATCTCAAGCAATCGAGCTTCTCACTGATAACAAACGGATTACGGGTGTTGAAGTAAACAAAGAAGGGAAAAATATTACGGTACAATCTGAAAGCGTGATTCTTGCCTGTGGAGGGTTCGAAGCAAATAAAGAGATGCGTGCCAAGCATTTAGGAAAAGAATGGAATGCGGCACTTGTACGAGGAACGGAGTTTAATACGGGGGATGGACTTTCAATGGCATTAGCAGTAGGAGCTCAGAAATATGGGGAATGGTCAGGCTGCCATTCTATTGGAACCGATTACAATGCTCCTAGAGTCGGAGATTTCAATAAACCTGGTGATATCTTCAAAAAATCATCCTTTCCACTTGGATTAATCTTAAATAAAGATGGAAATCGTTTTGTAGACGAAGGAGCGGATTTCAGAAACTACACATATGCGAAATACGGCAGACAAGTATTAAAACAACGAGATAATATGGCATTTCAAGTGTTCGATGAACAAGTGAAGCCATTGCTCCGAAAAGAATATACATTAGAAGAAGCAACCGTGATTCAAGCTGATACACTTGAAGAATTAGCAGAATTACTACCAGTGGATAAAACGCAGTTTTTACAAACGATTAAAGAATACAATGTAGCAGTTCAAGAAGGCGAATATGATCCAACAATCAAAGATAACAAAGGGACAATTGGTATCACACCGCCAAAAACTAACTGGGCTTTACGTATAGAAAAGGGACCTTTTTATGCATACCCTGTTACATGTGGCATCACCTTTACTTTCGGTGGACTCCACGTAAGCAAAGAGGGAGAAGTATTAAACGAAAATGGGACTGCAATCGAAGGGTTATATGCAGCAGGAGAAATGGTAGGAGGAATTTTCTTTGAAAACTATCCTGGCGGCTCAGGTCTAATGTCAGGAGCAGTCTTTGGAAAATCAGCTGGAAAAAAAGCAGCTGAAAGAAGTAAAAATAGTAAAGCATTTAATTGAGATGAATTAGTTAATGAATTAATTTTCTAATTCAAAGGAGCATAAGCTAGTTATAGCTAAGAGAAAAACAAGCTGATTAAGCCTCTACAAGAACCTCGTTTTAGAACGAGGGTTGAGCTTGAACACGCAGAGTGCCATTTGGCCATACTACATTAAATTAACATGAATTAGAAAGGGTATACTCTGACAATGATTTGTCGAGTATACCCTTTTTTCTGAACACGAAACAACAGTTGGATTCTCTTAACTAAAATTGTTACTATTTTAATAGAAGAAAAATTCCTGAATGGAGTTGTAAATTTTGAGTAAGACAATCGCAAATATTAAATCAAAAGCCAAAAATATTAAACGTGATATTTTTGTTTTGGTAGAAGCTTATAAACACCCTCGAACACCTTTTTATATCAAATTGTTAGCCATCCTGGTAGTAGCTTATGCATTTAGCCCAATTGATCTGATCCCTGATTTTATCCCAGTTTTAGGGTATTTAGACGATGTAATCTTAGTGCCACTCGGTATCCTTTTAGTGATGAAATGTATGCCAAAAGATATTCTTGAAGAATGTCGTGAAATCGTATCCAATTCACAAAATGTAAAAAGAAAAAATTGGATTGCTGGAACAATCATCATCTTACTTTGGGTTAGTTTGATCATTTGGCTTATTTCTTTATTTGTAAAATAGCTTTTTACTTTTCATGAAAAAATTCTCGACATAAGTTCTAATTTTTCCTCTTATTTCTTAAAGTGTAAGAAGGGCTATTTTAATTTAGGAGGGGATTCGTTGCTTGTTGATGGGGTGTTTTCTGGTGGGGGAATCAAAGGATTTGCTTTAGTGGGGGCACTTCAAGTGTTAGAGGAAAATGATATTTACTTTGAACGCGTTGCAGGCACAAGCGCTGGTGCAATCCTTGCTTGTTTCCTCGCTGCTGGATATACTGCGCATGAAATTGAGGAGTTGTTAGATGAACTAGATGTTGCGACTTTTCTGGATCCTCCAAAAACGTTTTTTTCACTACCCTTTATGAAATGGATTAATATTTACTTCCGCATGGGCATTTATCAAGGAAGAGCATTAGAAAATTGGTTTTATGAGAAACTTTCTGATAAAGATATTTATACATTTGACGATTTAAAAGAAGGTTCACTAAAACTGATTGCTTCTGATTTAACGAATGGGAAGATGATGGTGTTACCAGATGATTTAGATGAGTATGGCATTGACCCAGGATCATTTTTGGTTTCAAAAGCATTGCGGATGAGTTGTGGCGTACCGTTTTTCTTTCAACCGGTAAGATTAAGAGCAAAAGGTGATTCCATTGTCGTTGATGGGGGAGTGTTAAGTAATTTTCCGATTTGGTTATATGATGACGAATACGGTAAAAGAATACGTCCAGTCATCGGATTAAAGCTTAGTCAATCACAAGAGGAGATGAAACCGTTCAAAATTGAAAATGGATTCAATTTGTTTGAAGCTCTTTTTAGCACGATGAAAAATGCACATGATGATCGATACATTTCCAGAAAACATGAAAAGCACATTATTTTCATACCTGTTGAAAATTACAATGCTACTCAATTTGAATTAGATCAGGAAATGAAAGAGACTTTAATGAATATTGGGAGGAGTAGAACAACACAATTTTTAAAAAAATGGTCAGCTTCAACCACTTGATATTTGGATAAGAGAAAAGAGATTGGAAATGTCCAATCTCTTTTTTGCTTATTCAAAAAAACTATTGCTGAATAGAATCCTTATTTGTTAAATAACGATAAATGGTCTCAAAACAATTATCGCGATAATATGCATGAAGATGATCATCGTTTCGCATCAGCCATTGAATTAGAGAGCCATCGATTAAAGCACGAATTGCGTGTGTGGCTTGGTCTAGATCTATATCAGCAAATGTACCTTCTTCTTGACCTTGCTTAATAATTTGTCTTCCAATCGACCAACAATTTTCGTAAAATTGGATATTGGTTTCACGAAATTGTTCATTGTTGTTCGCTTGAGCGAGAAATTCAAGATATACTCGGTAAAATTTACGATTTTCACTTGGATTCGAAAAAGCGGCATGAACATAAGCACGTAGTTGATCAATTGCATTGTTCTCCTGACTAATTGCCTCTTTCTCTTTTTTATAAATTTTTTCAGTTACCCATATAAGCAGATGGCCGAAAACATCCTCCTTGTTTTGGAAGTAATAGCTTGTTACCCCTTTGCTCACTTCTGCATAATTTGCGATATCTTGAAGGGTAACACTATGAAAGCCTTTATCCGAAACAGCTTGAAAGGCAGCTCTTAAAATTTGCTCGCGCCGTTTTTCAGCCTTATTATTCATGAAAGTTCACCGTCCATTATTGTTAAATCTATTATACACAAAAAAATTGACCAGACAAAATAGACTAGGGCATTTATTTAAGTTATTTTATTCTGACTGGTCAAAATGAATTATATTGACCGGTCAAATTTTTATTGCTATGATTGGGTTATAACGAAATGAATTATTTTTCATATTCGAAGGGAGTTATCATCATGAGTGAATTATTTAATGCACTAGTTGTAGATAAAAAGGAAGATCAATTTTCAGTAGGGGTTCAACAGCTTTCACTTCAGGACTTACCTGAGGGAGAGGTTTTGATTCGCGTTCAGTATTCTGGCGTCAATTATAAAGATAGTCTTGCAACGATCCCTGATGGTAATATCGTGAGCAACTATCCATTTGTTCCCGGAATTGATTTAGCAGGGGAAGTGGTTTCATCAGATGATCCTCGTTTTAAAGAGGGGGATGAGGTCATTGCTACTAGCTATGAGATTGGTGTATCACATTTCGGTGGATATAGTGAATATGCGCGTATACCTGCAAAATGGATTGTACCACTTCCAGAAGGTCTTACGATGAGAGAAGCAATGATTATTGGTACTGCAGGATTTACAGCAGCCTTATCTGTTCAACGGTTAGAGGAAAATCAACTAACGAATGATTTAGGGCCAGTTCTAGTTACTGGAGCAACAGGTGGCGTTGGAAGCTTTGCTGTTTCTATTCTATCCACACTAGGGTATCAAGTAGAAGCAAGTACAGGAAAAGTTGCTGAACACGAATACTTAAAAAAATTAGGCGCACAATCTATTGTATCAAGAGAAGATGTTTACAATGGCAAGATCAAAGCATTGGGTAAACAAAAATGGGCAGCAGCAGTTGATCCTGTTGGTGGTGAAGTGCTTGCATCTGTACTTAGTCAAATTCAATATGGCGGTTCTGTAGCAACTACTGGTTTAACTGCAGGAAATAAAGTGCCAACGACCATCTTCCCATTTATATTAAGAGGAGTAAACTTACTTGGAATCGATTCCGTCTTCTGTCCAATGGAAAAAAGGGTAAAAACATGGCATCGTCTAGCATCTGATTTTAAACCTGCAAACTTAGAAGATTTTGTTCTACAAGAAGTTTCACTACAACAACTTCCAGAAGTTCTATCTACTTTACTAAAAGGAGAAGCACGCGGAAGAATTCTTGTGAAGATGTAATAAAAAGTGACGAGATATTCAATATCTCGTCACTTTTTTGCATGATATTTATCTTCTTCTCTTATTTTTGTCATCTTTAAATACTGCTTGTTTTTTCTTAACTATTTCAAACACCACTTTGACATGAAAAATGTTTTCGCCAATTACTATCACTTCCACAACAGTTCCTTTTCGTCCTTTAATTTTCACAGGTGTATCAACTGTGGGAACGCTTCCTAAAATCTGGCTTAAGACATTGGTTCTTTTTTCAAAAAAGTGAACATAATTCATCGGCTGCTATCTCCTTATTCATAAAGTGTCATTTCACAAAAGGATAATGATTAGTTTATGATGAAGACAGTTCATCGTGAAGTTGTCCAAATACCAAATTTTAAGTTAGGTGTATTATTTTTCGATTTTTTTACCTAAAATCACTAAATCTCTTTTCACACCATCCAATTCAGCAACTTCTGGTAAATGTGCCCACTTTTCGAATTGGAAGCTTGCAAATAAGCGAAGACTTGCTTCATTATGTGCGAAGATAAACCCTAATAAAGTATTGATGTTTAACTCTTTGCACGCGTCTATTGCATGTTGTAATGTAGTTTTTCCAAGACCTTTTCCTCTGTAATCTTCGTGTAAATAGATACTTAACTCTGCAGTTGAATCATAAGCTGGTCTTCCATAAAAGGATTGGAAGCTAATCCAGCCACATATTTGACCTTGATCTTCTACAACCAATAACGGTCTTTTTGAAGGGGTATGTTGATGAAACCACTCCATTCGATCGTCAATCGAAACAGGTTCTGTATCTGCTGTTACCATTCTACTTGCAATGGTGGAATTATAAATGTTCACAATCTCCGGCAAGTCTTCAATCGTTGCATCTCTAAATGTAAAAGTTTTGTTCATTGTCATTACCCCTAACCAATTTTCTTATTAATAATTTTAGCTTTTTTCGCTTACATAATAAATAACATTTTGTATAATATAGATAATTTAAAATAAATTTAAGCAAAATGTAGTTATTGCGGAATTATATTTTGTGTTGTGATTCGTTTAATATGATTTTCAGAAGAATAGAAAGAGGGATGTAATAGTGGAATCGGTGATCAATAAAATTCTTGACGAGTTGGATGTTCAAATTTTGAATATTTTACAAAAGGATGCAAGTATAAGTTATGCGGAAATTGCAAAACAAGTGAATTTGTCTCCGCCAGCAATTCATGCACGGATCAAACGACTAGAGAAAGAAGAGTATATACAGCAGCAAGTGACGATCTTAAATCAAGAGAAGCTTGGATTTGAATTATTAACTTTCATTTTCATTAGTACAACGATTCATCAAGCGGAGCAATTAGAAGTATTGGAGACGGAGCTTTCATCCATGCCGGAGATTTTAGAATGTCATTGTTTAACAGGAGAATATGATTATCTCCTAAAGGTGGTCAATAAGGGCAGAAAGGAATTAGAAGGCTTCATAAGAAAGCTCAATAAGCTTGGCATTACGCGTATCCAAACTAGTTTGGCTTTAAGAGAGGTCAAAAATTCTACCATTTTACCAATTCAGGAAGACCACGAACTTTAGGAGATAAATTTTAAAAATTAGTTAACTAAGTGAGCAAACGCATTATTTTTTTGCAATACTTTTAATAATCCATAGCCCATTAAGGCACCAGTAAACGAACTAATGGCAAAGGCAGGGACGAGGCCAAATAATGTAGAAGATTCACCTAAAAATAAAACGGCGATTGGATAAGTGGCCATGGCGCCAAGGATACCAGTCCCAAAGACTTCACCTAAACCAGCTAACGAAAGTTTATTTGTTTTTGCATAGAGGATTGCGGACAAACATGCACCAATCATGCTACCAGGATAAGCAAACACAGTTCCTGTCCCCATCATGATTCGTAATGATGAGGAAATAAATGCTTGTAACACTGCGTACCAAGGTCCAAGAAGAACAGCTGATAAAATATTGGCAAAGTGTTGGATTGGAAAGACTTTTACAAAGCCTAATGGAATATACACCATACTACTTGAGACAGTGGTAATCGCTGCAATAATGGCCGTGTAGGTAAGTTTTTTTGTTTTATTCATATCTTTCATTTACATCAAGCCCCTTATTAATTATTTTGAAACGATATTATCAATCACATCATTTGGATTAACTTGTTTTTTAATAACCCCTCTTTTATAAAGCCAATCGGATGCTTTTTTCCAAGCTTTCTTGTTCTTGATAGCCGAAAGGTACTCCTTTTTCTTCCATAAGAGGTAGAAGAATTTGTAAACTTTTTGTTTCTACTTCTTTATCCAATGGGAAGCTATCATTTTCATGATCTAGTAAAACTTGTAGTCCTTCTTTTGGATTTTGTTTTACGTATTCTTGACCTTTTGTCACAGCTTTCCAGAATCGCTTGATGGCATCTTTCTTTTCATGTAATGTTTTTTCACCTGATACAACGACTAATTCATAATTATCAGGAACACCGTAGTCACTATTTTTGATGGTCATCATATCGTAACCTTCTTTATTTAATAAAACGTATTCATGGTTTATGTAACCACCAGTTATGGCATCGACATGATCTGTTGCAATAGATGAAATTAAATCCCAACCAACATCGGTCATTTTGACTTTACTAAAGTCGCCACCGTCTGCTTCAACCATTGTTTTGACAGTAGCTTCACTTAGTTCGCTTGATGCATAGCCAACGTTTTTCCCTTCTAAATCCTTAGGTGATTTGATTCCTGCTGATTTTTTCATCATGAGTTGGTCAAGTGAATGTCTAACTAAAACAGCCACTGAAACGACTGGAATTCCTTGTGATCTGGATAGAATGGTTTGATTTTGATAACTAATCGCTAAATCGACTTTGCCTGTAGCAGCAAGTTTTATCGGATCATTTGTATCCGCTGGCATTTCAATTTTGACATTTAAGCCTTGGTCTTTAAAATAACCTTTTTCTTGTGCTGCGTAGATTGCTGAGTGAACAGCATTTGGATACCAATCGAGCATAATGCTGATATCATCTAATTTTTTGCCGTTTTCATCAGTCGATTGCGATGGTGCTTTTCCACTACATCCTGCCATAAAGACGAGTAGGGATAGTAGTAAACAATAAGTAATCCATTTTTTCATTTTTTAACGCTCCTATTTCTATTTAAATTTGTTAGGGGGATGAAGAAAACCTTCCTTTAATGAAGG
This sequence comes from uncultured Caryophanaceae bacterium, assembly GCA_963792445.1. Taxonomy (GTDB): domain Bacteria; phylum Bacillota; class Bacilli; order Bacillales_A; family Planococcaceae; genus Rummeliibacillus. Next base: position 3,144 of record CAWBWO010000017.1, on the reverse strand, counting down.
TTCACTCTATTAGTGATTCTTTTTTCAATCCATGTAGCTAATACAAATAGTAGAATGCCTACGATTGTTAGGATTGTGATGGCTGCAAAGACTCCTTCCGCATTTAAATTTCCAGACATTCTTCGGCTATAATAGCCCAAGCCTTGACTTGCTCCTAGCCATTCTCCAATGGTTGCTCCAACGAGTGCAAAAACGATGGCCATCTTAAAACCCGAGAAAAAGGAAGGCAAAGCCATTGGGATATGTAACTTTTGAAAAATTTGAAAACGCGATGCCCCCATCGAGCGTAATAACTCGATATACTCCTGATTACATGACTTCAGTCCATCATAAGTCCCCACAACAATAGGGAAGAAACAAATAAGAATCGTGACTGCAACTTTGCTCCAGATGGAATACCCAAACCACAAAACAAAAATAGGGGAAAGGGCGATAATCGGAATCATTTGTGAGATGACCACCGCAGGATAAACAATTTTTTCAATTGTTTTTGAAAAGAACATACTAACTGCAAGTATTACACCTCCTATAACGGCTATTAAAAAACCGATGATAAACTCGAGCATAGTGGCACTTAAATGTTCAACAATAAGCGGTTGCCAATTGTCGATGATCATTCTTATTACGCCAGTTGGTGCAGGAATGATAAAGCTTGGGACGATTTCCGCACGTACAAGCCATTCGACTATCGCAAGTAGAATAATAGAAACAATGATAAATAAACTATAGGCTTGAAGGAAATTCTTAATCTGTTTCATAGGCAATCTTGAACTCCAATTCTTGTCGTAATTCGATTATTTTTTGAGAATGTAACATTTTCACTTCACGAGGTCTTGGCAAATCAATCGAAATCTCTTCCATGTGCAGATCACGATGGAGTAAGAAAATGCGATCGCTCAAAAATATCGCTTCTTCCAAATCGTGAGTGATAAAACAAATGGTTTTGTTTAAATCTTGCCAAATCGATAATAGCCAAGATTGCATTTCTTTTTTCGTAAAACTATCTAATGCCCCAAAAGGTTCATCCAATAATAAGACATCTTTTCCAGTTAATAATGCTCGTAGAAATGCTGCTCGTTGTCTCATTCCACCTGAAAGTTGTTTTGGTAGTGCGTTTTCGTATTCTGATAAGCCAACACGTTCCAACCAAATTCTCGCTTCGTCTTTTGAAATGTGTAAGTCTTTTTGAATTTCAGAAGCGATTAGGATGTTATCTAGGATCGTGCGCCAAGGGAGTAGTAGATCCTTTTGTGGCATATAGCCGACATCGCCTAGTGTAATGTTCTTTTGGTCAATCTGAATTTGTCCTTCGGAAGGAACTAGGAGGCCTGCGATAAGTCTTAAGATTGTACTTTTACCTGTTCCACTTTTGCCGATGATGGATACGAATTCTCCGTTTTGTACTTGCATGTTTAGGTTAGAGATTACTTTATTTTTTTGCTTTTTTTCGTTTGTGAAGCTGTAGGAGATATTTTTGAGAGTTAATGTCATTTTGTTACTCCTTTCTTTTTTCGAAAAAACACCTAAATAAAAAAACTGCTTTCTATTAAAGAAAGCAGTTTCAAATGGAAAAATTACAGATTACGATATCTGTGAAACTACTTTCCTACGCTAGAATGATCTAGATCAGGTTCGAAGGGTACGATCTCAGCCTTATGGCGCCCCTAGTAGATTGTTGCTATTCAGTTTTTTGAAATTGATGAAATAAAAAAATCCCCACTAACAGATTAGTGGGGTATGTATAACAGTTTCATTAGACATGTCTCACTTCCCTCCGCTAGTTTCAACTAGATCAGGTTCAAAGGGTTTAGAACGGTTGTTCAGTCTCAGTCCTCATAATAGGACACCCCTAGTGCTATTTAGTTTCCACTAATAGCTTATCATGTAATTTATTTTATGCAAGTGTATTTTTAGTCGATGTGGTTGCTATCTTTTTAACATAGTTGTTGTAATACGGAACTTTGTTACTAAAATTTAAGGGGTTGTTTCCTTTTTTGAGTATATTGTTGCCGGACGAAATTTTGTTGTCAAAATAGGTGAGATTGTTGCTATTTTGAATAGAGTTGTTGCTATTTTTAGAGGGATTGTTCCCTTTTTAAAGTCATTGTTTCCAAACAAAATTTTATTGTCAAATAATTTATTATGTAAATCACCATAATAAAACAAAATTAAAATAAACAAAGCCTTAATACTTGGAAGTATTAAGGCTTTGTAATCAACAAGTCATTTTTTGTTACTATTATGTGACTGTAGATTTTTGTAGCTAGAATTGTTTTGGTTTTTGGCATCGAATTCAGCACCAAATTCTTCTTGTGAATTTTGGTTTTGGTTATTCGTGTCATTTAAGTTTGCAAAATTGTTACTTTTATGAGTTTTATTTTTTTGATTATAACCATTTCGTTTTGGCATGGTTAATCACCTCCTAGTAAATAATGTGCTCAATAAGAGAAAGAATTATTCTGATTTCTTATTAAATAAAGATAAAGTACCGAATTTCTTTTATTATTTTCCATTGCGTATAAAGTAATTAAAGTTAAACAAACTAATCGAGTAATTTGAAAAAAAATTTTTTGGAGGTTTTTTAATGTCGAATCAAAATACACCAAATCCAGATGACCGTTCTAATAATGTCGAACGTTTAAAACAAATGGCTGAAAATACGAAAAAGAATATAAAAGAAGCAGAATTTGGCATGGAATTTGCAGGACCTAAAGAAGCTCAACAAATTAAGGAAAAAAATGAACGAAGAAATAAAGCACTTGATGCATTTATAGCAGAAATGCATGATGAAGCCGAAGCACGAAAACGGGGAGAACAATAATTTAATGAAAGCTGTGGCAAAATCAATTCAAAATTTTGCCACAGCTTTTCACTTTTTCTTCACTGTATAAAGTGAGCGATGATTAACAAACTAATATCGTAATAAAAAATATGTAGGAGGACTTGAAAATGACAAATCCCAAAAATAAAAGATCCAATAGTGCAGCAAGAATCCAAAATATGATTGAAAATACAAGAAAGAATATGAGCGAAGCAGAAATCAGTATGGAGTTTGCTGGAAAAGAGGAACTTGAACATCTGGAAGAAAAGAATTACCGTCGTCAACGAGAAATTCAAATAAAGGAAAAAGAAATTGCAGATAAA